>NZ_PPDL01000065.1 GCF_002994655.1 Corynebacterium sp. 13CS0277
CCTGAGTTTCACAATTTGGGTTAGTACGTTCCGAACAACTCCCGCTCGTAGTCCTGCCGCATCCGCTTCCGCTCATCACCCTCCCGCGGCTGCGGATACCCCTTCACCGGAAAATCCTGCACAGCAGCCACAATCCGCTGCACCTCCTCCGGCATATACGGCGGGATCTCAACGATCTCGCCATCGGGTTGACGGATCCTGGCCGTCAACACCCTCTCCAACGCCTTCACCACCCACCCCGAAGGCTCATCAGCACACTCAGCCACATGCCGGCACACAGCAACCGCACACATCACCATCGTGATATGCGCTTGAATCATCTCCGGCCGACGCAGATACATCGGACGCGCGTCAAGATCGGACTTCATAATCCGAAAACTAGCTTCCACCTGGAACAACGTGTGATACGCCGCCAAAATCTGCCCCGCAGACGCACCCGATTTATCCAGGTTCGTCAACAACCCCTTCCAACCGGCAAGCTCACGCCTCCGCGCGACCTTGCTGTCATCCACCACAGCCTTCCCACCAATCGTTTTCACAAATCGTGGCTTCGTCAAACTGCTGGTGCCATCGGCATACTTCTTCGCGCGTTGCAGCTGCTCTTCAAGAACCTTGATGTCACGCTCGTACCTCGACGAGGAAAACGACACCACCAACCGCGCCTCGGCTACCTGCTTCCCGCGGATTTTCAAAGCCTTGACCCGCTCAAACACGGTGTCCTTCCCCGCTGTTTGCGGCAGATCGCGCGGCAGCGATGTCGGCCGTTCGCCAACGATGTAATCAATCCCGGCATCATCCAAAGCGCAAAGATTCGCGGCG
>NZ_PPDL01000066.1 GCF_002994655.1 Corynebacterium sp. 13CS0277
CTAGGCAGGCCCAGAAAACACCCCATACGTGACCTCGTTGACGGCATCTTCTACCGCACCCGCACTGGATGCCCCTGGCGCGACATCCCCACCCGCTACGGGCCCTGGCATGCCGCATACGCACTGTTCGCTCAACTGACAGCTGCAGGCGTGTGGAACCGTATCCTCACCGTCGTCAACCTGATGACCGCCACCCCGGAGGAACT
The DNA here is from genome assembly GCF_002994655.1 of Corynebacterium sp. 13CS0277. Lineage (GTDB taxonomy): Bacteria > Actinomycetota > Actinomycetes > Mycobacteriales > Mycobacteriaceae > Corynebacterium. Next base: position 207 of record NZ_PPDL01000066.1, read on the forward strand.
GTTAAGCTTCGTCGCCATCGACTCCGGCACCGCACGCGCAAGCGTGCACGCCGCCGGCGCCCGAAGGGATTCGTTTATCAGGCACCCTGATGAGCCTGTTGATCATGGACTGGGACGATCCCGAGGAGGTTTTTCGTCCAAGTTCCACATCGCAGCGTCCCACACAGGACACCTGCTGGGGGTTGTTATCACCGCAGGTCAAAAGGGTGATTCTCCACAGTTGTTCAACGTCCTCGACAAGATCAACATCCCAACCGACAGTGGCAGGATTCGTAAAACTCCTGCCATGGTTGCCGCCGATTGTGCCTACGGGTCACGAGACAACAGGGACAAGCTTCGGGCGCGGAAAATCGCGACCGTGATCCCGGAAACGTCCCAAGTCAAAGACGCCCGGAAGCGGCGGGGTAGCAAGGGTGGCAGGCCGAGGAAGTTGGATCGGGTGGAGTATGCGCGAAGGAATTGCGTGGAGTGCCTGATTGGTCGGCTCAAGCAGCACCGGGCTGTGGCGTTACGTGTCGACAAGCTCGCGGTGCATTTTGAGTCCACGGTGATCATCGCAGGCATCCGCCAGGC
>NZ_PPDL01000010.1 GCF_002994655.1 Corynebacterium sp. 13CS0277
TGATTTTCCCTTTCCTCCTGGTAGGAGGGGTCACGCGACACTCAAGTCGAGTGGACCGAAAAAACCGGGGCATTCCAGGGCGTGACGCAGAATCCGCATTCTTCAGCGGTAGATCCTCCCCGTAGATTGCCCGGAGGAACCGCTCATCCTTGAACAGCTCCTCAAGCTTCGCCTGCGCCAGGGCGCAGTGCTTGTCCACGTCCAACTCCACCGGAGAGCGGCGGCTCACCGCGACGCGTCCTCGGACGGTATCGACGCTGGCCTGACAGTTTTGGCCACCTCTGTCCTTGTCCATCACATAGTTGTGCGCAAAGATCGTGCCCGGGATCAGCGGTGATGGTGCTTCCCCCAGAATGGAGTCGCCATTGCGTTCCATGGCGGTCCGACTGACGGGCTCTGCGGTGATTTCGTAGTCCTCCATCAGATGCCTGGATTGGCTACTGAGGCAGCTCCAGCTGAACCAATGGGCGGGCTCGGTGATTTCGACGAAATCCCCACGGTCCATCGGTATGCCGTGGTCCGCGTACACAGGCATGAGTTCGTCCGAGCACGGGTTGAAGATGTCGAACTCCGGGGCATACGGATCAAAGCCCGTGTTGATCGCGGTGTAGTCCACGCGCTCCCAGAACTCAGCGCTCTCCGCCGTCTCCTGCGATGCCTCCGTTACAGGGGCCACCGGCTTGGCAGCGCCCGGTGCGCCCGGGCGCACCACACATCCGCTCACCGCCACCCCGGCGAGGACAATCGTGGCAGCCACGCCCAGCCGCGCGAAGTTCTTGTCATTCGCCACGACTGACTCCTCCTTGCGACACGCGCCGCGTCGCAGGCTCGGCGCTCTTCAACGGCAGGTCGTCTCCATACAGTGCGCGCAAGAATTGTTCGTCTTTCATCACGGAATCGAGGAGCTGCTGCGCGAGCTCACAATGGAGTGCCAGCTCATCGACCTGGTACGTGGTGCCATGGGATACCGCGAGTCGCCCGCGGGCGGTATCGATGTTGATTTGGCAGTTCTGCCCGCTCTTCTCCGTGTGCATCACGTAGTTGTGGGTGAAGTAGGCGCCCGGGACGATGCTTTCAGGGGCGTCCTCCCGAAAGGCATCAGAGCGGGTCTCGATGAGGGTGGGGTTAATCGGTTCCACTGCGATTTCGTAATCGGAGAGGAACCGCTCTGGGTCCTTCATCAAGCAGTTCCACATCACCAAATGGGGTTTTCCTTCGATGACATGGTCGTACGCGCGGGCCTGCCCTAAGCCGAGAGCTTCGTACACTGGCAACAGCTCATCTGCGCAGGGGTTAAACAAGTCGAGGTGCGGGTCGTAGGGGTCAAAGCCGGTGTTGATGGCCGCGTAGTCGACCGTCTCCCAGAAGTCCCCCGCCGCCGGACCTGTGTCGGCCGCCGTTGATGTCGCCATCCCTGCTGCGGGTTCTTCTCCCCCGCCCTGTGGAGTGTTGCTTCCCGGTGCCACCACGCAGCCCGCCGCAAGCAGTCCGACTGCGCCCACTGCTGCAGCGCGCCCGGCACGCACGACGGACGGCCGCAGATGCCGGCCCCGCCGCAGGGCGCGGGTGTTGCTGTTGCTATTTGACGGCGTTGGTGAACGCATCGTTGCGATCCCATTCCTCAGCAATCATCCATGCGGCCGTGCAGGCGTCAGCCCGGGAGGGGAACGATCCGCCGGACAGCACCTCGAGGGTGAAGCGCCCGCGGGTGCGGGAGTCGTGGGCGATCGCGCAGGAGATGTCGAGGTCGTCCGTAGCGGCGAGTCGGTAGTACTGCACGGTGGTGGAGTGGGCGGGCAGCTCTTCGGTGGCGATGTGGGGTGCGCGCTGGCGGGTGTCCCAGTCGCTGGTGAGGTGGATGATGACGTCCTCGTAGGGGGCGAAGGTGGGCCGCAGGTAGCAGCTGTGCATGAGTCCGGGGAGGGAGTATTCGGGGAAACCGCCGGCCACCAGGTCGTAGCTGCCGTAGAGGTCGAACAGTTCCTCGCTGCAGGGGTTGAGGAGCTTCTTCTTCTCCGCGGGCAGTGCGGCGTACAGCGGCCCGTCGAGCCAATCACGTTGTTGTTCTTTAGCACGTTCCCGCCAGTCCACACTGCCTTCGGGCAGGAGGGCTTCGTCCCCACCGGTCGTGGCCCCGGGGAGGGTCGGCCCACCGGCGGCGGGCGGGATCCATTCCTCGGGGAGGGTGCGCTCCAGGTCGTCTAAGCGTTTCTTGCAGGCCGCGTCGCAGCGCTCACCGGCGGCGCGGGCGAGCCGGCCTTGGGTGGTGCCCCACCAGTCGCCTTCGGCGGCGCGGGCGAGCCGGCCTTGGGTGGTGCCCCACCAGTCGCCTTCGGCGGCGGCCGGGGCGTCGCCCCGGTGGCGGCCCCGCCCGGGGTTAGTGTCCGCCGCCGTGTCGTCGCCGTCCCTCGCCCCGCGGGTGCGGGTGGCCGCGGCGCTGCCGCGCGGCGGGGCGGGTGTGGCCGCCGCGGGTGCCTGCCCCTCGCGGTCGAACAGTCCGCCGCCGCGGGCGGCGGTGGGCGGGGTGCTGCTGTCGGCGGCGGTGTGCGCGATACGCGGTGCGTGCTGCCCGCCGGGCAGTGCGCAGCCGACAAGTCCCAGGCCGGCAAGTCCCAGGCACCCCAGGAGCAGCCCCCGCTGCAGCGCGCCAGCGAGGCGCGAACCCTGCCCGGGCGGCGCGGTGCGCGGCTGCGGGTGGCCGCCGGGGTGGGCGTACGCGTGTGAACGATTGTGTGGCATGAGCCATCCCCTCCGAGAACACGGCACACACGCGCCCCACCGCGCAGGCTCCACCGGCAGGACTCCGGCGGCACGGCCCCAGGCGCGCCCCGGGGTGGGGTGCGTGTGTGCATCACATGGAAGACAAGAAAAGAAAGACAGTAAAGACAGTGATGTGAAGACGCCACGCCTCCGCATCCCACCCGCCGTGGTGCGTCTGCACCACAGGCCGGGGCCTGTCGGACTTTGGTGTGGGATGCGAGGTGTGGTTCTCCCCCGCGCGTGCGGGTGCACGCATGGTTGTTGGCAGTGTGCCACAGCAAGGGTTGGCTGCGCAGCGTTTTCGGCAGGATTTTTTCCCACCCCCTCGCAGCGGGGCCTCAGCACCCCAATCATTACCCCCGCCAATTACCCCCATTTGTGTACTCCACACTCATTTTTCGCCGCCGCGCCCCGCCGCGCGGATCGGCCTCAGCGACCGGGTCGCGCACCCCGCACTCGCCCCCGTGCGGGGCCTCCTGGGGAGCCCCCTCGCCGCGCCGTGCCCCGCCCTCAGCGCCACCCCGTGACACCCTCATCGCCGTCCCAGTACCTCCTCACCGCCGCCCCGCCACAGGCACGCACGTACGCTGCGCCTCACCCCTCCTCGCGCCCCCGTCGCGCACACTCACGCTCCGCAGGGCGGAGGCGGCTCCCCCGGGACGGCTGCGGGCCGGCTTCGCGTGGGGGCTTGTCGCCCGACCTGCACATGCACGAGCGCCCCACCGGCAGCGAAGGGGTGTGGCTGCTGAGGGGGCGCTGATGAGGGCGGCTGCGGGGCGCGGGGTGTGCGCCCGCCTGCCGCGCGGGGTTGTTCTGCGTGCCGGGTTAGAGCACCAGGCCGAAGACCGGCACCGCGAGGAAGTAGGTGACCAGGGTGATGAGGACGACGCCAATGAGGTTGAGCCACAGGCCGCCGCGCACCATCTCAGAGATCTTGACGTAGCCGGAGCCGAAAGCGATCGCGTTCGGCGGGGTCGCCACCGGCAGCATGAACGCACAGGTGGCGGCGAGGGCGACGGGGATGGTGAGCAGCATGACGTTCTCCGGGGCGGCCTCCGTCAGGCCGATGCCGACGGCCACGCCGCCCATGATCGGCAGGAACGCCGCCGCGGTGGCGGTGTTGGAGGTGAACTCGGTGAGGAAGATGATGATGAGCGCAATCGCCGCGATGAGCAGGATCGTCGGCAGATTGGCCAGCGCCTTGGACTGTTCACCGATCCACAGGCTCAGACCCGACTCGGAGAACATCTTGCTCAGTGCGAGACCACCGCCGAACAGCAGCAGCACATCCCACGGCAGCTTGGAGGCTGTCGCCCAGTCGATGAGCCGCACGCCCTTCTTCAGGCGGGTGGGGATCATGAACAGCAGCATGGCTGCCGCCATGCCGATCGCAGCATCGGCGATGGCCAGCTTGCTGTCCGTCCGCTTGAGCACGATCGGGATGACAACCCAGCTGATGGCGGCACCGGCGAAGATGATGGCGGTGAGCGTCTCACCGCGGCCCATGCGGCCCATGTCGTCGAGCTCTTTACGAATCAGGTCCCGGCCGCCGGGGATCTCAGCAATCTCGGGCTTGAAGATGGTGACGAGGATGAACCAGGCAATGAAGAGGAACACCACGGCCAGCGGCACGCCGACCATCATCCAGCGGCCAAAGCCGATGACAATGTCGTGGGTGTCCTCTAGGTAGCCCTGGAGCAGCGCGTTCGGCGGGGTGCCGATGATGGTGCCCAGCGAACCGATCGACGCCGAGTAGGCAATGCCCAGCATGAGGGCGGTGGAGAAGTTCTTCAGCTTGTCCACGCCACCAATGATGTCGGCGGCGAGCATGACAATCGACAGACCCAGCGGCAGCATGACGACCGCGGTCGCAGTGTTGGACACCCACATGGACAAAAAGCCCGTGGCCAGCATGAAGCCCAACACCAGCTGCTTCGGCTTCGTACCGACGGCCAGCACCACCGCGAGCGCGAGGCGGCGGTGCAGGTTCCAGCGCTGCATCGCGAGCGCCAGGATGAAGCCGCCCATGAACAGGAAGATGGTGGGGCTGGCGTATTGCCCGGAGATCTTGCCGAAGGCGATGGTCTGGCTGAGCGGGAACACCACCAGCGGCACGAGTGCCGTGGCGGCCAGGGGGATGGCCTCCGTCATCCACCAAATGCCCATGAGCACGGCGGTGGCGGCCGTGATCCGCAGCGCGGAGTCCGTGAACGGCACCTCCGCGTCCGGCTGCAGGCCGTTGACGATGTCGACCGCCGAGTGGGGGAAGATGAGGTAGATGAGGATGGCCGCCAGGATGCCGGCGACCATGCCGATGCCGTGGCGGCGGACGGGGTGCTCGCCGACGCCTTCGGCTTGCTCCAGGTAGTCCATGACCGTGTGGTCGCCAAGGTTTTCGTCTGTGTGCTGATGCACCTGAGGACTCATATCAGGTGTTCCTTTCACCAAAGGGGTAACTGGTGCTCCTCCCTGCCGGTCACAGCCCCCGTGCGATGGACAGGAGCTGCGTCGGTGGTGAGGACACAGGGGACAGTCCCCGCGCACGCCACGGTGTCGCCAGAGACGGCGTCACGCAAAAAAAAGGCATCACCCCAGGGGTGGCGGGGTGGGCACGTGCGGCGGGGTGCGCCGCGAGGTGGAATCGCGGGGAGGAAAGAGCAGCGAAGAAAAGAGTGAAGAAAAGAACGACACCCACGGCACCACCCACCCCGACAGTGCGGGGACGGTGCGGTGGTGGGGGACGAACACGTCGCGGCGCATGCCAGGCAGCGGGGGTATCCGCACCGCTGAGATGGGTGAACTGGCGACAACAACGATTGCCAGTTCGCGCACACCCCACGGGAAAGCCGGTGGGACGACCATGCGCCGCTTCACGTCACAGAACACAAAGTAACGGACACCACGCGGACCTGTCTATGCGTCACACCCGCAGCCCTACCCCCGCCCCACCGATTGGGGGTAGCAGCCCCACACACGCTGTGCGGCGATGCGCACACGTCGGCCACCCGCACGGCGCACACCCCACCCGCCAGGGGCCACACCATCCAAGGATGGACACCCTGAGCGACGAGCGCCGGTCGATCTGGGACCGGCTGGCGAACGCCCCCGCCAGGCCTATCAGAGCTGTGAACGGTGGCGGACGACAACGGCGAGCCGCAGGTGCCTCACTGTGGCTGGCCCTCGGACTACCCCCTGTCTTGGGAATGATCGAGTTCGTCCCTCACCGGCTCACCGGATTCCGGGGACTCGCCAGCCCCTCCCAGCAGGGCCTTGAGTGGTCCCAGATCGACTGGGGTAAGCTCCCCAGGTTCCTGTTCTGAGACACGCTCGCCTACTGGCTGTTCATCATTCCACTGTTCTACCTGCGGCGGTATTTCTGGCGGCAGGAACATCAGGACACCAGCGACAACGACGGCGAGGGTGCACTATAGAGCTCCCGCGAAACCGACATGAACCGGTCCCCCTTTTGCACTTCCATTCCCTTTGATTCAGCCTCACGAACAGCCCTACCAATGCCCCAAGGGCCGCTCCCTGCGCACTACGGAACCCCTTCGGGTACCCCCTTGCCAAATCTATCACCACTGTTCAGGATGTAGACACCACAGAATTGCCACCCCCACCACCTGAAAATTTCCCACATTCACCCCCTTGCGAGCGTTGTTTAGGTTAGTGTGTCCATCAAGAACCCAACCTCCCGATTGGAGCGAGTATGATGAAACGCAAGATCTTAGCGCTCATCAGCGCTGCACTGCTGCTCCCTGCAGTCAGCGCTCCAGCCAACGCCACGCCCGAAGACGCACAGTACGAAGCATTGCTCTCGTCACTGCCTGCCGAAGACCGCGCTGTGGTCGAAGACTACGTCGATCGTGAAATGCGGTATCAGACCCAGCAACATGACGGTCCTCTTGTCATCAACGACGAGGGGGAGACTGAAGACTTGTCTTCCCGAGCGGAGTATCAGCCTCGCACGCTGAGCCCGTTCAAAGACAAGAACAAGTTTGTCGGCGAGCTCTGGAACCAAACGCAGGGGCTATGCACGGCGAACCACATCCGCGGGAGTTTCTGGCTTACCGCTAAGCACTGCTTCCGTAATGGGAGTGAGTTCAACGGCTACATCAAGCAGTATGACGGCACGAAGGCAAACGTCTTGGCTGTATATCTGCACCCCAACGCGACAACCGATCTTGCGATGGTGAGGGTGAGTTCCGGCTTGTCGCCGGAAACTCCTGCACTCTCCAAGGAGCGCCCGAAGAAGGGTACCCGGTTCGCAGTCACCGGTTACGGTGGCCAACGCGACGGCGTTCCCACCCGCTCGGTGTTTTTCGTCACGGACTACGACAAGACCTATGGAAAGCAGCAGTGGCACGGACTGATGGAAATCCACCTCGACGTTCCGCTCCCACACGCGACCGTCGGAGGCGACTCCGGCTCCGGGCTCTTTGCTTATCCCACCACTCTTCATGGTGTCTTGAGTGGCGGTTCCAAAGATCCGAAGGACCCCAAGTACCGAGATTACGCAACCCCTGTCGCAGATCATCTCACGTGGATCAACGAGACCATGAAGACTCCACCTCCGAAGCCTATTGACGTGGTGAAGCCTTTGGATCCCTGCCTTTCCTTCTGCTGGTCCAGCAGCGGAATCAGCAAGGCTGGCGTGGAGACCATTCGTAACCTGATGGAGGAACAGTGACTCACTCCCGACGCATCACGACGCTTGCTCTCGCGGTCGGCCTCTGTGTCCACGGGCTCGCCGCCCCTGCGTCGGCGCAGTCCTCCCACCCAGCGGTTAGTTCCGATCCGGCAGCCCAGGGCTCCGCAGCGTTCGTCTACGGTTCCACCAGTGGCCGCCCCGCAGATGGTGACCTCATCCGTGATTTCCTCCTGATGTTCACGAGTCACCCGGACCGGGTGTTTTCTGCGCTCGAGCGCTGGAACTCGATGTCCTCGTCCTCATCAACGAGCAGCTAAGGATGATGCACTCATGAAACGTTACGCACCCGTTCTTCTCGCCCTGTCGGCCGCAGTGTCACTCGCCACGGCGACTGACGCGCACGCCGCAAGCTCGGGGTCAAGCACGACGAGCTCCACGCAGGCGGGCACAGACACCACCATGTCCCGCGCACGCGCAGTCGAGATTCTCATGCATGGTCCGCTGGACGAATCCCAGGTGATCATGTGCAAAGAGGACCCCCACTGGCCGCCCGGGATGATGATCACCAAGGAAGCCCGGTGGGGTGCAGATGCTGTCTGCCCGGACGAGGCCATCAGCGACGATGACATTGAGGCAGCCCTGGCGCGGGCCGCCAGCGACATCACCATCCTGTTCGAGGCTCAGCAGCGCACCTGGCAGTCGAAAGCCAATGGGTTGTTCCACCATCGTCAGCCCCGATTCTTCGGCTACCTGCCGGCCGTGCTCGGACAGGGAGCCTTGTCCTCGTAGCGCACCTCCCCGGCACACCCCGCAGGCACGCCCCCGGAAGTAGGAGTTCACTACTTTCTCGGGGGCGTGCCTTGTCGCATGTTAGGCGGTCAGCCCCGTCATCTGGTTGATGAGCCAGGCGTACTCGTAGGCCGATTGCCGCCAGGAGGCGTAGCGGCCGGACACGCCGCCGTGGCCGGCGGCCATTTCCGTCTTCAGCAGGAACTCACCGGCGGTGGCAGTCTCGCGGAGGGCGGCGATCCACTTCGCGGGTTCCACGTACAGCACCCGGGTGTCGTTGAGGCTGGTGGTGGCCAAAATGTTGGGGTAGGGCTTGGCGGTGATGTTTTCGTAGGGCGCGTAGGAGGCCATGTAGTCGTACACCTCCGCATCATCCAGCGGGTTGCCCCACTCGTCCCATTCGGTGGCGGTGAGCGGCAGTTCCGGCATGAGCATGCTCGTCAGCGGATCGACGAAGGGCACGGCGGCGTGAATGGCAGTGAAGTACTCGCCGCCCAGGTTCGCCACCGCCCCCATGAGCAGCCCGCCCGCGGAGCCACCCGCGGCCGCCAGCTGCGGCGTCGTCGTCACACCTCGGGCAATCAGGTCCTTGGCGACCGCGATGAAGTCGGTGAAGGTGTTGCGCTTCGTGGTGGTTTTGCCGTTGTCGTACCAGCCGCGGCCCATCTCCCCGCCGCCGCGGACGTGCGCGACCGCGAAGATGATGCCCCGGTCCATCAGCGACAGGCGCATGACGGAGAAACCCGGATCGATGGAGTGCTCGTAGGAGCCGTAGCCGTACAGCAGCACCGGGTGCGGCTGGCTGACATCGAGGTCCGCGCGGTGCACCATACTCACCGGGATGCGGGTGCCATCCTCCGCGGTGGCCCACAGGCGGCGCGCCACATAATCCTCCGGGGTGTAGCCGCCCACCACTTCCTGCTGCTTGAGCACCACCCGCTCCCCCGTGGCGGGGTCCAGCTGGTACAGGGTGGACGGCACCGTGAAGGAGCCGTAGGCTACCCGCAGGCGGCTGGCCTCCCATTCGGCGTTCGCCCCCATCGAGCACGTGTACAACTCCTCCGGGAATTCCAGCTGCTCAAAGGTGCCGAAGAGATCCGCCAGGTCGCCGTCCTGGTCCTCGCCCGGCGCGCGGAGATCCATGATCGCCAGGCGGCCGATGCCGCCCGCCCGGTAGCCCAGCACCAGCCACTGGGCGAAGGGATCCACCCCCTCGAGGCGGACGTCCGCGCGGTGCGGCACGAGGGTGTACGCGGCATCGAAGTCGAGCGGCTGGCCGACCTCCACCACACTGACCGCGAAGTTCGGGCCGAAGGCGTTGTGGGTGACGACCCACAGGTCGCGGCCGCCGAGGTGGATGTGGTCGACGTCGTACTCGCGGCCCTCCTCGCGGGGGCGGATGCACGTGAGCGCACCCTCGGGGTCGCGGGTGTCAAGGTAGTACACCTCGGAGGTCACCTTGGAGCCTGCGGCCACCAGCAGGTACTTCTCACTGCGGGTGGTGCCCACCCCAAGCCAGAAACGCTCATCGTCTTCCTGGTAGACGAGCACGTCGTCCGCGACGTCCGTGCCCATGCGGTGGCGCCACACCTGATAGGGCCGCCAGGAGGAGTCCACCCGGGTGTAGAAGAAATACTCGTCGCCGACCCAGGTGCCGCCACCGTCGATGTTGTCGAGGCGGTCGGGCAGCAGCTCGCCTGTCGCCAGGTCGAGGAACACCAGGGTGTAGCGCTCATCGCCGGCGGTGTCCGTGCTGTAGGCCAGCACCGAGCCCGAGTCGTTGACGGTGGAAGTACCCATGGAGAAAAACTCGTGCCCCTCGGCCAGCGCATTGCAGTCGAGCATGAGTTCCTCGCCGGGGAGGGTGGAGTCTTCGCGCACCTCGGGCGGCATTTCATCGGCCGCGCCGGTGGCGGGCACGCGGCACAACATGCCGTAGCTTTGGCCCTCCTGGGTGCGGGTGAAGTACCACCAGCCGCGCATGCGGGTGGGCACCGACATGTCGGTTTCCTTCACCCGGGACTTCATCTCGTGAAAGAGGTTCTCCCGCAGCGGGGCGAGGAACTCGAGCTGGGAGTCTGTGTAGGCGTTGTTGTCCTCCAGCCAGGCGCGGAGCTCCGCGGAGTCTTTGTCGCGCATCCACTCGTAGTTGTCGACGAAGTCGCGGCCGTGGTGGCTGCGGGTCACCGGGCGGGCCGCCGCCCGGGGCGCGGTGTGTGCATCCGTGTTCATTGTGGAATCCATGCCAGCCATCCTACGGCAGCACACCTACGCCACCGCCGGCCGCACAGGGCACCGCTCCCCGGCACCTGGGCGCGCGGCGCACCCAGCCGCCGAGGAGCGGACAGAGGAACGAAAAAGACAGATACCTGGAGGGCCTTTAAGCCCCGGGGGCGGCGACGCGCGCCAGGTAGTCGGCGAAGCTCGTGCCGGAGATCTTCTCAAAGGCTTCGATGTAGCGGGCCCGGGTCGCGGCAATGACGTCCTCGGGCAGGGTGGGCAGGTCCTCCCAGTCGGTGGTGTTGGCCTTCAACCAGTCGCGCACGTACTGCTTGTCGAAGGAGGGCTGCACCTGGCCTTCCGAGTAGCCCTCGGCGGGCCAGTAGCGGGAGGAGTCCGGGGTGAGCACCTCGTCAGCCAACACCAGCCGGCCCTCAGCATCGCGCCCGAATTCGAACTTCGTGTCCGCGAGGATGACGCCAGCATCCTCCGCGATGCGGGCGGCGGCGGTGTAGATCCCCAGGGTGGCGTCGCGGAGTTCCTCCGCCGCCTCCTGCCCGAGGGCGTTCACCACATAGTCGAAGGTGACGTTTTCATCGTGGTCGCCGATCTCTGCCTTGGTGGCGGGGGTGAAGATCGGCTCCGGCAGGCGGGAGGCCTCCGTCAGTCCCGGGGGAAGCTCAATTCCGCACACGGCGCCGGTCTCCTGGTACTCCTTCAGCGCGCTGCCGGTGAGGTAGCCGCGGGCCACGCACTCGAAGGGCACCATGTCGAGCTTGTTCACCAGCATCGCCCGGCCGCGCACCTCGGCGGGGATGCGGGGGTCGTCGAGGGGGGCTGCGACGTGGTTGGGCACGTCGAGGGCGTGGAAGAAGAACTCGCTCATCGCGGTCAGCACCGCCCCCTTGTCGGGGATGGGGGTGTCGAGGATGTAGTCGAAGGCGCTGATGCGGTCGGAGACCACCATCAGCAGGGTGTCGTCATCAACGGCGTAGATGTCGCGCACCTTACCGGCCGCGATGCGCTCGTAATCATTCAGGCTGCTCACGCCCCTCATGCTAGTGCGCGGCGGCAGAAAGCAACCCTCCTCCATTGCCCCCGGGGCTAGTGCACCCTACCCCCGCGCCGGGGCGCACCCTTTCCTTATATATATAGGGTGCAGTGCAGTGCAGTGCGGGACGGTGCGGTGCAGTGCCGTGCGGTGCGCGCCCACGGCACCTTTAGGTGTGGGTGGCGTCGGCGCGGCTGGTGCGCAGGTGCGCGAGGACGTGGGCGACGTCGCGGATGTCGAGGGTCGGCAGGTAGCACTTGGTGATCCCCAGGCCGATGGCGGGGAGGGCGAGTTCGTCGCGGTAAAGCAACGACCAGGTGCGGTGTTGGGGTTGGAATTTCTTCTTGAAGCTCGCCAGGGAGCGGAACCCGTAGAGGGGTTCCATGGTGTGGCCGATGTGGTCGAGAATGCGCTCAAGGACCCGGGTGCTGTCGCCGTCCTCAGGCGTGGGGTGCGCGAGCGGAGCCCCGGAGAGGCTCACCCAGTCGAGTCCTTCCTCACTGGCGGCGAGGACAGCTTCGGCGATGAGGAATTCGACGACCGGGCGGAAGCCTGCGGCGTCGCGCCGCATGAAGTCGAGCACGAGGCCCCGGGTGGTGCCGTCGACGCGGGCCGGCAGCCAGCTGGTCACCCCGTGGATGTGGCCGTCTGCGCCGACGGCGAGCAGCAGCCGGGCGCCGGGGAGTTGCTCCACCCCGCCGAGAGTGAACCCCATCTCCGGCAGGGCTTTGTCTTGGACCCATTCTTCCGACAGGGCGATGATGCCCTCCCGGGTGCGGCGGGGCGCCTCCTCCCAGGTGGTCCACTGGGCGGTGATGTGTTCTTTCGCCGCCCGGTTGCGGGCGGTGCGCACATCCTGAAATTTCTTGCCCGTGAACGTGACGCTTCCGCGGGTGTCGATGAGGGATTCTTGGGCGACGGGCACGCTGCGGTAGCCGGGGCGGTGGAAGTCCTCGTCGACGGAGTACCAGGCGACCTGCCAGCCCATGCTGCGGGCGTAGGCCTCAAACGCGGTGGCGATCTCCGCGCGCAGCACCCGGCGTTCCGCGGCGGCGGCCGCCGACGTGGGGTCCACCCCGACGCCGGCGATGCGGCCGGCGAGGACCGGCTCCCCGAGGGTGATCGCCACCCCGAGGTGCACCCGGTAGGCAACGTAGCCTGCGTCGACAGGGTCCTCCTCTCCCCTTTCGGCGAGCCCGCCCAGGGGCGGGATGTCTGCGCTCGTGGCGAACCAGTAGCGATTGTCCGGCCACACCGTCATCGCGCTCAAGTGATCGCCGGTGCCGCTGGCGAGGATGCGCCGGGCGCGCGCCACCTGCGCGTCCTCGTGCGGGACCCGCAGTAAGGCGCCCGCGAGGAACACCGCGACCACCACCCAGCAGGCGGTGTGGGCCCCACCGGTGACAGCCCACGCCCAGTAGTCCTGGGGAATGTGGGTGCGGGGCGCGGCAATGGTGTGCGGCAGCACCAGCCGCGGCCAGTCCCCCGGCGTCCAGGGGGTGTCGAAGTGGCGGCGCAGCACCCAACTGCCGGCCGCCCAGGCACCGACAATCGCGAGGAGGGATGCACTGAGGCCCACCAGGTTGAGCCGGGAGCCGCGCACGGGGAAGCTACGCACCGTCACCAGCAGCAGCACAACCGCCAGGCCGCTCGGCGCCAGCGCCCCGCCGAGGTCCACCCACTCGGCAGTACTCGCGGTGGCGGGATCCCCGGCGAGTGCTTCCGCGGAGGCGGCGATGACGAGGAGGCTCGCGAGCTGGCTGCCCAGCATCACCCACCAGGCGAGCCGCCGGCCCCGGGCCAGCCCCAGGGCGGCGACGAACACCACCACGAGCGGCAACGCCCCACTCATCAGGTTCGCGAACCACGCCACCGAGTCGTAGCCTGCGGGAGTGTCCTGCCGGGTGGCAACATCCCACCCGGTGAGCAGCATCGAATCCCGCCAGGGGGCGATCTGCCGGGCGAACTCGGTGACGCTGCCGGCGGGTGCCCGGTGCACCGTCGGCGGGGTCAGTGCCGCAAGGAAGGGGCCGACAAGGGCTTGGACGGTGACAAGCGCGACCGCGAGGCGCCGCTCCCGGACGGACACCCGCGGCCACGCCAGGCGCAGGCCGGCCTGCCGGTGCCCGAGGAGGATACCCAGCCCCGCCCCGCAGGCCAGGGGGAAATCCTCCACCGTGCCGGAAAACAGCAGCATCGTCGCCGCGAGCGCGCCCGCCGCCACCCACACGCGGGTACGCCACAGTGCCGGCGCACTCGCCGCGGCCACGCAGGCGGTGAACACCAGCCACGGCCAGGGGGTGAAGTACATCTGGGCGGAGAACTGCTCGCCCCACGCCGGCACCACAGCGGACGCTGCCCGCACCAACAGCAGCCCGCAGGCAGCGCTGGCGACCTGCCCGCCCAGCATCACCGCCACCAGCCGCCGGGGGCCACAAAGCCGCTGCGCCGGGGGTAGCACCACCAGCGCCAGCACCACACTCATGACCAGCCCCACAAGGTGCAGGTCTCCCACACCCGCGGTGAGCAGCTGCCAGGGGCGCAGCTGCCCCGCCACGATGGGGAGCTGGAGCACCTCCACCGGCAGGAAAAACGTGCCCAGCAGCATCAGCAGCACGATGCCCGTGATGATCATTGGTGCCTCCCGCAGTCGTCTCGCATGGTCTGTGGGCGCCACCGCACAGCGGCGCACGCACACACAAGGACTCTTGCAGCCTATCCCCCGGGCGGCTACAGCACGCATGCCGCAGACAACGCCCACGCACCCGCGTAGCGGATCACCCCTGGTCCCAACGCCCTCCCCCATCTGGGAGCCACGGGTGCCCCGCGGATGCCGGAGAGATACCCTCGACAACATGGTTGCGTCCCCTCATTCCCTGGAAGCCGGCGACCCCCAGCAGCCGCCGCCGATGACGTGCGACTCGGCAGTGCCCGCTCCGGGGCCGGCGCCGAAGTCATGGGCGGCCATCGTCGCAGCGATCCTCACAGGGGCGTGCTGCCTGGCGTGGCTGTTGTTCGGTACTCCGTACCGGTGGGCGGGACCGCTGTGGCAGGACCCGCCGATGGTGCCGTTGTCGTCGTTCGCCGCGATCCGGCTGCTGCCACTGGATGTGGCGGGGACCGTCTGCGGGGTGGTGGCCGGGGTGCTGGGCCTGCGGGCCCGGGGCGCTGTGCCCCGGGTGTGGCGGTGGTCAGTGCTCGGGGCGCTCATCGTCGGCATCGCCACGGTCGCCGCCGCCTGCGGCGCCGGGGACCAGGTGACGCCGCTTGCCGCGGTGGGGGTCGTGGTGTGTTGCTGGCCGCTGGGAGTCTGCGCGGCCCGGGCGGCCGGGTGGCTGGGCGCGCCCCGCACGGTCCCCCTCATGCAGTGGCTGGATAGCGTGGCGCTGCCGCTGGCACTGCTGCCGATAGCGCAGTCGCTGCGCCTGTCGGGGCGCGTCGCCACCGGCCTGTGGCTTACTCCCCCGCTGGGGTGGGCGCTGATGGTGGCCGTGGTGGTACTGCTCGTGCGGGGTGTACGCCGGCATCTTGCATCCCGGGGGACTCTGGGCGCACCGGGCGCGTGGGTGGCGGCAGCGCTCACGATCCTGGGCCTGGGGGCGGGTGTCGTCGGGTTCGTCACCACGGTGGCCGCAGCGTCGGCGATGGCGTTCGCCGACGCACAGGGCGAGGTGACCTCGCCCGTGGCGGTGGACGTCATCGCCGTAGGCGTCCAGGGCATGATCGTCGTGGCGACTGCGTGCGGGCTGGTCGGCCTGGTCGGCCTGATTGCTGGGTGCGCGGGGTGGGTTGCCGCGCCGCTGGTGCAGCACCGTATCGCCCACGGCATGACCGTCCGGCAGCAGCATGTGACGTTCCGTCTCACAGCGATTGTCCTCGGCGGGTTGTTCCTGCTGGGGTTCGTCTTCGCCGGTGGCGGGGTGGTGCCCAGCTTCAGCCTGCACACCGGCCACGCGCTGGTGCCGATTGTGGCGTTGCCGCACCCGCCGCTGCGGGTGCTCTATGAAATCATGGCGCAGCAGCAGGGGCTGCAGCCCTACCCGCAGGATGCGGATATTCCGCTGGCGGTGGCGGCCGCGCCGTTCCCGCCTGGCGGGGGCGTGGTGCTGGCGCTCTCACCGGCGACGCTGGGGGCGACGGTGGCGGCGTGCCTGGGCGTGTGGCTGCTGCTGTGGGGCCTGTGGCCCACGGTGTCCGCGCGCAGTGGGCGCCGGCTGCGGGCCGGTGTGCGGGCACTCCCCGGGGTGCTGTGGGCCGTAGGCGCGGCTGCCACCGTGTGGATGCTCACCCACCTCGCCGACGCCTCGGCTGTGCTGTGGTCACCGCACACCCTGACCGAGAGGGCAACGATAGGGGGTTCGTTCCTGCTGTCCCACGATTACACCCCGCTGGTGGAGGCGACGAACAGTTTCCAGGATGCCCACGCGCTGGCGATCTGTTGTTTCAGTTTCCTGCTGGTGCATACGCTGGCGGCCACCGCGGTGCGCCGTGTCACCGGGACACCGGGCGGTCCGCGGTGGGTGTGGGCCGGGTTGGCGGCGGCGTGGTGGCCGCTGGCGACAGGCCTGGTGCAGACCCTGCCGCAGCCTCACGGGTGGGCGGTCAGCGTATCAACGGCAGGCCCGGCCGCGCTGGTGTGCGTGACAGCTGTCGGCACGGTCGTCTGTGTCCTGTGCGCGGCCAGGGCTGCCGCCCGCGCCGAACAGTAATGTGGGAGTGCCACCCGCCCAGCACCGGCGAAGGAGATTCCCCATGACACTCAGCCTGCGGCGCACACTACCGCCCGCGTGACACGCCCGCTGCGGGCGGCGGCGGCAGGGCTCGCCGCGGCCGCCTGCGCGGCCATCGGCGTGCCAGCAGCCACCCCGCCGACCCGGGTACACCCCGGCGGCACCTGGGGTGAGGAGGTCGTGCCGCCGGTGGCGACGTGGACTCTCACCCCGGGGTATGGGCTCGCCCTCGTCAGTGTCGTGGTGTGCGGCATCCTTGCCGGGTGGGGGCTCGGCGGCCGCGCCCTTAGCCGGTGGGTGTGGGGCCACCTGGTGGCGGGCACGCTCCTGCTCGGGAGTGTGGCGGCGCACTCGGCTCTCGGCGCGGGCTCCCTGCCCGGCGGTGGGCTGCTCCTCTCCGCCGCGGTCGCGTGCGTGGTGCTTCCCGTGGGCTACATCGGGGGCTTCGCACTGAGTCGGCGCCGCGCCGGGGGCACCGCACCGCATGCCCCCACCGCGCCGGTCGTGGTCGCCGGGTGTGCGGTGCCGCTGGCGGCGCTGCCCCTGGCTGGGGCGGTCGCGGGTACGCCGGGAACGTGGGCGCAGCTGCTCGTGGATGCCTCCTGGGTGGTGTCCGCCTGGCTGCTGGTCGCGGCCGTCGCCGCCGGAAGCCGCCTGCTGGGGTGGGTGCGTGGGCGCAGCCCCCGGCAGCAGGCGTGGGTGATGTGGTCGGCGGCACTACTGTCCGGCGGGGTGCTGGCGATCCTCAGTCTCAGCTGGGCGTTGGGCCTGCCGGAGGGCCTGCGCCCGGAGGTGAACGTCGACACGGCCGAGTCCTGGGCGGCGGTTCTGCGCGTCCTCGCGCTGCGGGGTGCAGCACCCGTCGCACAGCTGGTGTGTGTGGCCGTGTTTTTCCTCGCCGTGTGGGGGATCGCCGCGCAGCTCAACGCCAGCCCGGATCGCAGCGGACGCGTGTTGGCCCGGGCAGGTGTGGCCATCTGGGGTGCGGCGCACACCTGGGCGTTCGTCTGGTACCGGCTGTTCATTCCCCTGCAGCTGGATGGGTCGGCTCTCTCCTACCACCTCGCCGCCCGCCCGGGGCTGTTGCTGCCACTGGCGACGACCCTGCCGGGGGCGGCCGAGTGGACGTGGGTGCTGGCATGGTGGACGCTGCGCACTCAGCTGGTGTGCGGCCTTGGAATGTGGGCGCTGCTCTGGGTGGGGTTGTCTCTCGTGGGGCAGCATCGACGGGAACCCACGGTGACGCTGTGGGGTCTTGGGGTGGTGGCACTGGGGTGGTGTGCCGCCCACGCGGCGACGTTGTCGCTGCAGCCGGCGCGCCTCGCCCGCGCCCAGGTTGAGGACGCCTTCGTGGCCGTGTGGCCCGGCACCACGAGCGTGATCCTCGCGCCGCAGTCGGTGGCGGTCTCCGTCGCCGCAGCCACCCTCCTGTTCAGCTTTCTCGCTCTCGACGGGGTGCGGCGCCACGACGTGCGCCAGGCCGGGGCCGGCGCGGGCTGGTGGCTGGTGGCTACCGCGATGCCGACGGCGGCGCTCGCCGGGGGCAGTGCCCCGTGGGTGCTGCTGGGCTGCGGTGCTGCCGTGAGCGCCGCGTGTGTCCTCACGCGCCGCCCAGCCCCCGCCCCCGCCTCAGAAATCAGGGGCACCCCATGACCCCGCAGCGCACCGCCGGCGTTCTCGGGCTCGCCGCCGGGGTGCTGGCATTAGTGCTCTTGTCGCTGCCTGCCGCGTGGATGCCGCCCTACCCCGACCTGCTGTGGGGTGCTCCGGGTTCCCCCGGGATGGCGTGGCACCCCACCTGCGGGGTGTGCGTCGCCCTGATCGCAGGGGTCATGGCCGCCGCGCTGCTCGCTCCCCGCTGGCGGTGGTGGTGGGGGCCCGCGGCCGGCGGCGGTCTCCTCGTGGTTGTGCTCGTGATGCTGTGGGTGGGCGGCTGGGAGGTGCCGCCGCTGGCAGTGCGCGCCCTGGGTGCTGCGGGGTTGCTCGCGCAGGTGCTCCCCGCCGGGATGGTGCTGCGCGACAGGGTGCTCGCCCGTGGCGCGCACCAGGTGACATGGCGGCAGCTCGCAGGCAGTGTCGTGTGCGTGGCCGTCACGTGGCCGCTCGTGCCGGTCGTCGTGGCGCTGTCCGCCGGTGGGCGCACATGGGCCTCGTGGGACGCGGTCGTCATCTCCGCCGGCGGGTGGGTGGTGGCCTGGTTGGTGGTGGTGTGGGTGTGGCCGCGTCTGCGGCGCAGCCCCTGGCCCCTCCAGGGGGCCGCGATCATCATGATTCCTGTGGCCGGTGTCATCGATAGACTGTGGGTGCCGCACACGGCCGACAGCGCGCCCGCGATCGCAAGCCTGATTCTCCTCCGGGGTGTGCTCGCAGGCTGGGCATTCTGCGGTGCCGGGGTCCTCGCCCGCGCGGCCCGCACCGCCAGCGCCGCACTCCGTACCGGGCCCGACGTGACGGCGCGCGTCCTGGCGATCGTTGGGGCTTTCGCCTTAGGCGTGCCGTGGACGATCAACTGCATGCTCATCGCGTTCGGGATTCCCCTGTCGTTCACCCACCCGCCCTCCGCGTCGGTGTTGTCGCTCAAGGCCGCGCCGCTGCCGTCGCTGCTCACGGGGAATCCGGATGTCACCATCTGGGAGCTGTCCGCGAACTCACTCTGGGCGAGCGCGTATCTTCTCGGCGGGCCGCTGCTCGTGGGGTGGGGTGTGGTGGTGCTGCTGCGCAGCCTCTGGGCGCGGATCTCCACCAAGGATGACGGCGCGCTCTGGGGCGTGGTGCTGTGGGTGATGGCCGTGGTGAGTGTGGCGGCGGTGCTCGCCTTCGCCACGAATCCCACGAGCGAGGAGCTGCTTCCCCGCAGGCTGTTCGCCACCGGGGCGGTGTGCTGCGCCGCCGTGCTCCTCACCCGCCACCGCGCGGCCCCCGTGGTCGCCCCCTGGCTCGTCGCTGTCCTCGCGTTGCCGGACGCGCCGAACCCGGCAGTTCTCGCAGGCTCCGCCGCCATGGCCAGCGCCGCGATCCTCGCCGCCACGCTGTGGACCACGCGCAGCGCGCCCGCCCCCGGCAATCAGGGGCGGGCGCGGCGTGCGGGGGCAGAGCTGAGTTAACGCAGCGACAAAAACAGCTTTTCCAGCTTCGCGGCATCCACCGAACCGCCTGTGGGGTCCTGGCGGAAGCATTCCTGCATGCCGGAGGCGATCATGGCGAAGCCGGCCCGGTCGACGGCGGAGGACACCGCCGCGATCTGGGTGACGATGTCTTCACAACTCCGCCCCTCCTCCAGCATGCGGATCACCGCCGCCAGCTGGCCGTGGGCGCGCTTGAGGCGCGTTGCGATCGGCTTCGTCACGTCCGGGTCAAGCTCCATGGATTCCTCTCGAGCGTTGCGCGGCGAGTGCCGCATAGGTCTGGTAGCCGCCGGCCAGGTTGACGGCGGCAATGCCATGCCCGCGCAGCAGGCAGGTGGCGGTGTGGCCGCGCACGCCGACGGCGCAGTGCACCACCAGCGGTTGCGGCAGTGCCGCCACCTCGTCGAGGTGCTCCCGCAGGTGGTCGAGTTCGATGTTGAGTGCGCCGTCGATGTGGCCGCGGGCGTATTCGCCGGGGGTGCGCACATCGAGAACACTACAACCAGTGTCACACAGTGTAAGGAACTCAGTGACGCTGATGGTTTCCGACAGGCCGGTGGCCTGATTGTCGGCGACGAATCCCAGCATGGTGATAGGGTCTTTCGCCAGCCCAAACGGCGGGGCGTAGGCCAGGTCAATGCCGGCCAGGTCGACCACGCTTAAGCCCCCGGCGATCGCGGTGGCGAGCACATCAATGCGCTTATCGACACCGCTGGTGCCGACGACCTGTCCGCCGAGGATGCGCCCGGTGGGCTTGTCGTAGACGAGCTTGATGTGCATCTGGCTCGCGCCGGGATAGTAGGTGGCGTGGTCGAAGGGGTGGGTGTGGATGGTGGCGTAGTCCGCGCCCTTGGCGCGGGCGGTGCGCTCATTCCAGCCGGTGGCGGCGGCCACGAGGCCACCGATCCCGACGATCGCCGTCCCCAGCACCCCGGTGCGACTCCGCTCACCTGCGGCCGCGGCGTGGCCGGCGATGATGTCGGCGGCGGTGCGCCCATCCCGGTTGGCGCTATTGGCCAGGGGCACGTGGGTAGAACTGCCGTCGAGGCGGTCGACTTTCGCCACGGCGTCGCCGACGGCGAGAACATCCGCAGCGCTCGTGCGGTGCTGCTCGTCAACGAGGATGGCACCCCGGTCGTCGAGGGCGATGCCCGCGGCCGCCGCCAGTGCCGTGTCGGGGCGCACGCCGGTGGCGGCGACGACGAGGTCGGCGGGGAGTACGCGCCCGTCGGCCAGTTCCACCGCGTCCGCAGTGATCGCGGCCGCCCGGGTGCCGGTGAGGACCGTGATGCCCATGTCGGCCATGTGGTTATCCACGAAGGCCGCCATCTCCTCGTCCAGGGGCGCGAGGATCTGGGGTGCGGCCTCCACGAGGGTGACCGCCACGCCTCGGGCGTGGAGGTTCTCCGCGAGCTCCACACCAATGAACCCGCCGCCCAGGATGACGGCAGTTGTCGGCGCCTCCGCCAGGGCCGCGACGAGGGCGTCGACGTCGGCGACGTTGCGCAGCGTCAGCGCCCGCTCGACGCCGGGCAGCGGCGGCACCGACGGCCGAGCCCCCGGCGCCAGCAGCAGCTGGTCGTAGCCCAGGGTGTACTCCCCGTCCGGGCCGGCGACGGTCACCTCATGGGCCGCCACGTCCAGCGCCACCGCCTCGTGGCGCACCCGCACGTCCAGGCGGAAGCGTGCCGCCAGCGACTCTGGGGTCTGCAGCAGCAGCGCCTGCCGGTCCTCGATGACCCCGCCCGCATAGTAGGGCAAGCCACAGTTGGCGAAGGAGACATGCTCCCCGCGCTCCAGGACAATGATCTCGGCG
This sequence comes from Corynebacterium sp. 13CS0277, assembly GCF_002994655.1. Classification (GTDB taxonomy): domain Bacteria; phylum Actinomycetota; class Actinomycetes; order Mycobacteriales; family Mycobacteriaceae; genus Corynebacterium. The sequence goes on from NZ_PPDL01000010.1 coordinate 21,143, forward strand.
TGCTCGTCCAGGCGGCGCAGCCGGGTCGCGGCCGACATGCCGCCGGCCACACCGCCGACGATGACATACGTGGCCATGGCGACTTACCGCCCGAACAGCTTGCCCAGGAAGCCGCCGGACTGCTCCCGGGGGCAGGTGCACTGCTGGTTCTTCGGCACGTTCGCCATGACGGCGTCGACGTGCTGGCCGCAGCCAGCCCAGGTGGTCTTACCGCACTTCTTACAGGTCACAGGACGGCACATGGGAAAAGCTCCTTCGCATCAGTCTCCGCGCACAGTGCGCGGGGACACCGGGGACATTCTTGCGGAACACGTCAATGGACGTGGCGGTGGCGAAAGAAACAACCACCGCCACGACACCCATCACCCAACACCATACCCCCCGGGGTATCCACGTGGGGCCAAAATTCGCCACATCACCCCCACACACCACCCCCGCCGCCGGGCACAACAAATGCCCCCGGGGCTGCGCCTGCGAGGCGCCGCGCCGAGGGCATCGGGGGTGGTGTTAGAGAATGTCGCCCGGGGAGTAGTCGGCGGCCCCGGGGTGCGCGGCCTTGAGCTGCTCAATGCGGGCCAGCACCCGGCCGACCTGGCCGGAGGCGTCGCCGATGAACGCCTGCCGGTCGGCGAGTGCCGCGAGGAGCTGTTCTTCGTCGAGCGGCATCCGCTCGTCGGCGGCGAGCCGGGCTACGAGGTCCTGCTCCCCGCCGTTTTCGCGCATGTTGAGCGCCACCGCCACCGCGTGCTCCTTGATGATCTCGTGGGCGGTTTCCCGGCCCACGCCGGCACGCACCGCCGCCATGAGGATGCGGGTGGTGGCGAGGAACGGCAGGTAGCGTTCCAGCTCCCGGTCGATCATGGCGGGGAAGGCACCGAACTCGTCGAGGACGGTGAGGAAAGTTTCGAACATGCCGTCCAGGGTGAAAAACGCGTCCGGCAGGGCCACGCGCCGCACCACGGAGCAGAACACGTCGCCTTCGTTCCACTGCTGGCCGGACAGGTCGGCCACCATGGTGAGGTAGCCGCGCAGCAGGATCTGCATGCCGCCGACGCGCTCACAGGAGCGGGCGTTCATCTTGTGCGGCATCGCCGAGGACCCCACCTGGCCTTCCTTGAAGCCTTCGGTGACGGTCTCGTTGCCGGCCATGAGCCGGATGGTGTGCGCCAACGAGCTCGGGCCCGCACCCAACTGGACGAGCGCGCTCAAGGCATCGAAGTCGAGGGAGCGGGGGTAGACCTGCCCCACCGAGTCAAAGACGTGGGCGAAACCCAGGTGGTGGGCGATCGACTGCTCCAGGGCGGCCAGCGCCTCCTGGCTGCCCAGCAGGTCCAGCATGTCCTGGGCGGTGCCCATGGGGCCCTTGATGCCGCGCAGCGGGTAGCGGGCCAGCAGCTCCTCCACCCGGGTCACGGCCACGAGCATCTCGTCCGCCGCGGAGGCGAAACGCTTGCCCAGGGTCGTCGCCTGGGCGGCCACGTTGTGGCTGCGGCCCGCCATGACCAGCTCCTGGTACAGCGCCGCCCGGCGCCCCAGGCGGTCAAGCACCGCAATCGCCTTATCCCGCACCAGCGCCAGCGCCTGGGCGACCTGCAGCTGCTCCACGTTCTCGGTGAGATCGCGGCTCGTCATCCCCTTGTGGATGTGCTCGTGGCCGGCGAGCGCATTGAACTCCTCAATGCGAGCCTTCACATCGTGGCGGGTCACCTTCTCCCGGGCGGCAATACTCGCCAGATCAATCTGGTCGATGACGCGCTCATAGTCGGCGATCGCCTCGGCGGGGATGTCCACACCCAGCTCCCGCTGGGCGCGCATCACCGCAATCCACAGCTTCCGCTCGGCAATAATCTTCGACTCGGGCGCCCACAGCGCCACCATCGCCGGGGAGGCGTAGCGCGTCGCGAGAACATTCGGGGTTGCGTTCAACGGGAAATCCAATCAGTCATGCGCTCAAGCGCCGCCAACAATTCTTCAGTATCGCCGCACACGCTCATACGCAGCGCGGTACGGCAGGAATCCGTGGAGCCGAAATCGGCCCCCGGGGCCAGCGCCACACCCGTGGCGTCCAGCAGGTCCGCGCAGAAACGCTGCGCGTCATCCGTGAGCGAGGAGGCATCCAACCACAGGTAGAAACTGCCATCGGCCGGGGCGGCCAGTTCCATCCCCAGCGCCTCAAGGCGCGGGATCGCCAGCGCACAATTGCGCTCATAGCGCGCCACCAGGGGGGCGAACTCCTCCGCATGGTCGAAGGCCGCCAGTGCCGCGTACTGGCTCACCGCCGGCGGGCACAACGCCAGATTACCCAGCAGGTTTTCCACCGGGGTCACCAGCTGCTCCGGAAGGATGAGCCAGCCGACCCGCCAGCCCGTCATCGTGAAAAACTTCGACATGCTGCCGACGACGATCGCGTCCTGCGAAAACTGCCGGGCCGTCGCCAGCGGCCGGCCGAAGGACATCCCGTGGTAAATCTCGTCCGAGATCAACCAGCGGCCACTGTCCTCCGCCCAGCGCGCCAGACGGCCGAGTTCCTCTGGCGAGATGATCGTCGCCGTCGGGTTCGCCGGCGAGGTCACAATCAGCGCCTGCGACTCCGGGGCGTACTCCTCCACCAGCTCAGGCGTCGGCTGGAAGCGCGTGTCAGGCCCCACCGGCACCGCATCCACCTCCAGGTTGAGCGCCCGGGCCGTATTGCGGTACGCCGGGTACCCAGGATCGGTGATCGCGAGGTGCGCGCCCGCATCGAGCAGCGCAATGAACAGCGCCACCAGCCCGCCCGAGGAGCCCGTCGTCACCACCACCTGGGAGGCCTGCGTCGCCACGGAGTAGGTCTCGCGATGCCAGCGGGCAATCCGCTCCCGCAGCGCGGGCAGGCCAGCGATCGGGGTGTAGCCGTGCTGCGCGGTCGCCGCCGCGGCGGCCACCGCCTCCGGCAGGCGCGCCTCCGGCTGGCCGACACACAGCAGAATCGCATCCCCGTGGGTGCGCTGCCGCTGCTCCGCGCGGCCCACGATATCCATGACGCGGAACGGCTCCACCTGGGAGCGCCGGGAGGGCTCCATCAGTCGCTCTCCCCGAAACGCTCCAAGTCCTGCACCCGGCCGGCGGCAATGATGAGGTCACCGGACTGGATGATGTCCTCCGGGCTGGCGGGGCGGAACGACCCCTTCCCCGAACGGATCGCCATGATCCGCACCTCCGCCGGCGCATGCGACGCCGGCTGCCCAATGAGCGACATCGGAGGCGCGAGCTTCACCATCGCGAAGTCCCGGTCGAACTCCACGTACTCCTCCACCCGGCCCGAAATGAGGTGCGCGACCCGGCGGCCCGTGTCCCGCTCCGGGCGGATGACATGGTGCACGCCAATACGGGACAGGATTTTCGCGTGGCTCAAGTTATCGGCCTTGGCCCACACGTTCGGCACCTTCAAATCCACCACCACCGCCGAGGCGGTGAGCAGCGAGGCACCCATGTCGGAGCCAATACCAATGACCACCCGGGGGGCCTCATGCACACTGAGCTGCTTGAGCGCATCCACATTCGTGGTATCCGCCACCGCCACGTGCGTGAGCAGCGGCGCCGCCTTCGACACAATCGACTCGTCGGCATCCACGCCCAACACCTCCACACCGGAGTGCACGAGCTCCTCGCCCAGCGCCAAACCAAAACGGCCCAAGCCCAGCACCACCACCGGCGGAATCTTCTGCTTCGGGCGGAACATGTTAACCAATGAGAGGCCTTTCCACGGGGTAGTTGTACAGGCGCCGCTGTTCGCGGGCCGCCATCGCAGCCACCAAAGTGATCGGGCCGATACGGCCCGCGTACATCAGGACAGTAATCACCAGTTTCGCGCCCGTCGGCAGCGCGCCCGTAATGCCCGTCGAGAGACCGACGGTCGCAAAGGCGCTAATCACTTCGAACACGATCTGGTGCGTAGAGAACTCCGGGGCGATGAGCTGCACCGCAGCAATCGCCATCGCCACAATCAGGCTCGCGAGCATGAACACCGCCAACGCCTGCCGCATCGTCCGGTTCGGGATACGGCGCTCAGAGAACAGAATCGAATCATCGCCCCGGATCTCCGCAATCATGACGGCTACGAGCACCGCCACCGTCGTGATCTTCACCCCGCCGGCCGTACCACCCGAGCCGCCGCCGATGAACATCATAAAGTCGGTGAGCATGAGGGAGGAGGGGTGGAATTCACCGAAGTCGACGGAGTTGAAGCCGGCGGTGCGGGTGGAGACCGACTGGAAAAACGCCGACAGGATCTTGTCTTTCACGCCCAGGTGGCCCAGCGCCCCGTTCCACTCCATGAGCCCGAACCCCACCCAGCCGAGGGTGACCAGGATCGTGGTGCCGATGAGCACGAACTTCGTCGTGAGGCTCACCCGCGGCAGGTGGGTAATGCCCTGGGTGCGGCGCCGCACCCGCAGCGCCAACTCCAGCAGCAGCGGGAACCCCAGGCCACCGATCATCAGCGCCGCCGCAATCGGCAGCAGCAGGCCCGCATCGGAGACAAACGGCACGAGGTTGTCGCTGTGGAGGGAAAAGCCCGCATTGTTAAACGCGGAGATCGAGTGGAACACCCCCCACCACAGGGAGCGCCCCCAGTCCATGCCGTAGCCGACGTGGAAACGCACCACGAGGAAACAGGCGATGATGAACTCGACGGCGGCGGTGAAACTCAACGTCGCCACCAGCAGGGTTTTCACATCCCCCAGCTGCGCGCCGCGGCCCTCCGCGGAGGCGTTCAGCCGGGACTTCACCCCAATCTGGCCGGCGATCACCCAGGAAGCAATCGTCGCCAGGGTCATGATTCCCAAGCCGCCCGCCTGAATGAGCAGCATGATGACCACCTGGCCGAAGTGTGACCAGTAGGTGGCGGTGTCGACCACGATAAGCCCGGTGAGGCACACCGCCGAGGTGGCGGTGAACAGTGCGGTGACGAAGTCCGCGCCGCCGGCATCCCCGGCCCGCGACATCGGCAACAGCAGCAGGCCGGTGCCGACGAGGACGAAGGTGGCGAACGCGCCCGCCACCAGCTGCGCCGGCGACAGGGCCTTCGGCGCCGCGCCCCGCCCCGCACGCCCGGCGCGCCCCACCGCCGGCCGGGTGGTCGGCGTGGTGGGGGTGCCGGCCACGGGGGTGGTGGGCCAGGGTTTCCAGCGCGGCTGGGACTCCTCGCTACTCATCGCAGGTGATGCGGCCTTCGACGGCAGGCAGGGCGATGTCGCCCCGGTAGTGGGAGCCGGCCAGCTCGATGCCGGCGAGGACGGCGTAGGCGTTGTCGCGGGCGGCGGCCAGGGTGTCGCCGGTGCCGATGACGTTGAGGACGCGGCCGCCGGCGGAGACCAGCTGGCCGTCGGCGATGGCGGTGCCGGCGTGGAGGACCTGGGGATGGTCCGCGCCGGTGATGACGTCACCGGTCGTGGGGGACGCGGGGTAGCCGGCGGCGGCAAGCACCACGGTGAGCGCGTAGCCCTCCTGCCAACTCAGCGGGGGCTGCTCCGCGAGATGGCCGGTGGCCACCGCATACAGCAGCTGCGCGAGCGGGGTATTGAGCAGGGCCAGCACGGCCTGGGTTTCGGGGTCGCCGAAACGGCAGTTGAATTCCACCACGGCCGGTCCCTGCGCGCCCCACGCCAGGCCGGCGTAGAGCAGGCCCGAGTAGGGGGTGCCGCGGCGCACCATCTCGCGGGCGACGGGCACGCACACCTCGTCGACGATGCGCTGCACGCCACCTGCCGGCAGCCACGGCAGCGGGGTGTAGGCCCCCATGCCGCCGGTGTTGGGGCCGGTGTCGCCCTCGCCGACGCGCTTGTGGTCCTGGGCGGGCAGCAGCGGCACGACGGTCTCGCCGTCGACGAGGCAGAACAGGGACACCTCGGGCCCGTCGAGGAAGCTTTCCAGCAGCACCGGGTTCCCGGCCGCCAGCACGGCGTCGACGTGGGCCCGCGCGGCCGCGCGATCCGGGGTGACGACCACTCCCTTGCCGCCGGCCAGGCCGTCGTCCTTGACGACCCACGTCGGCCCGAAGCGGTCGAGGGCGGCCTCAATGTCGGCCGCGGCGGCCCCCGGGTGGAGGGTTTCCGCCACGGCGGTGGCGACACCGGCGGCGGCCATGACGTCCTTCGCGAAGGCCTTCGAGCCCTCCAGCTGGGCGGCTGCCTTGCTCGGGCCGAACACGGCGAAGCCGGCGGCCCGCAGCTCGTCCGCCACGCCCGCCACGAGCGGGATTTCGGGGCCGATGACTACGAGGTCGGCGGACACCTCCCGCGCCAGGGCCACGGTGGCGGCGCCGTCGGTCACATCCGGCAGGTCGCGCAGTTCCGCGACCCCGGCCATGCCGGGGTTTCCGGGTGCGGCCACCACTGCGGTGGTCTGAGGGTCAGCTGCCAGGCCTGTGACCAGCGCGTGCTCGCGGGCGCCGGAACCGATGACGAGAATTCGCATGGGGCTTAGTCTAACGCCCCCACACCCGCCGTGTTCACTGGATTACCCCCGCCGCCGCCCCCACACTCCCGGGCTGGCGGGTGATTGATAGCCGGCGGCCGCATGGCTACCGTGGGATGCTATGAGCACAGTGTTTAGCAAGATCATTGCAGGCGACATCCCGGGCCGCTTCGTCTACCGCGACGAGGATGTCGCGGCGTTCCTCGACATCGCCCCGCAGAACTACGGCCACACCCTCGTGGTGCCCGTGAAGGAAGTCGACCGGTGGACGGACCTGGACCCGGAGACCCTGGCGAAGGTCATGGCGGTCGCGCAGGCGGTGGGCCGCGCCCAGATTGAGGTGTTCGGCTGCCCCCGCGCGGGCGAGATGATCGTCGGCTTCGACGTGCCCCACACCCACGTCCACGTCTTCCCCGCCTGGGGTGTCGAGGACTTCACGAAGGCCCCCATCGCCACCCCGGATGAGGAGAAGATGGCTCACGCCCACGAGGCGCTGGCGGCACAGCTCGCCGACTTCCACTACCCCGCCTAGCGATGATGAACCTCGTGCCGTCTGCCGCCGTGTCCACGTTCCTGCCCACCCGCGGCTGGTTCGAGGACGATTGGCGCGCCCGCCCTGACCGCCGCCGCCCCTGGCCGGTGGTGCTCATCCACGGCACGACGGTGAGCAACGGCGACTGGCTGGAACTCGGTGCCGGGCTGCGGCGGCAGGGCTGGGCCGTGTTCGCCCCCGCCTATGGGCACCGGGCCACCAACCGGGTCGCCGACAACGCCGCCGAGGTCGCCGCCTACTGCGAGCAGGTGCTCCACGCCACGGGTGCGGAGCAGCTCATCATGGTCGGCCACTCCCAGGGCGGGCTCGTGGCCCGCGCCGCCCACGCCCACCACGGGATTCCCCTCAAGCACTTGGTGTGCCTGGCGACCCCCAACCACGGCACCACCCTCGGCGGGATGCTCTCCGGAAGAGTCACCTCGGAGCGCAGGGCCGCGCAGATGCGGCAGCTCATTGATCGTTTCTTCGGCCCCGCCGGCCAGGACCAAATCGAAGGCTCCGAGTTCCTCACCTCTTTAAACGCCGCCGGGGAGACCCTGCCCGGCACCAGCTACACCTGCATCGCCACCCGCACCGACACCACCGTCGTGCCCGCCGAATCCTGCTTCCTTGACGGCGCGAACAACATGTGGGTACAGGACTACTATCCGCGGGCGCTCGTCCTCCACGAGCAGATGCCCTTCGACCGGCGGGTCCGCTCCCTCGTCATTGGCGACATTGAGCAGTGGCAGCGGCTCACCTAGGTTGCCCGCACCCGGTGGTTAAGGGAATGCTGGGCGTGTGACACTCAACCTCATGCACGTCATCCCCCGCCGCGGGGTCATGCCCAGCCCGCTGCCGCTTGTCCCCGGGGCGTACCCGGTGGTGTTCCTCCACGGCAGTTTCGGCTCCGCCGGAAACCTCGCCGACCCGGCGCGCGCCGTCCAGGAGGCCGGGGTGCCGGCCATTGGGGTGGAGTACGCCTCCCGCGGGGTGGGCGACCTGCGGCGCGGCCTGGTGGAAATCACCCGCCAGCTCCGGGCGATCCTGGCCACCTGCGACAAAGTCGACCTGGTGGGGCACTCCATGGGCGGTTTCATGGGGCTGCAGGCCGCCAGCCAGGAGGAGTTTTTTGGCCGCATCGGCACCGTGGTGGGCCTTGGGGCCCCGTTCAAAGGCCACCCCATTGAAGGCACTGTGCTCACCCGCTTCGCGGTGCGGCACCTCTTCGGCCCCGCCCACGATCAGCTCTACGCCCACGAGCACCAGCCGCGCGCCGTGCCAGAGGGCCTGCGGGTGGTGTCCATCATCAGTGATAACGACCAGATCGTGGACCGGGAGGTCGCCGAGTTCGGCGACGTGGTGGAGGTCTCGGACGTGCCCCACTCGCTGCTCGGCAGCCTCGTGGAGGAACCCCTTGTCGCGCTGGGGCGGCCCGAGTTCGACTCGGTGTTGGCCCGCTTCCATTTCAGTGGCGGGCAGGAAGAACCCGGCGCGGTGAAGAAATTCCTCATGCCCTAAGGCACCGGCCGAATTGCTCTGGGCGTGGGCGGGATGCTTGCATGACGGGCATGAGTGAAGCGACAGCCGACATCGACGGCGTGGACTACCCCTTCGACTGGCCGGAGGACACCACCCTCCTGGCCGCCATGCTGGACGCGGGGATTCCCGCCCCGCACTCCTGCACCCTGGGCCAGTGCGGTGCGTGCCGCTGCACCGTGGAGGGACCCGAGTCCACGATGCGCATCAACCAGGTGCTCGACGACTTTGATGTGCGCGCCGGCGACCGGCTCGCCTGCCAGACGGTGCGGGTGCCGGGGGACACCACGCCGGCGGAGATTTCCTACCCCTTCTAGGCGGCGAGGAGGATCTCCGCGCCGCGGCGCTGGGCGCGGGCCAGCAGCTCCTCCAGGGGACCGCGGCGGTGATGCGCCAGCCACACGGTGGCGAAGGTGAGGAAGACGAGGATCTGCCCGGGCAGCATCCAGGCGGGGAATTCCTCCGGCTCCGGCACGCTGTCCCACCCGGGTACGGGCCTGCCGAGGAGTTCGTCGTCGGCGCGGTAGGCCGCGTCAAGGACCTCCTGCACGCTCGTGGCGCGCGCCGCCGCATCCTGCAGTTCGCGGAGGATCGTCTCTTCGTCCACTGTGGACTCCACCACGGCAGGCTCGGGCGGGGAGACCGCTGCGCGGTCGTCCAAGATACCCAGCCCGATGCCAGTGACCAGGACGTGGACGACGTACACCGTGAGCGCCATCTGCCCCATGCGCTGCACGGGCAGCAGTGACACTCCTGCCGCGCGCCAGCGCACGGCCGCCCGGCCCAACTGCTCACAGCACACGATGACGCCGACCGCCACGGTGGCGGTGAGGAGCACATCATCCGGGGTGCCGCTGTGCGGCCAGGCCACGCCCCACTGCTGTAGCCACGGCCGGGCCGCCAGGCACACCGCCGCAGCTGGGACCGCCACCCACCACCAGCGGCTCGTGCGGGTGCGGATGTACCAGGAGCCGACGAGCCCATAGACCACCCACACCGGCACCGGGTAGGCGTTGACCGCACCAAACATGGCCCCGGCGAACACGACCGCCGTCACCAGCTGGTTGCCCAGCAGCAGCACAACACCCAAGAGCACCTGGTAGCGGGGGCGCCACGCCAGCACGAGGCTGAGGACCACCATCGACACCCCCAGCGGCACGAGCACCACCGCAATGTGCGACTGCACCGTATCCAAGGCCACGCCTGCCACGCCCAGCAGGGCGCCGCGCACCAGCAGCTGCAGCCGCCCCGCTGTCGGCAGCATGAGCACCGTGGAACAGCCCACGAGGACCGCAAACAGGGTGGAGGGGTACCCGGAGGACAGCTCCGCCACCCAGCTGCGGACCCCAGCGTCGCCGCTGCTGTGCCACTCGGCGGGGTAGATGTGCGCCACGATCATCCCGATGATCGCCACCGCGCGGGCCACGTCGAGGCCGATGATGCGGCCGGTGGGACTACTCATGGGCCGCATTCGGCAACGTCACCGTGAACGTGGTGCCCTCCCCGAGGGTGGACTCCACGTCGACGGTGCCTCCATGGGCCTCCACGAGGGACTTCACAATCGCCAAGCCCAGGCCACTGCCGCCACTGTTGCGGTTGCGGGACGCATCCGCCCGGTAGAAACGCTCAAAGACGTGGGCGGCATCCTCCGCGCTCATGCCGACACCGTTGTCGGCGACGGTGATGGTGGTGGTGAACTCCCCCGGGCACAGCGTCAGCGTCACCTGGGCGTCACTGCCGGCGTGCACGAGGGCATTGTTCGTCAGGTTCGTAATGACCTGCCGCAACCGGCCCGCGTCGCCCAAGACCACCGGCACCGAATCGCATTCGCTGTTGACGATGATCTCCCGGTCGGGGTGTGCGACCCGCAGGCTCGTGGCCACGCTGACCGCCACATCGAGCAAGTCGACGGGGTCCGCGGCCAGCTTATTGCCCTCCGCGCGGGTCAGCGCCAGTAGATCCTCGACGAGCACACTCATCCGGTCCGCCTCGTCCTCAATCCGGCCCAGCACATAGTCCGCGTCCGGTGCCGCACCGGAACGGTAGAGTTCCGCGAACCCGCGCACAGAGGTCAGCGGGGTGCGCAGCTCGTGGGAGGCGTCACCGACGAAGCGGCGCATCTGCTGCTCCTTCTCCCCGGACTCCACGATCGACTGCTGCAGCCGCGCCAACATGATGTTGAGCGCCTCCGCCAACTGGCCGACCTCCGTGTTCGCCGGCCACGCCGGCACACGCCGGTCCAGATCGCCCGCGGAAATCCGCTTCGCGACCTCCTCCACCGTGCGCAGCGGCCGCAAACTGCGGCGAATGACCATGAACGCCACCACCGCGAGGAACACCAGCACCATCGCGCCGATGAGCCACTGGGTGAGCGCCAACCACGCCAACATGTGGCGCTCGTTGCTCGTATCGCGGCCCACGATGGTGGTGGAATCCTCATCGCTGACCGCCAGCACCCGCCAGGGATCCTGGGAGGCCGAACCATCGGCCGCCGGCACCGTCACCGGGGTGCCATCCACCGTCAAGTTCTCAATCTTCGGCGCCGACGTCGAATCGTTCAAAATGAGCGTGGTGCCATCCGGCATGATCTTCGCGACGAAGAAACTCGACGGCGGGCGGGGAGTGTTCTGGGAGAAGAAGTCGCCCCGCCGCGCCCACCCATTGGCCGCATCCAACAACTCGTCATCCACCCGGGAGTACACGAACTCCCGCATGATGCCATCGACCGCGACCGACGCGGCCCCCATCCCGACGCCGCTGAACACCACCACAATGACCAGCAGCAGTGTGCGCAGCGGCAGCGTGCGCATCATGAGCGCGGGGTGCGCAGCACATAGCCCACACCACGCACGGTGTGGATGAGCTGCGGTTCCCCGGTATCCACCTTGCGCCGCAGATAAGAAATGTAGGACTCGACGACGTTGCCGTCGCCACCGAAGTCGTAGTGCCACACGTTATCGAGGATCTTCGCCTTGCTCAGCACCACCTCCGCGTTGAGCATGAGGTAGCGCAGCAGGTTGAACTCCGTCGGCGACAGCTCCACGATCTCGCCCGCCTTCGTCACCTCGTGGGTGTCGTCGTTCAAGGTGAGGTCCGCGTAGCTCAACTGATTCGACGGCTCCTCCTCCACCTGGGCACCACGCCGCAGGATCACCCGCAGGCGGGTAATGACCTCCTCGAGGGAGAACGGCTTGGTCACATAGTCGTCCGCGCCGATCGTCAACCCGTGGATGCGGTTTTCCACCGCATCCTTCGCGGTGAGGAACAGCACGGGGCCCTCGTGGCCCTCGGTGCGCAGCTTCGGCAACAGGTCGAAACCATCCATGCCCGGCATCATCACGTCGAGGATGAACGCATCCGGGGAGAATTCGCGGGCAACTTTCAACGCTTCCTGGCCGGAGGACGCTGTCGCGACCTCAAAGCCCTGAAACTTCAGGCTGACACTCAGCAGTTCCACAATGTTCGGCTCATCATCGACGACGAGCACCTTGGTGGTGGCCTCACTCACGGGCGTAGCAACCTTTCCGGGGACAGGCGGGGAGAAACAATCACACACAGGTTTTTTGAGACCACTGCCCATGCGGCAGTGGTGCGTGTGCCACCTCAGTAAACCACCATCTCCTGGCACGTTGCTGGCAACAGCCGCAGAAATAAGCAGGAATGCCCGCCCGCCGCCACGCACAAACTCGGGGGCAGCAGGCGAGCATTCCATTCAATGGGTGCCCGCCCCATCTTCAGGGGGGTGGGTGCTCTGGGGCGGTCACCGCGTGCGCACCGACGCGGATGGGAGGTTCATCGGCGCGCACCACTCATGCTAGAAGACCGCGGGAGTCCGTGTCTGGAAAATCGAAGAAAAATTTTTTCTCCTCCCCCTGGGGGATGTAACAGGTGTGCAGCCCCCGCGATAGGTCGATGGGACTACTCCCACTCGCGGGTGCGTGCCTGTCGCGCACGCCCCGCACCCTCACTCGCACACGACAGAAGGTCTTTTTTTCATGGACGTCATCGCCACTCCCCTGTTTGCTCTCGTCGGCATCGCGCTGGCCGCGCTGGCCACCCCGCTGGCGGCACTCATTGCCCTGCTCACCGGGCCCCTGCATCAGGATGTCGCCGCCGAGGCCGGCGACTGGGACAACCTGAACGTCGCCGACCAGGCGGTCAACAGCGTCGCCGACTTCTTCGGCGTCGGTGCCGGCCTGTGCGAGCCCACCACGAAGGAACAGACCTCCGGGGAGGTCTTGTTCGGGCAGCCGAAGCAGTCCGGCAGCTCGCTGCCGACACTGCTGCCGTGGTTCACGGCCGGCCAGTACGAGGGCCGCACCGTGCCCTGCAAGCCGCTGACCTTCAGCAAGTAGCCCACACCCGGCGCGCACCTCACCTGGTGCCCGCCGGGTGTCGTGTTTGTCTACCCCGCGGCGCCGACGATGCCGGAGCGGCGGCGGACGGCAAACACCCACTGACGCACCCCGGTCGCCGACAGGCTCAACACGAGCAGGAGATCGAGGCCTGCCTCCACGAGGTCGGCGGCCGAGAAGGTGTCGGCGGCGGTGAGGAAGGAGAGTTCCGCCACGCCGACGACGGTGGAGACGATGAGCAGCGCCAGGCGCGCCCACTTCCGGCGGCCCAGGGTCGCGAGATACAGCACGAGCTCCACGGCACTGATGCCGAGCATCGCGGCGCCGGCGAAGACCACCTCGTGGTCGACCTCCTGGCCCAGCCAGGGGATGCCGACAAGCAGCAGGGAGGCCACCGTTTTCAGGGCGATCACCATGCCCGCGAGCTGCAGTTGCTTCGGGGGAAGCTCCCGGTCGAGGACTTCCGCGCGGCTGTGGATGAGCTCCGAGTGGGCGGCGGGGACGAGCCCCGCGTCGGCGGCGCGCGCGGCCGCGCCCGTGACATCAAGGACCGGCATGTTCCCGTCGGAGCGCACCGCGTCCCCGCCGCCGTTGCGGTCGTGGAAGGCGGTGGTGAAGTCTTCGATCACCTCGACGGTGGCGGCGTGGTCGGTGTAGCGGACGGTATCGATGATGTAGTCGCGTTCGGCGTCGATGTCCTCATCGATTTTGTGGGTGACCTGCAGGGTCCAGGTGCTCAAGCCGACGGAGGTGTCGAAAGTGCCGGCCGCCAGCCAGTCCACCCGGTGGCCGCCGGGCAGCCGCCACCCACCCGGCACCCGCCAGAAGCGCACGTGGTGGCGCTGCGCGGCGCTGCCGTCGACTTCCTGCTGGAAGGCGAAGTCCTGCTTGCGGCCGAAGAGAAACAGGCTACTGACGGGGGCCTCCGGGTAGGAGGTGCGCAGCAGGGAGGATTTCACGATCCCCAGCGAGGAGCGCAGGGTGATCTCGTCGGCCATGGTCCACCCGGCCCGCCGCATCGCGGCCACCACGTCCTCTGCGCTGCCTGTGAGCGCGAGGTTGACCGGGTCGCCGAGCAGCCCGTCGGAGGTTTTCGACCGGGCGAGGAAGTAGTCGGGGATGTACCAGGTGGTGAGCAGCTGGTGGAGTCGCGGCAGCGCCACATAGGTGAGCACCGCCCAAAACGCCACGAGGGCGACAATGGCATGCCACTGCCACACCAGCCCCGAGAGCAGCAGCAGGAGCGCGAACCAGAACGCCAGCACCAGGCCGGCGAGCACAAACAGACTGTCCAGCAGCGAGTACACCCGCCCCAGCGACACCTGGGGGCGGCTGGGGCGGGAGTGGTACTCGGGGTAGTGCGCGGGAATGGGGTACGCCATAAGGATTCAGCCTAAACCCGCGCGGGCGCGGACCTTTAAGGGCGGGGGATGTTGCGCAGGTTCGACTTCGCGAGGTCGTACATGCGGCCCACACCGCCGTCGAGGACGGTGCGCGTCGCGGCCTTGGTGAAGCCGAGCAGCTGCTCCATCGTGATGTTCGGCGGGATGGACAGCGCATTCGGGTCGGTGACGACGTCGATGAGCACCGGGCCCGGGTGCGCCAGCGCCGCCTTCAAGTCCTCTTCCACCTTCGCCGGGTCCGTGATGCGGATGTGGGCGATGCCGGCGCCGGCGGCGATGGCCGCGTAGTCGACGTGCTGGTGGTCGGTCTGGAACTCGGGCAGGCCTTCGACGAGCATCTCCAGCTTCACCATGCCGAGGGAGGAGTTGTTGAACACCACCATCTTGATGGGCAGTTCGTGCAGCTGCACCGTGAGCAGCTCACCCATGAGCATGCCCAAGCCGCCGTCGCCGCACATGGCCACCACCTGGCGGTTGCGGTCCTGCGCCTGCGCGCCGAGCGCCATGGGCAGGGCGTTGGCCATGGTGCCGTGGCGGAAGGAGCCCATGAGTTCGCGCTCGCCGGTGGGGTTGTTGATGTAGCGGGCCGCCCACACGTTGCACATGCCGGTGTCGACGGTGAAGATCGCATCATCGTCGGCAAGCCGGTCGAGGACGTCGGCGACGTACTCGGGGTGGATGGGGGTGTGCTTCTCCACGTTCTTGGTGTAGGCGTCGACGACGTGGCGCAGCTTCTTCTCGTGCTCCTTGAGCATCTTGTCGAGGAAGCTGCGGTCGGTCTTTTCCTCAATGGAGGGCAGGATGTTGCTGATCGTGGCGGCCACGTCGCCGACGACGGGGTAGTGCACGGTCGTGCGGCGGCCAATGTGGGAGCCGTCGATGTCGACCTGGGCGACGTTCTTCGTCGGCAGGAAGGAGTTGTAGGGGAAGTCGGTGCCCAGCATGACGAGCAGGTCGGCGTCGAAGCAGGCGTCGTGGCAGGCGCCGTAGCCCAGCAGGCCGGACATGCCGACGTCGAAGGGGTTGTCGTGCTGGATGTACATCTTGCCGCCGAGGGCGTGGCCGATCGGGGACTTGATCTTCTCCGCCAGGGCGAGGACTTCCTCGCGGGCATGCGCGGCGCCGGCGCCGACGAAGAGGGTGACGGTCTTCGCCTCGTTGATAGCCTGCGCGAGCGCGGCCGCTTCCTCCGGGTGGGGGAACACCACGGGGCGGCGGGTCGACAGGGTGGAGTCGAGGTTCGTGCCCTCCTCCGCGTCCTGCATCGTCAGGTCGCCCGGCAGCACGAGCACGGACACGCCCTTGCCGGCCAGGGTGGACTGGAGTGCGTTGTGCAGGATGCGGGCGCCCTGCTCCGGGGAGTTCGCCAGCTCGCAGTAGCCGGAGCACTCCTGGAAGATGTGGGTGGGGTGGGTTTCCTGGAAGAAGTGGGAGCCGATCTGCACGCTGGGAATGTGGGAGGCGATCGCCAGCACCTTCGCCCCGTTGCGGTGCGAGTCGTACAGGCCCTGGATGAGGTGGGTGTTGCCCGGGCCGCAGGAGGCGGCGCACACGGCCAGCTGGCCGGTGGCGAGGGATTCCGCGCCGGCGGCAAAGGCGGCGGCCTCTTCGTTACGGACGTGGACCCACTCGATACTGGACTGGCGGACGGCGTCCACGATCGGGTTGAGGGAATCGCCCACCAGGCCGTAGATGCGTTTGACGCCCTGGGCTTCGAGGGTTTTCACGATTTGTTCAGCGAACTTCATGTCTGCTCCTAAAGTGTGTGTGCCGCGCCGGGTGAGACGCTCCCTCCTTTCTACGCCTGCGTGGGTGGGGTGTGGGGTGGCGTGCGCGGAGCTTCACACCTGCCAGGCAGTGTCGCCTGTGCCACGAAAGCGCTTGTCACGAGACCGCGTACACCCACGCCCCGCCCCACACCTTAGGTAAGTAATGAGGACATGAAACAAGCCCCGGACCAGCCGCAAAGCATGGTCCGGGGCTTATGGAAAAGTGAGCTGAAGATGGGACTCGAACCCACAACCTACGGTTTACAAGACCGTTGCGCTACCAATTGCGCCACTCCAGCACCGCCCACGGCGCGTGGGCGAGGAACATCGTAGCGCACTCCCCGCGGCCGGGGCGACCCATGTACCATGACACTTCCGCTTCATCAGCATCAGCCCACCGTGTGAGAGTCCCCGTGTTCCAGCGCTTGAAGAACTATGTGACCGGCGGAAACGCCGCCACGATTGACGTGGTGAAGGCGGCCCCGCCGCCCAGCCCCCTCGCCCCGGTCGACCTGACCGACCCCGTCCAGGTCAGCGGCGTCATGGATTTGGCGGCCCGCATCGGCGACATTCTGCTGTCCTCCGGGACGGGCAACAACGACGCCAAGGCCCACATCAAAGCGGTCGCGAGCGCCTACGGCCTGCTCTACACCCACGTCGACATCACGCTGAACACCATCACGATCTTCGCGCACATCGGCGTCGAGAAACGCCCCGTGAGCGTGTTCCGAGTCGTCCGCCGGCTGAGCATCGACTTCTCCAAGCTCAGTGAGGTCGACCGCCTCATCCGCTCCATCCAGGCGGGCGCGACCCCGCCCGACGTCGCGGAACGCACCCTCGACGACCTCATGGCCGCCCCGCCGCCCTTCGGGTTCCGCACCTCCCTGTTCGGCTGGGCGCTGCTCGCCGGTGCGGTCGCCGTCCTCCTCGGCGGCGGCGCCCTCGTCAGCGTCATCTCCTTCCTCTCCGCGATCGTCATCATGGGCGGCTCCGCCTGGCTGGACGCCCGCGGGTTGCCGCCCTTTTTCCAAAACATCTTCGGCGGCTTCATCGCCACCGTGCCAGCGGCCATCATGTACCGCTGGGCACAACAGTCCGGGGTGGAACTCGCGCCGGGGCAGATCATCGCCTCCGGCATCGTCGTCATGCTCGCGGGCCTCACCCTGGTCCAAGCCATCCAGGACGGCATCACCGGCGCCCCGGTCACCGCCTCCGCGCGGTTTTTCGAAACGATCATGATGACCGGCGGCATCGTCGCCGGCGTCGTCCTCGGCATCGAAACCTCCGCTGCGCTCGGCATCACGCTGCCCGTCTACGAGTCGGCCACCTCCATCGGGTTTTCCTCCGCGGGCGTGAAAGTCATCTCCGGGGCGCTCGCCTCCGCCGGCTTCGCGATCGCCTGCTACTCCGAGTGGGGCTCCGTGTGGGTGTCCGGCATGACGGCCGCCGCCGGCTCCTTCATCTACTACTTCGCGCTCGTGCCGCTCGGAGTGGGGCCCGTCGTCGGTGTCGGCATCGCCGCCACCGTCATCGGGCTCGCCGGCGGTTTGCTGGCCCGCCGCTTCCAAATCCCCCCACTGATCACCGCCGTGGCGGGCATTACGCCCCTGCTGCCGGGGTTGTCGATCTACCGCGGCATGTACGCGATGATGCACGACCAGCTGCTGGTGAGCTACAAGCTCCTCGTCGTGGCCTTGGGCACTGCCTCCGCCCTGGCGGCGGGCGTGGTGCTCGGCGAATGGGTGGCCCGCAAGCTGCGCCGCCCGCCGACGTTCAACCCCTACCGGCGCTTCCGCCGCCGGAAGAAGTCGGCGTTTTCCGCGTAGGGTAAACTTCTCCCCCGTCCACCCCTATGCCGCACACCCTGCGGCAGTTTGAGGATTTTCTAGGAGCACCCGTGCCGCCGAAGGTCACCGATACCCGCAACAATTCCGCCGAATCCCTCCACGCCGTCGCGGAGGAAACCGCTGCCGCCGCGCGCCGGATTGTGGCCACCTACTCGGATGACTTCTTCGACTTCGCCACCCTCGCCTGCATGCTCGGGGTGGAGCTGAAAGACCTGCGCTACGGGCCGATCGCCGCCGAGCACGCCGAAGCCCAGGCCCCGAAGAAGGCCACCAAGAAGGCCGCGAAGAAGACCACAAAGAAGGCGACCAAGAAGGCCGCGAAGAAGACGACGAAGAAGGCCACCAAGAAGGCGGCGAAGAAGACCACAAAGAAAGCGGCCAAGAAGGCCGCCGACTAGGCACGAAGGAGCTGTCGCTGTGGCTGCGGGCGGGCACGATTTCGTCGTCGTCGCGAACCGACTGCCGGTCGACATTCACGTCGCACCGGACGGGTCGACGCAGGTCACAGCCAGCCCCGGGGGGTTGGTGACCGCACTGCAACCCGTGCTCGCCGCACGCCGCGGCTGCTGGGTCGGGTGGCCCGGCACCACCGAGCCCCTCCCCGAGGACTTCACCTCCCCGGCGGACTTCCACGTCGTCCCCGTCGGCCTGTCGACCCGCGACTTCGAAGAATTCTACGAGGGGTTCTCCAACGCCACCCTGTGGCCGCTGTACCACGACCTCATCGTCACCCCCACCTACAACTCCGACTGGTGGGACACCTTCCGGCACGTCAACGAACGTTTCGCGCGGGCCGCCGCCGAAGTCGCCGCGCCCGGCGCGACCGTGTGGGTGCAGGACTACCAGCTGCACCTCGTGCCGAGCATCATCAAACTGCTCCGCCCCGATGTCACCGTCGGCTTCTTCCTCCACATCCCTTTCCCCGCGCCCGAGCTGTTCCGGCAACTGCCCTGGCGCGACGAGCTCCTCCGGGGGCTGCTCGGCGCGGACCTCATCGGCTGCCACGTGCCCACCTCGGCACGCAACCTCCTCCAGGCCGCCGCCCACTCCCACGGCGCGGGCGTCACCAGCGTCGACGTGGCCGACAATCCGGGGCCCCGGCAGCCCGCCGGCACCATCACCACCGCCGGCCGCCGCGTCCGCGTCGGCGCCTACCCCATCAGCATCGACTCTGCCGCCATGACCGCTGCTGCCGCCGCAGCCGCACCGCTGCCGGTGCTGCCGGGCGACCCGCACATCATGCTCGGCGTCGACCGCCTCGACTACACCAAAGGCATCCTGCAGCGGCTCGCCGCCTTCGAGGAACTCCTCGCCGCAGGCGCCGCCGACAACACCGTCCTCATCCAGATCGCCACCCCCTCCCGGGAACGCATCGACGACTACCAGCGCACCCGCGCCGAGGTCGAACAGGCCGTGGGCCGCATCAACGGCCTCTACGGGGCGGTCGGCGCCCCGAAAGTGCACTACGTGCACCGCAACCTCCCCCGCGAAGAACTCGTCTCCTACTACCGGCACGCGGACGTCATGCTCGTCACCCCCTTCAAAGACGGCATGAACCTCGTGGCGAAGGAATACGTCGCCTGCCACCCGGACGGCACCGGGGCGCTCGTGCTCTCGGAGTTCGCCGGCGCGGCCGAGGAACTCTCCCGGGCCTACCTGTGCAACCCCTTCGACCGGGACGACATCAAAGCACAAATGCTCGCAGCCCTGGCCGCCACCGCCGACCGCGGCCCCCAGGCCCGCATGCGGGACATGCACGCCCAGGTCACCGCCTGCGACGTCAACCTGTGGGCCACCAGCTTCCTGCGGGACCTGGCCGCCCGGGGCGAGTAGTGTCACAAGCATCAACCCCCCACTATTTGAGGAGGAAGCCCATGCGGCGCGCCCTGCTACTACTCGTGCCCGCCCTGGTTGCCGCGGGCTGCGCCCGCGACACCCCCATCGACAACATCACCTGGCAGATCACCGACGTCTACCAGGCCGGCTACCCCAGTGAGGTCCCCACCGACACGATCGTCGTGCCGCGGATGACCTTCGGGCACACCTCCATCGTCGGCGATACCGGGTGCGCGCCCTTCCACGCCCACATCACCTACCTCGACGAGCACGGCAACACCGCCGCGCCGCTGGAGGCACCCACCGTCGCCATCACGGACCTCCGCGTCGACTCCCTCCGCGAGGGCTGCGTCGGCCGCGGCCGTTTCCTCCACGACTCCCTCGTCGACCTGCTCCCCCACCAGTTCAACATCACCCGGGAGGCCGGCAGCCTGCTGCTCACGCAGGCGGACGTCGCGGTTGATGCGCCCGCCCTCAGGATGGTGAATTCCCAATGACCACCCCCGTGACCGACTTTGACGACCTTGAACCGCTCAATCGCGCACTGGCAGCGGACACGCTGCTGTTCGTCTGCGACTTCGACGGCACCATCGCCGAGTTCAGCACCGATCCGATGAACGTGCCCGTCAACGCCGACGCCATCGCCGCCCTGCGGCGCCTGGGCGAGCACCCGGACACGGAGGTCGTGATCCTCTCCGGGCGGGACTACGCCGGCCTGAAAACCGTCAGTGGGCTCTCCGCCCCAGTGCGGCTCGTCGGCTCCCACGGGGCGGAAGATGGCGGCCCCGCAGGCGAACTCACCGACGCACAGCGGGAACGCCTCGACGCCGTCACCGCCGACCTTGAGGCCCTGTGCGCCCGCTACCCCGGCTCCTTCGTCGAGCACAAACCCTTCCACCGGGTCGTCCACACCCGCGCCGTGCCCGAGCACGAAGACACCATCCTCGCCCAGGCGGAAACCATGGGCCAGGGGCTCAAACACATGCGGGGCAAATGCATCGTGGAATTTTCCGCCCTGGCCACGACCAAAGGCACCTGGGTGAACGACCAGCGCACCGCCATGGAGAACGCCACCGGGCACCCGGTGCCAGTGATCTACATCGGTGATGACGTCACCGACGAAGACGCCTTCTCCGTGCTGCGCGCCGGCGACGTTGGCATCAAGGTCGGCGACGGGGCGACCGCCGCCGCCTACCGGGTCGATGGCGTGCCGGAGGCCGCCCGGTTCCTCACCTACTGCGCCCGCACCCGCGGGTGAGAACTACCCCCGCCCGCAGCCCGCTGGGCTGCGGCAACGGGGCTAAACGACATCAACTGACAACGTTTTCACCGTTTTTCAGTTGACATCTTTTTTCGCCAGCGGTTTGCTGGGGGCCATGAAACTCACCCGCATCCTCGCCGCCGCCGCACTGCTACTCACCGGCTGCAGCGCCGCACCTGAGGCCACCGACGAGATCACCATCGTCACCTCCACCCAGATCTGGGCCGACATCGCCCACACCGTCGCGCCCGACGTCGACGCCCACGCCATCATCACCGGCAACGAGACCGACCCCCACAGCTTCGAACCCACCGCCGCCGACATGGCCCAGGCGAAGAAAGCCGACATCGTCATCGTCGGCGGTGGCGGCTACGACGCCTGGCTGTACTCCGCCCTGCCGGAGGACACCCGCATCATCCACGCGCTGCCGCTCGTTGAGCACGAGCACGAGGAAGGGCACGACCACGACCACGGTGAAGAACACGGGCACGGCGAAGCACATGAGCACGGGCACGACCACGAGGTCGTGAACGAGCACATCTGGTACGACATCGACGCCGTCGACGCCGTCGCCCAGGAACTCGCCACCGCCCTGGCGGAGCTCGACCCGGCCACGCCTGTCGATGCCTCGGCTGTGGCGAAGAAGCTCGCACCGATCCGCAGCACGCTGAATAGCATTCCGGCGGCCACGGTCCTGCAGACCGAACCCATCGCCGACTACCTCATCGCGCAGACGAAGCTGCGCGACGTCACCCCGGAAGGCTACCGGGACGCCACCCTCGACGAGCAGGAACCCTCCGCCCGCGACGTGGCCGAGGTGCTCGACGGACTGGCGGGCGTCGATATCCTCATCTTCAACCCGCAGACCGCCACGCCCACGACCGAAAAGATCCGTGCCGCAGCTGAGGCCGCCGGGGTGCGGGTGGTGGAGATTTCCGAAACGCCCGCCGCGGGCGAGAACTACTTTGAGTTCTTCGCCGCCGCGGCCGACCGCCTCGCACAGTGACAGCCCTCCACGCCGACGGGGCCACGCTGCACCCGCTGTGGTCGGATGTGTCGCTGACGGTTGCACCCGGGGAATTCGTGGCCGTGCTCGGACCCAACGGGGTCGGCAAATCCACCTTCCTGCGCGCCGCCCTCGGGCTGGTGCCCCTCGATTCCGGCCGCATCACCACCGCCCCGCGGGTGGGGTTCATCCCCCAGCAGCGCATGTTCGACCCGGACCTGCCGCTGCGGGTGCGGGACCTCGTGGGCCTGTCGCTCGCACACCGGGCGTTGTCCCGCCCCGACCGCGCCACGGTGGACGGTCTGCTCGCACAGGTCGGCGCTGCAGAGTTCGCGAACACGCGCGTCGGCGCGCTGTCCGGCGGGCAGCAGCAGCTCGTCCGCCAGGCGCAGGCACTAGCCTGCGACCCGCAGCTCATCCTCGCCGACGAGCCCCTGCTGTCGCTGGACTACCTCATGCAGTCCCGCATCGTGGACCTGCTGGACGCCCGCCGGCGGGCCTGCGGCACGGCGGTCGTGTTCGTCACCCACTCCATCAACCCCATCCTGCGGGTCGCCGACACGGTGCTGTACCTCGGCCCCCGCGGCCACACCGCCGGGCCGATCGAGGACGTCATGACGTCCGAGACGCTGTCGGAGTTGTACGGCACCCACGTCGACGTCGTCCGCATCGGAGATCGCCTTGTTGTCGTCTAGTGTCGAGCTGCTGCACTACGACTTCGTGCAGCACGCCCTCATCGCCGCCGCGTTCCTCGGGCTCGTCAGCGGCGTCATGGCGCCGATGATTGTGCTGCGCAGCATGAGTTTCGCGGTGCACGGCACGAGCGAGCTGGCGCTCATGGGAGCGGCCGCCGCCCTCCTTGTCGGCGTCAATGTTGGCGCAGGTGCCGTGGTGGGCTCCGTGGTGGCGGCGGTCGTGCTCGCCGTGCTGGGGTTCCGCCGCCAAGACGCCGCCGTCGGCGTCGTCATGAGCTTCGGGATGGGCCTATCGGTGTTGTTCATTCACCTCTACCCGGGGCGCAGCTCCACCGCGTTCGCGTTGCTCACCGGCCAGATTGTCGGCGTGACGGGCAGTAGCGTCGCTGTGCTCGGGGGGATCAGCCTCGCGGTGAGCGCCACCGTCGCGGTGCTGTGGCGGCCCCTGCTGTTTGCCTCCGCGGACCCCATGATGGCGGCGGCTATGGGCGTGAAAGTCCGCGCCCTGTCGGTGGTGTTCGCGATCCTCGTCGGGCTCACCGCCGCGATGAGCGTCCAGATTGTGGGCGCGCTCCTCGTCATGGCGCTGCTGATTACCCCCGGGGCGGCGGCCGTGGCGGTCACCAACCGCCCCGGCGTCGCCGTCGCCCTGTCCGTCCTCTTCGCGGAGATCGCCGCCTGCGGCGGCCTCGTGTTGTCCCTCGGGCCGGGGCTGCCCGTCAGCGTGTTCGTGACAGCCCTATCCTTCGGGATCTATGTCGCCTGCCGGGCTATCGCTGGCGTCGCTGGCGGGCGAATTCGCTGAGCACCACACCGGCGGCGACGGAGGCGTTGAGCGACTCCACCCAGTCCGTCATCGGCACCGACATGATGGTGTCGCAGTTCTCCTTCACCAGGCGGGAGATGCCCTTGCCCTCCGAACCGACGACGATGACGGTCGGGGTGGTGCCATCGTAGGTATCCAGGGTGTGGCTGCCGCCCGCGTCGAGGCCCACGACCTGGTAGCCGGCCTTCTGCAGGCGCTGCAGGGTGCGGGTCAGGTTGACGGCCCGCGCCACGGGCAGGCGGGCGGCGGTGCCGGCGCTGGTGCGCCACGCGACCGCCGTGACGGAGGCGCTGCGGCGCTCCGGGATGATGACGCCGTGCCCACCGAAGGCAGCCACGCTGCGGATCACCGCGCCCAGGTTGCGGGGGTCGGTGATGTTGTCGAGCACCACGAGCAGGCCCGGCTCGCCGGAATCACGAGCGGACTCAATGAGGTCCTCGACGTCGGCGTACTGGTACGGCGGAATCATCAAGCCGACACCCTGGTGCATGCCGTTGCCGGTCAGGCGATCCAGTTCGAACTTGGACACTTCCTGGGTGGGGATCCCCCGGTGGCGGGCCAACTGCACCGCCTCCGCGAGGCGATCATCCGCACTCGTGCCCTCCACCACGTACAACAGGGTGGCCGGCACCTTCGCCCGCAGGCACTCGATGACGGGGTTGCGGCCCACCACCATTTCGCCCAGGTCGGCGCGTTCGTGGCGGCCCTGGTCGCGGCGCTGGCGTTCCAGCTTCCGCTTGTGGGCGGCGTGGTAGACCCGATCCTCCGCCTTCGGGGTGGGACCCTTCCCGGCCAGGCCGCGGCGGCGCTGCCCGCCGGAGCCCTTCTCCATGCCCTTCTTGTTGGTTTTGCGCATCGCGCCGCGGCGCTGAGAGTTGCCAGCCATGTCCTACCCTTTGTTGTTGTCCAGGGCCCACTGCGGGCCGTCCGGGGAATCTACCACGCTAATCCCAGCGGCGGCGAGTCTCTCCCGCACCGCATCCGCGGCCGCCCAATCCTTCGCCGCCCGCGCCTCGGCACGGCGCTCCAACTCGGCGGCCACCAGCACCTCCAGGGCTGCTGTCGCATCGCTGCCCGACTCCGTCGCCCAGGCCTGCGGGTCCACGCCCAGGATCGCGGTCATGGCGCGCACCTGCGATGCCACCGCCCGCGCCTCATCCTTGTTGCCTTCGGCGAGCAGCGCGTTGCCGCGGCGCACCGCGCCGTGCACCACGGCGAGTGCTGCCGGCACGCCGAAGTCGTCGTCCATGGCCTCAGCGAACTCGGGCAGCACCTCGCCCACCTCGACCGGGCCGGTGCGCTCCAGGAAGTCCTCAATACGGCGGTAGCCGGCCGCCGCCTCACTCAGGTTCTTCTCCGAGTACTCCAACATGCTGCGGTAGTGCGCGGAACCCAAGTAGTAGCGCAGCTCCACCGGGCGCACGAGAGTCAGCACATTCGGCACGCTGAGCACGTTGCCGAGCGACTTGCTCATCTTCTCCCCCGCCATCGTCACCCAGCCGTTGTGCATCCAGAACTGGGCGAAGCCGTCGCCGGCGGCGTGCGCCTGCGCGATCTCGTTCTCGTGGTGCGGGAACTTCAAATCCAGGCCGCCGCCGTGGATATCAAACTCCGGGCCCAGGTACGTCGTCGCCATGGCGGTGCACTCGATGTGCCAGCCGGGCCGGCCCCGGCCCCACGGCGTCGGCCACGACGGCTCCCCCGGCTTCGCCGCCTTCCACATGGTGAAGTCTCGCGGGTCACGCTTGCCCGTCCCCGCCGACTCCCCCTGGTCCATTTCCTCCAGCTTCTGCCCCGACAGCTGCCCATAGTTCGGCAGCGACGCCGGCGACAGGTACACGTTGCCGTCGGCGGCGTAGCCGTGGCCGGCGTCGATGATGCGCTGCATGTAGTCCACCATCTCCGTGATGTGGCCCGTCGCCCGCGGCTCCAGCGACGGCGGACGCACCCCCAACACCTCATAGGCGGCGCTGAACTCGCGCTCATAGGTGGCGGCCCACTCCCACCAGGGGCGGCCGGCCTCGGCCGCCTTGGTGAGGATCTTGTCGTCAATGTTGGTCACATTGCGCACGAAAAGCACATCGAGGCCCTTGGCCTCCAACCAGTTGCGCACAATGTCAAACGCGACGCCGCTGCGCACGTGCCCAATGTGGGGCGTGGTTTGCACGGTCGCACCACACACGTACACGGACGCCTGCCCGTCGACGAGGGGAACAAAATCGCGCTGGGCGCGGGTCGCGGAATCAAAAATGCGTAGAGTCACGCGCCTTAGTCTACGTTGTTAGCGCCACACCACGGCAGTTGCGACCGCAGCCCGGCCCTCCCCCCGGCCCGTGAACCCCATGTGGTCCGTCGTCGTCGCCGACACATGCACCGGTGCGCCCAAAAGCCGCGACATGACCTCCTGGGCTTCCTGCCGCCGGGGGCCCATCTTCGGGGTCTGCCCCACCAACTGCACGGCGGCATTGCCGATGGTAAACCCGTTGTCGCGGGCGAAGCTCGCCACCTCCTCGAGCAGCTGCGCGCCGCTCACGCCGGCGTACTCGGGACGGCCCACCCCCACAAAGGAGCCTAAGTCGCCCAGGCCCGTGGCGCTGAGTACCGCATCGACGACCGCGTGGGCGACAACATCCCCATCGGAATGCCCCTCGCAGCCATCCGCGTCCGGGAAATGCAGGCACGCAATCCAGCAGTCTTTACCCGCTTCCACGCGGTGAGCGTCCGTCGCAATACCAACCTGGGGAACAATCATGCACTTCACTGTAGCGCGAGAAAATGCTCCGCCAGCACTATGTCGACGGGGTGGGTGATCTTCAGCGCCCGCTGATCCCCCGGGATCGTGGCCACCGTGCCGCCGGCAGCCTCAATGAGGCTCGCATCGTCCGTGCCCTCCAGGCCGAGGGCGAAGGCCCGGCGCAGGGCGCCCGCACGGCACGCCTGCGGCGTCTGCACCGCCCGCAACGACGCACGCGGCGGAGTACCGGTCACCATGCCGTCGGCGTCCACAGTTTTCACCGTGTCGCTCACAGGCAGCACCGGCACCACGCAATCCACCCCTGCGGGGAGCTCACACAGGCTGGTAATGAGCGACACCGGCACCAGGGCGCGCGCCGCATCGTGGACGAGCACCACCTCATCGTCCGGCACATCCAGCGCCTCAAGGGCACAGCGCACCGAATCGACACGCTCCGCGCCACCGTCCACGAGCACCGCCCCCGGGCACTGGGCCGCCGCCAGCGGCCGCATCTCGGGCGCCACGGCGATGACGATGCGCTCGATGCCTGCCTGCCGCAGCGCCTCAAAGGAGCGCTGCAGCAGCGAGACTCCCCCGAGCTCCACGAAAGCTTTCGGGATCCCCGCCCCCAGGCGGGCACCCACGCCCGCCGCCGGAATCACCGCAGCAACCATTAGTCGTCGAAATCAATATCGTCGAGATCGACGTCATCATCGACGACGTCCTCGGCCTTCGGGGCCTCCCCAGAGGCGCGCTGCTTATCCAACGCCGCCTGCATGAGAGCCTCCAGCTCATCGGCCTTCTTCTCATCGACCTTGTCGGCCAGGGCCAACTCGCCCACCAGCACCTGACGGGCCTTGGCCAACATGCGCTTCTCACCAGCGGACAAACCACGGTCCTGATCGCGGCGCCACAAATCGCGCACCACCTCAGCGACCTTGTTCACGTCGCCGGAAGCCAGCCGCTCCTGGTTCGCCTTGTAGCGGCGAGACCAGTTCCCGGCCTCCTCCACATCAGTTTCCCGCAGCACGGAGAACACCTTGAGCAGGCCCTCCTCGCCGACGACGTCGCGCATGCCGACCAACTCCACGTTGTCGACAGGCACCCGCACCACCAGGTCAGACTGGTTAATCTGCAACACCAGGTACTCGAGAGTTTCCCCAGCAATCTCACGGGTCTCGATGTCCGTGATGACAGCAGCGCCGTGATGCGGATAGACAACAGTGTCGCCGACCTTGAAATCCATGGGTTTAGAAACGCTCCTTCACACGTCGCCCGGTATAGCCGTCCGATTCTAACACGCGGGAACTACCCCCACCTGTGGGTAGGGAACTATGTTCCGACCACCCCCACCGAGTAGGCTTGGATAGAACTGACTGACCACCCTTAACGCCTCAGATGGAGGGCAAATAAAGTGATGTCCCGAACCGCGGCCGCCCGCCGCGTCGCCGTAGCCGCCCTTGCTGTGTCCCTGGCAGCCTGCTCCGCCGGCCAGGTCACCCAGACCTCCGACCAGGTGGCCGCCGTCGATGGCAACTCCGCCAACTCTGCCAACAACAGCGTCGCCGTCCGCGACGTCACCATCGTCCTCGAGCAGAACAATGCCGCGGCCCTGAAGTTCACCGCCGTCAACCAGGACCCCACCAACGTCGACCACGTGCTCAAGTCCGTGTCCGTCGACGGTGAGGACGCCGGCATCGACACCCTCACCATCAAGCCGGGCTGCTCCGTGGTCGCAGGCCCCGCCTCCCTCATCGACGAGATGAAGAAGGTCAACGACATCTGCATCACCTACGTGGAGGCCCCGCTGGCCAACCCCGGCTTCGCCGCCGGCGGCAACAAGGACGTCACCTTCACCTTCGACACCGAAGACATCACCCTGCCGGCCACCATCAACGGCGTCGTCCTCGAGGCCGGCACCGAAGAGCGCAACGCCTCCCAGGACGTCGACGCCTTCCAGCACGGCGAGAAGCACTAAGCTTCCCCCACTCGAGCAAGCCCCACCCAGCCCGGTGGGGCTTTTCTCATGCCTGTGGACCAAGGTTCGCGTCCCCTCCCACCAGCGCACACGGAGTGGGTGGGGTGAGTTATCCACAGGCTTGCGCGCACCCTCTAGATTTCTGCTTGGCTGTGCTCTTAGGGTGTGCGGCATGGATTGGATCAGCCTCACTAAGGCCATGCCCAGCATGACCTCCGAACAGCGGCGCGCAGCGATGGAACAAGCGCAGCCGCAGCTTCGCGCTGCCCAACACCTCCTCGCCGAATACGCCTACTACGCCGATAAAGACCACGCCGGCGACGAGGTCGGATCCCCGCGCACCGAGGACTACCTCGCCGAGCTCTACGCCGTGCCCACCCGGGAAGCAAAGAAGCTCATCACCCGGGGCGCGTCGATGTACAAGCCGGTGCGGAAAGACCAGCGCGCAGCGCAAGCAGAATTCCGCGACATGCACCTGGGTGGGCAGCTGAGCGACGCCACGGTCGATGACATCAATGCTGCGGTGGTGAAAGCCAATGAGGGCAAGGCCACCCCGGAGGATCCCGCAGCGCGATTGGAGCTTGCGCGCCTGGTGGCTGGTCGGCCGATCAAGGACGCGAAGCGCATGTTGAAGGAACGCCAGGAGCCGGCTTCTGATCGTGAGCCGGCGAAGCCGGGGGCGGAAAGCCTGCACTGGAGCAGCACCACGGACTCAGATGGCCTGTACACCTTGACGGCGAAGTGCAATCCGACGACGAAGGGTCTACTCGATGGGTTTATCGCCCAGGGGGAGGCCGTGATGAAAGGAGCCCTGCGGCACACCAAGAAATCAAAGAAGAAGAAGGATGATGAGGGGCCGAACCCGGCATGGCTTGCGATCGAGGGTTTGAAGCGTGCCATCACTTTGGGTAGTGGGGCGCCTGCCCTGGTGGTGAGTGTCACCGCCCAGGAGTTGTTGGGCACCCAGGCTGAGTACTTGGGCAGTCATGGTGGCACGTTGAATGGTCACGAGGTGCAGGCTTTGATTGATGAGGCGGATTGGTGGTTGTGTATCCACGATCCGGTCACCTTTGTCCCCATCGCACTGGGCCGCACCGAAAGGCTCGCAACGGTGGCGCAGCGGATTGCGTTGCACGCGGAGCAGGGTGTGTGCCAGGCGGAGGGGTGTAATCAGGGTAGTGCCCGGTGTCAGGTGCATCATTTGAAGGCCTGGCGGTATGGCGGGAAGACCGATGTGGGGAATTTGGCGTTGTTGTGTGCCAGGCATCATGGGTTGAACCGGGACGCGGGGCCGAACCGCAGCCGGGGTCAGTTCCAGCGGGACGCGGACGGGAAAGTCAGATTCAAGTTCCGTGGCCGGGCCACGGAGGGTGAGTCGACGATGTCGCGGTTTGCGGCGGGTGAGACGTTGCGGCATTTGCGGGGGCCGTAGGCGGTGGGGCGTGAGCAGCCCCCGGATCCAGGGGTGGTCCGGGGGCTACTCGTCGTGCCTGCATGACAAAACCCCCGGGCTGTGGGGCCCGGGGGTTTCATCAGTGGGGGTTAGTCCTGCTTACGGCGGCGGGACGCGCCCACCAGCAGGGAGCCAAGCACGATCAGGATCGCGCCGCCACCCACAACACCGATGACGGAAGCACCAGTGTTGGCGAGGTAACGAACCTCAGCGAGGGTCCGCGGGATGCCCTTCTCCGGCAGCTTCGTTGCCGGTGCGGGCTGCGCGGGCTGCTGCGGCTGCGGCTGCGGTGCCGGCTGGGCCGGAACCTCTGCGGCAGGCGGTGCCGGCGGCGTCGGGGTGGAGGAACCACCGCCGATGATTGCCGGGATCAGCAGGCCCGGGAGCAGCGGCCACAGCGGGATGCTGGAGGATTCCTCCTGCTTCCCGGCGGGCACGCGGGACTCGGACTCGTTGGAGGTCACCGTGGTCTCGCCGGTGGTGCCGGTGGCGGTGGCCACGTTGACCACAGCGCCGTCCGCTGCATCCTTGGCAGTCACCGTGTACTCGCTGGAGCGGCACGTGGTGGACTGGCCCGGCTCGAGGGTGGTGGCCTCACAGGTCACCGCGCCGACCTTCGGGTCGTTGATGCGGATGTTCTCCAGGGTCGTGTTGCCCGTGTTGGTCACGGTGAAGGTGTAGGTCAGGGACTGGCCTTCCTTCACCGGGCCGGCCTGGTCGGCACGCTTGACGAGCGCCAGGGCCGGGGCATCCACGGTCACCGTCGGGACGGTGAACTCCGCCTCGGCGACCGGGGAGGTGACCTCGGTGCCGTTCGGGGTGACCGGCAGGCCCTTCGCGGTGGCGGTGTTGACCACGCGGCCGATGGCTGCGTCTGCCTCCGTGACCTTGTGGGTCTTGGTGCAGGTGGTCGACTCGCCGACCTTGAGCTCGCCCTCACCGCAGGTAAAGGTGTCGCCGAACATCGCGTCGGAGACCACAACCTTCACCAGGTCCACATCACCGGTGTTGGTGACGGTGAACTCGTAGGTGACGGTGTCGCCCACGGCGTAGGAGGTGTTGCCCTTGATGGTCTTCTTCAGGCCGATCGCCGGGTTCTTCACCGGTGCGGGCACCGTGAACTCTGCGTGATCCGGGGCGGACACAACGGCCAGCTCCGGGCGGGCAGCATCGACGCCCTTGGCGGTGGCCACGTTGACCACAGTGCCAGCCTTGGCATCAGCCTCGGTGACGATGTGAGTCTTCGTGCAGGTGGTGGACTCGCCGACCTTCAGCGCGCCCTCACCACAGGTGAAGTCCTCGCCGAACATCGGGTCGCTCACCACAACCTTGTCCAGATC
Source organism: Corynebacterium sp. 13CS0277 (assembly GCF_002994655.1). GTDB lineage: Bacteria > Actinomycetota > Actinomycetes > Mycobacteriales > Mycobacteriaceae > Corynebacterium. The sequence continues at coordinate 52,170 of NZ_PPDL01000010.1, forward strand.
CACTGCGCCAGTGTTGGTGACGGTGAAGGTGTAGGTCACCTTCTCGCCGACCGTGTACACGGTGCCGCCGGTGATGGCCTTGTCGATGGCGATCGACGGGGCACCCGGGGCGGGAACCGTGAACTCGGCAGTCGCCGGGGTGGAGGACACCGGGGTGCCCTTCGGGTCCACGCCCTTGGCGGTGGCCACGTTGACCACAGTGCCAGCCTTAGCATCAGCCTCGGTGACGATGTGAGTCTTCGTGCAGGTGGTGGACTCGCCAACCTTCAGCGCGCCCTCACCACAGGTGAAGTCCTCGCCGAACATCGGGTCACTCACCACAACCTTGTCCAGGTCCACTGCGCCGGTGTTGGTGACAGTGAAGGTGTAGGTCACCTTCTCGCCAACGGCGTACTGGTTGACGCCGTTGATGGTCTTCTCCAGCGCGATGCGCGGAGCACCCGGGGCGGCGGGAACCGTGAACTCGGCGATGGCCGGGGTGGAGTTCACCTGGGTACCAGACGGATCCACACCCGCAGCCGATGCCACGTTGACGACCTTGCCGGCCTTGGCGTCAGCCTCGGTGACCTTGTGGGTCTTCTCGCACGTCGTCGTCGCACCCGGAGCAAGCTCCGACTCAACGCACACGAAGGGCTCTTCGCCGAACATGCGGTCCGCGACGGTGACGTTCTTCAGCGTCGTCTCACCGGTGTTGGTGACGGTGAACTCGTAGGTGACGAGCTGGTCGACGGTGTACTCGGTGCCGCCCTTGATGGACTTCACCAGCGCGATGGAGGAGTTCGCCGGAACCACGACCGGGGCCGGGACCGTGAACACTGCCTTGTCCGGGTTGGACTCGACAGTGGCGCCGAACTCGTCCTCACCCGCAGCGGTGGCGGTGTTGATGACGGTCTTTGCCGCAGCATCGACACCGGACACCACGTGGGTGGCGGTACAGGTGGTGGTCTCGCCCGGAGCCAGCTCCGTAGCGAGGCACTCCACCGAGGTGAACATCGGATCGTCGACGTGGACGTTCGTCAGCTTCTGCAGGCCAGTGTTCTCCAGGGTGAACACGTACTTCACGAGCTCGCCTTCGGCGTACTCGGTGGCGCCGTCGATGGCCTTCGTCAGCTTCAGGGAAGCTGCGCCCGGAACCACTGCCGGCGGCACGGTGAACTTGGCGTTCGCCTGGTTGGACTGCACCGGCCGGCCGTTGGCGCCGGTGGCAGAAGCCTGGGCAACGTTGACGACGGTGACGGCCTTGGCGTCAGCCTCGGTGACCTTGTGGGTCTTCTCGCACGTCGTCTTCGCCTTCGGAGCAAGCGTCGTCGCACCGCACTCGAACGGCTCCTCGCCGAACATCAGGTCGGTGATCATCACGTTGCTGACCGGGGTGTTACCCGTGTTGGTGACCGTGAACTCGTAGGTGACGGTGTCACCCACCGTGTACTCGGTCGCGCCCTTGATGGTCTTCTCCAGCGCGATGCTGGAGGGACCCTCGGCGGGCACCCGGAACTCAGCAGTCGCCGGGCCGGAAGCCACCGGCTTCTCAGCCGGATCCTTCGCGGACGCAGTTGCCACGTTCACCACAGTCCCCTTGGCCTTATCAGCCTCAGAAACGGTGTGGGTCTTCGGCTCACACGTCATCGACTCGCCCTTCGGCAAAGTACCGGCCTTACACAGGAACGGCTCCTCACCGAACATACGGTCCGTGATCATCACATCATGCAGATCCACATCACCAGTGTTGGTGACCGTGAACTCGTAGGTGACGGTGTCACCGACCGTGTACTCGGTCGCGCCCTTGATGGCCTTCGCAAGCTCGAGGCTCGACGGACCGTCCGGAGTCACCCGGAACTCAGCAGTCGCCGGGCCAGAAGCCACCGGCTTCTCAGCCGGATCCTTCGCAGACGCAGTCGCCACATTCACCACAGTCCCCTTGGCCTTATCAGCCTCGGTGACCTTGTGGGTCTGCGGGTCACACGTCATCGACTCGCCCTTCGGCAGAGTACCGGCCTTACACAGGAACGGCTCCTCACCGAACATGCGGTCCGTGATCATCACATCGTGCAGATCCACATCACCAGTGTTGGTCACAGTGAAGGTGTAGGTCACCTCCGCACCCACGGCGTACTCAGAACCACCATCGATGGCCTTCGCAAGCTCGAGGGCGGGCTGCGCCTGCGTCACGGTGAAGGTGGCGGTGTCCTCGTTGCCCGGGACCTGCTGGTCGTTGGGGTCGAGGGCACCCACCACTGCGGTGTTGACGACGGTGCGTGCCTCCTGGTCGGCGACAGTCACGGGGTGGGTGGCCTGACCGCAGGTCGCGGTCGCGCCCACCGGCAGGCTGTCGACGGCGCACACGACGCCGCCGAACATCGGGTCGGTGACCTCCACGCGGTGGAGATCAACGTCGCCGGTGTTGGTGACAGTGAAGGTGTACGTCACGTTCTCACCCACGGCGTAGACGGAACCACCAACGATGGCCTTGTCCAGCTTCACGCCGGGCACGAGTGGCTTCGGCACGTAGAAGGTGGCGGTGGAGTCGTTGGAGACGACGTCGCCGGATTCTGCGTGCGCGGTGTTACGCACCATGCCGTTGTCCTCGGGCTTGACCGTGTAGGTGCCGGAGCAGGTGATCGTCTTGTTGAGCGGCAGGTCGCCGCACTCGATCGGCTCACCGAGCATCGGGTCGATGACCTTCACGCCCTCGATCGGGGTGTTACCGGTGTTGGTGACGGTGAAGGTGTAGGTGACGAGATCGCCTGCACGGTACTCGTCGCCGCCGGTGATCTCCTTGACCAGGCTCATGGACGGAGCCGGGTCGGGGTCCCGTTCGGTGCGGATGGTCTCCCGGTCCGGGTTGGACTGGACGGACTTGCCGTAGGCGGGGACACCCTGGGCGACGGCCACGTTGGTGACGCGGCCGGCGCGGGCATCAGCCTCGGTGATGGTGTACTCCGGGCCCGGGCAGGTGACGGAGGTGCCCGGCTCGAGCGGCCCTGCAGCACAGGTGAAGGGCTTCTCGGCGAGCATCGGGTCGTCGACGGTGAGGTCGGTGATGGACACCTTGCCGGTGTTGGTCAGGGTGAAGGTGTAGGTGACCTTCTCCCCTTCCTTGTACACGCGGTCCTCGGCGACGGCCTTGTCCAGCTTCAGCGAGGACTCGGTGACGACGCGCACGACGGCGGCGTCGGTCGGCTCGGAGTCTTCGGCGTAGACCGGGGTGTCACCGTAGAGGCCGTTGACGGCGGCGGTGTTGTGGATTTCACCGAACTCGTCGGGCTCCGGGGCCTTCTTCAGCGGGACGGTCAGCCAGCAGGTGGCCTTCTCGCCCGGGTTCAGGGTGCCCAGGTTGCCCGGCTTCAGCTTCGCGCCGGCGCGCTCGGTGCCGGGGTGGCACTCCACGTCGGAGGCGACGTCGAGCTGCTCGTCGGCGATCTTCACCTTCTCCACAGGGAGCTGCGAGTTGTTCTCGACGGTGATGCGCCAGACGATGTTGCCGTTCTCCAACACCGGGGCGGTGTTGAGCGCGGACTTCTCGATCGCCAGGGTCGGCAGGCCCACGGTGACGGTCTCCACGTCCGGGTTCGACGTCGGCCGGTTGGGAACCGGGGTGTCCTTCGTCTGGTTCGGGCGCAGTGCGGTCGCGGTGGCGGTGTTGACCAGCTTGCCGGCCTTCGCATCCTCGGCGGTGAGCGTCAGCTCGCCGGAGGTGCAGGTGACGGTGCCGCCGTTGGCGGGGATCTCCACGTCCGGGCAGTCCACGGTCACGCCGCGGCTGGTGAGCACCTGGTCGGTGATCTCCGCGCCGTGGAGGGTGGTGGTGCCGGAGTTGGTGACAACGAACTCGTAAGAGACGCGGTCACCGGCGACGAAGGGATCCTTGCGCTCGCCGACGAGCTTCTTGTCCAGGCGCAGCTCGGTCTCCGTGGCGGGCACGGTGACAGTAGCGGTGTCGGACTTCGGCTCGAGGTCGGTGTCGCGGAACTTCGCGGTCATGGTGACGGTGTTGGGCAGGTCCTTGCCGGCCTCAACATCATCGGCGGTGACTTCGTAGGCGAAGGTGCAGGTGAACTTGTCGCCGACGGCCAGGGTCTTGCCGTCGCGGAAGTCACCACAGTCGAGCTTCGCCTTGCCCTTGGCCCAGACGTCGTCGAGGCGGACGTCCTCGAGGGGGACGTTGCCGGTGTTGGTGCCGACGATCTGGAAGTAGGCGGTCTCCCCTGCGGACAGAGCGATGCTCTTGTTCGCGGGGTTCTGCGCGTCGTAGTCGACGGTCTTGACCAGCTCGAAGGCCGGCTGGGCGTCGACGACGTGGACGGTGGCAGAAGACTCGGCGGTGTCAGTGACCTTGTCGCCGTCCGCGTTGGTGTAGCTGTAGCTCACGTCGGCGGTGTTGACGAGGTCGTCGCCGGCCACGACGTCGTCGATGGTGACGAAGTCGGGCACGTTGGCGCGGCAGGTGAAGCTCTGGCCGGGGGCCAGGGTGACCTTGTCGCCGAGGTCGAAGGCGGTGCCGTCGATGTCGCACTCGAAGGTCGGCTTGTCCTTGCCCTTGGGGTAGGTGTCGCCCAGCTTCACATCCGTCAAGGTGACGTTACCGTCGTTAGTGCCGGTGATGACCCAGTTGGCGGCGCCGCCGCTGGCGAGGGTCACATCCTTGGCATCGTTGACAGTCTTGTTCAGCGTCAGGTGGCCATCGGCATCACGCATGACGACGGTGGCGTCGGAGTCCTGCTTGAGCGGGGTCTCCACACCGTAGCCGTTGGTGTAGGTGCCGGTGAGGGTGGCGTCGTTGCGCAGGGACTCCTGCGCGTCCTGATCGTCCTGGGTGACGGGGTATTCCGCCACACAGGTGAACATCTCACCCGGTGCGAGGGCGTCGATGACGTCGCCGGGCACGAAGGTCCGGGTCGGGTCGGCGTCCATGGCACAGGTCACGGACAGTGCGGGCTCCTTGGCCCACTTGTCCGCGAGGGTGACGTTGCGCAGGGTGACGTTACCGGTGTTGCCGCCGGTGATGCGGAAGAAGGCGGACTCGCCCGCGTTCCGCTTGACGGTGTTGCGGTAGTTGCCGTCCTTGGCGCCTGCGACGGTCTTCACCAGTTCCATGTTGGGCACGGAGCCCGGAACGGTGATGGTGGCCTCGTCGTCATCGTTGACGGGGACCTCCTGGCCGTTGCCCTTGTCGAACACGGCAGTGACTTCGGCGGTGTTCTCCAGCGGGACCTGGTATTCCAGGTCGTCCTGGGTCACCTGGTACCCGGAGGTCACGCAGGTGACGATCTCGCCGGGGTTGAAGGTGAAGTTCGCCGGGTCGATGGCGTCACCGGTGGCGGCGTTGGTGCACTCGCGCAGCTCGAGAGCCGGCTTGTTGCGGCCCTCGGCGAAGGAGTCCACAATGTTCGCCTTCGTCAGGGTGACGTTACCGCGGTTCTCCACGGTAATGGTGAACACGCCTTCCTGGCCGACCTCGACGCGCTCGGCCTTCTTGCCGTTGATGCGCTTGGTCAGCTTGATGGACGGCGTTGCCGGCGGCATCGTGACGGTCGCGGTCGACTTGTCCTCGACGGCGACGTTCTTCTCATCCGCCGGATCCTTGCGGGTACCGGCGGTGACCTCGACGAGGTTGACGATGTCGCGGCCCACGTTGACGTCGGCCTGGGTGACCTCGTACGCCTCGTTCAGGGTGCAGCGCAGCTTCGCCCCGGGGGCGAACTCCAGCTCGGCGGGGTTGACCTCGGTCTCGCCGTCGAAGCAGGTGAACGCCGGGGTGGCGGCAGCGCCCTCACGGTAACTGCCCTCACCGTTGTAGTCGAAGGTGTCGACCAGGTTGACGCGGTGGAGGGTGGTGTTACCGGTGTTGGTGACCCAGAAGTCGAAGAGCACCTTCTCGCCGGCAGCCTTCGCCTTGTAGTTCTGCGGCTCGGCTTCGTCGATCGGAGCGGACTCCTCGCGGGCTGCCTTGACCACCTTGATGGCGGGCTGCGTCGGCACGGGGCTGATATCCGCCGGGTCCTCGAGGGACTCCTCCGGGGAGTTGTCCGGGTTGCCCTTGTGGTAGTTGACCTGGGCAATGTTCTCGATCTTGACGCCCTCGTCGACGTCGGCCTGGGTGACGGTGTACTGGCCGGAGCACAGCAGCGTCTTGCCGACCTCGAGGGTGTCCTCGCCGTTGAGCGCGAACTCCTTGTTGTCGGAGTCCTTACAGGTGAAGGTGACACCGCGGAAGTCGTCGGTGAACTTCACCTTGGTGGCGCGCACGTTGGACTCGTTGGTGATACGCGCGGTCCAGGTGACGACGTCACCGGCCTTGACGTTCTCCTTGGAGTTGCGGCCGTCGACCATCTTGACGAGCTTGAGCTCGCCGTCGATGGCGGGGACGGTCACCGTGGCGGTCGCTTCGCCGCCGTCGATGAGCTCACCCTGGGGGGATTCGCCCGTGGCGGAGGCGGTGTTGGGCAGCTCCTTCTGGTTGTCGATGTCGTCCTGCGTCACCTCGTAGGTGGCGTAGCAGACGACCTCGTCACCAGCGCCGAGGGTATCGCCGCTGTTCCAGCCGTTGTCGCAGTTGAGGGCGAGCGGTGCACGACCGGCCCACTCGTCCTTGACGACGACGTTGCTCAGGGTGGTGTTACCCGTGTTCCGCAGCGTAATGGCGAAGGTTGCGGACTGGTTGAGGCCGCGCTCGATGGTCTCCTCGGTCGCGGAGTAGCGGTCGGCGCCGACGAACTTGTCGATCGTCAGGCCCGGCGACTGCGCCTTCGGAGTCACGGTGACGGAATCTTCACCGGTGACCGTGGTGCTCTCGTCGGGGTTGCGCGGGTTCGTTGCCGTACCCGTCACAGCCACGCGATTGACCATGTCTTCCTGGGTGTCGATCATCGACCCTGGCGTCGTCAGCACGTAGGTACAGGTGATCGTCTTGCCCGGTGCAAGTGCACGGGTGCCGTCGATCGGGAAGTAGCCGCCCTCGGAGTCTTCACACCGGATGGTGGCGTTCTCAACGGCGGTGCCGTTGTTCACGTCCTCGAACGTGACGTCGCGGAGCGTGACCTTGCCCGTGTTGGTGAAGACCACCTGGTACTCGACGCGCTCGTTGTTGCCAGCGAGTGCACCGCGATCGAAGCTGGTGTCATCGTCGAGGTTACGGACAGCCTTGACGACCTCGATGGCCGGGTCTTCCTTCGGGATGACGATCGTGGCCGTGTCGGGGTCGCCGACGAACGGTGCACGGTTGTCTTCCGTGGTGAAGTAGTCGCCCTTCGGCGTCGCCTTATTCGGCAGATCGCGCTGGGCATCCAGGTCAGCCTGGGTCACCTCATAGGTCGCAGAGCACAGGATCTCCTCGCCGGGAGCGAGGGTATCCGTCCCGAGCACGAACTCGTCCTCGGTGCCTTCGAAGACACAGGTCAGCGGTTCGGTGAAGACCTTGCCGCCGAAGTCGTCGTCGATGGCGACGTGGTTCATGGACACGTTGCCGTCGTTGACAACAGCGATGGTGAACTGGGCCTTCTCGCCGACGTTCTTTTCGACGCTCTTCTCATTGTCGACCTTCTTGGTCAACGTGAGGTGCGGCTTACGCTCGACGAGCGGAACCTTCGCCTCGCCCTTATCGTCGACGACGCGGGAGTTGTACTTACCCGTGATCGTCGCGGTGTTGAGGAGGTTGGTCTGCTTGTCGATGTCTTCCTGGGTGATGCTGCCCTTCGGCCACACTGCGGTACAGCGGTAGCCTTCGCCCACACCAAGGTTGATGCCGGGCTCGTCGAGGATGCTGGCGCCGGAGCCGGACAGGTCACGCTTCGCGCGGACCGGCAGGCTCATCGGAACCTCTCCGTCATCGTCATCATCGTCATCGGTCGACTCTGCGGTCAGCGAGTCGTCCGCCTCGTCGGATGCGACGGGCTCCATTTCCTGACCAGCGGCGTCGAAGTAGACGCACTCGAGCTCGAGCTGCGGGTCGCGCACGAAGACGTCCTTCAAGACGACCTCGGTGAGCGGCACGTCGCCGGCGTTCTTACCCTCGAGGGTGAAGGTGGCGTCGCCGTCGAGATCGCGGCCGACCTCGGGATCGTTGACAGTCTTGTCCAGGGTGATCTTCGGCTCGGCCACGTAGTAGCCAAAGTCGACGTCCTTGATGGCCTCGCGCTCGCCGCCGTTACGGACGGGGCTGAAGCCGTTGATGATCAAGGTGCCGGAGGTCCAGGAACCCACATTGGCCTTGTCCTTGCCGGACTCGGTGTTGATCTCCTGGTCGGAGGCCGGAGTGACGACGACCTTGTAGTTACCTGCAGGCAGGTTGTCGAAGGCGTAGTCGCCCTGGCCGGCGGGCACCACGGTCTCGGCGTAGGGCCGCTCGTCACAGCGTTCGCTGCCGTCGGCCTCCGCGTAGCAACGGAGAAGCTTCACCACGTGCGCGGTCGGCGCGGGGATGTCACCGTCGTTATCGTCACCGTCACGGTTCTTGTCTTCGTAGATGGTGCCGGAAATGAGGCCGGAGTACACCTCGGTTTCGACAGCATCCGGCGCCGGGGCACCCGGGGCGCCCTGCAGCTTGCCGTCCTCGGACGGGCTAATGGAGACCACACCAATGGAGTTGGCGTAGATATCGCCGTTGTTGTTGCGGTCCGTACCCATCGGAATGTAGTAGGTGCGGTTCGCCTCAGACACGAAGGACTTCGACTGGAAACGCAGTGCGGTGATACGCGGACCCTTGTTCGGGCCGCGCTGCTTCTCGATAACCTCGGGAGTCAGCACCTCCCACGTCGAGTCGTTGCGCTTCGCATCAACGCTGCGGCCCCACTTTTCGGCCATTGCCTGGCACAGCACCAAGTCCTCTTCGGACGCGGTGGGCGGGCACTGGGAAATCGAAGCCGAGGGTGCGGTGGTGTATTCGATCGGCAGGGACTGGTCGTCACCCGCGTAGCGGGGCATCTCTTCGAGCCAGTACTCACCGGAGTACTTGGTGCCGCGACCATCACCGTTGTAAGGCAGCAGGTCGATGTAGTCCGACGGACCGAAGGAGGCCTTCGTCTGGTTCTGGATGTTCACGGCGTGGGTGAACTTGTTGTTCACCGGAACCAGCGAATCCATGGCGGCCTTCTGCGCCAACACGACGTCCACAGCGGGGATCGTGATCTCAATACCATTGGACTGGGAGTCCAGCGGCTCGTAGGCTGCCGGCTCCGGCTGCCCCTTGGGGCCCCAGGTCACCTTGCTGATCACCTTGACATCTTGGCCCGGCTGTGCGGACAGGGTGTCAGTGAAGGGCGTCGCGTTGGGATCAACGTTCGGAGTACCAGTCAGACTCCACGTGTCCAGCACCTTGAAGTGGTTGTTCGGTGCCGCCCACACGGGGGTGAACACCGGGAACTCGAGGAGGTTCTGCTTCGTGCCGAAGTACTTGCCACTGAAGGGGGTGTCAGATGTGGCCGGATTCTTCAGGTACGTAGCCTGGTACTTTTCAAACTCTTCCGGGGTGTACCACGGCTGGTTGTACGGGTCGGTCGAGGGCTCGGTGCCCAGCGCCCAGGTCTGCTCGATGTAGCGGTTGGCATCGAAGCCACAGTCGCTCGGGTCATCGGAAGCCGGGCCGCCAATGAAACGGGAGTTCTTCGGCAGCAGGTCGACGTCCACATCCAGACACTTCGACAGGTAGGTGCGGTGCACGACCTGAACAGGCTTGTTGTCCGTATCGAGGATGGTGGAGTTCACGGCGTTGAGGCCGTTGACGAATTTAATGCCCGGAACGGACTTCACGACGTACTTCTGGCGACCCAGAGTCAGCACCTCGGGAGCCTTGTAGCTCAAGTCCACCTTCGACACTCCAGCCTTCGGGCGGGAGAACAGAATGCGGGATTCGAGCTTCTTGGGCTCCATGCAGCCACCCGTCACAGTGGCGTAATTCTTGGTAATCGAGTAGGTGCCGCCAGCCTTGGATTCAGCCTTCGGAGCAGCTTCCAAGTTGGTCGGGTTCGCGCCCTTGACCATGTACTGGATCGTGATGGGACGCTCAGACAGCTTGACACCCGGCAGCGCAATGTAGAAGCCGGAGATCTTCGTCAGGCTGCCAACAACGGCGTTGAAGTCCCGGTTGATGCCCTTATCGGCATCGTAGACGGTCTCCCAGTTGAGCTTGTCGCAGTTGGTGCCGTCACCAGACTCGGTGGTCAGATAAATCTTTGCGTTCGGGAACGCGTCCTGCAGACGACCGCCACCGGGGCCCTTGAGGAAGTTTTCGGCGACATACTGATCGCCGGCGGTCCAACCGATGCAGATCCGGGGATCCTGCTTCACCGCGTCGGGGGCGAGGATGATCTTCACGTCCGCCTGGTCGAGCGGTTCCACGTCGAGGTTGCTGTCCGCCATCGACACCCAGTCGACATTTTCAGCACTGGGGTTCGAGTTACGACGGGAATCGAACTTCTGGGTCACACCACACTGCTTATCGCCGGGAACACATTCCTTCTCGACGGTGATGGTGGTCTTGCCACAGTTGTTGTTCTTGATGCCGCCGCGCCCCTCAACAGAACCCTGGGCAGCGTCGGCCGTGGAGACGGAGCACTCCTGGCCGTTACCGGGGTCGACAACATTGTTGCCGAGGGCAGCATTGCCCGCGAACGGCGGCACGTTAATGCCGTCGCCCTGGAGCGATTCGAGCGACTTGGTCGGGTTACCTTCCGCGTCGACGACATCCATGCGCATCATGTACGAGTTCGCACCGAGCTGCAGACGGTTTTCGGGGATGTAGAACTTGAACAGCGCAGGGTGCGACAAGCCGCCAAGAACCTTCGGGTTCGCACTGGTGTAGCGGGCGTCGATGTAGGGGTTGCCCTTGTCGTCAAGCTTCGTTTCGACGGGCTTGCCGTCGTAGAACGCCAGCACTTCCTTGCCCCAGTCAGCGCCAGCCAGGTCCAGGGTGGCGCGCGTCAGCTGGTCAGCGGAGATGCTGTTGGTGATGCCAAGGTGCTTGTTGTAGTACTCCTTGCCATTGACCTTCGGCATGATGACGCCGGTCACCTCGTTCCAGGAACGCGGCAGATTAGCCTTCGCGGACACGCCACGGTAGCGGGTGCCCACCTGTGCACCAGTCTCGTCGTCGGCGATACATTCACCGGCGGGAGCCGTCGGAGAAAAGTCGGTCGAGCCGGCAGAGTCGCCGCCGAAGGTGGTCCACACCGGGTCGGCGTTCTGCACAAGGATCTGCTGATCGTAGCGGTTCGCCTCAAGCACGTTGAGCTTGCGCTCCGTGTGCGCGACACCGAGTTCGGTGACTTCCTTGCCTTCAATACCCTCGACGCGCACGCCGAGACCATAGGTGCCGCCCTGCTTTTGGCTCAGGCTGCGGGGCTCCTTGGTGCTCGCCGTACCCTTCCAGGCGATGGCGTACGTTGCACCGTCAAGCTGCTTGAAGTTGAAGGTGTAGGAACCATCAGTGTTCTTCTTGTACGTCACACCGGTGGTGGCCACGAGGTCGAAAACGATCTCCGGGCTCTGCGTCGGCGCCGCCTGGCCAGGCAATGCCTCAATGGTCTCCCAGAAAGGAGTGAGGCGCAGCTCGCGGTCCTTCGGGCCGGTTTCCACAGAGAACGACAGCTGGTACGTGGCCTTGTCGCCCGCACACATGTTGTTGTCCTCCGGGCTTTCATCACCGAGGGCATAGCCATTCTTCTCGTTGATGACACAGGGCCCGTCGCTCAGATTCGATGCGGTCCCGGGCTTCTGTCCGCGACCCGCACCGGCCAGCGCGGTGTTGAACTTAATGACGGCGCCGTCGTCACGGTAAGTGACGGATCCGGGGCCGTACACGTCATCGTCACTGTCGGCAGCTGCAGCAGTGATGAGGTCATCATCAGCTGCCGCAGGCGCTGCTGCAGCATCCGCCGGGGCGGGCGCAGGGGTCTCCTGCGCCAGCACAGCGGGCGGGCTTGCCACCAGAGCGATGACGACAAAGAGGGATCCGAGCAGCGCCACCACGCGGGTGGCGAAGTCTCGAACCAGACTTGTCTTGGGCATTGATACTCCGTTGATGGGTGTCAGGGGTTTTGCCTGGGCCTTTGCGGCGGGGTGACCGCCGAGGTGGACGCGCGCAAGGTACACGTGTGCCCAGGCCAGCACCCCCATGTTTCCAAATAGTCACACCAAAATCAAACAATTTTCTCAGGCTCGTCTCATGTGCTACCTCGACAGGCAGGCCATCCGGCCTGCACAAATGCATAAAATTCACAACCTGAGGACTATGCCCCCACCCGGGGGTGACACATCGCCCGAAAAGTCACACCAGGTCACGGAATGACACCAGTGTCACCCTTTTGACCTACCCCCAGGATGAGCCGTTGCGTCCGCGTCACCTGCCGAGATTCCCGTGCGGCCCAACGCGGCCATGCACCACACTCCCCACACTGTGAATATGACGAAGCTCACGGGCGCATATGACAGTGGTTGCCACACAGGTCACCTCCTTGCCGCCAGAATCCATCATCGTCGTGCTACGTCATCGGTACTATCGACCCATGGCTAAAAAGCAGCGCACCACCCACGTCTGTTCCGAGTGCGGGTACTCCAGCCCCAAGTGGTTGGGCCGCTGCCCCGAGTGCGGGGCGTGGGGCACCCTCGCCGAGCATGTGGAGGCCGCCCCCGGCACCCCTACCGCCGCGCCCCGCAGCCTGGCACCGACGAACCCGGCGCAGAAGATCACCGCCGTCGCGGCGACCGCCGCCCAGGCCTGGCCGACGGGCATCGGGGAGCTCGACCGGGTGCTCGGGCACGGCATCGTGCCGGGCTCCGTGGTGCTGCTCGCCGGCGAACCCGGCGTCGGCAAGTCCACCCTGCTGCTGGAGGTCGCGGCCCGCTGGGCGGGCACCGACGGCCGCACCGCCCTCTACGTCACCGCCGAAGAGTCCGCCGGCCAAGTGCGCCTGCGGGCGGAACGCACCGGCGGCCTCGTCGACACCTTGTACCTGGCCGCCGAATCCAACCTCGACGTCGTCTTCGGCCACGTCGACGCCATCCGCCCCAGCCTCCTCATCGTCGACTCGGTGCAGACGATGCACGCCTCCGGCGTCGACGGCGTGGCCGGCGGCGTCGCCCAATCCCGGGCCGTGACGGCGGCACTGACGTCGCTCGCGAAGACCCGCAACCTGCCCGTCATCCTCGTCGGCCACGTCACCAAGGACGGCCAGGTCGCCGGCCCCCGCACACTGGAGCACCTGGTCGACGTGGTGCTCAACTTTGAGGGCGACCGGCACTCCTCCCTGCGGATGCTCCGCGGCATCAAAAACCGCTTCGGTGCGACCGACGAGGTCGGCTGCTTCGAACAGCACGGGGACGGCATCCACGAGGTCGCCGACCCCTCCGGGTTGTTCCTCTCCCACCAGCAGGGCACCCCCGACGGCACCGCCGTCACCGTCGCCATGGATGGGGTGCGCCCCATCCTCGCCGAAGTGCAATCCCTCCTCGTCGACACCCCGGCGAAGAATCCCCGCCGGGCCGTCACCGGCCTGGACGCCACCCGGGTGCCGATGGTGCTCGCCGTCCTCGCCGCCCGGGCGGGACTTGTCACCGCCGACAAGGAGGTCTACATCGCCACCGTCGGCGGCATGAAGATCGGGGAACCGGCCTCCGATCTCGCGGTCGCCGTCGCCACCGCCTCCGCGGCCCGCGGCACTCCCATCCCCCAGGGCACCGTCATCCTCGGGGAGGTGGGCCTCGCCGGCGAAATCCGCCGCGTCCACGGCATCGAACGCCGCATCAACGAGGCCCGCCGCCTCGGCTACCCGCACGCCATCGTCCCTCACGGCTCCGGGGTCGACGGCGCGCACGAGGTCGCCACCCTCGCGGACGCGCTCCGCGCCGTCGGCCTGAAATAACACAACCCCGCACCACCAGGTGGTGCGGGGTTCACTGTTTAGCGCAGGTTGAAGGGGTGGGCGTCGGAGTGATTACTGCCGACGAGGGTGTGCAGGTAGTACGCACCGGCCGGCACCGGCTGGCGGTCCTTGCACGCATTCGGGGCGCTCGTCGTGCGGGACCACTGGGCTTCGTAATACACCTCGGCGCCGGCGGCGAAGGTGCGGGTGCGGGAATCCTCCGGCGGGTTACAGTCCACATCCGACCACACCCGGCGGTTGCTGTGCATGTCGTACACCTCGAAGCGCAGCACATCCTTGCCGAGGTCGATGGTGCAGTCGGCGGCGGTGGGGTTTTTCACCGTCATGTAGAACGTCGGCTGGGTCGACTCGTCGTAGCTCGGCCGGTCCGAGTTCGCGGTGATGACCAGGTCCTCCAGGGCGCAGGTCTTCTTCGCCGGCGCGGCCGGCGGGGTGCTGCTCGTGGTGGTGGGTTCCGCGGGCGCGGTCGTCACCTCGGAGGCCTGCACGTCCTCCGATTGGGCGGCCGCGGGCCGGGTGCTCGTCACGGCGGCGGCCTCCGGGGCGGGCTCTTCCTCGCCGCCGGTGAACAGACTGATGATGCCGACGATGAGGAGCACCAGGAGCACGAGCACCACGGCGGCCGCCATGCGGCGGCGCCGGTAGTACACCTCCGGCGGCAGGGGTGCGCGAGTAGTCACGGGTTGTCCTCTCTCGTTGAACTTCTCAGATCCCGAGGCTGGCGACGGGCTCCGCCATGCCATCAGACAGGCGGTAGCGCACACCCACCACCCCGAGCTCGCCCTTGGACACCTTGGCCTTGATCTCCGGGGAGCGGCTGAGCACCATGTCGACGGTTTCGGCGACGTGGTAGGCCTCAAACTCGGCGGTGGTGGTGCAGCCTGCGGCGCGGGCCTCCAGGATCGAGGGGCTCACCTTCTCGATGAGGACCCGCTGGTATCCGCCGGGGATTTCATGCCCGTCGAGGGCAGCCTGGGTGGCGGCGACCGCGCCGCAGGACTCGTGGCCCATGATGACGATGAGCGGCACGTGGAGGGACTCCACCGCGTACTCGAGCGAACCCATGACCGCCAGGTCGGTGATTTCACCGGCGGTGCGGATGACGAACACGTCGCCCAAACCCTGGTCGAAGATCATCTCCACCGGCACCCGGGAGTCACTGCACGCCAGCACCGCCGCGATGGGGTCCTGCCCCTGGGTGAGCTGGGAGCGGCGCCCCTGATCCTGGTTGGGGCGTTCCTCCTGGAAGTGCATGAAGCGCTCGTTGCCCTCCTGGAGGCTGCGCCACACGGCCTGCGGGGTTCGTTCAATAGCCATGCCCCCTATTGTGCACCACGGGGGAAGAAAAACTCATGCGCCCACGCGGTACTTTTCACCCCCTGTGGGGGCCAGCCGTAGAGTAGCCGCATGCACCGCGCCGAACTCGTCCGCGCCCTGGGGGCGTGGTTTGCCGCCCACGCCCGCGACTTGCCGTGGCGGGCCCCCGACACCACCGCCTACGGGGTGCTCGTCAGCGAAGTGATGAGCCAGCAAACCCCCGTCGCCCGCGTGGCGGAGCCGTGGCGGCAGTGGGTGGCGCGCTGGCCGACGCCGCGCGCCCTGGCGGAGGCCCCCACCGCACACGTGCTGCGCGCCTGGGGCACGCTGGGCTACCCGCGGCGGGCCCTGCGACTGCAGGAGGCGGCCCGCGCGATCGTCGACCGCCACGACGGGGTGGTGCCCCGGGATATTGATGAGTTGACTGCCCTGCCGGGGGTGGGGGCGTATACGGCAGCGGCGGTGGCGTGCTTCCACTACAAGCAGCACATCCCCGCCATCGATACGAATGTGCGCCGGGTGGCGCACCGGTATTTCTCCGCCCAGTTCCTCACTCCCCCACCCCGGGTCGCCGATAAGACGCTCGTCGCCCGGTTCATGCCGACACGCGAGGATCCGGCCGATGTGCGGGCGCTGGCCGCCACCGTGCCGCTCGCACTCATGGAGCTCGGGGCCCTGGTGTGCCAGGCGCGGGCCGCCCACTGCGACGCCTGCCCGCTGGCACCGGGGTGCGCGTGGGTGGCGGCCGGGAAACCCGCCCCCACCGCAGAGCAGCTGCGCAGCAAGCGGGTGCAGAAGTTCACCGGCACGGACCGGCAGTGCCGGGGCCGCATCATGGCCGCCCTGCGCGCCGCACCCCAGGGGGTGACCCTGGCAGAGGTGGCCTGGGAGAATGAGGCGCAGAAACAACAGTGCGCGGAATCGCTCGTCGCCGACGGGCTCGCCCGCGCCGAGGGTGCCCGGCTGCTGCTGCCCTAGCGCAGCGGCTTGTCGAAGTCGATGAGCCGGCCCAACGCCCAATCCTTGTCAGTGAGCATGCGGCTGACAGCCAGGCCGGCGCTGATGTAGACGACGATGAGGGCGGCCGTCGTCGCCTGCGCCAACGCCCCATCAATGTCATGCTGGTTGAGCGCATACGTCGCCTGATACATCGCCGCCCCCGGCACCATAATCACCGCCGCCGGCACCGTCATCGTGATCCGCGGCAGGCGGGCCGGACGCGCAATCGCCGCCGCAATGAGCCCGATGAGTACACCCGCAGCAAACGCCGCCAGCTGCGGCGGCCACCCCCACACCCCACTCATGACCAGGCGCACGAGGTTCGCCACACACCCCACCGAGGCGGCAATGAGGATCATCCGCTTCGAGGAGTTGAACAGGAACGCGAAGCCGCCGATGCCCAGCAGGCTGGCCAGTGCCGCACCCCACCACGGCAGGCTCGTCGTCACCGCCGGCAGCGGCGACATCCCCGTCACCATGCCGAAGACGCTAACCACCAGCGTCGCCGCCGTCATGATGACCAGCGCGTAGGTGAGCCGCGACAGGCCCGCCGAAATATCGAAGCGCGCCAAGTCCAGCATCGCGCTGTACAGGGGGAAACCAGGGATGACGAAGAGCACCGCCGCCACATAGCCGGGCGCCAGGTCCAGCGTCGTGGCGCACAGGTAGTACACCAGGCACGCCACCAACGTGGCCGCCCCCACCGCGCCCGGGGTGACGAAGTGCTTGCGGATGAGCAGGCCGCGCACGCACTGGCCGCAGACGGCGGCGAGGAACACGGCGGCAGCCTCCGCGAGGGGATAGTGGTTGAGGATCGCGAACGCCGCGCACGCAAACCCCGCCGCCAGGCACACGATGGGCAGCGGCCAGCGGTGCGTCACCAGCGTCTCAATGTCGTCGAGTTTCTTCGTCAACTCGCCCACCGTGATCGGCTGGTGCAGGGAGTGGGAAAGATCCTCGAGCGCTTCAATGCGGGAGGCATCCACCGTGGGGTTGTGGTGGTTCGCCACCACCGTGCGGAAGCGTTTCCCCCGGTGGAAAGTGCAGGTGATGGTGTTAACGGTGACGACCGCGTCGAGGCGGGTGAACCCCAGTGCGCGGGCCGCGCGCTTCATCGCCCGCATGACCCGGTACCCGGAGGTGCCGGCCCCCATGAGCAGCAGGCCCAGCCGCAGCACGGCGTCGGCTTCGACGCCCATCTGCAGCTGGGCGGTGTGGTCGTCGGGTGCGGTGGTGTCACTGGGTGCCACGACAAAGGGGCCTTTCTTCACGCCGAAGGGTGTCCTTCAGGCTTAGCACCACTGCGCGGGCGGCGTCCACAGGCAAAAACCCCGCACACCACGGCTGTGGCGTGCGGGGTTAATGGGCGGGGGTGGGCTTAGCGCCAGCGGCCGCGGAAGGTGAACCCGCCGGGCAGGCGGACCCACAGCCCGCCGCGGGAGTTGAACGTCACCGGGCCGATGCGGGTGGAGCCGCTCACCCCGGACTTGGAGACGTTAATCCACGAGTTCTTGCCGACCTTCTTGCGCTTGCGGTAGCTGAAGCCTTCGAGCGGGGACCGTGACATCGAGCTCTCCCGGCTTAGCGCTCGTCGGCGGCTTCGTCGGACTCGGCGATCGCGTTGTCGATCTCGAGCTCTTCCGCGGTGGCGGTTTCCGGCACCTCGACGTCGGCAGCGTCGGCGACGTCGCGGATGGCTTCCGCGACCTCGTGGGAGACGTCGGAGATCTCCGGCAGGGGGCGCGGCTTCGGGGTGAAGGTGTAGCCGGCCTCGTTGTCGGGGTCGATGTCGACGACGACGATTTCACCGGCACCGATTTCACCGAAGAGGATCTTCTCACTCATGGTGTCTTCGATGTCGCGCTGGATGGTGCGGCGCAGCGGGCGGGCACCGAGCACCGGGTCGAAGCCGCGCTTCGCCAGGCGGTTCTTGGCGGCCTCGGTGACCTCCAGGCCCATGTCCTTGGCGCGCAGCGCCTTCTCCAGGCGACCGAGCAGCAGGTCGACCATCTCGACGATCTGCTCCTGGGTGAGCTGGTGGAAGACCACCACGTCATCGATACGGTTCAAGAACTCGGGGCGGAAGTGCTTCTTCAGCTCGTCGTGCACCTTGTTCTTCATGCGCTCGTAGCGGCCCTGTTCGTCGGACTCGCCGACGCCGGAGAAGCCCATGCCCACGGCCTTGGAGATGTCCTGGGTG
Source organism: Corynebacterium sp. 13CS0277 (assembly GCF_002994655.1). Taxonomy (GTDB): domain Bacteria; phylum Actinomycetota; class Actinomycetes; order Mycobacteriales; family Mycobacteriaceae; genus Corynebacterium. The sequence goes on from NZ_PPDL01000010.1 coordinate 70,560, forward strand.
CCGAGGTTGGAGGTGAAGATCATGACGGTGTTCTTGAAGTCCACGACGCGACCCTGGCCGTCGGTGAGGCGGCCTTCCTCCAGCACCTGCAGGAGGGTGTTGTAGATCTCCTTGTGGGCTTTTTCGATCTCGTCGAAGAGGATGACGCTGAACGGCTTGCGGCGCACCTTCTCGGTGAGCTGGCCGCCCTCCTCGTAGCCGACGTACCCGGGGGGCGCGCCGAAGAGGCGGGAGGCGGTGAAGCGGTCGTGGAACTCGCCCATGTCGATCTGGATGAGGGAATCCTCGTCGCCGAAGAGGAACTCGGCGAGCGCCTTCGACAGCTCCGTCTTACCGACACCGGAGGGGCCGGCGAAGATGAAGGAGCCGGAGGGGCGCTTCGGGTCCTTCAGGCCGGCGCGGGTGCGGCGAATCGCCCGGGACACAGCCTTGACAGCGTCGTCCTGGCCGATGATGCGCTTGTGGAGCTCCTCCTCCATGTGCAGCAGGCGGGAGGACTCTTCCTGCGTCAGCTTGAACACCGGGATGCCAGTCCAGGCGCCCAGCACCTCAGCGATCTGCTCCTCGCCGACCTCGGCGATGTCCTCCAGTTCGCCGTTGCGCCACGCTTCCTCCTTCTCCTTGCGCTTCTCGCCCAAGGTGCGCTCCTTGTCGCGCAGGGAGGCAGCGAGCTCGAAGTCCTGGGCGTCGATCGCGGCTTCCTTCTGGCGGCGCACGTCAGCGATCTCATCGTCGACAGCGCGCACGGACGCCGGTGCCGTCAGCCGCTTGATGCGCATCCGCGCACCCGCCTCATCAATGAGGTCGACGGCCTTATCCGGCAGGAAACGGTCGTTGATGTAGCGGTCCGACAGGTTCGCGGCGGCCGCCAACGCCCCATCGGTAATCGACACGCGGTGGTGCGCCTCGTAGCGGTCGCGCAGGCCCTTCAAGATCTCGATCGTCATGTCGACGCTCGGTTCCGGCACCGTCACCGGCTGGAAACGACGCTCCAGGGCGGCGTCCTTCTCGATGTGCTTGCGGTACTCATCCAGGGTGGTCGCACCAATGGTCTGCAGCTCGCCACGCGCCAGCTTCGGCTTGAGCAAGGAGGCCGCATCGATCGCGCCCTCCGCGGCACCCGCGCCGACGAGGGTGTGAATCTCGTCGATGAACAGGATGATGTCGCCGCGCTGGTTAATCTCCTTGAGCACCTTCTTCAGACGCTCCTCGAAGTCACCGCGGTAGCGGGAACCCGCCACCAGGGAGCCGAGGTCGAGGGAGTACAGCTGCTTATCGCGCAGCGTCTCCGGCACCTTGCCGTTGACAATGTCGAGGGCCAGGCCCTCGACGACGGCAGTCTTACCCACACCGGGCTCACCGATGAGCACCGGGTTGTTCTTCGTGCGGCGCGACAGCACCTGCATGAGGCGCTCGATTTCGTTCTCGCGTCCCACCACCGGGTCCAGCTTGCCGTCCTTGGCAGCCTGAGTGAGGTTGCGGCCGAACTGGTCGAGCACGAGCGAATTGGAACGCTCGCCCACGCCACCCTGGCCGCCGGAACGGGAACCCGCGCCGACGGGGTCGCCGCCACGCTCCGCGGGCTCGCCCTCGCCGCCCTCGTACCCGGACAGCAGCTCCACGACCTGGGCGCGCACGCGCTTCAAGTCGGCGCCGAGCTTCACCAACACCTGGGCGGCCACGCCCTCGCCCTCACGGATGAGGCCGAGGAGCAGGAACTCGGTGCCGATGTACTTGTGGCCCATCTGCAGGCCCTCCCGCAGGGAGAGCTCCAGGACCTTCTTGGCACGGGGAGTAAAAGGAATGTGGCCCTGCGGCGGCGTGGTGCCGTGGCCGATAATGTCCTCGACCTCCTGGCGGACGGCCGACAGGCTAATGCCCATGGACTCCAATGCCTTCGCGGCCACACCCTCACCCTCGGCGATGAGGCCGAGGAGGATGTGCTCCGTGCCGATGTAATTGTGGTTGAGGTTGCGAGCCTCTTCCTGCGCCAGCACGATAACGCGTCGCGCCCGGTCGGTAAACCGCTCAAACATGGCGTCCCCTCACATACGTTGGTCTAGTTTTTATTGCTCTCACCCTAACGCGCCCACGAAGCGAATAGTCCCCGCGCGGCAGGCTTTCCGCCCCCAGGTTGAGCCACAGGCACGCAACCACACCACAAACCCGCAGGCCACAGCCACTTCACAGGCGGCGAAAGCCCCTGTACGCCGGTAGCGAACAGGGGCCAGAATCCGCCCACACCCCTACCCCCGGGGCGCGCGGGCGTCAGAAGTGCGTGGCGTTCTCCGTGACACGGCGGGAGCCGCTAGGCCGGATCTGAGCTTCCTGCACTGGATCCATTGTTCACAAGGTTCACGACCACAACGACAAGCCCGATCATTGCCGCCACCATTGCATAAGAGATCTGGCCGGGCTCATTGCCAATGAGACGGCGCGCCCCTGGATCGCTGACGGCAACAGCATGCGCTGGGGCAGCGATGGCCGGCGGGGACACCGCTTGAGGAACCCCCAGGGAGAGGGCAACGGCAAGCGCAACGGCGGCCTTGCGGGCATACAAGCGTCTGACCATGACTACTCCTTCACCAATGTCATCACGGTACCACTCAGTCGACGATCGCAACCTCACACCGACCCACGAATGGGCCCATATTTGGGCGGTGCACAGCTGACGCTAGCTGGGTTTTTCCGAACCCGGGGGACTGCCCAGACGAATGGCGCCAGGCAGGGGCCATCCGAAGCCCTACGCCCGCGGTCACTTTCGACCCACAACACCAGCGCCCTGCATGCATCGCGAACAGGCAGGATCCCACGGTGTCGTACGGGAGCGGATGACGGCCTAGCCCCCTAGCTGACCGCAGTACTTAGCTTTGTCCACAATCTGGGCAATCCGTCGATTGAGAACTGCTGTCGCGTATTCGACTTCCTCGGGTGTCTGAGGGAGATGGACTATCGTTCTGCGACCAAAGAGGGTCAACACAGCCAACTCGTCCGAGTCATGGACCCGTGAGAACTCCTCCAGAATGTTCCGAACAAATACATCTCTCCGAATCCACGCTTCAGCCCCCTCCGGCGTCATCGGACGCTCCGGGAGGAAGAATCGTGGAGTCAAGACCGAATATCCATCCGGGCATTCGTCGGCTATGTACGCCAGGTCCCACGCTACTGCTAAGGCGCGGAAGACATCGGTAGTTGTCGGAAAACCGTCGGCTTCATGCGGGACGTTGCCTGACGCTGGCGGCTCCGGAAGGCGTGGAATGGATACGGGGTCACTCGGCGGCTCAGATCCCGAGGAGTCCTCATCATCGATCGGCTCCGGGCCTAAGGACTCCGTCGTCGGAGGCGACTCCTCCTCCGCGTCTGCGATGGTCCAGCACATCGGATTGCCGTAGACAGGCATGACTTTCCACTCCCCTCCCCTTTCGAGACCGAAGAAGAAGGCCTTCGCAGTGAACGTCGCCGACGCCACGAAGCTGAAGCCGAGGGTCACACACTGCTCAATCTTCAGGTCTTTGATCTTGGCGTGCAGCTTCGCGATGAGCTCACCCCTGACACCGAGTTCGAGGCCTACTGCGGCTTTCAGCTCCTTGATTTTGTTGCCAATGAACAGGTCGGCGCCGGCGCTGGCATGCAGCTGGAGTTCCGCCTGACTCTCCTGCGTGAACTCGGGATCACCGTCACCAAGGTGGAAGTCGCTCGTGAAACGGCCGGTGCCGAGAGACATACTGAAGGGCTTTGTCTGCGTGACCTTGAAGTGATTGTCTACCGCTTGGACACTGCCGAACTTGAAGCGGGGGTTGAACGTGCCCGTGATCGGGCCGGCGATAAACAGAGGAGGGTAGACCCCCAGTGCATCATCGGCGGTCTTGCAGGTGAAGCCTGTGCTGCCCTTCGCCCGGATTTCTGCCTCGCTATGGAGGGCACCGCTGAACTTGATGCCCTTGTCACGGCCGACGAGGTTCGCGTCCACACTGGCATTGCGGAACCCCACCGAAACGCCGAGGCGGATCTTGATGTTGTCGTGGTCGCATTCCACCACCTTGGGGTCGAGCGTCTTGAGTCCCCCGCCGCGAAGCCGATTGTCGTAGCGGGGCGGAACGATGGGCTCAAGGTTGTCCGGGATGTCGACGTGGACGCTGAACTCGTCGTAGGCATCGTCGAGGGTGACCGGCTCGGTCGTGATGGTGGCGAGGCCGCCGGTGGCGTCAATGGCGACGATGCGCCCGAGGACACCGTGGGGCTGGGACTCACTGACTTCGCCGACGTAGATGTCGCCAACTTTCGGCACGGGCTTGCTGCCCAGCACCAGCTTGGACACCTGCCGTTCCCCGAGCATGCCCTGGACTGCGGTGACGCGCTCCGGGGAGGCGACGTAGGTGTCCTTCTTCGGGGTGATGACGTTGCGGTTGAGGCCCGGGTAGACCTCCTTGCCGCCCTGCGGGGTGTCTTTCGGCGGTGACGGCTTCGTGCTGGGCTTGGCGTCCTGCGGCGTATCCTTCGGCGGCTTCGCGCCGGGCGTGCCGCCGCCGGAGGAGCCGGACGAGGAGCCGCCACCCATGATGGCGATGAAGAAACCGATGAGGGCGACGACGCCGAGGGCGATCGCGCCGATGATCTGCTCCGGGGCGAAACGCCCGAAGGGGGTGTCGATGCCGGGGTCGGCGATGGAGTCGAAGTCGCCGAACCCGAAGCCGCCGACCGTGGCGAAGCCCCCGGGGGACTCGCCGGCGCCGAGGTCGAGGGCGTCCGCCTCCGCGGCGGAGACCACCTGCGCGATGGGTGGGATGGGGTCGGCCTGGGCTGGCGGGGTGCCGGCCAGGGTGGCGCCCAGGGACAGTGCGACGGCGAGGGCCACCGCAGCTGTGGGCGCGCCACGATGAGGACACATGGGTGCTCCTGATGTAGCTGGATTGTCGTGAACTGTCACGCTCAACCACTCCCAGGAGCACGGGAAAACTCCGTGTGACAGAGCTAGACAACCCTCACGCTAGCCAGGTACTTTTCCGCAGCCAAGTAGCTGCGCTCTTCGTGCACCCGCGCCGAGGGGCAACCACTCGAGTGCCCCCAGCCTCTCCCCCTTGAACAGGGGCCGAGGTGCTTAGCTGGAGAACTTGTCCCGTTCCCCGCGCAGCCCGTTCCACACCCAGTCGATCGGCAGGCGCAGCACGGCGAGGAGGAAGCCTGCCACCATGATCGGGGCCATGAGGATCCCCTGCAGGGTGTCTTCCCGCCGCGCGGAGGCGACGTCCTCGTCGGTGATGGGCGCGAGCGGGCAGGGGTAGTCGTAGCCGAAGTCTTTGGCCACAATGGGCTTCCCCTTCCACTCCTCCTGGCAGGCTTCGACGTCGGCCTGGGTGGTCACGCCGTAGTGGAGGATGGTGCGGCGGCGGCGATGGTCGCGCCAGCGCTGCTCCTGGGCGGCCTGGTTCTCCGGGGAGTCGGGGTCGTTGCCGACGGCGGCGGAAGCGCCGGCGCGGATGCCGCTGCTCAGCTGGTCGAGGGAGGGCATGCGGAATTCCGTGTCCTCGGCGGCGGCCGCGGGCATGCAGCCCAGGGTCATGCTGACGGCCACAAGGCCGGCGAGGGTGGCACGGGTACGGGTCATCATTGCGGTAGGCCCCTTCGTCTCGATGGGTAGGAGATGTGCTTCTATCCTCGCCGTCGTGTGCGGTGTCGCTTCTGTTACAGCAGCGGCCTAACATGAGGAAATGCTCAAACTAGCGTTTCGTGTTCTCGCGGGCCTCCTGGCCGCCGCCGGCGCCACCACGGTTGTGCTCTCCGGGGTGCGTGCCGCCACCACCGAGTGCGAGGAATGGCCCGCCTTCACCAGTGTGGGGGCCAAGGTGCTCACCCAGTACTCCTATTTCACCCTGTGGTCCGCCATCGTCGGCGTCATCGTCGCCGCGGCCTATGCGGCGGGCTTCGCCCGCACCCAGACGACGTGGGCGCGGGTCGCCCGCCTTGAGGCGGCCATGATGCTCATCGTGACGGGGTTGGTGTACAACCTCATCATTGCCGACGGCACTGCGAAGCAGGGGGTCGATGCGGTGACGAACGCGATGCACCACCTCGTGCTGCCGGTGGCCCTGCCGGCGCTGTGGGTGCTGAGCATGCCGCAGCGCTCCACGAGGGACATCACGTGGGGCGTGATCGGGCGGGCGTTGATCCTGCCGACGGTGTGGGTGGCGTGGTGTCTGGCCCGGGGTGCGGCGACGGGGTTCTACCCCTACGACTTCCTCAACGCCGCCACCCTGGGCTACCCGACAGCCCTGCGCAATATTGCCGGCGTGTATGTGTTGTTCTTTGTGCTCACAGGCCTGCTCAGCGGGGTGGAGCGCCTCCTGCAGCGTCCGCGCCACACCCAGGGCGCACCCCGATAAAAGGGACGCACCCGCACCCCGGGAGTGTGTCCGGGGTGCGGGTGCTCGTGGCGATCACCGCAGGCGCGCGGTGTCGCAGTGGCTGTGAACCAGCGGCGGGTTACTGCTTCGGCTCGGGCTTGACCATCGGGAACAGCACAGTTTCCCGGATGCCCAGGCCGGTGAGTGCCATGAGGAGGCGGTCGATACCCATGCCGCAGCCTGCGGTCGGCGGCATGCCCTGTTCCATGGCGGTGAGGAAGTCCTCGTCCAGCACCATGGCCTCGTCGTCGCCGCCGGCGGCGAGACGGGCCTGGTCTTCGAAACGCTCCCGCTGGATGACGGGGTCAACGAGTTCGGAGTAGCCGGTCGCGAGCTCGAATCCGCGCACGTAGAGGTCCCACTTTTCGGTGACGCCGGGGGTGCTGCGGTGCTGGCGGGTCAGCGGGGAGGTCTCCACGGGGAAGTCACGGACGAAGATCGGCCCGTAGAGCTGGTCGGAGCACAGGTGCTCCCAGATCTCTTCGACGAGCTTGCCGTGGCCCCAGCCACCCTTGGCCGGCACCTCGAGACCAATGACCTCGGCGAGTGCCTTGAGCTCCTCGACGGTGCTGTCGATGGTGACCTCCGGCTGGCCGGGGAACTTCTTCTGCAGCGCCTCATTGAGAGAGGGGTACATTTCGATCGTTTCCCACTCGCCGCCGAGGTCGTATTCGGTGCCGTCGGCGAGGGTGACGGTGGTGGAGCCGAACACGTCGAGCGCGACCTGCTGGATGAGGTTCTTGATCAGCTCGGCGCCGTCGTCGTAGGTGCCCCACGCCTGGTAGGTCTCCAGCATGGCGAACTCGGGGCTGTGGGAGGAGTCCACGCCCTCGTTGCGGAAGTTGCGGTTGACCTCGAAGACGCGCTCAATGCCGCCGACGACGCAGCGCTTGAGGTAGAGCTCCGGGGCGATGCGCAGGTAAAGGTCGATGTCGAGGGCGTTGGAGTGCGTCTGGAAGGGGCGTGCCGCAGCACCGCCGTGGAGGGTCTGCAGCATCGGGGTCTCAACCTCGACGAAGTCCTGCGATTCCAGGTAGTTGCGCAGGGCACGCATGACCTTGATGCGGGTCATGGCGTTGGTGCGGGCCTGTTCCCGCATGATGAGGTCGGTGTAGCGGTGGCGGATGCGGGTGTCTTCGCTCATGTCCTTGTGCGCCACCGGCAGGGGGCGCAGCGCCTTCGACGCCATCGCCCAGGAGGTCGCCATGACGGACAGTTCGCCGCGGCGGGAGGCGATGACGCGGCCGCGCACGGACACGAAGTCACCGAGGTCGACGTCCTGCTTCCAGGCGGCGAGGCGCTCCTCGCCAACCTCGGCGAGCGACAGCATGGCCTGCACCTGGGTGCCGTTGCCCTCCTGGAGGGTGGCGAAGCACAGCTTGCCGGTGTTGCGGACGAAGATGACGCGGCCGGCGATTGCCACCTCGTCGGTGGTTTCCTCGCCGACCTCCAGGACGCGGGCGCCCGCGGGGGCGACCGGGGCCTCCTCCCCGTCCGCAGCCGGCTTGTTCACGGAGTACTGCGCCCGCAAGTCGCTCAAGGAGATGGTGCGGTCGACGACGACGGGGTAGGCCTGCTCACCCTGCTCCAGCAGGCGGGCGCGCTTCTCGCGGCGGATGCGGAGCTGCTCGGGGACGTCCATGGTGTTCTTCTGCTCAGTCACAGCACACCAGAGTAGTTCACCGGGGGGCAAAAACCCACGCCGGGGCCAGCAGCGCCCGGCGCGCCCCACAGCCGCCGCGCGCACGCACGGGGTGCGTGGCGTGGGGGTTAGTCCTCCAGGAGGGCGGGGAGCTTTTCCGACCAGGCGACGGAGTCCCGCACGCCCTGGGCGATGGACAGTTCGGTCTCCCACTCGAGCAGCTCGTTGGCTTTGGCCGTGCGGGTGGCGCAGCCGGGGACGTCGCCGGGGCGGGGCGGGGCGGTCGCCACATCGAGTTCGACACCCATGGCTTCGTTGAAGCCGGCGACGAACTCGAAGACTGTGGTGCCGAGGCCGGTGCCGAGGTTGATGACGTCGTAGTTGGGTTTCGTCGCCTGCGCCATGACGCGGTCGAAGTGGTGCAGGGCGGCGACGTGGGCGCGGGCCAGGTCCCACACGTGGATGTAGTCGCGCAGGCCGGAGCCGTCGCGGGTGGGCCAGTCCACACCGGTGACGGTGAAGGTCTGGCCGGAGTGGAGGGCCTCAATCATCTTGCCGAGCACGTGGGTGGGGTGCGGGTCCTGCAGGCCGGTGCGGAGCTGCGGGTCGGCGCCGATGGGGTTGAAGTAGCGCAGCGCCAGCATCTGCATCGCGCCGGTGTTGGCGTAGTCGGCGAGGACGCGCTCGAGCATGAACTTGGAGGCCGAGTAGGGGGAGTTGGGCTCGAGGGCGGAGGTCTCATCGACCATGAAGTCCGCGTCGGGGGCGTACATCGACGCCGTGGAGCTCAGGATGAACTTCCCGACGCCGTGCTCGTGGAGCTTGTTCAGCAGCACCATCGGCTTGGCGACGTTGTTGTCGTAGTACATGATCGGCTCGGCCACGGATTCGGGCACGACGATCTTGGCGGCGCAGTGGATGACGGCCTCGATGTCCGGGTGGTCGGTGAGGAGGCGTTCGAGGAGAGCCTCGTCGGCGATGTCGCCTTCGTAGAAGTCGAAGCGCTCGCCGAAGGCCCGCAGGCCCCGGGAGAGGTCGTCGAGGATGACGACGTCGATGCCGTTGTCGGCGCAGCAGGATGCGATCGTGGAGCCGATGTAGCCGGCACCGCCGGTGATGAGAACCTTCAAGACTTTTCCTTACATCCTTGAGCAACAGTCATAGGGGGCTTCTCGGGCGGGGTGTGTCCCCGCCGAGGGCGCTCGGGGTGAGGGCACTCGCCCATCTTTTTCTAGACCCTAGCACCGTCCCCCACGCCGCACCCGGGACTTCCAGCACGCGCACCCCGCCCGCGCCAGGCACGTCCCCCCGCACCCCCGCACCAAGAGCAACCCCCGTCACAGCCGCCGCACGGTACCCCCACCGCGGCGGTCGGCGGGGGCGCAGACACAGACGCGCCGCAACCGGGCACCCCAGAGCCATGGGGTGCAGCTGGTCGCGGCGCGAGAAGGCGAGCTGCTTAGCGGATCAGCCAGTCGTTGGGGCTGAAGAGTTCGTAGTACACAGCCGCCGGCTGGGCGTCGGCGGGCAGGGCCGCGATCTGCTCGCGGACGTTCTGCAGGAAGCCTGTGCCGCCGCAGAGGTACACCTCCGCCCCGGCGAGGGTGCTGGCGCAGCCGCCACCGCAGCCGCACCCTGCCCCCAGCTCGAGGCGGCCGCCGTCGGCGCGGTAGATGTTGGCTCCCTTGGCGTGGGCGAGCTGCTCAAGGGCGGCGGCGCGGTGGGCGGCCAGGGCGTCGTGCTCCGCGTCCGCGTCCACGTGCCAGGAGGTCACGGTGCGGGGCGACTGTTCGGCCGCGAGGTGGTTGAGGATTCCCAGCATCGGGGTGACGCCGATACCGCTGGAGATGAGCACGATATCGCGGTTACTGTCGGCCCGGAGCACCAGGTCACCGGCCGGGAGGGTGGCGTCGACGGTGGAGCCGATCTCCGCCGCGGCGAGGTAGCTGGACACCTCGCCGGTGACATCCAGGGCGAGCTGCCAGGTGGTGGCGTCGCCGCCGATGATGGAGTACTGGCGGAGCTGGCGCGCCCCGTCGGGCAGGCGCACACCGATGGAGGTGTACTGGCCGGGCAGCGGCTCCGCGAGGCCACCGGTGATGGTGAGCGCGATGGCACCGCCGGGCAGTTCTTCCCGGTGAGTGAGGGTAGCGGTGCGGAACACGTCTCCTTCGGCCACGCCTGCGGAGGCGTACAAGGAGGCCTCGTACTCGATGAGGCAGTCGGCCATGATCCAGTACACCTCGTCCCAGGCGGCGGCGACCTCCGGGGTGATGGCCTCCCCGAGGACTTCGACGATGGCGGCGAAGAGGTTGTCGTGGACGATCTGGTACTGGTCGCGGGTAATGCCGAGGGAGACGTGCTTGTGACCGATGCGGGCGAGCATCTCCAGCGGGTCGGGGGCGTCCGGGTCGACGAGCATGGTGGCAAACACCGCGATGGAGGCCGCGAGTGCCTTCTGCTGGTCGCCGTCCTTCTGGTTGCCGCGGTTGAACAGGTCGCTGATGAGCTCGGGGTGCTTGCCGAACATCGTGCGGTAGAACACCGGGGTGATGTCGTTGATGTTGGCGCCGATGACGGGCAGGGTGTCGCGGACGATCTGCTCGTGTTCGGGGGTGAGTCGGCGGCGGGTGTCAGGGGTGTGGGTGACGTACACGTCGGTCTCCTTGTCTGGTGTGTGGGCTGGGTGCGCGCAGGGATACCTGCGCGGCAGGAGGAGGTGTGTACCCACCACCCTAGTTAAAGTCGCATCAAAAATGCATCTTTTCGCGGCACCTTTTCCCGCAGGTCACCCCCAGTTCCGCCAAAAGTTGCACCCACCCCTCCGCCGAAGCATCAACAGCACAGCCGCTACCCCACCAGGCCCAGCACCCGGCGCGCCCCACCCCCACGGGCTACGCGGCGCCGCCGACGCGCGGAGTGCCCAGGAACGCCGACCCCGCCGGCTGCACACTCGCCACCAGATCCGCAATCGTCGTCGTATCCAACGTCGCGAAAAACGCCTCCTGCGCCTGGGCAAGCTTGTGCTCCAGGAGGCACTCCATCGACGCGAACGGGCAGCGCGGCTCAAAACAATCCACGAGCGGCTCCACCCCCTCCAGTTCCCGCAACACATCCCCCAACCGCGCTGCATAGGCTTTCTCCGCGAGCACGACACCACCGCCGCGGCCACGAGTATTCGTCACCAACCCCATCTCCCCGAGGCGGGCCACCACCTTGGCCACATGATTCGCCGGGGCCTGGATATCTTCACTCAGCTGCTTAATGGTGCGGCGAGGCCGCTCGCCTACCCCGCAGACCATGATGATGCGCAGACCTAAGTCGGAAAACCGCGTGACGTGCACGAACTTCCTCCTTCTCCCAGCGCGGCGACGCTGACACCCCGGGGAACATGTCTCCTGGTCAGCCTGCGTGAAGGTGCCCGACCGCTGCGGCGACACACCCTCGCATGTCCATCCAACCACGGACCCCACCGAACAAGCGACCCCGTGCACACCCACCACCCGACGGTGACTGTGAACATCTTCACTTTTTGTTGTTAGCCCTCAAGCACCTCACTTAAGGTGAAGAAAAATCCTCGTCACAGCCAACACGCCAGTGACGCCTGAGAGCAACCTTCGCGCAGTGCCCTGACCATGTCGGCACGGGCACCACCACGCGCGGCCCCGCCCGGGGCTGTCGCTCCGGCAGCTCTTCCCCCTCGCGCAACTCACAGACAAGGACATTCGAGTCTCATTATGTTGTCTTCATCCCTGTCGTGGCTCCACGTCAACGTCCTCGGCCGAGTCTTCGCCTTGATCTACGGCATCGGCTCCCTGGTGCTCAGTTCCCTGGGCATCGGCCTCGACATGCACCGGAACCACGAGGTCGAAATCACCACCGTTGATTCTCTCGGCTTGCCCTACCAAGCCTGTGAAGTCACGAGCCCGTTCCCACCGCCGGTCACCGATATGGCTGAGCACACGAACTTCGATGGCACGCGTTCCTATCCCAACCCGGACCACCTGACCGGGGAGCAGACCATCACGCTCAAGTGCCACATCCCCCTCACGTTCGAGTATCGCGAACTGCAGCGCACGATCCACATCAACGACGATGGCACCGCCAAGGTGACACTCACCGTGGACCCGTGGTCCGAGTAGGACCACCCACCAGCCCTCGCTGAGGCAACCAGTCTCGCCATTTTTCGCCGGGGTCCACACCCCCGCACAGCACGTACCCGCCGATCGGAAACATCCCGTCGGCGGGTACGTGTCTGTGTGTGGGGACAGCGCGCTTAGCCGTTGTCTGAGGGGTCTGGGCGGACGCCAATACCGAAGGGCACGAACGCGACATCCCGATGAGCGCCCAGGTAGCCGAAGATGCAGCCCTCCCCCACTGCGGGCGCATCGCCCAGCTGAAGATCCGTCGCCCGGAACGTCGCCGCAGGAGCAACGCGGGCGGCGAAATCGAGGCAGGCCTGGGGGCCGTCCTCAGCGACGAGGGCGCAGCCCGCAAGCGCCGCACTCAACGCGATCGCGTCCTCCCCCGGGGTGTCCCCGGGGGCCACACTGCCGACGGGCACCCCGTCGGGGCGGCGCACAATCGGCACCCGCAGTACCGTCACCTCACCCCCGAAATCATGAGCGGCGCGCTGCGCCTGCCACAGGGCCGGGTACTCCGACTCGCACACCGCAAGCAGCGTCGCCCGGGTGAGTCCCACCACCCGCAGCAGCCGCGCCGCGGACGCGGCCGCATCCTCGAAGCCGGGCAGCGGCACGAGCGCAGTGCTGCCGGTGGCCAGTTCCTCCGGGCTGAGGTGGAAGACGACGTCGACGCCGAGATCAGCGCACTGCCGCACCACGTCGCTGTCGGTCGTCACCACGGCCCGCAGCACCCCCGGGCGGCGGCATGCCTCCACCGCGGCGGCGAGCTGCGCGCCGGACATCCCGGGCGCCACGACAGCCAGGGGGCGGGCGGTTTTGCCAAAGGCGTGCGCGGCCTGGCGGACGCGCTCGTAGCCGGTGAAGACGGTGGCGTTGCCGGGCTGAAAACTCATTGGTCGATACTCCTGAAGGGGCGTGTCGTCGCATCCAGCTGCGCGGCGGCCGCCGCCAGCTGGTCTTGGAGGTGGGTGTAGGTCGCGAGCGCCGCAAGGAAGTCGCCGCGGCGCGCATCGGGGACCTCGTGGGCGACTGTTGGCAGCAGCAATTCCGCCACCACCCGGGCAATGTCGCTGCCGAGGGTCACCACCCAGGGACCGGACTCCCAGGGGCGTTCGCCGGCGGTGTCACTGTCCCAGGGGAAGCGGTGCACGATGATCTGTACGTCCCCCGGCGGCAGTGCGGCCAGCCGGGCGCGGCGGTCGGTGCACAGCACGATCTGTGCGCCCACGTCCACCCCGGGCTCGTTGACATCGGCCAACACGAGGATCTCCGCTGTGCCGGCGGCCTCCTGGTGCCCGCTGCTGCGCAGGAACGCGGCAAGCGCGTCCGCGTCGGCGCTGTGGCCGCGCTGGGCGAACGTCGTCAGGTGCATGGTGTTCCTTCGCGTGGGGGGGGCGACCCACCCATGGGCAGGTGGGTCGGGATATGCGGGTGCCCTGCGCCGCGGGGGCGGGACAGGGCACACACAGATTCTTCAGGGGGCCACCGGGGTGGCGGGGTTTTTAGTCCTTGGCGCGGTGGCGGCGCGGGCTGCCGGAGGCACCGAGGTTCTTCAACAGGTCAGCAACACTGACGGAGTCGGCGGCCTCGTCGCGGCGGCGACGGCCACCAGCGGCGTGCGCCTGGGCGTCGCGGAAGGCCTGCGCGGCTTCTTCCTCGCGGCGCTTTTGTTCCTCGGCGCGGAGGCGTTCGTATTCCTGCTCCCGCTGCACGGCGGCTTCTTCGGCGGCCTGCTTGCGGGCAAGTTCTTCGGCCTGCTTCTTCGCCGCGGCGGCGCGGGCTGCTTCCTGGCGGACGCGGTCGCGTTCCTCGCGTTCGAGGGCTTCCTTGCGCTGCAGTTCGGCGCGCTTCGCGGCGGCCTCCTTGGCGCGCGCCTCGGCGGCGGCTTTCTCCTTCTCGGCAGCCTCCCGCGCGGCCTTCTCCTTCTCCGCTGTGTACTTCTCGGCCTTCTCGCGGGCGGCCTCGGCGGCCGCCTTCGCAGCAGCCTCCGCGTCGGCGCCCTTGGTGTCGGCGTCCGCGCGCGCCGTGGCGTCCTCGGCGAAGTCGGGGGTGGGGGTCGTACCTGCCGCCCAGTTCACCCGAGCGAAAGCGCCGGTGTCGAAACGGCCGCCCGCGTGTGGCACCGCATCGGTGGCCGTCTCAGCAGGGGTGGTTTCTTCCGCGGCGACGGGCTCCGCGGGGGAATCCTTGGCGGGCGCCGCGGCATTGGCGGCGGGCTGGGCGGCCTCAATCTCCTGGATGCGGCGGGCCTGCGCCTTCAGCGCCGTCGGCTCGTAGGTGAAATCCTGGCCGGTGAGCTGCCCCAACTGCTGGCGCATCTCGTCCAGCTGGGCGCGGATCTCCGCCAGGGTGTCATCCCGCTGGTCTTTCAGCGCTTCCCGGTAGTTCTGCTCCAGGAGCATCTCCTGCTCCCGGTGGGTGACCTGCTCCTTCTCCAGCTCGGCGGCGAGCAGCTCCTGCTCGTGGGCCAGCTTCTCCTGGGCACGCTCCGCATCGAAGCGGTACTTGCCGACGAGGAAGAAACCGATGAACGCCGACCACAGGGCCGCAATCACCGCCACCTTCATCGCACCAGCATTGTCGGTGACCAACATGATGACCGTCGCGACGGTCGCCAGGGTCAGCAGCAACGCAGCCAGCACCTGCAGGCCAGGACCGGAGGAGTTCTTCATGGGGGCCTATCCTACCCCACCCTTATCGGCACCCGGGGGTACAGCACAGCTGCGTTCGAGCACCACGCCCGCCACCGCCGCCGCCACCCCGGCCAGCGCACAGAGCGCCACCCCGGGGGCGTCGTCGTGGGCGGCCGCCAGGGTGCCGACCTGTGGGAGCACCCAGGCAGCGATTCCGCTGTACACCCCGCCGACGATGGCCCCCATGTGGGCGCTCGCGGTGCCGAGCACCAGCCAGGCGGCCGCCGTCAGGGGGTTCAATTGGCTGCGGTCGAGGCCGATGCGGCTGGTGCGGATGTTTTTCCGCACCACCCACGTGCCCAGCGCGCAGGCCACCGCCACACACAGCAGTGGTACCGCGTCGGTGACGCGGATGTGGGGGATGCTGCCGTAGAACCGCCACGTGAGGATGAGTGCCGCGGCAGCGAAGAAAGCGTAGAGGAACAGCACGCGCACCACCGGAGTGGTGCGTAAGCCGTGGGGTGGGGGCGTCATGACTGGGCCTCCTGGGGGCCTGCTCCGAGTGCGGTGTCCGGGGTGGCGTGGTTCTCCTCATCGTCGCCAAGGTTGGCCACGAGCTCCGCCACCGCCACCCCGCCGAGGGTGGCGTGGGGATCGATGTCCAGCCAGGGCCGCAGCACGAACGCCCGCAGGTGTGCCCGCGGGTGCGGCACCATGAGCTCCGGGTCCTCGCTTGTCACACCCACGATGTCAATGATGTCGACGTCGAGGGTGCGGGGCCCCCAGCGCAGCTCCCGGGTGCGGTGTGCGGCGCGCTCCAGCTCCTGGCAGGCGGCCAGCAGCTGCCGGGGGGTGCCGGGGAACTCCACCAGGGCGGTGACGTTGAGGAAGTCCTCCTGCGGCACCCCACCCCAGGGGGCGGTGCGCCACACCCGGGAGACCGCCAGCACCCTGCCCGGAAAGTCCTCCAGGGCGCGGCCCAGCAGCGCCCGCGAGTCGCCCATGTTGGACCCTAAGCTCAGCACCGCGGTGAGGGTCTCGGCGGGCGCGTTCACCGGTTGCTCCTGCGGGCCACGACCGCCACATCGGCAAACGCCAGCCCGATGGGGGCCTGCGGCTTGTGGATGGTGACCTCCACGGCATGGGGCCGGAAGCGCGCCATGATGGCGTCCGCGACCTCCGCGGCGACGGTCTCGATGAGGTTCCGCGGCTCCCCGGTGACGATGCCATGCGCCAGCTCAGCCATCTCCCCGTAGTGCACGGTGTCATGGACATCGTCGCTGGCGGCCGCCGCCCGCGAATCCACCCACAGGGTGATGTCCACGACAAAAGGCTGCCCGGTGGCGCGCTCCTCGTCGAACACGCCGTGGTAGCCGAAACACTCCAGGCCTTTCAGTTCAATCCGATCAGCCACGCTGGCCTCCCTGCAGGTGTGCCGCCACGGTGAGCGCGTCGACGGTGGCGGCCACGTCGTGGACGCGCACCCCCCACACGCCCGCCGCCCCCAGCAACGCGGACAACGCCGCGGTCGCGATATCGGGCTGCGGCTCCAGGTCGCGCTCCGCGCGCACCGCGGCGAGGAAACGCTTCCGCGACGCCCCAATGAGCAGCGGGAAATCGGGCAGCCGGTCCAGGTTGCGCAACAGCTCCCAGTTGCACTCGGCGCTCTTCGCGAAACCCAGACCCGGGTCGAGGATGATGCGCTCTTCCGCGACTCCCGCGGCGAGCGCCGCCTCGACGGACGACTCCAGGCCGCGGCGCACATCGTCGACGACCGTGACGGGGGTGTGGGCGCTGCCGGCGGCATCCCCGAACTGCTCCGCCGCCCAGTGCATGAGGCACACGTCCACCCCCGCGTCGGCCATGACAGCGAACATCTCCGGGTCGGCGCGGCCGCCGGACACATCGTTGATGAGACGCGCGCCGCGCGCCGCCGCCGCGGCGGCGACCTCCGCGCGCATCGTATCCACGCTCACCTGCATGCCCCGGCCGCTGAGTTCCTCCACCACGGGCAGCACCCGGGCGGCCTCCAGGGCGGGGTCGACGCGGCGGGCGCCGGGCCGGGTGGACTCCCCACCGACGTCGATGATGTCCGCCCCCTCGGCGCGCATCCGCTCCGCGTGCGCCACCGGGTCCGCCAGGTGCACCCCACCGTCGGAGAAACTATCCTCCGTCACGTTGAGGATGCCCATGACCCGCGTGCGGGTTGTCCCCCCGGCCATCAGCGCGACCCAATCAGGGCGAGCGCTTCCGCCCGGGAGCGCGGATCCGTCTTGAAGCCGCCGCGCACCGCCGACGTCGTCGTCGACGCGCCCGGCTTACGGATACCCCGCATCGCCATGCACAGGTGCTCGCATTCGAGCACCACAATGACGGCCGCCGGATCAAGTTTCTCCACGAGCGCGTCAGCGACCTGGCTGGTCAGCCGCTCCTGCACCTGCGGCCGCTTGGCGTAGAGATCGACCAGTCGGGCGAGCTTGCTCAAGCCGGTGACTTTGCCGTGCTTGCCGGGGATGTAGCCGATGTGGGCGGTGCCGTAGAAGGGCACGAGGTGGTGCTCGCAGGTGGAGTAGATGGGGATGTCTTTGACGAGCACGAGTTCCTGGTGGTCCTCGTTGAAGGTTTTCTCCAGGACCGTGGTCGGGTCCTGGTGGAGGCCGGCGAAGATTTCCTCGTAGGCGCGGGCCACCCGGGCGGGAGTGTCTTTCAGCCCCTCCCGGTCGGGGTCCTCACCGACGGCGAGGAGCAATTCGCGGACCGCCGCTTCGGCGCGTGGCAGATCGATCACGGCACCCTACTCCTGCTCGTTCTTCGCGTGGCGGCCACCGCGCCCCGCATCCTCGTCCGCGGCGTCGAGAACCACCGTGGCGGTGTCCTCCGCGGAATCCACGCTGCGGGTCTCCTCCGCCTCAGCGGCCGAGTCGGTCTCCGGGTGGTCGGGCTTCTCCCAGGCGGGCAGCTCGAAACCACGCAGCGGCTCCTGGGGGGTGTCCTCCCCTGCTGCTGCGGGGTACGCCGTCATGCCGGGGTGGGGCGCCGCGGGTGCTTGGGTGTAGGGGTTGCCGTCGACTTCCGCGGGCGGCCAGCCGGGCGCGGTCCAGCCGGCGGGGGCACCGTACTCGGGGCCCTTGGCCTGCTGCTCAGTTGCGTCCGCGGCATCGGCGGGGGCCTTGGCGGCGAGCTCCGCCTGCCGCTTCGCGCGGGCCGCGCGGGAGGCCTCCAGGATGCTGAAGCGCTTCGGCGGTTCCTCGCCGCGCTCCTTGGCCAACTCCACCGGGGTTTTCACCGGCTCCAGGCCCTGGCCGGGGAAGTAGTCCTCCTCCCCGTCGAAGACGATGGGGCGCTCCCGCTGCGGCATGTCCGCGAACAGGGCCTCCAGATCGGGGCGGCGCAGCGTTTCCTTCTCCAGGAGCTTCTCCGCCAGGCGGTCCAGGTACTCGCGGTTGTCCCGCAGCACCTCGTAGGCGATGCGGTGGGCCTTAGCGACGAGTTCGCGGACCTGCTCATCGATGAGGTTGCCGACGGTGGGCGAGTACTCGAGGCTGCCGCCGCCACCGCGGCCGGCGAACACGTCGCCTTCCTCGGTGCCGTACTTCACGGTCCCGAGCGCCGGCGACATGCCGTACTCGGTGACCATGGCGCGAGCAATCTTCGTCGCCTGCTCAATGTCGTTGGAGGCGCCGGTGGTGGGCTCGCCGAAGACGAGCTCCTCGGCGGCGCGGCCACCCATGGCGAAGACGATGCGGGCGAAGAGCTCGTTGCGGTTGTACATGCCCTTGTCGTCTTCCGGGGCGGTCATCGCGTGCCCGCCGGTGCGGCCGCGGGCGAGGATGGTGACCTTGTACACCCGCTCAATGTCCTTCATCGCCCACGCGGCCAGGGTGTGGCCGGACTCGTGGTAGGCGGTGACCTTCTTCTCCTTCTCGGAGATCATCTGGGAGGAGCGGCGGGGGCCGCCAATGACACGGTCGGTGGCTTCCTCCAGGGCATCGGCGGTAATGACGTTGCCGCCGACGCGGGCGGTGAGCAACGCCGCCTCGTTGAGGACGTTCGCCAAATCCGCGCCACTCATGCCGACGGTGCGCTTCGCCAGGGAGTTCAAGTCCACGTCCGGGGCGAAGGGCTTGCCCTTGGCGTGGACTTCGAGGATCTTCTGCCGGCCCTTGAGATCCGGGTTCGTCACCGGGATCTGCCGGTCGAAACGCCCCGGGCGCAGCAGCGCCGGGTCGAGGATGTCGGGGCGGTTGGTGGCGGCGATGAGGATGACCCCTTCGCGGCCGTCGAAGCCGTCCATCTCCACGAGCATCTGATTGAGCGTCTGCTCCCGCTCGTCGTGGCCGCCACCCATGCCGGAGCCGCGCTGCCGGCCGACGGCATCAATCTCGTCGACGAAGATGATGCAGGGGCTGTTCTCCTTCGCCTGCTTGAACAGGTCGCGCACGCGGGAGGCACCCACACCGACGAACATCTCCACGAAGTCGGAGCCGGAAATGCTGAAGAACGGCACCCCGGCCTCGCCGGCGACCGCGCGGGCCAGCAGCGTCTTACCCGTGCCGGGCGGGCCGTAGAGCAGCACACCGCGCGGAATCTTCGCGCCCAACGCCTGGTAGCGCTCCGGGTCCTCGAGGAAGTCCTTGATTTCGTGCAGCTCATCCACAGCCTCATCGGCGCCCGCCACATCGGCGAAGGTGTTCGTCGGCATGTCCTTCGTCAGTTCCTTCGCCCGGGAGGAACCCATGCCGAACATGTTCATGCCGGAGCCCTGCATGCGGTTAAACAGGAACATCATGAGACCCAGCAGCAGCAACAGCGGCAGGGTCATCGACAGGATCGACATGAGGAAGGAATCCCGCGTCACCTTCGTGGTGAACTTCTCCGCATCCGCGGACTCCACCTTCTCGAAGATGACGGGCGCGGTCCGCGCCGGGTACTCCGCCATGATCTCCTCGACACCGTCACGCTTGTCCACCGTGATGGGGTCCTTGAGGGTCAACTTCAGGCGCTGCTCCCGGTCGTCGATCTGCACCTCCTTGACGTTGCGCGCATCAAGCTGCTCCAGGGCGACGCTCGTGTCGACCTTGCGGTACGAGCGCGCGTCATTGCTGAAGAAGCTGACAGTAAACAGCATCACCAGCACAAGTGCCGCGATGCTGCCGTAGCGAACAAGTTTCTTGGTTTCCATGCAACGTCCCCTTTGGGGGTTTGGTGTGGGTGGTGGGCGAAAAAGATCAATCACAACGCGGGCGCGCACGAGCCGCGGGCCGCGAAAAGACACACAAGGCGAGAGAAAAAGGAAAAGAAATCAGCCGTCAAGGCACGAAGAGAGAAGATGTGCGGGCGCGCCCGTGGCGCGCACGCGTTACGCACTGCATAACGGCGTACCACCCCGGGGTGTTCCTGACGCGGGATGCGGGTAGGGCTGCGAAACGTGGCAAAACCCCGCGTGTCAGGCGCGAAGGGATGCACTCAGACGCGGGGAGAAAGCCACTGCACAGGCGCGGCGCCGCAGGGTGGGGCTTAGTGGCCGGAGTACACCTCGGGCTTGAGCGACGCCACGAACGGCAGGTCGCGGCCCATCTCGGCGAAGTCAAGGCCGTAGCCCACGACGAACTCGTTGGGGATGTCGAAGCCCAAGTCGAGAAGGTCAATCTTCGCCTTCACGGCCTCCGGCTTGCGCAGCAGGGCGACGACGTCGAGGGACTTCGGGTTGCGGTTCTTCAGGTTCTTCAGCAACCAGCTCAAGGTGAGGCCGGAGTCGATGATGTCCTCGACGATGATGACGCGCTTGCCTTCGATGTCGCGGTCGAGGTCTTTGAGGATCCGCACCACCCCGGACGAGGAGGAGGAGTTGCCGTAGGAGGACACGGCCATGAACTCCATCTGGCAGGGGATCTCCATGGCGCGGGCGAAGTCCGTCATGAAAAACACCGCCCCCTTGAGCACGCCGATGAGGAGCACGGACTCTTCGTCGCGGTATTTCTCTGAGACGTTTTTCGCGAGTTCTTTCACTCGCTTCTGCAGGGTGTCCTCGTCGATGAGAACTGCTGCAAGCTGGTCGTGGTAGCGGCCTTCCGGAATGGTGGTGTCCGGGTTGTCATACATGAGGAATCCTCGACATGTCGCGGGGTGGGCTAGCGAAGACAAGCTTGCCACGGATGCGGGCGACTGCCAACCGCTCGGAGTGCCCCCCGCTACCCCTGCCGACGGCGACCGCCCCTTGGCCACGCCAGCGGCGAATCTGGGCGACGGCGGCCGCCACGGCGGCCTGGGTGGGCGCCGCCCCCAGGGCCACCATGATGTCGCGAATAACGCGGGCGCACACCACCTCCGGGAGGGGGTCCACGGCGGCCACGTCGAGTGCGGCGCGCACGAGGAAGTCCTCCGGCAGTCCCGCCCGCCGGCCGGGCAGTTCCGCCACCGCACACCCCACCATCCCCGGGGCGCCGGCGCCCGCATCTGCTGTGGGCTGGAGGGCGGCGCGCACGAGGGGCGCGGCCCACTCGCCGATGGCCGCATCCGCGGCAGCCGCCTGTTCGGCTGCGGCCGCCAGCTGCGGGATGGGATCGGAGCCGACCGTGTCGTGCAGGGCGGGCAGTACCTGGGTGCGCAGCGCACCCCGCCGGTAGGTGGGGTCGAGGTTCGTCGGGTCAGAGAACAGCTCCACGGGGGCGCCGCGATAGCTGAGCTCCGTCGCCACGGCGTGGGTGTCGGCGCGGCGGATGCCCAACAGGGGCCGGTGGATGAGGAGCGATCCGCGGCGGCTCACCGCCTGCATGCCTGTGGCGTGGCCGCGTAAGGCCCCCAGCAGCCAGGTTTCGGCCTGGTCGTCAGCGGTGTGGGCGACCGCGATGGCGCAACCGGCGGCAGCGAAGGCGGCGTAGCGGGCCTCCCGAGCGGCGGCTTCCTCGCCCACACCGGTGGCGCGGCGGGCCGCCACCGCAGCACCCACAGCGTGGATCTCCACGGCAGCACCAAGGGCTTCGGCACGCTCCGCCGCGGCGGCGGTGATGGCGGCGTGCTCGGGGTGGAGGCCGTGGTCGACGATGACGGCGACCGGGTTGAGCTCTTCCGCGCAGGCGGCGGCGAGCAGCGCGAAGCTATCCGGCCCGCCGGAGAACCCCACCCGCAGGCCCCTGGCCCCAGCACCCGCGGCGCGGGTGTCGTCGTCAGTAGCGCTGGCGGCGAGGTGCTGGCGCAGCGCCCGCCGGCAGGCCTGCAGGCCGGGGGCGTCGTAGGCGACATCCATGTCGCCGAGGCGTGCAGGCACGGCAGCCTAGCCGCGCAGCCCGCTGACGAGCTCGTCGAGGGCTTTCCGCGCCGGCAGGACGGAAGACTCGTTGCTGATGAACGCGTACGCGTAGACGTGGCCCGTGGCGGAGGTGATCGTGCCCGCCAGGGCGCTCGTCGTCGTCAAGGTGCCGGTCTTCGCCCGCGCCCAGCCCCGGCCCGGCTGCCCCTCAAAGCGGGTGGCAAGCGACCCGGTGGCACCCGCGACGGGGAGCACCTGGAGCAGGGGGCGCAGCTGCGGCTCGGATGCTGCGCGCTGCAGGATGCTGGTGAGCAGCTGCGGGGGAATGAGGTCATTGTCCGACAGGCCACTGTTGTCTTTGAGTTCCACGCCGGTGGTGTCGAAGCCGTGGCCGGCCAGGGTGTCGAGGGTGGCGCGGGCGGCCGCCTCCTGGGAGGCCTCCACGCCGACGGCGCGGGCCACGGCCCGCCCCTCAGCCTCCGCCATGATGTTGTCGCTCGTGAGCATCATGCGCCGCAGCCGCTGCAGCAGCGGCGCGGACTCCACCCGGGCGACAGGCTCCGCGTCGGCGGGGGCGGGGCCAAAGCCGAAGGCGGCGACGCCCAGCGCGTCGGCCAGGGCGTGCGCCACATCCAACGCCGGGGTGGCGCTGCGCGGCAGATCGCCGGAGTCGCCGCCGATGCGGGCACCCATGAGCATGACCGGCTGCATCGGCGCAATAAAGCCCGCCTCAATGTCCTCCCGGTGCCACTCGGGGCTGAACTCCTCCCCCGCCCACGCGGAGGTATCCACGAGCACCGCCGTGGGCGCAAGCCCCGCGGCCTGCACCTGGGAGGCCAGGTCGGCGATCATCTCAGCACTGACCATGACGTCGCCGCCACCGCGCAGCACAATCGACCCATCGCCGCCAGCCACCACCTCGGTGGTGAGCACACTGTCCGGCGCCTGCGTCAACAACGCTGCCGCCGCGGTGAGCACCTTCGTCGTGCTCGCCGGGCGCACCGGCTGGGCGGCGTCCTTCTGCCACAGCACCTGCCCACTGGTGGCGTCGACGACTTCCCCGACGAGCTGCCCCAAGTCCGGGTTCGCCGCCAGCTGGTCCAGCCGGGCGGCCAGCGCCGGCTCGTCGACCGGCTCCGTGCCGGTGGCCGCCGCCAGGCCCGTCACCGCGGGCTGCCCCGGGTAGGCGGGGGCCACCTGCACCTGGTGGCCCTGGGTGGCTTTCCACACCGCCACACCGGTCGTCCCGGCGACGGCGGCGGCAACAACAATGGCGGTAGTGGCCCACAGGCGGTTCTGCATAAAGACCAAGCCTAGTATGCTTGGGAACCATGAGTATCGAAGTCACCATTGAGATCCCTAAGGGTTCCCGCAACAAGTACGAAGTCGACCACGAGTCCGGCAAGGTCTACCTCGACCGCTACCTGTTCACCCCGATGGCCTACCCCGCCGACTACGGCTTCATCGACCACACCCTGGGTGAGGATGGTGACCCGCTGGACGCCCTGGTGATCCTCCCGGAGCCCGTGTTCCCGGGCGTCATCGTCAAGGCCCGCCCGCTCGGCGTGTTCAAGATGACCGACGAAGCTGGTGGCGACGACAAGCTGCTGTGCGTCATCGACGACGTGCGCTACGACCACTTCCAGGACATCTCGGACGTCTCCGATTTCATCAAGGATGAGATCGAGCACTTCTTCGTCCACTACAAGGACCTGGAGCCCAACAAGGAAGTCACCGGCTCCGGCTGGGGCGACAAGGCGGAGGCGGAGAAGATCCTCGCCGAGGCCATCGAGCGCTACGGGAAGTAACTCACCTCTTCCCCGCGCGCCCGCCCCGCACTCTCAGGGGCGGCTGCGCACCACAGAGCTGGCTGAAAGCAGTCAGCGGACACATGTCACTTCTGTGACGAGGGTGGGTGCCTGTGCGCAGGCACCCACCCTCTTTGTCACCCGCATCCCGGGAGGTTTGCTGCAACCGTGGACGAGTCGAACCGGCGCTATTCCCCCTCGGCGTGGCTGCACGCAGCCCGGCGCGCCTGGGGCCACGTCTTCCACCGGGAGGTGCCCCCGGGTGCCAGCCGGCAGCAGCGGTGGGAGGCCCGCTTTGAGGGGCCGCTGCTCATCATTTCGGTGATTTTCCTCGGCATGTTTGCCTGGGCGTCGTTGGCGGATTTGGGGCCGTGGGCGCAGCATGTGACGCGGGTGAGTTTCACCGCGATTTGGGTGGTGTTCCTCATTGACTATGTGGTGCGCCTGGTGCTCGCGGAGAACCGGTGGCGGTGGTTTTTCCGCCACCTGCCGGAGTTCCTTCTCGTGGCGTTGCCGTGGTTTCGGCCGCTGCAGATTTTGCGCATTGTGCCGACGCTGCTTCTCCTGCAGCGGGTGAGTGCCACGAGCCGCAATATTACGGTCGCGACCTACACGATTGTCGGCTCGGTGATCATGGTGTTGGTGGCGGCGCTGGCGATTTATGACGTGGAGTCCCCGGACCCGTCCTCCCAGATTGATTCTTTTGGGGATGCGCTGTGGTGGTCGATCGTGACGGTGACGACGGTCGGCTATGGCGATATCGCACCCGTGACGGGCTTTGGCCGGGTGGTGGGTATCGCCCTGATGTCGGGTGGCATTGCTTTGGCGGGTGTGCTCACGGCGACGGTGTCGGCGTATTTGGTCCGCTCCGTGGAGGGCACCGACGCGGATGCCGCCCAGGATGCGGCGGATCGGGATGAGTTCACCCACACCACCTTGGCCGAGTTGCGGGCGGACAATGAGCGGCTGGCCGCCCAGGTGGAGCAGTTGGGCGCGAAGCTGGATGCGGTGTTGGCGGCCGTGCAGCCCGGCTCGCAGGCAGGCGCCGACGGGCAGCATCCTGGGGGTGCGCGGTGAGCGACGCGCAGGACACGACGGGCCGCGAGCCTTACGACCCCGCCCCGGAGCACACTCCCCCGCAGCAGGCGAGCCCCACAACACCAGCCCCCGCGGGGGCGCGGGGGCCGCACGCCCGGCAGCCACGCTCCGCCCGGGGTGCAAAGACGACGTCCTCGCGGCCGCCGCGGCCCGCACCGGACTTCCTCGCGGGGGTGCGCATGGTGCTGGTGAGCCTGTTTCGGCCGGAGATCCCTGAGGATGCCACGCCACAGCACCGCTGGGAGGCCCGCGTCGAAGGCCCCCTGCTCATCGTCAGTCTGCTCTTCGTCGCCATGTTCGCGCTCACCTCTTTGAGTCCCGGGGAGTCCGCCTGGACCCGGGCCGCCGATCTTGGGATGACGTTGGCGTGGTTGGCGTTCGGGGTGGACTACGCCGCCCGCCTCTATCTCGCCGAGCCGCGGGCCCGCTGGTTTTGGCGGCACCTGCCCGAGTTCGCCCTCGTGGTGTTGCCGTGGTTCCGGCCGCTGAAGATGCTGCGCATCATGCCCAGCCTGTTCTTGCTGCAGCGGATCTCGCCGACCACGAGGCGCACCACCGTCGCGGTCTACACCGCACTGGGCACGGTGCTGCTCATCCTGGTGGCGGCGCTGGCGATGTTTGATGCGGAAGCCACCAATGAGCTGTCGGGGGTCAACACCTTCAGTGATGCGTTGTGGTGGTCGATCGTCACCGTCACCACGGTCGGCTATGGCGATATCGCCCCTGCCACCGGCTTCGGCCGCCTGTTGGGCACCATTTTGATGTTCGGGGGTATCGCCATCGCGGGCGTGATCACCGCGCTCATTGCTGCCTGGTTTGTGGAGCAGCTCGAGGGGGAGGCCGACGAGCAGCGCAGCGACAACCAGCAGGAACTGCTGCAGGAGATTCGGCAGCTGCGCCGGGAGTTGGCGGACGTGCGCGCCGAAATCGGGGCACTGAAGCGGGCGGGCCGGAAGACGGCGAAAACACCCCCGAAACATTCCCACCCCGAATAGTGGGTCTTCCATCGGGCAACACGCTACAGTGAAACGAGATGTTTCTCGGGCCATCCAAGACAAGAAAGGTGGATGTCACCATGCGGGAAGTCGCTGTGACTGAGGTCCCTGCGGGCGCCCAGCTGATCGATGTGCGGGAACCGGAAGAGTTCAGCCAGGTGCATGCGGCGGGCGCGGTGAACGTGCCGCTCGCGCAGGTGCCGAGCGCGCTGGGCACGTTGGATGTGGACCGCGACGTCTACGTCATTTGCCAGTCCGGTGGGCGTTCCGCCCGCGCCGCCCAGTACTTGGCGGCCAACGGCATCGACGCCATCAACGTTGCTGGTGGCACGTCCGCGTGGGTGGCGGCCAACCTGCCGCAGGAGCACTAATGCCCCACCATCCTGATGTGCCGACCGCACTGCTGGAGTCCCCGTCGTTCCAGTTGGAGCGGCTGCGTCGCCGCACCCGCGACCACGTCGAGGCGGACCTCGCGGGCCACAAGACGACGCTGCGGGAATTCTGGGTGCTGACCTGCCTGGTGTCGGGGGATGCGGCCAGCCAGTCCGCCCTGTGCGATGTGCTGGCGGTGGATGCCTCCGACATGGTGCGTCTCGTCGACGCCCTGGAGAAGCGGGGCTGGGCGAAGCGGGAACGCGACCCGAAGGATCGCCGCCGGCAGATCGTGGCGTCGACGAAGAAAGGCAAGTCCGCCCAGAAGGAACTCGCCGTTCTGGTCGCCGCCGCCGAGGATCGTGCCCTCGATGAGTCGACGTCGAAGCAGCTCAAGCACCTGCGGAAGTTGGCGAAGTCGATCATCGCCGCCGACGACGACTAACACCCCGCACCCTCCCCAGGGGCGCACCCCGGGAACGACGTGTGTGCGCGTGGTCGTCTGCTGTCCCTCGTCTGTCTCACCCCGTACCGGCGTCTCACCCGGTGCGGGGTTTCGCGCGACTGGAGAACCGCCACCTTCGCACGCATGTCCGCGCCTGCGGCCCGGTGAGATTCTTCTTCTTTCTACCCCCTCGACCCCTTCTTTTGGATGTCGTCGTGTTGTCTCTTCTTCCTCAGTTTTCTCTTTCTCTTCTTCTATCGTCCTCGCAGCCTCCCGTGAGCGTGTGCCCCCATGTCTTCCCCCACTGAGTTTCTCCGCGCGGCGCACGCCGCCCCGCCGCGCACCCTCCTCGACGTGCTGGAGGCCACCGCCGCACGCTTCCCCGATGCGGCCGCCATCGACGATGGGCAGGTCATCACCTACGCCGAACTCGTCGAGGAAGTCCACCGCACCGCCGCCTGGTTGGCCTCGCTGGGTATCGGCCACGGGGATCGGGTGGGGTTAAGGATGCCCTCGGGGCATAAGGATCTCTACATCGCGCTGTTGAGCGTGCTGGCGGCAGGCGCAGCCTATGTGCCGGTGGACGCCGACGACCCGGAGGAGCGCGCCGAGATCGTCTTCGGGCAGGCGCAGGTGGCGGCCATCTTCGGTGCCAGCGGGTTGCGGCTGACAGGCCCCCGCCGGCCGGCCCGCCCCATCCAGCGCCCCAGTTGCGGCGATGACGCGTGGATTATTTTCACCTCCGGGTCCACGGGCCTGCCGAAGGGGGTGGCGATCACCCACCGCAGTGCCGCCGCCTTCGTCGACGCGGAGGCCTCCCTCTTCGTCCAGGACGCACCCCTGGGCCCGGAGGATCGGGTGCTGGCGGGCCTGTCGGTCGCCTTCGATGCCTCCTGTGAGGAAATGTGGTTGGCGTGGCGGCACGGCGCCTGCCTGGTACCTGCGCCCCGGGCGCTCGTGCGCTCCGGGGGCGACTTGGGCCCCTGGTTGGCCTCCCGGGGCATTACGGTGATCTCCACGGTGCCGACGCTCGCCGCCCTGTGGCCGGAGTCCGCACTCGTGGGGGTGCGGCTGATGATTTTCGGCGGGGAGGCCTGCCCCGCGGAGCTCATCGCCCGCCTCGACGATGGCGAGCGGGAAGTGTGGAACACCTACGGCCCCACGGAGGCCACCGTCGTGGCCTGCGGGGCGCGGCTGCGGGCGGGGGAGCCGGTGACGATTGGGTGGCCGTTGGCGGGCTGGGATCTCGCCGTCGTGGATGCGCACGGCCAGCCCGCGGAGCACGGTGAGCTCATCATCGGTGGAGTGGGGTTGGGGCGGTACCTCGACGAGGACAAAGACCGCGTGGTCTACGCCCCGCATGAGGGGCTGGGGTGGGCGCGCGCCTACCGCACGGGCGATATGGTGCGCGTGGGTCCCGACGGCCTGCACTTCATTGGGCGGGTGGACGACCAGGTGAAGATCGGTGGCCGCCGCATTGAGCTCGGGGAGGTCACCGCGCAGCTCAGCCAGGCGCCCCACGTGCAGGCGGCGGCGGTGCTCGCCCAGGAGACTGCCGCCGGCACGAAAGTGCTGGTGGGCTACTTCAGCCCCACCGCAGACGCCTTCGGCGATGGGCTCACCCCGGCCGACGACCCGGCGGCCGCCGCGCGCCTCGTGGAGGAGGTGCGCGCCGACCTGGCGCGCCGCATGCCGGCGGCCCTGGTGCCGCGCCTGCACCTCATGCCGCAGCTGCCGGTGACGACCTCCGGCAAGGTGGACAAGAAGGCCCTGCCCTGGCCCCTGGAGACCACCACCCAGGAGTTCTCCTGCCCCCGCCAGCGGCTCATCGCCGCCGCGTGGGCGGACGCCGGGGTGGAAGCCCAGGACGACAACACGGATTTCTTCGCCGCCGGTGGCACCTCCTTGGCGGCGGCCGCCGTCGCGGCCGGCCTGCGGGCCCACGCCCCCAGCCTCAGCGTGCGGGACATCTACGACTACCCGCGCCTCGGCGCCCTGGCGGAACGCCTCCTGGCCCTCGCCCCCGACATTGATGCGGCCCTCACCGCCCCCACCGGCACGGCCGGTGTCCCCGGGCCGGCAGGATCTGCCGCGGACGACGCAACTAAAGTACCGGTGCGCCCGGTGCCGCGGGCCACGCAGGCCGCCCAGCTGGCGGCGTTGCCGGTCTTTCTTGGGGTGCGGGCACTGCTGTGGCTCGCCTGGCTGCTCATCGGCCTGTGGGGGGCGGGCGTGGCGGGCCCCGGGTGGGCGCTCGCGGGGGCGCTGTACGTGCTGCCGCCGGTGCGGATGCTGCTCAGCGCCGCCAGCTGCCGGGCACTCACCGCCGGGCTGCAGCCAGGTGAGTATCCCCGGGGTGGGGTCGTGCACCTGCGGGTGTGGGCCGCGGAGCGCCTCCAGGAGGCGTTCGGCGCCCACGGCACCGCCGGTGCCGTGTTCATCGGCGTCTACGCCCGCCTGCTGGGCTGCCGCGTCGGCCGGGGCGTGACCCTGCACTCCGTGCCGCCGGTGACGGGCATGGCCCGCTTCGGCGCGTACTGCGCCATCGGCCCCGAGGTCGACCTGTGCGGCTACGAGGTGCGCGGGGACCGCTTCCTCCTCGGGCCGGTGCGCATCGGCCCGCAGGCCCGCGTCGGCGCCCGGGCCGTGCTGGCCCCGGGGGCGCATGTGGCGCGCGGCAGCCACCTGGAGGCCCACGCCCACCTCGACCGGCGCACCACCCCCGGTAGCCGCTGGGCGGGCAGCCCCGCCGTGCGGGTGGGCCGCCCGCGCCGCACCTTCCCCACCGACCCGCCGCCCGCGGCCCGGCTGTGGGTCGCCGCCCACGGTGCCGCGGCCGCGCTCGCGGGGGCGCTGCCCGTCCTCAGTGTCGCCTGCGGCGCCGCACTCGTCGGCCTGCTGCCCGCGCGGCTTGGTGCTGTAGGCGCGGCCCGGGTGGGCTGGGCGCTCGCGCTTGCGCCGGTGGGCGCGGTCGTGGCGCTGGGCGTGCTGGCGCTGCTCATCGCGGTCGTGGTGCGGCTCGCGCAGCGCGGCCTCGACGAGGACATCCACCCTGTCCGCAGCGCCCACGGGGTGCGCATCTGGCTGGTCTGGCGCCTCATGGACGACGCCCGCCGCCACCTGTTCCCCCTCTACGCGGCGCTGCTCACCCCGCACTGGCTGCGGCTGCTGGGGGCCCGGGTGGGGCGCGATGCGGAAGTCTCCACCGCGGTCCTCATCCCCCGCTTGACGGAGGTGCGGGAAGAAACCTTCTGCGCCGATGACACCCAGCTTGGCGGCTACCAGCTCGGCAACGGCTGGATCCGCACCGGGCGGGTCACCATCGGTCGCCGCAGCTTCGTCGGCAACTCCGGGCTCGTCGCCCCCGGGCGCAAAGTGAAGAAAAACAGCCTCATCGCGGTGCTCTCCCAGGCGCCGAAGCAGGCGAAGGCGAACTCCGACTGGATGGGCTCCCCGCCGGTGCGGCTGCGCCGCGTCGCCGTCTGCGCGGACGGGGCCCGCACCTACCAGCCGGGAACCGCGCTCAAGGTCGCCCGCGCCGCCGTGGAGACCCTGCGGCTGACCGCCCCCATGACGTCGAGCCTGCTGGCCTGCGGTGTGGCCGCCGCCGGCGCGGTGACGTGGGTACACACGGGTAGCGTGCTCGCGACGTGGGCGGCGCTGCTGGCCGCCCAGGCCACCGCCGGGGTGGCGGCGCTCATCATCACCGTGTTGGTGAAGTGGGCGTGCGTCGGCCGCATCCGCCCCGGCGCCCACGCCCTGTGGACGCCGTTTATCTGGCTCAACGAACTCCAGGACGCGTTCGTGGAATCGGTGCTCGCGGTGTGGCTGCTCACCAAGGCCCCCGGCACCCCGCTCATCCCGGCCGCCATGCGGCTACTGGGGGCGCGTGTCGGCCGGGGCTGCTGGCTGGAATCCTATTGGCTGCCCGAGGCGGACCTCGTCCGCATCGGCGATGGTGCCACCGTGGAGCGGGGCTGCGTGGTGCAAACCCACCTCTTCCAAGACCGCGTCATGTCCCTCGACGTGGTGCGCCTGGGGGCGGGCAGTAGCCTCGGCCCCCACAGTGTGATCCTCCCCGGTGCGTCCCTCGGCTGTGGCACACTGGTCGGCGGCTCCTCCCTCGTCCTCAGGGGCGACGCGCTGCCCGCCGGCACCCAGTGGGCCGGCAACCCCGTCGAGGCCCTCACAGCGCCCCACACAGGCGCACAGGACGCCAACGAGCCGACGCCGCAAAAGGACCCCGAGTCACGCAGTGCAGGCGACGCCATCCCGCTGCCAGCAGCGGCCGCACCGCCCGCCGCAGCAGACGACGAGGACGACTAGCTCGCCGCCACACAGACCGCGAGAAACGACGACGCTCCCCGGGCACCACCACACAAAGGGGGTGCACACGGGGAGCGTGTGAGCTTCAGGCGACGCGGGCGATGTTAGTCGCCGATCTGGTCGCGGCCGCGCAGCACGATCTTCGGATCGGGCTGGCCCACCAGCTCGTGATCCTTACCGGTGTACTCGAACTTCGACAGCACATAGCGCATGGCGTTGATGCGGGCGCGCTTCTTGTCATTCGACTTGATCGTGATCCACGGCGACTCGTCAGTATCCGTGTAGCGGAACTGCTCTTCCTTCGCGCGGGTGTAATCGTCCCAGCGGTCCAAGGACGCCAAGTCCATCGGCGACAGCTTCCACTGGCGCACCGGATCCACCTGGCGGATCGCAAACCGGGTGCGCTGCTCCTTCTGGGTCACGGAGAACCAGAACTTCGTCAAGCTAATCCCGGAGCCCATGATCATGTTCTCCAGCATGGGCACCTCGCGGAGGAACTCGGCGTGCTGCGACTCGGTGCAGAAGCCCATGACGCGCTCCACGCCGGAACGGTTGTACCAGGAGCGGTCGAAGAAGACGATCTCGCCGGCGCAGGGGAAGTGCTGAATGTAGCGCTGGAAGTACCAGGAGGTCGACTCGCGCGGGGAGGGCTTCTCCAGGGCGACGGTGCGGGCACCACGGGGGTTGAGGTGCTCGTTGAAGCGCTTAATGGTGCCACCCTTACCGGCGGCGTCGCGGCCTTCAAACAGGATGATGTGGCGCTGGCCGGTATCCTTCGTCCAGTTCTGCCACTTCAGCAGCTCGATCTGGAGGCCGCGCTTGATCTTTTCGTACTCGTCGCGCGACATCCGCTCGTCGTAGGGGTAATTCTCCCGCCACGTATCAATCGGCTTCCCCTCGGGAGTCAGCAGGACCGGATCGTCTTCGTCAGAATCGTCGACGATGTAGCCCTCCGTGGCCGCCAAATCGACGATGGGCAGTTCCTGTTCTTTTGCGTCAGCCATGCTTCCGATTGTAGACCCTCCCCCGGGTATCCCCGCCCCGTTTTGCGCATCGACCTGGGCACACACCCCACTATTGCCCCCATCTAGGGGTGCTCGGGCAGCCGCACCCGCCGCTCAGCCTGTAGCGGAAGCGCTACACCGCTGGGCGGATTCAAGTGATGGTCGCAACACGTGGGTTTAATCAGACTCTAGCAACTTGGCAAGGACTTCAGCCGGAGT
>NZ_PPDL01000011.1 GCF_002994655.1 Corynebacterium sp. 13CS0277
TGGAGGGGTAAGAAAAAGTCCCCTACCTGCGGAAACAGGTAGGGGGTTGTGGTGGAGCTGCCGGGATTTGAACCCGGGTCCTTCGTCATGTCGCCAGGGCTTCTCCGTGCGCAGTTCGCGCAATGATCTCTACTCGGCCCTCCGCCTCGGACGAACACGTACGGATGATGGGCCCAGTTATCGGTGAAAAGTCCTGTCAGCCCCCGTTAACACGGGCTGGCAGCAAGTCCCTTGAAGTCGATGCCGGAGTCCACGCCAGGGACGAGCATGGGTCCGACAGACACGCGGTCGCTGCTCTTTACTTAGGCAGCGAGGGCGTAGTCGCGCTGAGAGTTCTCGGCGCTTAATTGGTTGCTGCGACGCTTACGGTGGTCTCTAGCCTGCACCGGCACGCTTCCCCTGGCTTCACGTACGGAGTCGAAACCTATAATCAGCCCCTTACGCCCACAAGGCGGGTCCCCGTGCCGGGGATGTCCTTGTAGTGTTCGCTCGATAGTAGTCGTCGTGGGCGCAATTAGCAACACCCCGCACCCTGGGAACTACTCCGGTGGAGTGTCCGTGGGGTACGGGGTGTGTGTCACGTCTGTGTCCACGCCCTGGTACCAGCAGTGGCGTGTCGAGGGTGGCATGGGCCGTGGGTTGGGCGCGCTGGACGCGTCACCATCGGGTGCGGTGAGTTAGCCGCGGATGCCTTTGATGCGGCGGCCAAGCTCGCGGGTGACGTCGCGTTCTTCGGCGCGGCGTTTGAGGTCTTGGCGTTTGTCGTAGGCCTGTTTACCGGCGGCGAGCCCGAGCTCCACTTTGAGCAGACCGTCTTTGAGGTACAGCTTGAGCGGGATCAGGGTTTTGTTGCCGTCGCGCACTTTGCCTTGCAGGGAGTCGATTTCCCGGCGGTGGAGCAACAGTTTGCGGGTGCGGCGGGGGCTGTGATTCGTCCACGATCCGTAGGAGTATTCCGGGATGTGGAGGTTGCGCAGCCAGACTTCACCGTCGTCGATGGTGGCGTAGGCGTCCACGAGCGAGGCTTTGCCTTCGCGCAGCG
The DNA here is from genome assembly GCF_002994655.1 of Corynebacterium sp. 13CS0277. Taxonomy (GTDB): domain Bacteria; phylum Actinomycetota; class Actinomycetes; order Mycobacteriales; family Mycobacteriaceae; genus Corynebacterium. Next base: position 1,043 of record NZ_PPDL01000011.1, read on the forward strand.
ACTTGATCTCGGTGCCGACGAGGACGATGCCGCACTCGTAGGTGTCGAGAATGTTGTAGTCGTGCCGCGCTTTCCGGTTGGTCGCGATCGTGGGGTTCGGGGTGGCCTTCTTGCCGCCCTTTTTCTTAGCTGCCATAGCGGAAGCCGATATTACCGGATGCGGGGGGCTGCGCGCCCACGCCACGAGCCGGGCGGGCGGCATCCGTGGTGGGCTTCCCGCACGAAGGTGGCTTCTCCCCCGCACGGACAGGCCAGGCGGGTAGGAGTTGCTGCCCGAGGGCGGCTACACTGGCGGAACATGACGAACCACCAGATCGGTTTCCACCGGCAGAAGTACATCGACATGCAGTCTGAGCACATTTTGGCCAGGCGTGAGGAGCTGGGGGGCAAGCTCTACCTGGAGATGGGCGGCAAGCTTTTCGACGATATGCACGCCTCCCGGGTGCTGCCGGGGTTCACCCCGGACAACAAGATCGCGATGCTGGACAAGCTGAAGGATCAGCTGGAAATCATCGTGTGCATCAACGCCAAGGATTTGGAGCGCCACAAGGTGCGCGCCGATTTGGGCATCCCCTACGAGGAGGATGTGCTGCGCCTGGTGGATGTGTTCCGGGACCGGGGGTTCCTCGTGGAGCATGTCGTGATGACTCAGCTGGAGGAGTCCAACACGATTGCGATGGCGTTCAAGGAGCGCCTGGAGCGCCTGGGCCTGAAGGTGGCGAAGCACCGCATCATCCCCGGCTACCCGACGGATACTCGCCGCATTGTCAGCGAGGAGGGTTTCGGCCTGAACGATTTCGTGGAGACCACCCGGGATCTGGTGGTGGTCACCGCCCCGGGCCCGGGGTCCGGCAAGATGGCGACCTGCTTGTCGCAGGTTTACCACGAGCACAACCGGGGTGTGAAGGTCGGGTACGCGAAGTTTGAGACGTTCCCGATCTGGAATCTTCCCCTGGAGCACCCGGTGAACTTGGCCTACGAGGCGGCAACCGTAGATCTGGACGATATTAACCTCATCGACCCGTTCCACTTGGCGGCCTACGACAAGAAGGCCACGAGCTACAACCGTGACGTGGAGTCCTTCCCGCTGCTCAAGGTGCTGCTGGAGGAGATTAAGGGGTCCTCCCCGTACAAGTCGCCCACGGACATGGGGGTGAACATGGCGGGCTACTGCATCAGCGATGATGAGGTGTGCCGTCGGGCCGCGCAGCAGGAGATCATTCGCCGCTACTTCAAGGCCCTGGTGGAGGAACGCACCCTGGAGTTGGATTCGACGTTCTCCGACCGGGTGGCGCTCATCATGGCGAAGGCGGGCATCAGTGTGGAGGACCGGGCGGTGGTGGCTCCGGCCCGCGCCGTGGCGGCCGCAACCGACCACCCGGGCTCTGCCCTGGAGTTGGCGGACGGCACGATCATCACGGGCAAGACCTCCGCCCTGCTGGGCTGCTCGGCGGCGATGGTGCTCAACGCGCTCAAGCACTTGGCGGGCATTGATCCGGAGGTGGACTTGTTGAGCAAGCAGTCCATTGAGCCGATCACGGAGCTCAAGCTCGCGCACCTGGGGTCGAAGAATCCGCGCCTGCACACCGACGAGGTGCTCATCGCCCTGTCGATGTCGGCCGGCACGGACGACAATGCCCGCAAGGCTCTCGACCAGTTGAAGGCTCTGCGGGGCTGCAACGCCCACACCACGACGATCCTCGGGTCCGTGGATGAGGGGATCTTCCGCAACCTGGGCGTCCTGGTGACCAGCGATCCGGTGTACCAGCGCAGCGGCCTGTACCGGAAGCGCTAACCTCCGCGTCACGGCCCCGCGGCCCCCGCACGCGGGCCGTCGGCCGCCTGCCGGGCCCGCGCCCCGGCTACCCTCACGCGACAAAGGGTCCGCCCCACGCCACCGCAGGATGAGTGTCCTGTCGGGGTGTGGGGCGGACCCTTTGTGTGACGTGTGCCTTCGTCTCCGGGGAGCGAGCCCGGCGTGTGGGGGTGGGGTGCTACTTGCGGACGTAGAGCCGCAGGGTGACCTGGGCGGTCAGCGCCGCGAACGCCATGCCGACGAGGGCGACGATGGGGCCGGTGACCCAAATGTCGTTGGTGGTGATCGGGGCGATGAGGCGGGAGTCGTACAGGCCCTGCAGCGCCTGGTCGAGCACGAACTTCTTGCCCAGCAGCAGCCCGCCGATGGCGAAGGCGGCGCCGACGATGGTGGCGACGACGGCCTCGAGCACGAAGGGCGCCTGGGTGAACCAGCGGGAGGCACCCACCATGCGCATGACTTGCATTTCTTGCCGGCGGGCGTAGGCGGCGATCTGCACCATGTTCGCGATGAGGAACACGGCGGCCACGGCCTGCACCGCGGCCAGCAGGAACGTGGCGTTGCGCACCGCGTCCAAGTTGTCGGTCGCCGAGCGCAGGTCATCGACCTGGTCGATGACGTCGGTGACCTGCGGCAGGCTCCGCACCGCGTCGAGCGGGGTGGGGTCGAGGGGGTCGTCGAGGCGGACGTGGAGCGCGGCGGGCAGCGCATCGGGGGAGGTTTGCTGCACGAGCACCGGGTCGGTGGTTTCAAACACCTCCCGGAAACGCTCGTAGGACTGCTCCCGGGAACGGAACGTCACCGAGGTGACCCCGTCCGCCCCGTCCAGGGCGTCGCGGACCTGCCGGCAGGCGGTGGAGGAACAGTCCTTATCGCCCGCGGAGATCTCCTCGTCGAGCTGCACCATCACCTCCACGCGGTCGAGGTAGATGTCCTTAGTGCGTTCCGTCATCCCGGTGACCAGGAACCCGGTGGCGAGCAGCGCCAGGGAAATCGCGGTGGTGATGACGAGCGCGATCGTCATCGTTAAGTTGCGGTACAGGCCGCGGGTCGCCTCTCTCAGCACAAAACCAAGTCGCACGATTTTTGTTCAACCCCTTGAAGTAAAAAACTGGTGGGTGGGTGGTGTGGGTGGCTAGCGGCCGATGCCGTAGACGCCGTGGGCGTCGTCGCGGATCAGCTCGCCCTGCTTGAGTTCGACCACGCGGCGGCGCATGGCGTCGACGGCGGTGGCGTTGTGGGTCGACATGACCACGGTCGTGCCCAGCCGGTTGATGCGGTTGAGCAGCACCATGATTTCGGTGGAGGTGTCCGGGTCCAGGTTGCCGGTCGGCTCGTCGGCGAGCAGCACCAGCGGCTTGTTGACCGTGGCGCGGGCGATGGCGACGCGCTGCTGTTCGCCGCCGGAGAGTTCCGCGGGCATCCGGTCGGCTTTCGCGGCCAGGCCCACCATCTCCAAGGTGTCGGGCACGAGCTTGGCGATGGTGGCGCGGTTTTTGCCGATGACCTCCAGGGCGAAGGCGACGTTGTCGTAGACGTTCTTGTTCGGCAACAGGCGGAAGTCTTGGAAGACGTAGCCAACGTGCTGGCGGAGCTTGTTGATGTGGCGGCCGCGGAGGGTGTTGACGTGGAAGTCGCCGACGTAGACGTCGCCGGAGGTGACGTTCTGCTCCCGCAGCATCAGCTCCAGGAAGGTGGATTTACCGGACCCGGAGGGGCCGATGAGGAAGACGAATTCGCCTTTGTCGATCTGGATGCTGATGTTGTTCAACGCGGGCCGCGTCGATGTTTTGTACAGCTTGGTTACCTGGTCGAAGGTGATCACATTCGTCACTCTAGTTGACTTGCACCCCACGGGCATAGTTGGCGGCCCGCTCCACCCCGATCGCCTGCGCGCCCCACACCCCACGCGACACCCGCGCCCGCGGGCGGATCCCCGCCCCGCACACCACCACCGACCTGGCACGCCCACATAGACCACTGCCCCACCGCGCGGACACACGATGGGGCAGGGGTGGGGTAGGGTGCACGCACGCCACGAACACAGCGGGCGTGCACACCCGGGGCGTTAGGCGTCTTTCTCGCCGCTCATCCGCCAACGGATGCCGGCCTCCAGGAAGCGATCAATATCGCCGCCGAGCACCCGATCCGGGTCGTTGACCTCGTAGCCGGTGCGCAGGTCCTTGACCATCTGGTACGGGTGCAGCACATAGTTGCGCATCTGGTTGCCCCAGGACGCGTTACCGCCCGCGCCCAGCGCGTCCAGCTCCGCGCGTTCCTCCTGCCGCTTGCGCTCCAGCAGCTTGGCCTGCAGCACCCGCATCGCAGAGGCCTTGTTCTGAATCTGGGACTTCTCGTTCTGACAGGTCACCACGATGCCGGTGGGGATGTGCGTCAACCGCACCGCCGAGTCGGTGGTGTTCACCGACTGGCCGCCCGGCCCGGAGGAGCGGTACACATCGACCCGCACGTCCGCGTCCGGGATATCGATGTGGTCGGTCTGCTCCACCACGGGCAGGACCTCCACCTCCGCGAAGGAGGTTTGGCGGCGCCCCTGGTTATCGAAGGGGCTGATGCGCACGAGCCGGTGCGCGCCCTGCTCCACCGACAGGGTTCCGTACATGTACTCGCCGTGCACCACGAACGTCGCCGACTTGATGCCGGCTTCCTCCGCGTAGGAAATGTCGTAGACGTCGACCGGGTAATTGTTCTTCTCCGCCCAGCGCACGTACATGCGCATGAGCATCTCCGCCCAGTCGGCGGCCTCCACACCACCGGCACCCGAACGAATCGTCAGCACCGCCTCGCGGGCGTCGTACTCCCCGGAGAGCATCGTCTTGACCTCGAGCGACTCGATCGCCTGCCGCAGCTCCGCGCGTTCCTCGTCGGCCAGCGCCACACCGTCCGCATGGTCGGGGTCTTCCTCCGCCAGCTCGTACATCACCGGCAGATCATCGAGCCGCTGCCGCAGATCCCGCACGCGCCGCAGCTCCGCCTGGGTGTGCGACAGTTTGGAGGTCACCGCCTGGGCGTGCTCCGGATCATCCCACAGGGCCGGGTCGGAGGCCTGCGCCTCCAGCTCCCGCACCCGCTCATCGAGCTCGTCCAAGTTCATGACCTTCTCGATGGTGGTCAGGGTGTCGTTGAGGGCTTGCATGTCTGCGATCACTTCGGGTTGCACAAGGCATAAGCCTACCGCCCCGGTAGGGCACAATATGAGTCATGTCCCCCACTGGCGAAACACACCCCACCGACACCGACACCCCCACCGGCACGCAGGACACTGCGGGCGCGGCCGCGACCCCTGCGGCCACGCAGGAGCAGATCCACGCCGCCATCAGCGGCCTGGTGAAGACCTTCACCCTGCAGCACGAAGGCGACGACGATGAACACCTCGCCCGCGCGCTGGTGATGAACGCCGGCCGTATTGCCTACCGGCTGCGGCAGGCAGGCCTGGAGGTTGCCACCAAGTCCAACCCCACTGACCTGGTCACCACCGCCGACATCGGGGTGGAAAACTTCATCGTCGGTGTCCTCGCGCTGCTGCGGCCTGACGACGGCATCTTCGGCGAGGAAGGCGACCGCACGGACGGCACCTCGGGGCGCACGTGGGTCATCGACCCCGTGGACGGCACCTACAATTTCGCCCACGGCTCCGACTACTTCTGCACCGCGCTCGCCCTCGTCGAGGGCGACCCCGAGGAGGTGGCCCTCTGCGCCACCGAGGATGCCCCCTCCCACATCATCCTGGGCGCGGTGCACCGCCCAATGCTGGGCTACACGTGGCTCGGCGGGCGCGACATCCCGCTGACCCGCGACGGCGAGGCCACAGCGCCCCTCACAGACCGCCCCCTGGGGGAGGTGTGCCTGGGCACCTACATGCACCCGCCGCTGCTGCGCGCCGGCGGGGACCTTCCCGCCGCCTGGGGCCGGATGATCGCCCACGCCGCCACGATCCGCCTGCTGGGCAGCGCCTCCATCGATCTGGCCTCGCTGACCGACGGGGTCCTCGGCGCGTGGGCGCAGCACAGTGTGGCCGCCTGGGACTGGTTGCCGGGCCGCGCCCTCGTGGAGGCCGCCGGCGGCACCTGCCGCACCATCACCGCAGGCGGCGTTGACTGGTGCCTCGCCGGCACCCCGAGCGCCGTCGACGACATGCAGCGCCACCTGCAGGCAGACAGCTAAACACCCCTCCCCTCCCCCACCACTGTGCCGGCACCCTCCGGCAGCACACAAGGACACCAGCGATGACTTTCCCCAGCCCCCAGCCCGCCCCGACGATCACCACCCCGGAGGAGGCGGCCGCCTACGCCGCCGACCTGTTGCGCCGCGGCGCTGTCCGCCCGGACCCGCAAGTATCGGCCGACCTGGGGCTGGCACTGGCCCTGGCGGATGTGGCCGGCACCATCACGATGAGCCGTTTCGAGTCGGCCAGCCTGCAGGTGGAGTCGAAGCCGGACCTCACGCCGGTGAGCGACGCGGACCTCGCCGTGGAGCGCACCCTGCGGGCACTGCTCGCGGAGCTCGCCCCGGGCGATGAGGTGCTCGGCGAAGAATTCGGCGGAACGGCGTCCTTCGCGGGCCGCCAGTGGGTCATCGACCCCATCGACGGGACGAAAAACTTCGTGCGCGGGGTGCCGGTGTGGGCCACCCTCATCGCGCTGCTGGAGGACGGGGTGCCGGTGGTGGGTGTGGTGGATGCCCCGGCGCTGGGGCGCCGCTGGTACGCCGCCCGCGGCGAGGGCGCCTACCGAGTGCTCTTCGGCGGTGCGCCGCGGCGCCTGCACGTGTCCAAGGTGGCCTCCCTGGAGGACGCCTCGGTGTCGTTTTCCTCCCTCGAGGGCTGGCAGGCCCGCGGCAAACTCGACGGGTTCATCGGCCTGTCGGATGCGACGTGGCGGCTGCGGGGCTTCGGGGACTTCTTCTCCTACTGCCTCGTCGCGGAAGGCTCGGTCGATGTCGCCGCCGAGCCGGAGGTCTCCCTGTGGGACCTGGCGCCGCTGGCGATCCTCGTGCAGGAAGCCGGGGGCACGTTCAGTGGCCTCAACGGCGTCGCGGGCCCCCACGAGGGCGATGCGGTGGCCACCAATGGGCTGCTGCACACCCAGGTGCTCAACTTCCTGGGCGACACCCTGGGCCGCTAAGCACCCGGGGCCACTGGGCACACGAGGCCACCCGCCCTGCCCCCTCCTACGACACGACCGCCGCCCCGGCGGCTCACCCTCCTTAGCGAGGCACCGTGGTGCCAGGCACAGTACGTGCCCAAAGGGGGTGGCCGCCGGGGCGGCGGTGGTGGTGAGGGGCGTGCGATCCCCTCCTGCTAGCGCAGGCGCGGCTCGTCGGCGTCCGGCAGGCGGAAACCGCGGCCGGGGGTGCCGGCCTCAGCGGCGTCGAGCTGAGCAAAGATCGAGTCCGTGGTGGTGGCGAGCACCGGCACGAACAGCGGGCCCTGCAGGGGGCTGCGGCAGGGGGCGAGGTCGGTCACGCCCCCGGAGACGATGCCGACCAGACGGTCGCCCGCGAGCAGCGGGGCACCGGAATCACCCTGCATGGAGCACACGTGCGCCATCGTCAGCTGCGGGGTGGAGTACATCCGCGGCCCGCAGGTCAGCCCCGTGGCGACACCCATCTTGCACAGGTTGGTGCCGAGCCCCTCGAGGCCCTGCGGGGTGGTACCCAGGCCGGCGACGGTCACCCCGTTGTAGGTGCGGGTGACGGCGGCCTTGGTGTCATCGAACTTGATGATGGCGACATCCCCGAACGCGCCCTGGGCGCCGGTGCCGGTGGGTGCGCTTTTCGCCACCACGGTGCCGGTGACACCGTTCTCCCAGGAGTCGGCCGAGTACACCTCATCGCCGATGGCGCCGCAGTGGCCGGCGGTCACGCCGATGGTGTTGCCGGCCTCGTCATAGCCGGCCACGCCCAGGGTGCAGAAGTTCTGCGTGCCCACATAGATCGGGGTGCCGGGGCCGAACAGGCTCTTGCCGTAGATCTGGGCCTCGATGGACTCGCGCGGGGTGGCGGGCGCGTTGAAGAAACTACCGTCCACCCGGTGGAGGACCTCCCCGCGGGTCAGGGCGAGCAACTGGGAGGCCCAGTCGGTGGCCCAGGTGTAGTTCGGGCCGTTGGGCTTGCGGAACACGTCCAACATGGGGCGGCCCTGCTCGTCGACGAACAGTGGGGATTCCACAAAGATGGCCTGCCCATTCGTGCCGGCGAGCACATCCGCCGGCTGAGGTGCCGTGGGAGCCGTGTCCGCGGCCGCGAGTGCCGCATCCGCCGTCGGTGCCGCGGCAGCCGCACCCGCAGGCGCCTGCTGTTCCGCAATCGGGCGGGACAGGTCCGCGGCGAACGCCGAGACTGCCTCCGCGGGCGCCCACGCGGGCAGCGGCGGCAGCTGCGGCGTCGTAGCCGCACCGAGGAGGTCCGCCGCGGCGGACTGCGCGTCGGCGGCAGCCTGGGTGGCGGCGGCCTGCGCCTCGGCGAAATAGCCGGACAGGGAGGCCACCGGGTCAAGGTCCGCCGGCAGGGCGGGCGCCGCAGGTGCCGGGGGCGCGGCCTGGGCGGCGGCCGCAGTCACCGCGGCGTGGGCGTCCTGGACGAGGGTGGACAGGGGTGCAAAGGGGTCGGCGGGGGCGTCTTGGGCATGGGCCTGGGGGCCGAATGCGAGGGCGACGCCCGCCCCGAGGACAGCGGGGAGGAGTGTGCGAAGGCGCATGAACCTAAAAAATCACGAGGAGGAACAAACTGGGGCGAAAAAGGAAAACTGGCGGCGGGTGGCCACGAGGCCTGAAAAAAACAGGTCGGCCGGGTGGTGGTCCCCCGATACCCGCGGGCGCGCCACTCGCCGTCGTCGACGGCGCTTAAGGGAGGCATCCCGATCGGTGCGGTGATGAGCGGATGTGCCCCCACGCGAACCCACGAACGTCTGTGGGCTGTGCGCGGATGCGAGCGAGGGGCGAGCGGCGGCGCGGGCGCTGGGTAGTCATAGTGCCAGGCGAACCTGTGAGCCCTCCTCCGACACGCCACACCAGTCACACACGCGCCTGTGAGCAGCACCGATGCGCACCCCCTCATGGGTGCGGGGGTAGCCGGTGGGGGTAATGTCTGAGGTTTGTCTCCTGCAGGCGGCGCGGCGGCCCCGACCCCGCCCACGGGGCGCCGTGAAGAGCCGCGAAACGCCCGCCGAGTACGCAGACTCGACGGGCGCGGCGGGACCACCAGGTCCCACAGGCTCGCAGCCCCTTGTCCCCGCAGGTTGCACGCCCGGGGATGGGAAGGGGTGGGCTAGTTGATTTCGATGAGTGCCTGGCCGCCCTGGACGGCGTCGCCCTCGGCGACGTGGAGGGCACCGACGACGCCAGCGGCGGGGGCGGTGATCTCCGTTTCCATCTTCATGGCTTCCAGGATGAGCAGCACCTGCCCGGCCTCAATGTCGTCGCCTTCGGCCACGAGGACCTTGGAGACGGAGCCGGCCAGGGGCGCGACGATGGCGTTCGCGGACACGCCCTGCACGCTCGCCGTGGTGGGGGCGGCGGGGGTGTTGGTGGTGGCGCTGCCGAAGACAATCGACCCGAGGGAGCGGGTCTCTTCCTCGACCTCGACATCAACGCTGTAAGCAACGCCGTTGACGGTCACCTTGAGTTTCATTGACACGTATTCCTTATTGACAGTGTGGGGTGTGGCCTAGAGCCGACGGCTTGCGGTTTGGACGGCCTGGCGGCCTTGGGCGGCCCAGGTGCGGTGGCGGCTGAAGTGCACGGCACGCACCTTGCCCTTGTTGCCGAGGTAGGCGGACACCGCCGCGGAGATGGCCAGCAGCACATCCTCCGGGATTTCCTGCTCGCTGCGGGCTTTGAGTTCGGCGAGTTCGGCCTCCACCGCGTCGAGGCGGGCGGACAGTCGGCGCAGTTCGGCCAGCACCTCGGTGGTGTCCTGAGGGTCGTGGGTGGTCATAGTTTCATGACTTCCTGTGTATGACGTGCGAATGAGAAGCAGTCGGGGGTGGGTGCGAGTACTCGCTTACACCGGGCCGAGGCCGTGCTTCTTCGCGGGGCGGGAGACGCGCTTGTTGGCCAGCACCTCGAGCGCCAGGGCGATCTCGCGGCGGGTGTCGGCGGGGTCGATGATGGAGTCGACGAGGCCGCGGGAGGCCGCCATGAACGGGGTGGAGAAGGTCTCCTTGTACAGCTGGATGAGCTCGGCGCGCTTGGCGTCCTTGTCCTCTGCTGCTTCGATCTCCTTGCGGAAGACGACGTTGACGGCACCCTCGGCACCCATGACCGCGATCTCGGCGGTCGGCCACGCGAACACGGTGTCCGCGCCCAAGTCCTTGGAGCACATCGCCAGGTAGGCGCCACCGTAGGACTTGCGCAGCACCACGGTCACCTTCGGCACGGATGCAGCCGAGTAGGCGTAGAGCATCTTCGCGCCGTGGCGGATGATGCCGCCGTGCTCCTGGGCGACACCCGGCATGAAGCCGGGCACGTCCACCAGGGTCACCAGCGGGATGTTGAAGGCGTTGCAGAAGCGGATGAACTCGGAGCCCTTGTCGGAGGCGTTAATGTCCAGCACGCCGCTCATGACGTTGGGCTGGTTGGCGATGATGCCGACGGTGCGGCCCACCACGCGACCGAAGCCGGTCACCAGGTTCGGGGCGAAGCCGGCCTTGACCTCGAGGAAGTCGGCGCGGTCGACGATGCGGGCGATGATCTCGCGCACGTCGTAGCCCTTCTTGCCGTCGACGGGCACAATGTCCCGCAGCACGGGGTCTGCTTCCACAATCTCGTCGGGGTCGACCAGCGGCGGCTCTTCGGTGTTGTTCTGCGGCAGGAAGCTCAGCAGCTTCTGCGCGATGAGCACCGCCTGCTCGTCATCGTCGGCAACGAAGTGAATGTTGCCGGCCTTCGCCATGTGGGCGTCCGCACCGCCGAGCTGTTCAGCGGTGACGTCCTCGCCGGTGACGGACTTGATGACGCCGGGGCCGGTGATGAACATCTGGGCCTTGCGGGTCTGGATGATGAAGTCCGTCAGCGCCGGGGAGTACGCCGCGCCACCGGCGCAGGGGCCCGCGATGATGGAGATCTGCGGCACCAGGCCCGACAGGAGCACATTGTTGTAGAACACCTTGCCGTAGCCGGAGAGCGAATCAATGCCCTCCTGGACACGCGCTCCACCGGAGTCGTTGATGAAGATAAACGGGGTGCCGGTCGTCGCGGAGGCCTGCATCATCGCGGCCACCTTATTCGACTGGGTTTCACCCGCGGAGCCGCCCATGACGGTGAAGTCCTGGGAGGCGATGTGCACCGGGCGGCCGTAGACCGCGCCGGTGCCGGTGACGACACCGTCGGCAGGCGCCACGGCGGTGTCCATCCCGAAGTGGGTGGTGCGGTGGGTGGCGAACATTCCAGTTTCCTGGAAGGTGCCCTCGTCGACGAGAGCGGCGACGCGCTCACGGGCGGTCATCTTGCCCTTGGCGCGCTGCTTGTCCAGCTTGGCCTCGCCGCCGCCGAGTTCGACCTCGTGGATGCGCTTGTCGAGCTGCTCCAAGCGTTGTTCCATGGTGGGTTCGGACATGAGATAAAAAATCCTTCAATCAGTTCACACTGCCGCACACCCCCGCCCCGTGAACTGTGCGCCGGGGCGGGTGGTGTGGTGGGCGGTGTTTAGGCCGGTTCGACCTTGACGGTCTGGGAACGGCCACCGACGGTGACCTTGTACTGGATGGGCTCGCGCACCGCGTTCGCCGCGCCGCTGGCGGCGTCCTTTTCGCGCTGCAGCTGCTCCGGGGTCTTGCCGACGTTCTTCGGGCCCTCGTCGCGGGTCTTGAAGAAGCCGGGGGCAACACCCGGGAACAGGGCGTTGGTGAGCACGTCTTCGTCGCTGCCGTCGAAGCCTTCGAGGGCTTCGGCTTCCGCACGCAGGGTGTCCCACTCGGGGTCGAGCAGGTCCGCGGGGCGGACGGTGATCGGCTGCTTCTTGGTCTGCTCCTCAGCCTGCTTGATGAGCTCGGGGTTGCGCTCCCCGATGCACTCGCCGTAGTAGCCGAGCATGAGGTCGGCGAATTCGGCGGTCATCACCTTGTAGCGGCCCATGAGCACGTTGAACACGGCCTGGGTGCCCACGATCTGGGAGGAGGGGGTGACCAGCGGCGGGTAGCCGGCGTCCTTGCGCACGCGCGGCACCTCCTGCATGACCTCGTCGATGCGGTCGCCCGCACCCTGGGCCTTGAGCTGGCTTTCCATGTTGGACAGCATGCCGCCGGGGATCTGGGAGAGGAAGATGTTGGTGTCCACGAGGGTGGCGGACTCGAACTCGGCGTACTTGGGCCGGACGTTCTTGAAGTGGTCGCGGATCTTGATGAGGCGATCCATGTCGAGGTCCGTGGTGTAGCCGGTGCCCTCGAGCATTTCCACGAGCGACTCGGTGGGGTTGTGGCCCGGGCCGAGCGACATGGAGGAAATGGCGGTGTCGACGACGTCGGCGCCGGCTTCGATAGCCTTCATGAGGGTGACCAGGGTGACGCCGGTGGTGGAGTGGCAGTGGACGTTGATCTGGGTGTCCTCGCCGTAGGTCTCCTTGATGCCGCGGATGATGTCGTAGGCCGGCTGCGGCTTGAGCAGCGCCGCCATGTCCTTGAGCGCGATGGAGTTCGCACCCATATCAAGCAGGCGGCCGGCCTGCTTGATGTAGCCGTCCACGTCGTGCAGCGGGGAGGTGGTGTAGCAGATGGTGCCCTGGGCGTGCTTGCCGACCTTCTTCACGGCGGCCATCGCGTGCTCCAGGTTGCGGGGGTCGTTCAACGCGTCGAAGACGCGGAACACGTCCATGCCGTTCTCGGCGGACTTCTCCACGAACTTGTCGACCACCATGTCCTCGTAGTGGCGGTAGCCGAGCAGGTTCTGTCCGCGCAGCAGCATCTGCAGGCGGGAGTTGGGCATCAGCTTGCGGAAGGTCCGCAGCCGCTCCCAGGGGTCTTCGTTGAGGAATCGGATGCACGCGTCGAAGGTCGCGCCGCCCCAGCACTCCACACTCCAGTAGCCGGCCTTGTCGATGTCTTCACAGGCGGCGACCATGTCCTCCATGGCCATGCGGGTTGCCATCAGGGACTGGTGTGCGTCGCGGAGGGCGACTTCGGTGACGCCAATTTTTCGTGGGCTCATGCCTTCAAACCTAGGCCTTTTCGCCCCGGCTTCGCAGGCGCGAACAAGCCCCGAAACGACCCCACAGACGGGGCAATTCGGACACATTTCGGGCCACAAAATGTGCCCGATCGGGCATTTTCCCACGATATCGGGCTGCGCCACAGTCGCCACCGACGCGAGGAAAACCTAACTCCACCAGCAAAGAAGTGACAAACACGACAGGCTCACGGCCGTGACTTTTGCCACACAGGCGAGGAAAGTGCGCCGCACGTCGCACTCGAGCGTCGCCCCAGGCCTGCCCGCACGAGCCCCCGACACTCACCCACCGCCGGCAGATGCCACCCCGGCGGCATGCGCACTCCCCGCACACGCGCGTCCCGCACGCCACGCAGCGCACCGCCCGCGACCAGCGCAGAAAAGATCCCCCACCCCGCCCGCGACACGACCATCAGTGACAGCAGACGAGACGGCACCCCATAGTGACCCCACGCCGGACGCACGCACGCACCAACAATCCCCCACCCGGCGCGATCTCACCCGCCACTCCACCGCGGCGCGTAGCCCCGGGCCCGCGCCCGCGACCGCACGACTTCTCCTCCACGCACCTCCCCCACACACTACCCCCGATTGGTCCGACAAGTGCCGGAGCCAAACCCACACGGCGTTCAAGATGTGGGAAGCCCCCACCCGGTGCGCACGACGCCCCGGGGCGCAGCAAGCACCTCGCCACCGCGGCAGCAGACCCGCGCCCCGGGGACCGCGCGCAGAGCTTTAGGCCCGCCCCTGCAGCGTCCACCCCTGCGGCAGCAGTGCCTGCACGTCGGCCTGCGCCTGGGCGCGCACCGCCTCCCACATCTCCGGCGAGGTCGCCTGATCCGGCGGGGTGGTTCGCCGCGTGTGGTGACTGTACTGGCCCGGCATGACATCCACGCCGACGGTCGACTCCGCGAGGAACGCCAAACGACGCCCACCAACAGCCGGGCTCGTCATCACCCGGTGCGCCACCGGGTTGTCGTACAGCCGGCGCAGCGGGTTCGTCGTCGTGTGCGCGAACTGGCTGGCGATGACCCCAGGGTGGAAACTCACCCCGAAGATCCCTTCCGCGGCCAGACGCCGGGACAGCTCCTGGGCGTGGAGAATGTTGAGCAGCTTGCCGTTGCCGTAAGCGGCCTGCGAATCAGCCCTCAGGCCCTGGATATCGTCCTGGTCCAGGTCGGAGAACATCCGGGCGGCAATACTCGCGGTGTTCACCACCAACCCCAGGCCCCGGGACAGCTGGGGGCGCAGCCACTCGGTGAGCAACCACCCGGCGAGGAAGTTCACCTGGTAGGCCATCGGCAGCTGATTGGTGGACAGCTCACGATCGGCAAAAATCCCGCCTGCGTTGTTGCACAGCACATCAATCCGGTCGGTGAGCTGAGCGATCTCCGCCGCCAGGCGGGGGATGCTCTCCAGGTCGGCGTAGTCGGCCACCAGCCCCGGCACCGACAACTCGGCGGCGATGCGGGCAGTCTTCTCAGGGTCGCGGCCCACGAGGATCAGCCTGTGCCCCCGGCCCGAGAGAATGCGGGCAGCCTCCGCCCCGATGCCGGAGGAGGCGCCGGTGATCACAATCGTGCGGGGCGCGCAGCGCGGCTCCGCCCGGCGCGCCAGCGAATCGACCTGGGTGCGAGCCCTGCGGAGAACACCCCGCGCCCGCCCCATGAGCCCACCGCTGTGGGCGTCCTGCGGGGTGGTGCCGGTGGGGTCAGAGGTGGTGGTGGAATGCAACTGTCCTGACATGCCTTTCACCCTAGTAGCGCGCCCCGGCTTTCGTCCCGGGGAGCGGGCTTGTCGGGTGCCGGCACGTCGGGGCGCGGGGCGGGCGCGCGCCCCGACGGAGTGGGTGGCGCGGGGGTGCGGTGCCGCTTTAGTCCGCGGCGGCGAAGCGGATCGCCATGCGCCCATCGACGCGGCCGCGGCGCAGGTCCTCCAGGGCCTGGTTGACCTCCTCAATGGCGCATTCCGTCACCGTGGGGCGGACCTTGCCCCGGGAGTAGAAGTCGATCGCTTCGGCCAGGTCCTGGCGGGTGCCCAGCAGGGAGCCCCGGATGGTGAGCCCCTTGAAGACGATGTCGAAGATGGGGGCGGGGAACTCCCCCGGGGGCAGGCCATTGAACACGATCGTGCCGCCGGTACGCGCCATGTGGATGGCCTGGCCGAAGGCCTGCTCGTGGACGGCGGTGACGAGCACCCCGTGGGATCCACCGCCGGTGTACTCGACGACCGCCGCACCGGGGTCGGTGTCCCGGGCGTTGACGGTGAACTCCGCACCGTGGCGGCGCGCGAGCTCCAGCTTGTCGTCGGCGATATCAATCGCGATGACCCGCATGCCCATGGCCACCGCGTACTGGACGGCGATGTGGCCCAAGCCGCCGACGCCGCTGATGACCATGAACTGACCGGGGCGCACCCCCGTCTCTTTGAGCCCCTTGTACACCGTGACACCGGCGCAGAGGATCGGAGCGATCTCCGCGGGGTCGGCGTCGGCGGGCACCCGCGCACAGTAGCGGGTGTCGACGAGCATGTACTCGCCGAAGGAACCGGGCACCGTGTAGCCGCCCAGCTTCGCCGTCGGGCAGTAATTTTCCCGGCCGGTGCGGCACTGCTCGCAGGTGCCGCAGGCTTCCCACAACACGACACTGCCGACGCGGGAACCGACCTCGATGTCGTTGTGCTCCCCGGGGCCCAAGGCGACGACCTCGCCGACGCCCTCGTGGCCGGGGATGAGCGGCAGCACCGGCTTGACGGGCCAGTCGCCCTCGATGGCGTGCAGGTCGGAGTGGCACACACCCGTGGCGAGCACCTTGACCAGGGCCTGGTTGTGGCCGGGGGTGGGCAGGTCGACGAGTTTCACGTCGACGGTGGGGCCGAACTTCTCGGCGACGGCGGCGGTGAAACGCTCCGGGGCAGATGCATGCGCAGTGGTCATGGGAAACCTCCAAGGAAGAGAAAGAGAGACGACAAGAGAAGAGAAGAAGTGAAGAGAGACAGGAAGAAGAGAGAAGAAGAGAGAAAAGGGAGGGGACGAAGGCAGCGGCACGTGCTACCGGGCCGCGCGTCCCCCGCCCCGCGCGAGTGCTGAGCGCTGTCCCCTCACGCGGGGCAGGGGCGGGGTGCGGCTCGCTAGTAGCGGATCGCCATGCGGCCGTCGACGCCGCCGGTGCGCAGCCGCTCAAACACCTCGTTGACGTCGTCGAGGCTGCACTCGGCGACCGTCGGGTGGATGAGGCCCCGGGCGTAGAAGTCCAGCGCCTCCGCCAGGTCCTGGCGGGTGCCGACGAGGGAGCCGCGGATGGTGAGCCCCTTGAAGACGATGTCGAAAATCGGGGCGGGGAACTCCCCCGGGGGCAGGCCGTTGAAGACAATGGTGCCGCCGGTGCGTGCCATGTGGATGGCCTGGCCGAAGGCCTTCTCGTGGACGGCGGTGACGAGCACGCCGTGGGCGCCGCCGCCGGTGTACTCGGCCACCGCGGTGCCGGGGTCGGTGTCCCGGGCGTTGACGGTGAACTCCGCGCCGTGGCGGCGCGCGAGCTCCAGCTTGTCGTCGGAAATGTCCACCGCGATGACTCGCATGCCCATGGCCACCGCGTACTGGACGGCGATGTGGCCCAGGCCGCCGACGCCGCTGATGACGACGAACTGGCCGGGGCGGGTTTCCGTCACCTTGAGCCCCTTGTACACCGTGACACCGGCGCACAAGATCGGGGCGACCTCCAGGAGGTCGGCGCCGTCGGGGATGCGGGCGCAGTAGCGGGTGTCGACGAGCATGTACTCGCCGAAGGAGCCGTTCTTGGTGTAGCCGCCGTACTCGGCGTTCGGGCAGTAGGTCTCCCGGCCGGTGCGGCAGTACTCGCAGGAGCCGCAGGCGGACCACAGCCACACGTTGCCCACCATGGAGCCCACCTCGATATCGGCGTGCTCCCCGGGGCCCAGGGCGACGACCTCGCCGACGCCCTCGTGGCCGGGCACGAACGGCAGGCCCGGCTTGACGGGCCAGTCGCCCTCCACGGCGTGCAGGTCGGTGTGGCAGATGCCGGAGGTGTGCAGCTTGACCAGGGCCTCGTTGCGCCCCGGGGTCGGCAGCGAAATCTCGGAGATGGTGACACTCGGGCCGAAGTTCTCGGCGACGGCGGCGTGGAACTGCTCAGGCGTGTTCTGGTTCGACATGGGAAAGACCTCCAGGGATGAAAAAGAGTGGGAAGAAGATGGAAGGGAACACACCACTCGCGGCGACCGTGCGCCCCAGCGCCCCGGCAACCCCGTGGGGGTTGCGTGTCAGCGCCGTCCCCTTCGGGGGCTGAGGGCCACCGTGTGGGGCGCTGCAGCGGGTGATGGCACCACCCAACCACGCACAGCACTGTGTTCGCCACCACTTTTTGGCGTGCATGCGCTGCACTACCCCCGCCGTTTGCCCGCTGCGGATTTTCATTAAGGCATGTGCCATGCACACCGCAACCATTAACAACGCTGCAAAGCCCCGCACCAGTTTTCACCGGTTGCCAAAAAATCACCCCCGCTGACCCCACGCCTCTCCCCTGCCGGAGCCTCCCCCTGTCGCCGCACATCCGCTACACCCCAGCGGGCGCCCCCGGCGCAGTGCCCCCTCCCCATCGACGCGCACACCCGCCCTTGGGGTGCGCGGGCAGCAGCGCCCGGCCCCAGGGGCGGGTGTGAGTTAAGTGCGACGGGGTGCGCTTAGCGCGCGGCGTAGTACTCCTGGCCGGCGACGGTCGCCGGCAGCGTCAGCTCCGGGGTAATCCCGGACTCAGGAGCCAGGCCCAGGTGCTCCAGGGCGACGCGGAGCTGCTCGGCCGCATCCACGTTGAGCGGCCCGGAGGTCCACATCGCGTACGGCAGGTTGATGAAGCGGTTCTCCTTCACCGCCGGCAGATCCTTGGTGGCCGGGTTGCTGCGCAGCTGCGCGACCTTCTCCTCGAAGGTCTGGCCGGGGTAGTCGACGAAGACGAAGAAATCGGGGGCACTGGCGGCAAGCTTCTCCCAGGAGACGTTCACCCAGGTGTCGTCCACGTCGGCGGCGGCGTTGGTGGCGCCGGCGGCCTCAAGGATGGCGTTCGGTGCGCCGAACTTCCCGGAGGTAAACACCGTGTCGGTGCCGGTGTCGAACACGAAGCCCACGGGGGTGTGCTCCGGCTTCGGCGCGCTCGTCACGGCCTGCAGGCGGCTCTTCTGCTCCTCGATGGCGGCGGCCGCGACGTCCTCGTGGCCGGTAATCGCACCAATGTTTTCAATGTCGATGAGCACCGCCTCCCAGGGGTCGATGGTGCCGCGCGCCTCCGAGCCGGCCTTCCGGCAGGCTTCCGTCAACTGGTAGGTGGCAATCCCCTGCTCGGCGAGCGTGTCCGGGGTAATGCCCTTGCCCTCGTCAAGGCCGTAGCCGTAGCCCGCGAAGTACACCTGCGGGCTGGCCGCCACGATCTGCTCGAAGGAGGGGTACTCCTCGCTCACCTCGTGGAGGGAAGAAATGACGTCCGCACCGTACTTTTCGCTCAACAGGTCGGCGCTCTTCAGGTAGGCGACATCCTTAATCTGATCGCGGGCGCCGGCGGACAGGGCGATGGCGATGTTGTTGCCATCGTTGATGAACATCCGCTCGGTCTTGGGGAAGGTGAGCTCCTCCCCACAGTTGGTGACGGTCACGGTCTCCGCGGAGGCCGCCTGCTCGGAGCCGGCATCGGAACCGCAGGCCACGAGCAGCCCGGCGCCGAGGCTCACCCCCGCGAGCAGTGCCGCCCGCCGCAGCGCACGCGCGCCACGGGACGAAGACACAGTAGACACAGCCGAGGACGAACGGGAAGAACTCACAGACACAGACATGAAACAAACTCCTTTGGTTGAAGGCAACAGGACACCGAAGAGAAAAGGGGGGGAAGGAAACAGGGGGAAGAAAGAGGAGGACAGAAGGGGAAGAAGGGGAAAACAGAAGAGACGGACACGGACAACCCCGCCGGCACCGGGCGGCACGCGCCTCGCCGGGCGGGGCGGCTAGAGAGTGTCGACGATGAGATGGAGGTGCTCCGCGCCATCCGGGCGGGCGCGGACCGCACCGACGTCGAAGGCGCGGCGTACCGTCTCCCGGGTGAGGACCTCCGCGGGCGGGCCCGCGGCCAGCATCCCGCCCTCGCCCAGCACCACCACCTGGTCGAAGAAGCACATCGCCAAGTCCAGGTCGTGGACCGTGGCCAGAATCGTGCGCCCCGTCCCGGCCAACAGCTGCAGCAAGTGCAGCTGGTGGTGCACGTCGAGGTGGTTGGTCGGCTCATCGAGCAACACCACCGGGGTGGTTTGCGCCAGCCCCCGGGCGATGACCGCCCGGCGGCGCTGCCCGCCGGACAGCTGCCCCAGCGGCCTGTCGGCGAGCGCCAACAAATCCACCTTCGCCAGGGCATCGTCGACGATGCGGCGGTCCTCCTTCGAGCCCAGCGCCCAGCTCGCCCGGTAGGGCAGCCGCCCAAGCTGCACGACCTCCCGGATGCTCAGGTCGGCGGGCGGGAGTTCCTCCTGCCCCACCAGGGTGAGCACCCGGGCGCGTGCCCGGTGCTTCAGCCGCGTGACATCACGCCCGCCGACGAGCACCTCGCCGGCGGCGGGTGCGCTGAGCCCGGCGATGGTGCGCAGCAGCGTGGACTTGCCGACACCGTTGACGCCGATGAGCGCGGTGCGGCTGCCGGCGGGGACGGTGAAGGAGATGTCGCGCAGCAGCATCCCCTCCCCGCCCGGGGCGCCCGCCCGGCGGGTAGCACCCGGGGTCGCGACGCTCACCGCTGTGATGCGGAGTTCTTGTGCGACGTCGCCCATTAGCTCTCACCGCCGAACTGGAAGCGGCCTCGGCCCATGAGCAGCAGGAACAGCGGTGCCCCCAGCACGCCCGTGACCACGCCGAGCGGGATCTCCTGCGGGGGCGCGGACACCCGGGCGATGACGTCGACCCACAGCAGGAACAACGCGCCCGACAGCGCGGCGACGGGCAGCACATGGCGGTGCAGGGAGCCAGTCATGAGCCGGGCGACGTGCGGGATCACCAAACCGACGAACCCAATGCCGCCGGCCACCGCCACCATGGCACCCACCATGAGCGCCTGGAGGAAGAACAGGCCCTGGCGCAGCAGGGTGACATTGACGCCGAGTGCTGCGGCCGTATCGGGCCCCTGCGCCAGCGCATCCAGCGGGCCGTGCAGCGCCAGCAGCACCACGAAGCTCAGCACGACGACCGCGGTGGGCAGCAGCAGCTTGTCCCAGCGGCCGCCCGCAACGGAGCCCAGCATCCAGAACATCACGCCCTGCGCGGCACGCGCATCGGGCCCTTTGAAGACGAGGAAACTCGCCGCCGCAGAAAACGCCGAGGACAACACCACGCCGGTGAGGATGAGCCGCAGCGGGGTGAGCCCACCCTGTGCCATCGTCACGAGGTACACGGTCGCCGTCGCCGCAATCGCGCCGACGAGCGCACCGCCACTTAAGGCATAGAGCCCGAAGGAACTGAACATCCCCATCGTGAGCACCGCTGTCGCACCCACCGACGCCCCGGAGCTCACGCCCAGGAGGTAGGGGTCCGCCAACGGATTACGGACGAGGGTTTGCATCGCCACGCCCGCCAGCGCCAAACCGGCGCCGACGACCAGGGCCAGCACCCCGCGTGGGGCACGCAGGTCCCACACCACGGCATCCATCGCCGCATCGGGGCCCCGCCCGCCCTGCAGGTGGGCGGCCACGACGGCGAACACGTCGTGGTTGCTGTAGGCCACAGACCCGAACGTTAAAGAAACAACGAAACTCGCGGCGATCGCGATGAGAAGGGCAAGACAGACCACGACGGTCTTCGCCCCGGAAAAGGCACGGTGCGCCATAGGTGGTTCTCGCAGACAAGACAAAGTCACAGGTGCGCGCACGAAAGGACGCGTTCGTGGCGCACGGGCACAAGCCAGCTGGTCGGTCTTCGGACTCGCATCACTCCCGCCACCCCGTGGCGCACCCACCCCACACCCCACGGCCACCCCACCACAGGGGGTGGGGCCGCGCGGGATCATGAGGACTCTAATGCTGCGTCACAAAGGGTGGCCGCGTGGCACCCGCCCACCTTCCCGGCCCGGCGGCGATTGCCGAAGCCAGTGGTCGCACCATCGCCCACACACCGCACCCACAGGGCACGGTGTGCCCCCACCCTGGTGCCACGCCGTGCGCAGAAGCGCACACGACAGCAGGACAAAAAGGGGCGGGATAACCCAAGTTCACAAGGCGATGAGGGCGGGTGACACTCGTGATGTCACCGCTGCGCGTCAGTTCCGGATTTGCACCGGATTCCCTGGTCACTCCCAGCTGGAAAAAACACTGCATCTCTTCCAAGCCCCCAGACACTCCGGGCAGGGACGCCCGGCGAGGGATAAGAAGAGATGCACTTGTCACCATAACCCCCCATCCGGGGGCAGTCCAAGCATCCCGCTACCCCCACCGCGCCCCGCGGGCCCGCGTGCCCCACACGGTCCCCACAGCGTCGACGCGAAGGCCCCACGCTCTCCACGGGTTCTCCACGGGTCCTCCCCGTGTTCTCCCCGTGGTGTCACGGCCCCCACACCCCGCTGTGCGGAACAAAGACCGCCGCCGCCCGCAGAGATGCGGACGGCGGCGGGGGAAGCCCACAGGGCACCACGGCTCTACGGGCGGACACGGCCCCTGGGGGCCGTGGGGCAGGTTAGGCGCTGTAGCGCTCGTTGACGCGGCGGCTAGCCTGACGGCCCGGGTGGGCGGCATCGGCGGCAGCCTCAGTGGGGTGGCCCATCGCGACGACGAGGGCGATGCCACGATCCTCACGGCCGCCGAGGCCGATGAGCTCCTTGACGGTCTCCTCGTTCCAACCGGTGGTCGGGCTGGTTGCCAGGCCCTCCATGGCGGCGGCCATGAGGCCGAAACCGGCAGCGAGCATCGCGTCCTTCATGGCCATCTCGCGGAGCACGTCCGCGGGCAGGTCGGCCTTCATGCCGGCGACGCGCTCCAGGTAGGACTCCGGCAAGATCTCGGAGGCATCCTCCGGGATGGCCTCAGTGCGGGCGACGAAGATCAGCACGGTGTCGGCGGCGGCGAACTGCGGCTGCCCGGAGGTCTCCGTGAGCTTGTTCTTGGTCTCCGCATCGCGCACCACGACGACGTCGCGCAGCTGCAGGTTGAAAGCGGACGGGGCCTCGAGGGCGGCGTCGACGACGCGGTCGAGGACGTCGGCAGCGATCGGCTGGTCAGCGTACTCGCGGATCGCGCGGCGACCCTTGACTGCGGAGTGGAATTCGGCGGCAGCGGCGGTGGGGGCAGAGTTCGTCATGGAGGACAACATCCTTACAAGATTCAGTGTGGGAGAAAACAACACCCTACATGCTTCTCCCCCGCCTGCGGCGGCGGGTGTCCACACAGAGGCGGTGGACGGTGACAAGCACGTCGGGGTGCCAGCTGCACTGCGCAGCTGTCGACGTATCGGTTCAACCCTTGAGCGTCCCGCAACGTTCCCGCATTTGTTGAAGTGTCACCCAATTCACAGTGTGCTGACACCGACCACCGGCCCACAGCCTCGCCTGCTGCGCCGCCACCACAGCCGCCAAAACCCCCACGACCTCCCCTCATCAGCGGCTAGAAGAACTCGATCTTGCTAGCATGTGACGACAACCATCTCGCATAGCCCCCGCGAGAAACCACACTTGGGCGCACGGCCCTCATTCCACCCGGATCACGCTCAGGAACACCCCGTGTCCAACACCTGGTTCCCCCTCATCATGTTTGCGGCCTGCGCAATCCTGTGCGCCACCGCCATCCCCGCCACACGGACACGCACACCCCGCCACCCGCTCGTCGTCCACCCCTCCCGCGCCGCCACCTCCTGGTTTGCTGCCGCAACCGTCGCTTACGCGGTCGCGACAGCACTGCTGTTCACCGCAGTGCCGGCGGCGGTGATCTACGGGCTCGGCATCGTCGGTCTCGTCACCGCCGCCACAGGAGCCGCTGCCGCGGGCTACACAGTGGGACAGCGGCGGTAGCTGCGCGCGGGCGCTACCGCTATGCCGGACCATGCCCGAAGGCGCCGCCCGCGCGATTGCCACGGGAGATTTCCAGACTGACAGATTGACACCCTGGCCCGAGCCGCAAGCTCACCCCACACACAACCCCAGGGTGACAGATTGACACCCTGGCCCAAGCCGCAGGCCCACCCCACACACAACCCCAGGGTGACAGAATGACACCCTGGCCCAAGCCGCAGGCCCACCCCACACACAACCCCAGGGTGACAGATTGACACCCTGGACGTGAGGTGGGCGTTGCCTTTAGCGACACACGCGGGTTAAGTGTCAAAAGGTGTGTATGAAGCCCTCGATTTACCCGCCCCTACCAGCGGGAACACGCGAAGTTTAATCTTTTCGAGCATATACACGGCCCTGAACACCTAAATCCACCCATCGAGTCCGAAGCTGTGCTATACGTGCGCCAAGACCGGGCAACGCTTGAAAAAGCGTAGCTGACGTGCAGAGATGTGTGACGCAGGCTCTTTGAGTACGTCGGGTATCGGGCGCGCGGAATCGCTCACGCTGCGAAGGCGCCACATGGCGCTGTGCGCCTCAAACGCCCCTCCTGAGCCTCGAAGCTGATGGCGGCTGCGGAGGGCCGATCAAGGGGCCCATGTCGCCTCATGCAGCCCGAATACGCCCGCCTGAGTGCCACAGGAGGATCCGGCTCGACTGCTGTGGTTGGGGCGCGCGGCATGTTGGTGCCGCAGCCGAGCGCAACACGCCGGCGTACACACTTTTTGACACTTAACCCACACACGCCGCCCAGACACACATTGTGTCGTTTAACCCGATTTTGTCGTTCCCCCCGAGCAGGCATGCAGAAGACCCCCTCTCAAGCTGAGAGGGGGTCTTCATTCAACGTGGTAGCGGGGGCAGGATTTGAACCTACGACCTCTGGGTTACACTCCGTGCTCCCCCGGGCAATCCTGGCACTCGAACGTGGACTGCATCGATGCAGCCGCCTCTGGCCTTGGATTATTTTTTTACACCACGTGGCACCAAAGTACCTAGGCGGCGCTGCGCCGAGTGGACTAGGTTCCATGACGCCGCCCGGGGAGCACGTCCCTAGCGCCCGAAGCTCGCGACCGGCTGTAGATGTAAGTGAATGCTTATCACTGACCGTCCACATCTCAAACCGATCCCGCCTGCGTGGGTCGAACCCGTCCGAGACTGGGAACTTCGCCTACGCGCCGAAGGCAAACGCGAAGCCACCGTCGATGTCCGCATCCGGCACATCCGGCGACTGGCAAGAGACCTCGGAGACACCGCCCCTGAAGTCGTCACGGAAGCGGACCTAGTGCGATGGGCAGGCAGTCAAACCTGGGCGCCCGAGACCCGGCACGCCTATTACATGTCGGTGACAGCGTTCTATGGCTGGCACTCCGAAAGCACGGGCCACAACCCTGCCGAACGGATCATGTGTGGAATCTCACGTCAGCAGCCTCCCCCGCGCCCTACCCCCGAAGCGGCAGTCCTCCAGGCGCTCGCGAACGCGAAGCCTCGCACGGAACTCATCATCCGCCTTGCGGCAGAGCTAGGGCTTCGCTGCGCAGAAATCGCGCAAGTGCATACCCGCGACCTAGCCAGAAGCAAAGACGGGTGGGCGCTCACCGTGCATGGGAAAGGTGGCAAAGTTCGCATCCTCCCTGTGCCAGCCCCACTGGCACGCATGTTGACCCGCGAGCGCGAACAAGGCTTCGTCTTCCCCGGCAAAGTCAACGGGCATCTGTCATCGCGACACGTATCCAAGCTTGCTCGACAAGTCCTCCCCGCGCCGTGGAACCTGCACTCTCTCCGACACCGATTCGCGACCATCGCCTACGTCAACGGAGGGCACGACCTCATCGCGCTCCAGCAAGCACTGGGACACGGCAACGTCGCCACCACCCAGCGCTACACACAATGTGATTCCTCGGCGCTCGCCCGCCTCGTCACAGCTACATCCCTAACCTGAAAGGACACCACCCATGACCAAGAAGATCGCCGTCTGCAACCTGAAGGGCGGTACCGGAAAGACCACGACCAGCATCCTGCTCGCGACCGCGCTCGCAGACCTCGGGCACAGCGTCATCGTCTACGATGCCGACCCCCAGGGTTCCGCCTCTGCGTGGGCAGAGTACGCCGAAGAGACCCAGGCCCTGCCGTTCACCGTAGCTGCGGCAAATATGCGCACTATGAAGGGCGGCGCGCGCGAAGACTTCGTCCTCATCGATTGCCCTCCCGGCTACCCCCAGATCATCGATGCGGCAATCGATGCCGCTGACTTCGTCCTCGTGCCTACCGGGCACTCTAGCCTCGACGCAGACCGCGTGTGGTCCATCCTGGAGACCCTCCGCGATACGCAGAACGGTCAAGGGCGCGCGCTTGGTGGAGCGGTGCTTATGACTGCCGCCAACCCTCGTACCGTCAGCTACCGAGAGATGGACGCCGCGATGCGCGA
Source organism: Corynebacterium sp. 13CS0277 (assembly GCF_002994655.1). GTDB lineage: Bacteria > Actinomycetota > Actinomycetes > Mycobacteriales > Mycobacteriaceae > Corynebacterium. The sequence continues at coordinate 26,546 of NZ_PPDL01000011.1, forward strand.
AGAAGGCTTCACTGTTGCGCCGGTGGTTATCCCCCAGCGCGAGGCTCTCAAGCACATGGTCGGCACCCGCCCGGAGGGCGACCTACACGGATACCGCGAGCTGGCAGACTACATCGTCGAAGTGCTGAGCTAGCCCCACCACCACCGACACCACTAAGGAGATCCCCATGGCAACCGGCCCTATGCGTAAGACGGTCAAGGCGACCGACGAGATGCGCGAACGTGCTAAGCAGCTCAACGACGACAACCGTGTCCGTGTAGTCTTCCGCGTTCCTCCGGAGCTGCGCAAGACCATCAAGCGTGTCGCGCTCGAGGAGGACATCACCGTCAATGACCTGATGCTCCAGGCCATTGAACTTCGTCTGGCCCAGAGTGAAGCTGGGTCGCGCACTACGAAGAAAGACAACTAGGTACCTTGGTGTCTAGTCTCCTAGACACCAAGCCAACTCGGCTCACTGGCACCACGCTATGAATCACGAAAGGACCCGCCACCATGGCCACCTACCACTTCAACATCTCTGATCCCGACACCGGGGTCACCTACTACCTCTACGACCACCGGGAGCTCAAGCAGGCGCTCGACTGCCTCTACGTCGGGGAGGACACTAACTCCACCCTCGTCGAGTCCCTCGCGGTGTTCACCAACATTGATCCCCAGGGCCTGGGCCATGTCCAGGAGTTTCTCAGCGGGCTGACGGGTGTCCTCATCGAACCCTGCGGCGAAGAAACTCAGCGCTGGTGGGACGAAGGGCTGAAGCTGCCTAGGTCCGCATTCGGCATCGAGGAAGAGATGGAGCGACTCAGGGCCTTGAACAAGAAGCTGAAGGAAGACCCTGCCAACGCCCGCTATTACGAGTATCGGAAAGAGGCGCTCGCGCTTGCCGAGTCTGAGCGCTACAAGGCCACCGGCGGCACCCCTGACACCGACCTGTTCAGCCTCACCAAGGTCGATTGGATGCGTGCCTACGTCAAGCTCAACAACGGCGACATCTGGCTGGAAACGTTGACTAGCGCTTACCTCGACCTGATGGAGTACGCCTTTGAGTACTACGGCGAATGGGAGGTTCCGTATCCCCGCAGCTGGCACTACGCCCAGTCGAAGGTGATCGCCGAGCACATCGGCCCGCTCACGGAGGACTATCGCTACGAGATGGAGGCCCGTTTCGAGGCCATCAACATGGTCATGCCGTAGCCCCCACCTGGTTAAGCCTCAGAGATATTCCGTCTCTGAGGCTTCCTGTTTTCCCAGCGTATGAAAAAAGTGCTTGCGAGAGATCTTCCGATCTTCCACAGTCAGTACAGACCACTGTCCGACTAGCGAGAGGATCATAGATGGCCCGCAGGGAAAAGCAGCCTGAGAACCAACTCACTCTGTTCGAATTCAGAGGAGAAGGCCAAGTTGAGTTCACGCACGAAGAACAAGTGCCGCAGCCGCAACAGCAGGGGCGCGTTGATCAGCTGCCGGAGGGAGAAGCTGCCCAGGTTGTAGTTCAGCGGCATACGCTGGCCCCTCCCCGAACGGTCGTCGACGCCCACCGCGTTGATGCAAGCCGTGTGGCTACCGTTGAGCAGCCGACGCAGCGAACCGACGAGCGTCCGGCGAAGGCCTACCGGAAGTCTCCTGTGCCTGAGGCTCCCGAGGCTGGCGAACTGGCCTGGGTAGAGACGAAAAAGGGCGAGTACGACTTCTACGTCTTCGATCCCTACGACGACGATGTCACCGGCTGGACGCGCGTCGACTCGCTTCCTGGCCCCCTCGCTGGCTCCTTGACCATCCGCAGCTCCAGCGCGCTCGACCGGCGCCTCGCGCTCATGGAGCTGCTTGCGACTGCGCGCCGTGCCCAGGCCAGTAACAGCACCAAGGCGCTGGACGAGTTGTCCACGCTGTACGGCGACTACGTCTACGAGCACGGGCCGATTCACAAGCAAGCCGTCCCGCCGTCTGAGCGTGCTGGCTACTCGCCGAACTGGGAGGACAATCTCTCCCGTGCCCGCGAGCAGTCCGGCAGCACTGATGCACAAGCTGGAAGTCCCGAGGAGGCTGAGGCTATCGCGAAGGCGATGGCGCGCAAGGTTCGTGCGACGCGCGATCTCTCGGTCTTCAATCGCTCGGCGCGTCAGGTTTTTGCACAGATCGAGGACTACGACTTCTCCACTGGAGCAAACCGGCCCGGAAGCCTCCTCGACCCCCAGGTGGAAGCCCGCGCAGTCCTCCTCACGGACCTTGCTGACGCTACTGTCGCGCAGCCTGCAACCGCCGATGTTTCACTGGATGAGACCACGCGCCAGCAAGACGCTTTGGCACCAAGTCAATCTGGCACCACCGCGCCGAGCGAGCAGGATGCCCCGGCCCCAGAGGCACCCCGCTCTAAGGTCGCCGACGATCAGCCCGTCGATGAGTGGGTGTTTGAGGTCAAGCGCACCGAGATCAACGTTACGGCTGACGGCGAAAGCATCGAGCAGTTCGAGGTTGACGAGGACGGCAATCGCCTAGATGCTGCCGAGCAGCCTACCGACGAAGCAGGCGCGGAGGATGCAGCGAGCGAGGTCTACGAAGCCGAGGAGGAGATCCCTGGCTTTGACATCGACGGCATCTGGCTCGACGCCACCAACATGGACCACTGGGAGGCCGGAACCGCCACGGTGGTCTCCGGCATCAACGAACGTGTCTACGAGACTGAGTACCTTGACATTATCCTGCACGAGGACTACACCGCCGACGGCGAGGTAGAACTCTACGTTCAGCTCCGCGACGAGTGGTTCGACGACCACCCCGAGTTTGAACGCGACTTCATTGAAGCAACAAGCGGCCTGGAGACTGACTTCGACCTCCTGGACACTTGGCTCGACCCGGACAACTGGCGACAGTTCCTCAGCGACCGGCAGACCGTGGTGGAAGAGACTGTTCGCCTCCGCCGCGAGGAAGGCCTCTCGTTCGAGCAGGCGGCATCCCAGGCGCAGCGCTTGCTGGTGGGCGGCACGGATCCTGTTACTTCGCCCGACGACGGCCAAGGCGTCACTGCGCCTAGTACGTCTGACGCCCCGACCACCAGTAGCCAAGGCACCTCTGCGCCTACCGGCCAAGACACCGTGTCTCGCAGTGAACAAGGTGACACCGTGGCTGGTGGTGAGTCCTCCAACGAATCCTCCCAGGCTGTCGCCCCGGCGGGTGAAGAGAGCGTTGAGGACGATCTCCCGGACATGGAAGAAGTGCTGCGGAGCATCGCCGCAAGCGCCCCACAGCGCATGGGGGAGCCTGTGCGCTTTGAGCGCGGTGATCTGATGCCGCCTAGCGGTCCAAAGGCTCGTGCGCGCGCCAATATGGACGCCATCAGGCTTCTGCACCAGCTCAACGAAGAGGGGCGCTGGGCCACCCGTGAAGAACAGCAGATGCTCGCGCGGTACTCGGCTTGGGGCAAGTGTGCAGAGATCTTCAACGAAGCTAACCCGAAGTGGGTGAACGAGCGCAACGAGCTACGTGCGCTGGTCGGCGACGATGCGCTCTATGCGGAGCTGAAAGCCACTGTGCTCACCGCCTACTACACCCCGGCAGAAGTTACGACCGCCATGTGGGACGTGCTCAAAGAGGCCGGGTACGAGGACGTCAAGGGTGTCCAGCGTGTGCTCGAGCCTGGTAGCGGTATCGGGGGTCTAATGGAGCACGCCCCGTCCACCACCCGCATGGTTGGTGTGGAACTGGACCCGATTGCAGCCTCTATCTCCTCCTACCTGTACCCGAATGCGACCATCGTCAACGCAGGGTTCCAGGACGTCGAAGAGCCGGAGGCAAGCTTTCACGCGGCTGTGGGCAACGTTCCTTATGCAGACGTCAGCCCGTACGATCCGGTGAACAATCGGCAGAATTTCCGGGTTCACGACTACTTTCTCACCAAGTCCTCCGGCCTGGTTGCTCCCGGTGGATACCAGGTCATGCTGACGTCGACCGGCACTGCCGACAAACTCGATGACCGTGCGCGACGCGCGCTAGCCGAGGAGATGGACGTCATCTCTGCTGTGCGTCTCCCAGAAGGTACGTTCAACGCTGAGGCAGGCACGGACGCAGGAGCAGATCTGCTGGTGCTTCGCCGCAGGCTCCCTGGCGAGGAGCCGTTGCCGTCAACCCAGGAATTCCTCGGCTCAAGCACCGTGCGGTTCAACGGGGCACAGCACCAAATCAATGCTTACTTCCAGAAGCATCCCGATCACGTGCTCGGTGTGCTTGCCAATGAGAGTGGCCGGTTTGGTACCCGGTTGGCTGTGAAGCCGCTGGAAAATAAGCCCCTCGGACAGCATATTGTGGAGACGGTTTCCCGCGACATCCGTAGCCTAGGCGACCGAGGGCGATACGCCCCGGAGGTCGTCGAGGTCGAGAATCCTGCGCAGGTGCGGCTGCGGACTGAGCGCCAAGCTATTGAAGGAGAAGTGCGTTACGAGCGCGCAGGGGCAAAGACTACCTTCTACACGATGGGGCAAACCGACTGGCAAGTCGCTCAAGTGCCGAAGAGCCGGACTGTTGAGACCATCGCGCTTATCGATCTACGTGAGACTGCGCTGCGGCTGCGTAGTGCATACGCTCAGGCCAACGGTCTGGACACCGAGGACGTGGTGGAGCTGCGCAGCCTCCTGAACCAGCAGTACGACGAGTACGTGGAAGCGTTCGGGCCTATCAACCGGTTTGACCGCCCGCCTGCGCGCGTGCCGTCCAAGAAGCGTCAAGAGGTCAGGTACCAGGACTTCCTTGCTCAATGGCAGCAGGACAACCAGTACACTTCCGACACGCTCCCCGACGCTGAGACGGAGGCAGAGATGCGCCGAATGGCTGCTGAGAAGGAGGTCCGGGATACCAAGGAACAGCCTCATCTGAAGGTGTTCGAAGCAGACCCGATGCTCGCGGCGCTGATTTCCTTGGAAGACTTCGATGAGCTGACCCAGGTGGCAAGAAAGTCTGCGGTCTTCGTCAAGGACCCTGCCCGCCGTGAGATGGAGCTGAAGCGCACCGATAACCTGCGTGACGCAGCCTCAGCGGTGCGGGCACGTACCGGCAGTCTCGACGTAGGTGCCATCGCTGAGCTGATGGATATCAGCCTCGAAGACGTCGAGCGCCGCCTTGTGGAAGAGAAGATCGCTTACCGTGATCCTGGCAACCCTGACTCCTTTATCCCTGCCGTCTCCTACACGTCTGGCATGGTTCGTGACAAGCTCCGCGAGGCCAGGGAAGCCGCCGAGAAAGACCCCCGCTTCGAAGCTAACGTCGAGGCTCTGCGCGAGGTCCAGCCTGAGCGAATCGAGGAGGGCATCAACGTTTCTATTGGCGTGGGTTGGCTGCCGACGAAGTACTACCAGGAGTACCTAGCGGACAGGATCGGCGGTCGTCCGCAGGAATGGGACATCATTTCCTACGACGGGCGTCTCAAGATGGAGCAGGATGTTGTCTCCCGCATCTACGGCAATAACCGCTCAAACGCCACTATTGCCTTCGACACGGACTTTGGCGTGCTAATTAAGCCGCACCATTCTCCAAACTTTTCCAATTCACTCTTTGGAGCACGGGAATGCAGCAATGAGGGTCTTGCCGCCGAGCGTCCCTCGCGCGGCGTCGTCAAGGGCGGTGTGTCGATCTTTGAGGACATGCTCATGGGTCGAAACAGCCGAATCAACAATTCGAAGGAGTACCAAGAACGCTTCGGCGGCTCTAAGCTCAACGCCGAAGCGACCAGGCTTGCAGCCCGCCAGGCTAAGCGTATTCAGGCAGACTTCGAGGAGTGGCTTTGGGACGACGCTGAGCGCAGGCGCGAGGTCATCGACCTCTACAACAACCTGCACAACAACTACCGCGCGCCGGAATATGATGGCTCCGCCCGCGAGCTGCCGGGATTGGGCGAGGACTTTACTCCCTACTCCTACCAGCGCAACGCCGTCGAACGCATTGTCAATGAGTCGACCGTTCTGCTGAACCACGTCGTGGGTGCGGGCAAGACGGGCACAATGTTCATGGGTGCCATGGAGCTAAAGCGTCTTGGCGCCATCCAGCAGCCGTGGATCGTGGTGCCGAATCACCTTGTTGAGCAGGTGACGCGAGAGGCTGCACAGTGGTACCCCGGCGCTAAAGTCCTGTCGGCGACCGGAGTAAGCTCTGCGGCGCAAAAGCGGCGCTTCCTCGGGCAGACCATGGCTGCCGATTGGGACATGGTGGTGGTCTCGCAATCAGTCTTCGATGACGTCGAAGCCTCCCACTCGTACCGCGAGCAGTACATGAGCGAGTCGCTGAACCGCATGTACGCCGACATCATTGGCCTCAACAAGACCGGTGGCGCATCGGCTAAGAGCATTAAGGCATTGACCCGCCAGCTGGAGCAGCGCACGGAGCGCCTCCGGAAGCTGGTGAAGGACGATAAACCGGACGCGATCCCTTTCGAAGCTCTGAACGTGGACTACCTCATGCTCGACGAGGCTCACATGTATAAGAACTTGGAGCGCTTCTCGGAGAACCCTGAGATTGGTCACTCGGGTTCGCAGCGCGCGGCAGGCCTCGATATGAAGCTGGGAATTCTGCGTGAAAAGGCCCAGAATGCAGGCCTTGACCCCGCAAAAACGCCGATTGCGACGTTTGCGACGGGCACCCCAATTGCAAACAACTACGCGGAGATGTGGGTGCTTGCGCATTACCTGACTCCCGACAAGCTTGAAGCAGCAGGCCTGGAGTCCGTGGGCTTCTACTCGTCCCAGTACCTGCGCAATGAAGAAGTCGTCGAGATTCGCCCCACCGGCACCGGGCTGATGAGCAAGACGCGTACGACCGGCTATCTCAATATGCCGGAGCTGGTGCGTCTCAACAGCTCCTTCATGGACACCGTGACCAGCCAGGATTTGGACCTGAAGCTCCCCCAAGTCGGCGAGGACGGCAAGAACACCATCATCACGTTCACCCCCGAACAGACGGTGGTCGACGCCATGCTGGACCTCTCGCTCCGTGTCGCGGAGATGAAGGGTTCCAAGGGGAAGGAGGATATCGACAACACCCTCAAAGCGATGTCTGATGGGCAGAAGATCACGCTCCATCCTCGGCTCGCGAACATCCGAACCAATCAGCAGTCTCAGCGCGTCATTGAGGTCGCTAAACAGGTCACGCGGATCTGGAACGAGAACAAGGACAAGGAGTACCCGAAAGTCTCTGGCGAAGGGATGCACCCGAATAAGGGAGCGTTGCAGGTGGTCTTCTGTGACACCGGCACCCCGAAGCAGGACGGCAGCTTCTCGATGTACAAGGCGATGAAAGACGAATTTGTCGCCCGCGGGATGGACCCGAGCCGCATCGCTTTTGTCCACGACTGGGACCAGGACCGTGGAACGCTGTGGAGGCGCTGCAACGATGGCGAGCTGGATGTGCTGATCGGCTCAACCCAGAAGATGGGTACCGGCGCAAACATCCAGCGCCGTCTGATCGCCCTGCACCACGTTGATGTGCCGTGGCGACCGGCCGACCTTGAGCAGCGCGAGGGCCGCATCAAGCGGCAAGGCAATCTCAATGAGCGCGTAGAGATCCTCAACTACGTCGCGTCGAACACCCTCGACTCAGTGCGTTGGCAGCAGCTCGAACGCAAGCAGGTCGGAGTGCAGCAGCTGCTCTCCGGCACGCTGGAGGCTCGTCATATTGACACCGAGGTCGAGGACGTCGCCGGGCAGTACGCACAAATGAAGGCCTTTGCCACGGGTGACACCCGCTATATCAAGGCCGAGGAACTGCGCAAGACTGTTGCCGACCTTGAAGGCGAGCTGGCCCAGCACGAGGCGTTGAAGAAACAGCAGGTGGAGAACTACCGCTTCGACCAGCGCCGTGCCGAGCGACTCACCGGCGAAATCGAAAGCATCGAGGCATTCCAGACAGCTCTTCATCTGGAGAAGAGCAACAAGGAGCTGCTGGACACCATCAGCTCCACGTACCAGCACCCCTCACTCAAAGGCGACAGCCCTGCCACGATGTTCCTGCGCGTCCTGGATGGGCGAGGAAGTGGCACCTTCAGCCTTGGAGGCAGAGCATTCACCGTCGAGTTCAGCAGGGAGCTGAACGGGATCCTCGGAAACTTCGGCGTCCGTGTGACCCCCAAGGACTTTCCGAACGTCCCTCCGTTGGAGATCAAGCACGCAGACATCGAAGCTGCCGTGGATTCCACCTACTCGAGCGAGCGTTTGCAGGAGACCGATTCCGACAGAAAACCCGGTGCACCTCTGAAATCCACGCCCGCAGCTCGCGGCCTGCTTCAGCGCCTCGACAACTGGCTGGGAGCACAAGAGACCCGACTGATGAGCCGTCGCTTCGAGCTGGAGGACATCCAGGGACGACTCGACGGATACTCGGTGGCACCCGACCAGGAGTTCCCCAAGATTGCCGACCTTGAGATCGCCCGCGACGAGCTGGAGGAGGTTGAATCCCAGCTGCGAGCAATGGAGGAGAGCGAAGAGTTCCAAACCCGCCGTGCGGAGCAGCTGGACCGCCTCGCGAAGCAGGGGCGCACTCCACGGTGGACTCTGCGCGCCTCCCCCACGCAGGGCTACGCGAAAAAAGTCTGGGGACTCGACGACAGGGATGTCCTGTCTGCCATGCAGTCCAACTACGAGTGGGCACTCGAGAAGGGATACGAGGTACCCCCTCTGTCCCCGGAGAACTTGCCGTTCCATATCGATGCACTCGACCCCGACTTCGATTGGGAGCGGGGGGAGTCACCCTCGAGGGGGTTCGGGCTAGAGCAACTCCAAGAGCAGGCAGAAGCACTCTATGCCGACGCGGTCAATACTCTCAACCCCGAGGCCACGGCAGACAACGAGGCAGACGAGTGGGATGATCACGCCCCTGCCGAGGCCGAAGAGTACGAGGCGTAAGAAGTTCTCCAAAACCCCACGCGGCACGTATGGCGGCTGCTAGGGTGGTGTCCACACAGGTGGGGTTGGCTACACTCCAGCCACGCCTACCTGTGTCGGCACCTAGTCCCCGTGGTGCTGTACGGCGTCGAGCACAGCTCCGCCAACCTCCTACCCCGAGGGAGGGATAAGAAGGTCCCTGGCCACATCTTGGTCAGGGACCTTCTTCTATCTCGAAAGCGCCTGAGACGCAAAGGCCACACGGGGGTAACACTATTCGCCTTGACCAGTACCTATGTCACCATCGGGGGTAGTTTACGTAAACTGCCCTTGACGGGTTAAACCTAGTTGCCTAGCATGGTGAGTGTTCGCAAGGTTGACTTCAACCGATTCGCAACGCCCCATCAGAAAGGCCCCCACCATGTTCACCCTCTCCACCACCGTTCACAATCGCTACAACACCGCCCTCATCTACGTGGGCATCCTGGAAGAAATCCGCGCCGAGCTGATCGGGGAAGCTATGGACAACCGCGTCTATATTTCCGAGGATTTCGCCGACCAGGTGGAAGTCGTCTTCCCCACCGACCCCAGCGAGCTCGACGATGATGCAGTCCTCGTCACCCCCCGCGAATTGACCCCGGAGCTGCTGACTGCGCTGGCCGCAAACATCTTGGGCACAAGCGTCAAGCACATCACGGTGGAAGAGGTCGCCACCCCTGCCACCACCGACACCCTGGCCGGTCTGGTCGACAGGGTGCACCACACTGGACCAGAGGTGGCTCGCATTATCGCGAAAGGGACCGTGGAGGCCAACAACACCAGTCCGCTCATGGCCGTCAATCCTGCGGCTATGACCGAGCGTGAACTGGGCCGGCTCTGGCAGGCGGCGAGCATGCTCGCAAGCGAACTGCCTCATGACACTGCGGATGAAGAAGAACTGGAGGTGGCTGTGAAGATGGCCACCTCGGCGGTCGAGTTCAGCGCCCTGGAGCTTGAGCGCGCTCGCATCTACCGCGACGTCACGATTCGAGTGGCAGTGGCCAAGGGGCTGTCCGGCGCTAATGTTGCGCGCGCTGCTCACGTCACCCGTCAGCGGGTCGCCAGCATCCTTGCCAACTAGGTTGACTTACATCCGACCCCTGGAGATAACTCCAGGGGTCGGATGCTGTTTCCTTGCCTGTCATTGACGAACGCCTAACGGGACGCCCGGACGAACACAACACAAGTGTGCCGTCTTGCGGAAATTAGACGCCGAGCGTCCCGTAAAGCCGTTGCAGTGGCAATCCCGTTAGCCGTGCCCCTAACGGAATGATCTGGGGAGGTCGTTGCCACCCCATGTGTCCCATTGCACTAGTCCACCTGTTTGCGTGGCACCGTGACGCCTTAGCACCAAGGTGTCTTTGCTCCGTGGCGTCACGTCCACTTAGCGCCAAAGTGCCTTGGTGCCAAGGCGTCTAGCAGACAAGACGCACCGCCGCCAAGTCGTCATGTACCCAAGGGGGCATCGACTGCCCGGGGTCGCGTGTACGGAGCAAAGCACGCCGACGCGATGTCGAGGCTAGGTAGGACCTCCTGGGATGGCAGTGGCTTGACCGAGCGCTCCCGCGCCCCCTACGGGGCTTGGGCTGCCGCGAAAGCCGCTGGGGCGGCTTCCTTGCCCTGAGAACGTGTTCCTGGCGCGTGTCGGTGCCTAGGGTGGGGTCATGCTTATCGGTTACGCCAGATGTTCCACAGCTCACCAAGATGTCCAGGTGCAGATGGAAAGGCTTAAAGAACTCGGGGTGGACGATGACCAGATTCTCGTCGACCACGGGTACTCAGCCACGAGTCGCGCGCGCCCAGGCCTTGAGAGGGCGTTAGAGCGTCTCCGTGCAGGCGACGTGCTTGTCGTGACGAAGCTGGACCGTCTCGCCCGCAGCGTGGCGGATGCGCACGCTATCGCCGGGGAGGTCCACGACAAGGAAGCTGCACTGCAAATCGGGGGCAGCATCTACGACCCCCGTGATCCGGTTGGCAAGCTGCTTTTCTCGGTTTTGGCCATGGTCGCGGAGTTCGAACGCGACCTGATCTCCATGCGTACGAGGGAGGGGCTTGCGAGAGCTGCAAAAGCCGGTAAGTTGCGCGGTAAGCAGCCGAAACTCACCGACATGCAGCATCGCCAGGTTGCCCGTTGGATTGAGGAAGGCGAGCTAACACAAGCCGAGATGGCCGCCATCCTCGGCGTGTCTACGTCCACAATTTCGCGCACCCGCAAACGCCTGGAGACGACGGGTGTGCTGTACTCCACAGAGAGGTCAGACTGACAATGTACTCCCTTGATTCCGCGCAGCTGTCCGACGGTCAGCGTCGTCGCCTGCGCAACCTCGTGGTGTCCTCCCAGATGGACGGCCGCCCGCTGGCCGCCGAGGACATCGACCGCCTCATCCGGGTCACGCTCGGCGAGCTGACCCAGGATGCCGCCATCGAAGAAATTCGCGCCGCAGCGCGCGCCGAGGATGCCCGCATCATCGCCGAGGAGGGGCTTGAGGGGGTCGATAGCCCGCTGCTGTCCGACCGCCAGCGCCGCCGGGTGCGCGAGCTTGCCGCCCGCCGAGAGGCTATCGAGGGCCGCCCGAACCCCCGCTACGTCGACAGCCTGGTGCGCCAGGCTATCGCCTACGGCTCCAACGGGACGGAGGGGTAGAAGATGGCCGACTTCACCTGGTCCCTGGACGATCCGGTCGATTACGCGATTAACCCGGTCTATGAGGAGCTGCTGCGCGAGCGGATGCAAGGCAACTTCACTGCCCACGACGCCATCACGTACTCCAACAACCGTGAGACGATTTCGGGCGGCTACATCCACGAGTGGTACTACGAGGTGCCTGAGGGTGGCTACGGGCACGCCAAGCTCAGCGACGAGCTGAAGGCGGTGTACCAGGAACAGCTGCCGTACATCGTCCGATCCGACGCTATTCCGGCCCAGGACTGGCGCAGCGACGACGTTCTCATCGCGCTCGGAGACGGTCGTGAGCGTCGGCTGATGCCGCCGGACCAGATTGCCGGCGCGATGGAGCAGATCGATGCCGCCTATGAGAACTTCCCCTGGGATGAAGTCACTGCTGAAGACCGCCTCGAAATGGTCGCGCGACTTCACGCCATGCTCACGGAGGTCCACCCCTTTTCCGTCTGGTCCCGGGTTGCTGTCGAAGACACCATGACGGTCATCGCAGAGCGCCACGGCGTCAATGTCCGTACCGATCCCGGCGGTCAGTCGTACGCGGAGGATGTGCACAAGGCGCGCGCACTCCAGAACGCCGAGCAGACCATCCTGCGGGCAGAGTCCTATGATCCGCAGCCAATGCTGGAGGTCTACAAGCGCTTCCACAGCCGCGAGCCTGAGGACACCCGGATCGAGGAGGCAACCGCCCGAGCTGTCACTGACGCCGAGTGGCACCAGGTCAACACCTGCGAGGAAATCGTCACTGACGATGCGCGGCTCGCACTGCCCCTGCACATCGATATTGACCTTGACAGTCTGGTGTGGCGCGACGTTGATTTCCCTAGCTTCGATGAGTTCACGGCACCTCGCACGCAGGTCGCTCATGCTGCTCCGTTCGTTTTCCAGACCATTGTGGAAACTGACCCTGCGCTCCACGACAACGGGGTCTCCCTCATGGTCTTCGACACGGGCAGTGGCTACGTTGCTACGAGCACCGAGTGGGACGCGGATCCCTGGCTTGCCGATGTCTTCGGCGCAGAGAAGTGGGAGGCGTTCGTGCGCGCTCGGGGGCAGGAATTCAGCACCCCAGCGTCGGACTTTGCCGCCCCGGGTACGCTCAACTTTGGTGACGCCCGGACCGTGGATCCTTCGTGGGAAGAGGCGTACGTAATCGATGAAGACGCGCCGATGCTGACCGACTGGTCCCCTGCCGACTTCGAGACGCCGAACGCCCCCGCCGCAGAGGGCGAGAACGCACCGTTGGCAGCAGTCGTCGCAGACGTCGATGCTGACGAGTACAGCGACTTCGACGAAGTAGTGGCCGATGCGGACGATGAGGACGTCCTATGAGCCAGCAGGATGACGCTCGCCTTGTCATCGCTGTGAGGAAGGCGAACGCATTGTGATCCGGGTGGAACTTGACGACTTTCGGTTGAGTTCCCCTAACGTTGCCCAGCCCGGAGTGGTGTTTCACACTGCCCGGGCGGGTGCCGTTACGGGGATCGACGGCACCGAATACACCGACGTTGAGGTCCGACTCCGCGACGGATGGCTCCCTACAGACGACGGTCATGGCGCGAAACGTCTTGGCGTCGGCTTAGAGGTCTTTGACGGTGACGAGAAAATTGCCGAACAAGTAGTTTTCGACCTGGACAAAGGCCCTTGGCGCAACCCCAAAATGTCGAACATCTTCGGCTCGCTAGGGACTCACCATCTACTCAGTAAAGCCTTCGACGAGTGGCTGCCGCTGTGGGATCAAGCTCGAAGTTTTCTCCCCGACCAGGCGCCCAACGACCTCAGTGACGCGATGCAGAAGCGCTGGGAGGCCTACCTTGATCCAGTCTCAGGAGACTTGGCCAACAAGGTGGGTATCTACGGCGAAACATGGGCCACTGTCGAGGCGAATCTCGTCGCGCAACGGGCACTGGAAGTGCCACTCGAAGGCTTTCGCTTTGCCAAGGCCTGGGACAATCTCGCAGCTACTCACGAGCACCTATTCAAGTACTGCTACGAGTGGGCAGGCAAGCCCCGTGAGGTCGACCTAGCGAAACCAAACCCGTTTGCAGACACCGGCCAGAGCAACTACTGCCCTGTGTCCGCTATGCCTGAATGGGTCAGCATTGTCGAAGATATCGAGGCGCGACTCTTTGCAACTGAAGATCTCGAAGACAAGGTCACGCTACTAGCCCAAATGCACGCGACGCTCAACTATATTCATCCGTTCCGCGACGGAAATGGGCGCGCTATCCGTACCTTTATGGAGCAGGAAGCCGCTACTGTCGGCGTGTTTCTGGACTGGGAATCGGCGGATAGTGAAGTTATCTCGTTCACGTCTATAGCGTCACTTGTGGGTCGCCAGGGTCCCGAAGAAGCACCCTTCATCAGCATGTATCGCGACATAGCAGAGGATATGGACTACGCGATGGACTCTCAAGGTTGGGAGCTACTCTCCCAAGCCGAGCAGGAGAGAGATAGCGCAACCAGTGCACCGAACCTGTCCGCCTACATCGGAGAACAACGCCCTGACTTCTATGATGACTATGACGACGACCAAGTCGCCATAGAGGACTCTGTCAGTGAGCTTTAACCCCTCCTGCTCTCCTGTCCCTGCCGCCACCCCGCCCTCGGGGTGGCGGCTTTTTCTGCGCTCCACAACCTTAAGATTTTAGAGCCAACTACAGCCACCACAACGCGGCGAAGGCGGGGCAAGACCCTTGAGGTCTTGCCCCGCCGGAAGTAACGCGCAAGGGGCAGCTGCGGTGCTGCTTCTGTGCCGTTTTCGATCCGCGCGGTGCCCGCCCTTAGGCGGGCACCGCGCCGCGCCTGGCACATGATAACGCGTCCTGATTAACCCAATGCTTGCGAGTCGCTAGACCCGCCATCTCCATAGTCCTGATCCTGCACCTGCGACGCTTCCTCAGCGCTTTCCGAATCCGTCTTCACCACGGAACCGTCGACGCTGTCATCGTCCGGGTGCGCTAGTTCAGCGATTCTCTTGACCTCCTTTGCAGGCAACTCCAAGGCCTCCTGAATGAACTTCCACGTCAACCCGGTGCTGTGCAATTCCGCAAAAAGTGGCGCGATCTTAGCTTCCAACCGCGCTCGCTTATCCACGAGCGACAGGACTTCCGCGAGAAGCTCCTCGCGCCGACGTGCGACCTCTAGGGTGCCTGCAAGCGCATCACGTGCACGCTTCCTAGAGGACATGCTCTTCGATGAAATCTTCGTCATGTACCCCACTGTAGCGGGTACATCCGTACCCTCGCATCACCCCCGAAAAATCGGGGGTTCGTGCCATACACAGTATGCATTATTAATGCGAGTGTTTTTCTGGGGGTGTATGCTCACACCCATGATGTCGCTACGAGCTGTCCACGCAGGTGCTGGGTACCAGTACCTGCTTCGCTCGGTTGCGACCAACGACGCTGCTGACCCCACTGTTACCGATCTCGAAGACGGCCAAGACGGTGAAGCAACTGCGCTGTCGAACTACTACCAGGCCAAGGGAACACCCCCTGGCCGTTGGCTCGGTTCTGGGTTGCAGGGCTTTGACCACAAGAAGCTCGTTACCGGTGCTCTCGTCGACGAACAGCAGATGGCAAATCTCTACGGCATGGGCTTGCACCCAGAAGCCTCAGAGATCTGGGCGGTCCGTAACGTCTATCGGGATGCGCAGCTTGGTCGCGCTTTCCGCATTTCGACCAACGACATTCCGGTCCTGAATGCACTGCGCGCAGCGGAGAAAAGCTTCGTCCGCGAACACCAGCGCACCCCGACCGCTGCCGAGCGTTCCGAGATGGCGGTGACGGTTGGCACGCCGTTCTACTGCAAGGCCACCGGCTACACCTCCCCAGCCTCCAAGGACGTCGTCGCTTGGATCAACCAGCAGCAAACCAAAGTCACTCAGGCTGTCAGCGCGTTCGACTTCACGTTTTCCCCCACCAAGTCCGTCAGTGTGCTGTGGGCGCTAGCAGACGAAAAGACAGCTAACGCGATTGCAGCCTGCCACCACGAAGCCGTCGCCGAGGTCATCGCATGGACTGAGCGGGAAGTGGCACGCACCAGGGTCGGAGCAAACGGCATTGCACAGGTGAAGACTCGTGGCCTCATCGGCGCGGAGTTTACACACTTTGACACGCGCACCGGTGACCCGGACCTGCACTCGCACGTGCTGATCTCCAACAAGGTCCAAACCGAAGACGGCAGATGGCTGTCTCTGGACGGCCAAGAGATCTTCCACAACCACCAAGCAATCTCTGCGCGCTACGACGCTGTGCTGATGGAAAAGCTCACCCGCAAACTCGGCCTGGAGTTCTACGCTTCTTCCCGCGCCGACGCAGTCGAGCCGGTGTGGGAAGTCTCAGGCGTTCCCGAGGAACTCAACGCGCTGTTTTCTTCTCGTAAAGAGCTGGCCCGCCCAGTCTTTGACCAAATGGTGGCCGACTACATCGAGGCCTACGGCAAGCAGCCCGACAAGCAGGTGCAGCGACGCTTGTGGCAAGAAGCCATTCTCGCCACCCGTGACGAGAAAAAGCCTGCCCAGTCTCTCGACACGCTACGCACCCAGTGGGCAGATCGTGTCCGTGAGCTAAACGGCGGCGACGAGCTGCTTGGCATTGTGCGCAACCTCGTCAACTCCGAGCGCCTCACAGCTGCCGCAGAGCCAACGCGCCCAGAGTTCACCGACTCCGACGTCGACGACGCCGCCGCAGTCGTGCTCGCTCGCGTCACAGACAAGCGCGGCATCTTCGGGGAAAACCACGTCCGCACCGCCACTGCGACGCTGCTTAAGGGGTACCGGTTCCCCAACGCCAAAGCCCTTGACGACGCCATTGAAACTGTCGTCTCCACCGTGCTCACTAACTCCGTAGCCCTAGCACCGGCAGAAGTTCTAATGCTGCCCGAGCAGCTGCGCGGCGACAACAACCGAGGCGTGGACTTCCGCAAGCGCTCAGAGCGCTACACCACCCAGGAGATTCTGGACGGCGAACAGCGCGTCCTCAACGCCTGCGAGCAACCCACCGCCGTCGTTGCAGCCAACGCCACCATCGACGCCGCCCTCGCAGCTCACGAGAAGGCCAACGGCTGGACCCTCAACGAGGGCCAAGAAGCCATGGCCCGCTCACTGCTCACCTCCGGCGCGCTCGTGGCTTGTGGTGTTGGTCCTGCGGGCACCGGCAAGACGACTTCCATGCAAATCGTCAACCGCGTCTGGCAGGACGAGGGCCGCAAAGTCATCGGCCTCGCCCCCAGCGCTAAAGCAGCCGCGATCCTTGGCGAAGAAATTGGCGTCGACGCCACTACAATCGACGCCTTAACGTTCGTCTGGCGCGGTGGTCACCCCACTAAGCCCGCACATGACCCCTCAGCTCTCCCCGTCGACATCCAGCCCGGCGACATGCTACTCGTCGACGAGGCTGGCATGGCCAGTACCCAGAACCTCGCCGCACTCGTAGAAATCGCCGAAGCCACCGGCGCTGTGGTGCGCATGATCGGCGACCCCCACCAGCTCCGCGCAGTCGGCGCTGGAGGCGTCTTCGGCTACGCCTGCAAGCAAACCAACGCCGTCGAGCTGACCCACGTCATGCGCTTCGACAAAGGCCGCGACACAGCCCAAGCAGACGCATCCCTGCAACTACGCAAAGGCGACAAAAAAGCCCTCGACTACTACTTCTCCAACGGGCGCGTCAGCGCTGGCACCCGCGAGGCCCAGATCTCCCGGCTTGTTGACGACTTCTTCGCTGACCGCGAGCTGGGCCGCCGCAGCATGATGATCGCGACGACCAACGCCGACGTTGATCGCCTCAACGAGATGGTACGCACCCGACTCATCGCCGATGGCGTAGTCTCCCCGGACCCCGAGGACACTGTCACCGCCGGACGCGGGCACCAAGTCAGCACCGGCGACGTTGTGATCGCCCGCAAGAACCAGACCTTTTTCGCCCACACCGGTGGCCGCCGCGTCGCCACAGGCAAAGTCCTCAACGGCCAAATGTTCCGCATCGTCGGCACCCGCGCAGACGGCAGCCTCGACGTGGCCGACACTGTCACCGGCAAGCGAATGCTACTGCCCGCCGACTACGTTGCCGACAACATCCACCTCGGGTACGCAGCCACCGTGCACCGCGCACAGGGAGCGACCGTGGACGTCTGCCGCAGCCTAGTTGACACCTCCATGAACCGGCCTGGCCTGTACGTGGCGATGACGCGCGGCAAGAAAGAAAACCACGCCTACTGTGTGACCGACAACCCCTTTGACTTCGATGCCGAGGACGCGCACTTCCACATGGCAGGCGTCGACCCGGAGCGCGACGCGAAGAAGATCCTGCTGCACGTGCTCGCCAACACCCAGGGCGGAGAAACCGCGAGCGAAATCCGCGACGCAGAGCGCACACACGCCGTCTCCCGCAAGCGTCTGGAGGAGTTGTACCGCTTCGGCGTTGACGAGGCCCACAGGGTACTTGCAGAGTCGGTCGCCGGCCGAATTATCGACCTGTTGCCCCCTGAGGTTGAAAAGCGCCTCGAGAGGGAAGAACGTGGCCGCGAACGGCTCATCGCCGCGTTGGCCCTCAACAGTGCTGCTGGCGGAGACATCCGACACATCGCCCCCTCCGTCGTCAACTACCGCGAGTGGGACACCGCAGACAGCGTCGGCGCTGTGCTTGGCTGGCGCGTCGAAAAAGCCACACAAGTCACCACTCAGCGCACCACTGGGCTAGTCGCACCTCCCCCGCAGTGGGTGGGCGAAGACGTCGAGCTATGCAACTGGCTACGCGATACCTTCGTGCGGCTCAGCGTGGAGACCAAGGCCCAGCCCGCCCCGGAGTTCTCCCCGGGCGACGTGGTCGAGGGCGCATTGCTCGACGGCAGCCACGCGCGCAACCGCACCATCGAAGACGTCCGGTTCGTCAACTGCGACCTGACTGATTTCGACTTCTCCGGCTGCACCCTACGTCACGTGACGTTTGAGGGATGTGCCCTCGATAGGGCACGTTTCACCGATGCCAAGCTCGTGGATGTCGAATTCGAGCACTGTAGCGCAGCAGATGCCTCGTTCGAGGGGGCCACCCTTGGCACTTTCCCTGCCCCAGAAGACATCGACAGCATCGAGGACTACGGTGTGCGGCTGCGCCACTCCTGCTTCGACCGTGCCCGCTTTATGTGGACCAAGTTGCGTGTCTTCGTGGCTTTCCAAACAAGCCTCATCGCGTCCCGCTTCAACTCCTCCGAGGACGGGGTGCTGATGCTGGACACCTGTGACGTCACTGACTCCCACATCGTTGTCCCCGACGCAAGCCTGGTGAAAACCTTTGACTGCGTCTCCGAGCCGGAGATCCGTGAGACCGCTAAGCAGGCCAATACGCCCGTACATGCCGCCACCGCCCCCGATGCGCACGACTACGACGCCTGGGACGAGGAGGTCACAGACCACGGAGACGACTACGAGCTGTAGGCCCGTGGGACACCAAGGCCCCGTGTTGCCAAGTGACAGCGCCGCCATGCTGATATGTTGCCTTGTCACCGTGGTGCCAAGGTGCCAGAGTGCCGAACGCGAAGAGGCCCCCTAGCTCTGTGCGGTGAGCTAGGGGGCCTCCCGGGACATGCTACAGCGTCGCCTGATCGGCATCCTCGCTGAGCATCTCGTGGTCATAGGCGTCCACCTCGGCGGCTCCCCCGAGGCTGTCGGCGAGGTCCTCGCTAGGCGAGATGTCTGACAGCTCAACGGCATTGGCGTAGGCCGTGACAGTCTCGTAGTCAGCGCCGACGATAATCAGGTCGTCGAGCTGCTCGTTACTGGTCAGCATGGTGGGGTTCGCGTCACGCCAGGGGTCTTCGTCCACCAGGTCAAGCGCTTCGGCCAACCCGTTGAGGATGTTGTCGGCAGCTCCCACCGCACTCAGCCGCGTGAGTGCTTGCTGCACCCGCAGCGGCTCAGCGGCATCGCCTGCTTCATCGGCTCCCAAGGCCTCAGCGCCGTCGCGCACCACGCTGGCAGTCTCGGGCAGGCCTCTGCGCTCAAACTCGGCGGCGAAGAACTCGCCATCATCATCCGGGTAGTCGAGGCTGTGACGCACCGCCTCAGCGACCAAGGCACCCAGTGCCATGTGCGTCAGCAGGTTCGGCCCTGCCGGGTAGGGGCGCTGGACGACCACAATCCGAGGCCGCTGACGTGCGACGTGCATCGCGCGGGCGAGCCTGCGTGCGGTGCGGTGATCTCGTGTGCTCATGGGCTAGGCCTCCTGCCTGGATGCGCGGACATAGGTGGTCTTCATCTGCGCGGTCGGCAGCGGCTGCATGGGCACATCGTCACGCTTGCAGTCGGCGAACACGCTCTCGGACTTCATCAGCCGGTCCATGTGGTAGTCAGCGTACCGGTGGTAGAAAGACTCGCGGAAGCTAAACGGGTCGTCGACGCGAAGCTTCTCAAACTTCCTCCACAGCGCGTCCAGTCGGCGCACGGCCTCCGGGTGGCGGTACCAGATTGCCGACCAGTTAGGCACCCGCCCCTGTGATTGACCGTAGGTGGAGACCAGCTCGCACATCACGAAGTCGAACATCGACGGGTACATGGGTGCGGGAATGTCCGCACCGGCAGCCCCCTCAGGCATCAGCGCGAACGCGTCCACCACCGGCGGACGCCTGCGACGCGGTCGCTGCTGTGCTGTCTGGCTGCTCTCTTCGGCAGCGGCCGGCACGGGGTCCTTGGTCTGCTCAGCTGTACTGTCAGCTGCCACCGATGGGCGCTTTTTGTTGCTGCGTCGTAGGTCCGTGCGACGCGGTCGATGCTCGGGTGGTTCCGCAGCGGTCTTTGCCGCCATGCCCAGGATCTTCTCCCGGTCGAAAGAGCTGACGACCTGACGGCCGTCAGGGGTTGTTTCAATCTGCATCCGTGACTCCTTTCTCCTGATCGCTGTTGTCTCTCAGCGCTTTGTTGTGTGCTTCGATTGCAGCGTGCTTGCGTCTAAGGTCTGCGACCTTGTTCAACAGTTCACGCCACCGGCGCTTGTCAACCCCCGGTGGAACTGGAGGCTGTTCGTGGGGCATCGACTACCTCTCGAGGATGGCTCACTTCAAACCCGGCAACGCGGCCTTGATGTCGTCATCCCAGTAGGTGCGTTCCCAGAACGGCTCCAGCTGCGCAATCAGCGGCCTGCGCTTGGCAGCAAAGACCACCGCGCGGTTGTCGCCGAGGGACGCCAGCTCCGCGACGGTGAGGATCTTCTTCTCCCGTGTGGACCACGAGACTGAGCGATTGCCCTGAGAGACGGAGACGCTTTCTGTCCACTCTTCGAAGTCGCCAATTAGTGCTTCCATCTTTTGCAGCATCTTCTCGTCCCTCACGCCGCCACCGTAGAGCAAAATCGCAGAGGCAGACCACAGCGCCTCCATCCCCTCCTCGCCCCACACAGATACGCCCTGGGCGTAGGACTGCAAGATGGTCATGAGGATGATCGAGCGCGAGCCATAGTGCGAGTACAGCCTCGGCAGCTGGGGCCAGCGGACGACGTTGGCCGCCTCGTCCAGTGGGGCGACCAACGGCACCGGCAGGCGGCCACCGTTGGCTTCACCGTAGGCCTCCGCCGCCTTCATCACTGCCGCAGTCAGCGCGGTGGTTAGCGCAGCTGCGTTGTCCGCCCCCTCCTTGGAGAGAATATAAAGCGTGTCATGAGCTGAACGGACGAATGCGTCCGGGTCAAATTTCCTTACACCTTCCGTCGGCGTGATCCATCGTGCAGCTTCACGCCGCCCCAGTGGCATAGCAATCTGCGCAGCCTGAGAGAAGAAGCCCGAGCGAGTCTTCTCCGTAGTGTTGTACTGCCCCTGCAAGGCTTCGGCCTGCATCGCCCAGCCATGTTGCTCCAACAGGCGCACGGGGGTCCGGTCGGAGTCGTCGTTGACCCACTTGAAGACGTCGGTAATTGGGCGGTTGTCCACCGCCGCCGCGAGGAAGAGTCTGGAGAGCAAGTCGGTCGCCTGATTTGCGAAGAACGCGTCGCCGCCAGAGTTCTCACCCTGAGATGCACACTTGAAGATGTCTGCCAGCTCAGTGGCTGCCGCATCCATGGTGGCCTCTTCACGTCGCACCAGGTCCAGCGGGTCGTAGAACCACGCTTCCTGGTCGAAGCCGTAAGCAATCCGCTGAGGGTCGAAAGCGAAGACCTGACCACGGGGACCGGTGATGCCAATCGTCTCGTCGATGATGTCCCGCTTGTTCGACGTGGTGAGCACCGGCCCTGGAGCGTCCACGATGGCTGGGATCACCTGGGAGGTGGTCTTACCCATACGAGGGCCAAAGATCACCAGGTACAGGTCTTCCCAGGTGGAGTACAACCCCGTCGTAGTATTCGGCACCTTGCCCAGCCGCAGGCCGGGGTGCGTGGGCGCCAGCTCGGCGGGAAGCCACTTCTTCGCCTTTGCGGCTGCGGCATCCTTGCTCAACGACTTGATGTCACTTGCTGACGCCAAGTGCCTGGCCGCCGTGTCTACGACAGGCTTGGGCTTAGTGATTCGACGCAGAACGACAAAGATTGCCGCAGCTACCACGATGACGACGAGAGCGACCGAGGTGATGATCGCAGGGGTGGGGAACGGCATTTTTCTTCCCACCACCATGAACAGCACCTGAATGGGGTTTCCCGGAATCTCCTCCGGAACCCCGGTTGTGGCGCGAGAGACACGCACCCCGATGTTGACCACAACCACGGCCAAAAAATAAAGCCCCAGGACAAGGAAACCCAGGATCGTGCGTGGGTCTGCCGTAACTCTGCCCGCATTACGGGCGTTCGTGCGTCCGCCTTGTTTACTCATCGGCGATCACGAGCACCAGCTCCTCGAGGTTGTTGTCCTGCCAGCGCTTGTACCCAGGTTCACCGGCCATTGCCACGGCACGGTCGTCTTCCGGATCGACCGCGATCTCCACAGCAACGCCCAGGCGTGCGCCCGCAGCGACGAGCCGGTCCTCGTCCAAGTGGGGGCACGTGGTGGTCAGCACGAGGCGGCCAGTAGCCTGCTCAGCCGCTGCCAGAGCCTTAGATGCCAGCCACACCGCCTTGTCTGCCACCGACTGCTCAGCAGTGACGGCATCGCCCGCTACGCGGATGCGGTCGTCGCTGAAAAAGTTTCCGTACCAGATAGCGTCGCGATCCTCGCTGACGATGGCGAACGACGCCTTGTCGTCGTGCTCCACGGCGGCTGCCCACAGGTAGACGGACGGTGCGTCGGCCGAGATGTCGGCTAGTTCCTCAGCCTTCTTCGCGTCACGAGCGGCGAACGTCTCCTCACGCAGCTGGTCGTAGTTGACCCCGATGCGCTTCAGAGAGTGCTTGAACTTGCCGAAGTCGGGTCCATTGTCCCAGCCCTGCTCCTTGGCGAAAGCCTTGAGCACTTCGTGATCCTCAGCAGCCTTGAGCGCAGCCTTGTATTCGGCAATCACCGAGTCGATCTCCGCCCAGCGCTCTTTCTCCTTGGCTGACAGCGCCATAGTGATGACCCCTTTCAAGGGTTGTAGACAGTAGTGACATTGGACAGCTTGAAGGGTCTTGCGAATCCTCGCAAGACCCTTCACATCATCGCGGCCCGCAGCCTGCCACTAGAACACCCCGAAATGTTCGCTCGGCGGGTACTGCAAACGTGTCATGTACCAAGTACCATCTTCGCCCTGCTCCATGAATGCCCTCATCGGGAACGGTGCATAGGGGATACTGCCGCCGGTGGTCGTGACGACGAACTGACGGACGTTACAATCCACCCACGCTGAGTTCTTCGTTTCGTACTCGACCCCCTCGCACTCCGAGGTTCCTAGGACATGGTCACCACTACGCGCCCATGCTTGCCAGCGCGGCGAGGGGACCTCGCCGCGCCAACCTTCCCCAGGGTTGATGAGGTCCTCTCTCAGCTCACCTGCCAGGTAGCGGCTCGCTACACGCACGTTCGCATCGTGCTTCGTGGCGTCGATAGAGGGCTGGAAGTCCCAGAGCGCTGCGGTCGCTTGCTCTGCGGCCGTGATCAGATCGACGCTAGGGGCGAGCGGGTCTTCATCACCGTGCAGATGATCGCGGTCCTCTGCGTGACTGCGCCCATGCTCATGGCCACCATGGCCAGCGTGAGCACTGCGATAGGCCTGCACGCCCCAGGCGATGCCACCCGCAAGCACGAGTGCGGCAAGCACTGCCACAAGCACTTCCAAAGCCTTTGTCCTGGACGTCTCCAAAGTTTTCATCCTTTCCTAACTCAAGTCTACTTTGTACCTTTTTTATATTTGTCCAGATTGCCGGTGATGATACGCACATAATCTCGCGTTTCTTTCGATTCGGGCATTCCCCCCTCTTCGAGCACGCCGTAAGGCCCACGATTATACGCCGCGAGGATTACTTCTTGCAGATTGTTGAAATCGCGAAGCTGACCCGATTCATATGGTTCACGCATCTGATCCGCAAGGTCGCACATGTAGTGCGCCTGCGCCATCACTGCATCTCCAGGGCTATTTGGGTCACCCGCACCAGCAGGACCAGTGGGGTTACCGTCGTCGTCGACGGGATAGCCGTAGGCCTGCCACGTCTTGGGGATGAACTGCGCGTACCCCATAGCGCCCATGCCGCTGACGGCCCCTTTCTGGAAAGCCGATTCTTGCTGCATCTGGGCTGCCAGCATCGGCGCGTCAACCTCGGGACACACCTGGGCACCGATGGCGAACCACCGCTCAAATTCTTCCGGCACTGTCCCCGGAGCCAGGTCATAAGACGCATGATCCCCGCCATGGGTTCCACATCCCCTGTCAGAGAGCGTGTAGCCACTGCCATCGCCTGCATCATCTTCAACCATGTAGACCGGCTCATCGGCCGTCGCAAACGGCGACTCGTGGAAAGTGATGTGCACGTGATCAAAGTGGTTGGCCCTAGGAGTACCGCGATCTGCCATGAGGTTACCTTCACCCTCTGAGGGAATGTAGGTCTGCTGCCAGATCATGTACTTGATATTCAGCTCGTGGCGGTGAGCAAAGAACCAGTCTTTAATCTCCGTGCCGTGTGCTTGACCTCCGGTCGAATCCCAGTGGTCCACCATGATGTCGATGGCGAAGCCGCCGGGGTGATCCGGAAAATCTTTGTCTGGGCGCACGCCACCGATGCCATCGTTCTTTTTGATGTAATGGTGGAATTTCGCTGCTGCGATACGCATCCCACGCTTGGTATCGATGCGCAGACCCCCCTCACCGGCAGGCACGCCGAACTCACGGGGGTGCGGTAGCTCCTCACCAGGTCCAATTGTGGGGACATTGCCGTCGAAGCCGGAGATAGCAGAGGGGGTTTCTACCCAGTTGTCATCATCAATTTCCGCCACCGCGATGCCATCACCAGGATCGATGCTGACGTGCTCGCGGCCACTGTCACGTTGTGATGCGCCGTCCGTTGCTCCCCCTTTGGCCTTTTCCAGCCATCCTGTCGGATCGACTCCGCCTGACGAGGAGTTCCAGGTGCCGGGGTGCACCTCGAAGTGGAGGTGGGGGCCGGAGGAAGCGCCAGAGTTACCCTCATCGGCGATGTGATCGCCTGCGCGGACTTGCTGCCCAGCGGCGACGTAAACATGGCCGGGGTCAATGTGCCCGTATACCGTGGCGAAGCTCTGGCCGTCTTTGACGTGGTCAATGACCACCCAGCCACCGAACCCCGATACTCCGGTGTCCTGGGCGTATTTCACGACACCGTCGGCGTAGGCGTAGAGCGGTGTGCCGTGCGGTCCAGCTAGGTCAACACCGTAGTGAAAACCGCCGTCGCGCGGGCCGTAGCCTGAAGACATGGGGGTCGCCGGGTCAATCGGGTAGGCCAAGCCGTCCGATGTCACCGGCGCAGCTGCCGAGGTACCCCGCGTACGCGGGCCTGCGGGCTTCTCGCACTTGTCTTCGCCGCTGCCAAGGACCACCACGAATAGCACCAGAAACAGCACCAAGGCCACGAGGAACACCCAGATTTTCTTCCGCATTCCACCGAGTAAAAGCATGGTTCTAGTCCTGCCTGCCTGCGAGCACTGCTTCCAGCTGAGCGACGCGTGTGCGCAGCTGTTCAACTTGTTTCCGCAACCGCTTGTTCTCGAGTGCGAGATCTCCTACGCGGGCGGTCGGCCACTGGCCGCGCTCGCGCAACTCCGCGAACAAGGTCGTGCGGCTCATGCCGTGCACAGCAGCAATCTCACCGCACGCG
The DNA here is from genome assembly GCF_002994655.1 of Corynebacterium sp. 13CS0277. Taxonomy (GTDB): domain Bacteria; phylum Actinomycetota; class Actinomycetes; order Mycobacteriales; family Mycobacteriaceae; genus Corynebacterium. The sequence goes on from NZ_PPDL01000011.1 coordinate 52,298, forward strand.
ACCGTCACGGAGCGGTAGTCCATCCAGGTATCCACGAACTCACGCATCGCCTCGGTCTTCACTCGGGGGTCGATGTGTCGGCCACCTCTCATAGCGCCGTTTCCTCACCCAGCTTGAAGAAGTCATCAAATCGCATGTTGGTGTCGTGCAGGCGATACTCAATTTCGGTCGGGGTGAGGATCGTGCGCACCGGAATACCCGGACTACCGTCTTTCGAGGGCTTAATCATGAATTGACCTCGCCCCACAGGGATTGCACGGGCACCCTTGGTACGCGCACGCTTCGGGTGCGCACCCCGCGACCAGCCCACAACCATGGCGGCCTCGGCTGGAGAAAACTCCAGTTTGTCCGAAAGAATCGACAGCTCCGAGGCCGGCAATCCACCGCAGATGACCATGCCCGCTCGTTCGATGAAGCCCATCGCGGTCTTCTGGTCTTCAATGCTCGGGAGTGCTTCCAAGTCTTTGAAGGTGTGCGTGATCATGTTCAACACAGTGGCATCCGAGCGGTTCAGACGCGTCAGCGCGTCAACCTGAGCGACCATGCCGGGGGCTGCGGCCAAGACCTGCCACAGCTCATCCAGCGTCGCTGAGAAGTACTTCTGCGGGGCCAACCCAGCATCTGCCAGCATGTGTGCCGCCTCAATAGCACCGAAGGCCGCCGACCAGCAGGCCATCATCACTGCTGCTTTCATAGCTTTGTCTCCACGGTCAATGGCCGAGACGTCGATGCAAACAGCGGTTGCATCGACACGAATCGGCGTGGAGGTTTGACCGGCGAAGATGCGGCCGGTTGGCCCATCCAGGAGCGAGCTGAGGCTGAGCATGAGGTCATCGACGCGCAGGTCCCATTCGTGCTTATCGCGTGCACGACCCTTGTCCATCAGCTGCGGCGAGCCGTTCTGGAGGTGATCGATTAGCTCCGAGAGCACGGGAGGGTTGTCCCAGTCGATGGATTCAGACTCGTAGATTTCACGCAGTGCTACCGAGACCAGCATGGATTCCCAGTCGCGGATCGGTTCACCACGGCCCAGCGAAACCAGGGTCGAAACGACGTTGACCTGGCGACCATGAACCTGCTCGCGGGCACGCTCGAGGAGCGCTTCCAGCTCCTCCAGTCGTTCCGCATCACCAGCTTCGCGCAGCTCGACGACCTGTGCTTCGAGCTGTGGGATGACGCGCCCCAGTGCGCCGACGTCAAGAGGGTTCAAGGTACCGGCACCGTGGCCGATGGTGACTACTTGCCCGCCTACCTGGTGGACGAAGCCGACATACTCGGCCTTGATGTCTCCAGCGATGATCGGGATATGACCTTGGGCGACGTCGCCCATGAGCATCTTGCGAATCAGGGTGGACTTCCCCAGGCCCGGCAGCGACAGCACGAAGCAGGAGGGGTTCGCGATGATCCCCTCGCGGAACCACGACAGGGGGTCGCAGGCAATCTCCGCGCCCGTGATGACATGCTCACCCAGCGGCGTACCAATCACCGGCGCAGGAGCGCCGACGACGTTGGGGTTGAATCCGCCAGAGAGGTTGGTGGTGGTCTGCCACTCTTTCGGGCCAGAGACCACACTGGCCTCACCAGACCACTTCCCCGAGTACCCTCGCTGCTTGGGGTTAGAGAACACGTTCTCATGGGCAGTGGGCTGCACGCCGTCAGCGATTGAAGCCATACGTTCAACGCGCGCGATCTCGCGGGTGTTGTCCTTGACCCAGCGCCGGTAGGTGCGTCCCTGCTTGGTATACCAGGCAGGTGCCTGAGCATTGCCGGACACGATGTCCTGGTGCAGCTGGTGCATGGCGGCAACGTCGACCGTGCTCAGTGTGCTCATGCTACGACTCCTGACTTAGTAGTGCGGGTAAAGGTCTTCTGGTTCTGCCAGCCGTAGACCGGCAGGCATGAGGCCTGGAGGAGACCAAGGTGTTGACGCCCCGTCAGGCGGAGCAAACGAAGCCTCGCGCGCGGGCTAAGAACGGCCAAGATTTCAGCGACAATGGCGTCGACGATATCCAGCTCCTCCCCTGTGACCACCAGCAACGAGCTGGTGCGCGATGGTGCGACGTCAGGGTGAACCTGCCGGTATTGGGAGTGCGTTGGCCGCGCAGTGCGGATCAGGCGCAGCGACTCGGGCATCTCCGAAGCACAAAGGACGTCGTGTACCTCTCTGAAGGCTTCAGCACCAGCTGCATCGTTGCTGTCGATCTCGAACACCACCGAGTACCGGCCAGCGTGCTTGATGTATTCAGCGTGGAGTTCTCCGGTCATAGCAGCAGGTGGGAACAGCTGGACAGCGTCTGCGTCGACAAGGTAAGAGTTCGCCAGCTCTGTCACTCTCGTTGCATCCAGCGGTAGCCAGGAGTATTCGTAATCCTCTGGGGCATAGAGTCCCGGCGCCTTGACCGCGATGGACGTCAAAAACCCCGTAAGGTCCTTTTTCACCTCTGCTGCCGAGGTGCGGAACGTGATGAAGCTGTAGTCCGGTTCGTCACCGCCGCAGAACGTCGAGATAATCGACGCTGCGAGCACCCCTTGGGTGGCATCTGCTCCGCATACAAGATCGAGCCAGGTGTCCTTCTCGTGCAGCTCGAGCAACCCGTCGGCAGCCTGGAGCACGAGCGTCGCCTGGTGAAACGGGGTGTCTACAATAAGTCCCAGGTCAAAGCCTGCCGCGTCACGAATCTCGTGCAGGCTCAGCCCCTTGGTTTCAGGCAGGATAATCGGGCGAGCTTTACTCGCCACTTCTTTGTTCTTCTTCCGTCCGAACATCGTTTTACGCTTCCGTGAGTCTAGAGGTAGTGGACTTCGCCCACGGCACCTGCCCGAACCCGAGCGAGGCTTGAAACCCGGCATCTTGCTGACGTTTCATCCTCTGCAAAGTGATCGACGAGCCTGCCGCGAGCTGCTCAATGTCATGGATGACGCGATTAAAATCTTCCTCCGGCGTCACGGTGGCAGTGACGAACATCGACGTGCGGCCAAGCTGAGCGCCTCGTGCTTGAGCACGGCGAGCTGCTTCCGTCGTCTCTAGTCGCATCTCCGCCTTAGCAGAGGTGATAGATCTCGAGGAGTTCGCCGCCACCATCGCATCGCGGTGTTCAGCTTCGACTCGGATCGCACCCTGACCAGCGCTGAAGGGGCGATAGACCAGGGCAACACGCTTACGCTGGATGCGGTCATGCGGCTGCATCAAGGACGACAGGATCGTGTCTTCGAAGGTCGAACGAGGCGCGTCTTTCATCTCCCAAGTCACCGACTTCGCACCACAGTGCTCGTAATAGTTATTGGTTGTCACTGCCCAGTTCGGCCCCGCATCCTGCCAGAGCATTCCGTGCCCCTCACCAGTCAGAGCGATTTCTTCAAAATCGGCCTCGGTGGGCGGGTTGTAGAACATGTGAATGCGCGCCACTGCTTGCTCGTAAGTCATTGGCTCAGCCAAGATCCCCGCGTACTGCACTGTGTCTGCCCACGTGCCGATGCGGGTCGCGATATTCCTGATGTACGACTCGTCAGTGAGCTGGGACTTATCCAGCTTGATGGTGATAGCTATGTGCGCCATCACCTCCGGACGGGCCAAGGCAATCACGGAGGCAGCTTCGGTGACGATGCGCTTGGCGATTGCCGGCGCGTCGTCGGCGATAATCGCCCGCACCTCGTTGTTGACCAACTCACCTGTGCCAGGTCGGGTAGCGACCACTGTCACGACCTGGGCAATGTCACCGGACAGCGAGAACTTAGCCAGCCAGTTGCACCACTCGGCAGTCCGAAGGTTACGCTCCGCCTGTGTCATGGCTGTCTGCCCAGTCATTTGGCAGTCAAGCAGCACTGTGACTTCACGACGAGGACGGTCGAGGATCATCACGAAGGGGGGACGATTTGGGCTATACACGGCCTCAATCGCCTCTGTGCGTGCGAAGAGTCCGGGCAGTCGACGGTGGCCACCAGGAATGCGACTATTGGGTCCAGAGACATAGATGTGGGAGTTGTTCGCTACACGGCGGCGGTTTTGCCACAGGATCTGCGCAGCTTGTGCCAGCGATCGGTTACCCCACCTGACGCTCACCAGTACGACCACAAAGATGGTCATAGGGAGCACCACAAGGAAAGCAAAGAGTGTTTGTCCTGCAATCTGGGTCAACAGGAAGATCAGGAAGCCGACTGCGATAACAATCGTGGCTTTCATGCTGAACGGCCCCACTCCAGTTCGCCGCTGGGGCTGACCGAGAAGGTACTGAACCGGTTGTTCGAGTTCCTTGTCACTCATAGTTAGGTCACCTACCTTTCGCTATCGGTGCATTTGGCCGGGGTACCCGAGCGAGCCTTCGAAGATCTGGGTGCCCGAGTTGGCCGTGGACTGGATGAATTGGGCTGCCTGCACCCCTGCACGGGATGCGCCAGCGACTACCGCGCCTGTACCGCGCGCGAAATTGCGGGCCGCGCCGCCGATAACACGAGAAGCTCCTGAGATGCCTCGACCGGCCGCTGAGGCCCCTGCTCGTGCCCGGCTTGCCGCTCCTGTGCGAGCACCGCCGGGCTGACTCTCCGTCGACGCTGCCGTCCGGCCGGTGCCGCCTAAGGTGCTGCGAGACCCAGGGTTGGCACCGGAGGGCGCGGCGGAGCCTCCACCGCCGCCCCCGCCGCCCCCAGCACGTAAACGATTACCTCGAGGCGCACCCGAAGGCGCAGCTGCAGTCGAGGCAGGACCGCGTAGAGACGGGGTACCGGCACTGGTGCGGGCGCCGACTCCACCTCCACCGCCAAAGGGGCCACCGCCACCCCCGGCAGCTCCGCCTCCGGAGCCTCCTGGTCGGGTGCCACCCTTTCCTCCCATCAAGGCTGACAAACCACCGCCCATAGAGCCGAGCGCACCCAGGGTAGCGCCAGCAGCTCCACCGACACCTGCCGCGAACGCCCCTGCGCTGCCACCGCCAGCTTGGGCGACGGCGGGCACGATCATGCGCACCAGAGCAGGGGCAGAGAAGCCCGCAAGAGCGATCATCAACGCGTTGATAATCGCACCCATCATGTCATCACCACTGCCAGGCAGAGTGACGTACCAGAGGGTCACCGAATAGAACAGTGCGGAGATAGGCTTAAAGGCAATGGCGGCGATAATCCAGCCTTCGAGGTGTTTGAGGCCATTCTTTCCCGTCTCGGAGAACGAAGCTGCTGCAAACAGCGCTGCAATGCCGACAGCGATAGGAAGCATCAGCTGGCGGATAACCAGCGCGACCAACTGCATACAGGAACCAGCGAGAGCGACCAACCCGAGCACAAGCATGACCACCGGGCCGAGCTTGACATCCTCCAGTGCTGTCATCTCGATGAAGCTGTTGGGATCCGTCGCACCGAAGTTATCCATGATGGCTTGAGCAAGCGCGTCTGACGCCCAGAAGCCGCCCGTAGCGATAGCGGGCACGAGTGTGGAGTAGACGAGCCAATGACCCACCTGGCTCCCGACGTCCTCGATGCCTTCTTGCAGCCCCATGCGGCGCGACGCTGCGATCCGAGCGCCACCGATGATGAAGCCTGCGATGAGGAAGAAGCCTGAAATCCCGAGGACGATGTTGAGTACGCCACGAATGTTGGCATCAAGTTGGCCGTTCGCCCCGTAGTTGTAGTCCATCCAGAAGGTCATCGCGATGGTGAGCATCTGGGTGTTGCCCTCCATCACTGCCCTGGTGAACTTACCCACGGGATCGTTCCAGAAACCGGCCACCTTATCCTTGGCCGCCTTTGCCGTATCGATGGGATGCGCCAAGCCGGCCCAGACCCCACAAATCGCTTTCAGGTTGCTTTTACCCGAGCCATCCATAAGGTCTTCGCCGATTACCCCATCTGGCGTGAGAACCCCTTCAAGCTTTGCATGGTTCGGATTGTCCGGGTTTAGGGGGTCATTAGACTCCAGGAGCTGCAAGCAATCCCGGTAGGAAGCGGACACCTTGGCCCCATTTACGTTAACGGGGTCACCCTTTTCTACATCCTGAGCCAGCGCAGGAGACGCAGAGAAGAGGACAAAGAGCAGTACCGCTAGCAGTGAGCTACTTACCTTGTTCAACTACCGCACCAGCCTCGATTAAGCCTTCTTCACGAGGGTGAACCCTCGCAGATCTTCGGCTACACCTTGGTCAGCTTGCTTAGCGTCTTGCTTGCTTTCGACGAGCACCCACATACCGTCCTCGTAGCGCATGGGCAACCGCGTCAGCTCGTAAATGAAGCCACCAGACTCAATATCGGGAACCCGAGAAGCAGTAATGACCACCACAATGTCGCCACCACAGTTTTCAACCTTGAAACCGTCCATAGCTGGGTAGACACCGCCGTGCGGAATCGGATAGACGGCGCCAAGGTCCACCAGACGCTTGGTAGACACGGAGTCAGAGAACCGCGTGACGTATTCCACCGCAATAGGATCCCGATAAGACATTGCCATCGTAACGATATTACTGGCGGCAATTGCGGCTGCGGTTGCAGTTTTTGCGTAGCCGGTGGGAATCAGCCCCTCGAAGTTCGTCGGCCCTTGATTCGAGACGGCAAGCGAGCGCCCATGAACATACTGCTGCTGAATGGTCACCGTGTCTGGAGTTTCACATACCAGGGTGTCAGTGGGAACAAATTCCCCGAACGGTTCTCCATTCTCTCCGACCGGCATGTAAATAGGGTCCCCCAGGAGGTCCATGCCATATTTACCAATTTGATATTTGGAATCGTCAAAGAACTGTCGGTCGAAGTACCGCTGGTGAGGGTCAAAGCCCTCGGGGTAGTCGATCTTCAGCTCTCGCAGGACCTTGTCGCCCTCAGGCTTGACGTAGCTGGTCGTCACGGCTGCGCTAGGCGCACTCTGGGCCGATTCCTGAGCTACGTCCTCACTGTGGCCACCGAAGAGCTTGATGCCCACGCCGATAACGAGCACGAGGGCGAGCACGATCGCTGCGACGACGAGCAGGAGATTCTTGCGGCTGGCGTTGTCCACAGCGGCGGTTTCAATCTCGCTCATGGTCTACTTCTCTTTCTCTTCTGCGGCTTTGCCGACGTTCGGACCAAAGGCGACGAAGTTCTTCTCCAGTTGCTCTTCGGTGATTTCCTGCATCTCCACTGCCTGCTCCTGAGTGGGCAGGACGACGCGCCACCCGCCGGAGGCCTTGCTGAGCTGCACCGGCTGTGCGCCGATGACGCCAGAGGGGTAGCGCACGGCGAGCACGACGACCGCGTCGTCGCCCTGAGGTTCTTCCATCTGGAACCCGACGAACTCCGGCGGGTTGCTCTGCAGCTCGTCGGAGACCGTCAGCAGGGAGCGGGCCTGCGCCCACTGCAAGGCACCGTCGCCGGGGGCGAGCAGGTACTCGATGACCAACGGGTAGGCGTCGTCGCCTGCACCGGCGAGCCACGCCTGAGCGTTCATCGCGGCCAGCACCGCGCCGTGGGTGCTGGCTTGGTAGCCGTGGGGGATCGGGGTGGGAACGTTGGGGCCCGCCTTGCCGCTCGGCACCTGAATGCCGGCAGGGCCAGCGTTCCACTGGACGCCGAGCGGCTCACGCTCCTCAGCCGGGGGCTGTGTGGCCGCTTGGCATGCCACAAGGCCAACACCCACGATGACCCACAAAATCAACAGTTGAAGACCGAGCCTGATAGATCCGAGGATGAACCGCAGGATCATCCCCGGCAGGTTGAGCACGAAGATGACGACGCTTTTTAGCGAGTTCACAGCTAGTGCCTTTCTGCGAGGTGTTTCTTATGAGAAAGGGGCTTTTTGCGAACTGGAAGCCCCCCACAAACCAGCAGGACTCGCTCAGGCGAAGAATGCCGCCAGCGAGGTAGCCGAAGAGATGACCATGACCCCCAGAGCAATGCGCAGGGCACGCACTGCCGGATGAGTAGCAGAGACCGGCTCGCCACGGTCACGGTCGAGGATCATCAATGCCCCAAAGCCAATGACGGCCAAGATGCTGACCGCCAGAGCAACGTAGGAGACGATGCCAAGCCAATAGATCGCCGTGGCGGTTACATCCGACGGTGGCGTCCAAGGGCGCGCCGGAGGGGCTGCTTGAGCCACCCACGTAGCCTTCACTCCCCACTCTCCTTTCATCAATGCTGTTCAGAGGGCATTTTTAGAAACAACTCGATCCGAGCGGTGTTTCTACACTTCATCATAGTCAGCTTTGAAACAGAAAGCAAGGTGAACGAGGTCTTACTAGAGGAACATGCCGATGATCGCAGACGCCGAGCCAAGGATCATCGCACCGAAGCCGATACGCAGGGCCATGGCAGTAGCTTCCTCTGACGTACCTTCGCGACGGGAGAGCGCCAAGGTTGCGCCCGCGATGATGACGCCGATGATGGCAATGAGGATGCCGATGTAGAAGGCGAGGTTCAGACCCATGTCCATCTTGGCCCGGAAAGCCTCGGGAGCCTGCGGAGACATGTTCTGTCCGGGCATCTGAGCCAGGATGAGAGTCGCGTTCACACGGTCAATGAGGTTGTTCATGTTGAGTAGTTCCTTATCTTCGATTGAGGTTGTTTTCTGATGACGACGACAGGGTCTAGCTGTCCTGCGCCGTAGCGGATTGGTCGCGGTGCGCCCGGACAGTTGTGAAGATTTCGTCTCCGACCCGCACAACCTGAGCTGGGACGCGTTCGTCGAGGCCAAGCTTCTTAGCTTTGCGCGAAGTGTCGATCTCATCGCCCGGCTGCCAGGAGGCGAGCTGCTCCTCATCGACCAGCCGCAACTTCGGCAGGTAGCCGATCCGCCAGACCGGCAACTGCTCCTCAAGCATTCGCAGCTTGTGCATCAGATCTTTGGGCAGCTTCCCCGGCACATCGGCCACGACCACGAGGCCCACGATGTTTGCGGCACCGGTGTCGTTGAGGATGGTCTGCCCAGCAGCTTCCAGTCCCGCCTTAGTGGAACGAGCCACGACCACGCAGGCTGTTGAGTCGTCTTCCTGCGGCCAGGTTCGCGAAGCATCTGCTGCGGGCAGCCAGAAGCGCTCGAGAGTGGTGACACCTGCGCCGCCATGGGCCGCAACGAGCCAAAACGCTGGAGCGAACGTGGCAGGCATGTCATCCTTGGGTTCGCCTGTAAAGAGTGGTCCAGTCGCGTGCGGCAACTTGTAACGGTCGCGCACACGAGTGATTCTCGGGGTTGTCATGGGTTGACTTCCTTCTGGGTTTGTTGTCAGTTGTTGACGAACGTCGGCCTTTTAAGCCCCTCACGCCCGCGCAGAACGCGAACGCGAGGGTTGTCCGCCTCAAAGCCGAGCTGACGTGCCGCTACGCTTTGAGAAATGCGTTGAGAGTGTTTTGCACGTTCTCGGCGTTGAAGACGCCCGGAGGCACCTGAGGCAGGTTGTTCTGCGCCAAGACCGTGTTGAGCATCTGCCCGCCGTCACGCCCAATCACGTCAGCTGCTTGCGCCGTCAGCCACTGCTTGGCGTAGCCCTCGAAGCTGGTGTTTGAGTCACCAACGCGACTGGTTCGATAGCCCTGAGTGGCTTGCTGACGAGTCGTTGCAGAAGCCAACGCGGCCTGGACCACGTCCGTATCCTCCAGCCCTGCGGCCTCAGCTTCCTGAACGAGCCTGCGCTGTGCGGTGTTCAGCGTCTCAGGGTTGAACGCCGTGGTGATTTCACTAATCAGGTTCGGCACAAACACCGCCAGCGCTGCCGCACCGGCACCTTGGGGGCCAGCTGCTTGGAATGCCGCACCCACGGTCGCAATGGCCTGCGGGGTCACCGACTTCGCGACAGCGGTACCAACCACATTCAGCGCCATGCCGCCGATAGTCTGCGCGGAGGCCACGAGCCGATCCTGGAACTCCCGGTCGGAGACGTTGCGCTCGGTGTTGTTGACGATCCGCCCGATAAGGGTGGAGTTCACGTTCTTGGCCGCCTTGACGGAGAACCCGCGCGGCCCATAGTTGATGTCCTGGGCCAGGGTCTCCATCGTGCCGAGCAGCACCGCAGGGGCGAGCGTGTCAGTGATGTGCTGCAGCGACCCGACCGGATCGTCGAGGAAGTTGACTTTCTTCTCCGTAGCAGCAACGAGACGCACCAACGGAGCGTCCTTCTTCGTGGCGCAGCGCGCATCACCCTCGGCACACAGGCTCACCGTCCGGCCAGCCAAAGCGCCGTAGGAACGCTGAGGACCTGCGGCCTCAGCTGCGACAGCAATGCCGCCGCCCTCAGCTCCGCCAGGCTTGACCGCCGAGATCTGGCTCATCGCAGCACCAGAGGTGCCAGGAACAGCCTCCGGACGGTCAGCGCGCGAGGCCACGATGGCCTCTCCCTCGGAGCGCGCGGTGTTGGCGAACGTCGCCACACCAGAGATCAGTTCCGCCGGGAAGGTGGACGCGCCGTTGCCGATGTTGCGAGCAACCTCGCTGACCACGGCCGCGCCGTCGGCTTCGCCAATCAGCGCGACGCGCGTGCTCGTGCACGTGGTGTGGATGTTCTCAAGCGTCGCCGACACCTGGTCGACACCGCCCTGGATAACCTGCTGCCAGTCCGGGACGGTCTCCGAGTGCACGCCAGGGATGAACGCGCCAGCGCGGCCGGTGGAGATGTTGACGTAGGTGCGGCCAACCTTTGCAGGCCCGTCAGACTTCTTCACCGACGTGGCAGGAGCAGCAGCCGCCGAAGTGGTGGGCTGGGAACCCCACACGTCCGGCTTCCACGAGTCCTTGGCAGCGCCTGCGTTGGCATCGGTGCCCCACACGTCCGGCTTCCACGACTGGTTACCGGTGTTCGCCGCGACCTCGGCAGCTGTGTCAACGTCACCGAACTTCGCGCCAGGGGCAGCAGCAAACCCCGCGCTGGGGTCCTTGACTGCCCCGTCGTTGGCCGCATTGACCACGGGGGCGACGATGCCGCCAAGGAACCCGGAGTCCGCGTTGTCGAGGCCAGTGGCCTCAGACTGCGAACGGACGACGACAATCTGCATCTGCGGGCAGGTGTTGGTCTGCTGCTCTTGAGCAGTGGCAATCGGTGTCATCACGGATGCCAGGCACGCAGCGGCCACTGGCAGTGCCAGGAGCTTGCGTGGTTGTTGCGTCATGGTTGAACGCCCTTTCCTCGTAAAGGTGTGTTGGTTTTCTGCTGGGTTGGCCGACGGGCCTAGGAGAAGTCCTTGAGCTTGAAGTGGCCGTCCACCTCGGTAGCGGTCACGGTCTGCTCGTAGGTCGACGCCAGGCCGGATGGCTCGGTCACCGTCACCGCAGCTTCGACGTGATCACCGTCGACCGGCTGCATTCGCAGACACCACTGGGTGCCCTCCGGAACGGACTTGTCGAGGACGGCCTGCCAGTCGCGTTGGGCCAGCGGTGTCGTCGGGTCCAAGGCCTCCCGCACGGCCTGGGCATCGCGGTTGAAGTAGACCCGCTCGAACGCTGCCAGCGCACCCCGCAGAGTGCTGTCGTCCTCGGTGATCTTTGTCTCGCCCGAACCCGGGACGCAGTGAGAGCCAGCGACGGCGACCTTGGTGTCGTCGTCGATAGCTTCGACGCCTGGCTGTGGCCCAGGCTTCGCCACTGTGGTGGACGGCAGCGCGCTGGCGACCGGCCCCGAGGTGTTCCCGGAGGCATCACTGTGGGGGATCCTGCTCATCGCCGTGACGCTCAAGGCCACGAGCGCACCGACGGCAGCCACTCCAATCAGCGTGGTCAGCTTGGGAGAGATGCGCGGGGCAGCCTCGTTGTCGTCCGTGAATTCCTCCACGCCCGGCCCAGGATCCGCAGCAGGCTTCGGTGCGGGCTTCTCTGCACGAGACTTCCGCTTCAGCCTGCGACGCCGTGTCGGCGTAGCCTCACCCAAATCACCGGGGTCGCTGCTTTCCGGAGAGTCTCCGGACTCAATCAGCTCGTCGATGATGCCGTCGGCTTGTTGTTCCTGGGCCTTGGCCCAGTCGAACCAGTTGGTTGCCAATGTTTTGTCCGCCTTGTGATCGTTGCCCTGCTAGGCCTGGGTCAGTTCGCCGTTGATGTTCACACCCGGCACCCGCAGCGCGTGCCGACCATAGGGCTGCACGAACGGGTTCACGCCAGCAGCCTCAGCCTTGACGCTGAGATCTTCGGCGATGTGCTCGTAGCCCGCAGGAACCGTGAGGTTGAAAACCTCGTGGCCGTTGCGGTTAACGTTCCAGGTGGTGTGGGTGGACTGGGACACCCAGCTATCCGTGGCGGCCGCCCCACCCTGGCTGTAGGTAGTCACGACCTCAACGCGACCCTGGTCGTTGGCCACAGCGTTCGCGGCTGCAACGCCACCGGGGTAAGCGATGGTCACGGTCGCGCGGTTGCCACCCTCAGCCGGTGCGTTCAGCTGGGGCACCTCGACGTGAGCGACCGGCGCAGGGGCCGGAGCCGGTGCGGGTGCAACTGTCGGACGTGCGTCACGGTCGGCAGTGTCGTCCGAATCATCCCGTGCGGGCTTCTCGGGTGCCGTCTGGGCAGGTGCCGGTGCGGGTGCCTCGACGGTCTCCTCGATGGTCACAGACGGAGCGGGCACCACCGGCGCAGGCGCGGACACAGCCGGGGCAGGCTGGGAGACAACCGCGTTGACCACCGTGGGCGCGACTGCGGCCGCCTGGTTGGTGGTGACCGACGGTGCTGCCACCGGCGCAGGGGCAGGGGTGGTGGTTTCAGGGACAGCCTGAGCGCCACCAGCAGGTGCCGAAGCCGTCGCCTGTGCGACTGCTTCCTCGGTCCACTGCGGCCCCCGCACGACGCGGGTGGGCGTTGCACGCTCGGGGTTCTCCTGGGGCAGGATCACGACCTCGATGTGCTCAGCCGCGCCAACAGCAGGCGAGGTGGTGTCCGTAAGGGACACGCTCGGCTCGTCCTCCCACTGCGGACCGCGTACAACGCGCTCAGCGGCCCCAGCGTGCGGGGTGATCACAGCGGCAGCGGCAACGCTAGTCAGCGTCGCCAGTGCCAGAGTGGAGATTTTCTTCATGGATGAAGTTCTTTCGACTGGTGGAACACTCCCCCGCAGCTGCTCGGCGGTACGTGGTGCGCGAGTGCTGCGGGGTCATGTGTGCATTGTTCCGGTTTGCGGACCTCTCGCAAGCCCCCTCACACCCAGCAGGTAGGGCAGGGGATTGCGAGTTTCCCGCGTACGGCTAGGATTGCGTCCGGGTTGGCTTTGTCCGCCGCCTTGCAAGCCGGGGCGCTCACTGTTCGTGGGTGCCCCGGTTTTTCGTTCAGCGTCGACGCGGGGGACCGAATAGCTTGCCGCCCCAGATGCCGGAGGCCAAGGGGTCCCCCTCGGCGACCTGCAAGCAGGTCTGGGCGACTGGGCACATCGCGCAAACCTCACGCGCCAACTCGTAACGCTCCTCGGCCAACGAGCTGGGTTCGTCAGGCTCTTGCCAGTCCCACAGCTCGCTGGGGATATCCGGACTGGCGCACAGCGCGCCGGCCATCGGCGGAATCGATTGAAGCGGCTTGCGGCAGAGAATCGGGAGGCCAAGCCCGTTATCCCCCCGCTGGGAGGCTGAATGCGCGCTGGTCACGTGCGACCTCCTGGGCGATTCGCGCCGAGCGTGATGCCTTTCTGCGCGAACAGCTCACGGCGACGCCGCTGGGCGGCCTCGCGTTCCTCCGGGGTCATCTCGGCGGCCAGCTTCGCCGTGCCTGCGGCTTTGACCTGCACCAGCTGGGACTGCTGCTGGGCGAGTTGCGCATCACGCTTCTCCTGACGACGCCTGCGCAGCTCATCGCGGCTCGGCGGCGCAGCGGCGACCGGGACGTCGTCTCGGAGTCGCGCGATGACCAGGCCGGTCATGTTCCCCACCTGGTCGGGCAGGGTACGCCCGTTGAGAATCTCCCGAATGCGCCCGCGCTCCCAGCCCGCGTCGAGACGCTCGGTCAGGTAGCTGGCGATCTGAGCGATTTTGCCCGGGGGCAGCTGCTCAGCCATCACCGACGGCAGGCAGGTGAACACCAGGTCCCAGTCGTCCTCGGAGGCGACCCCAGTCGAGGAGCTGCGAGACGGCACCGGCACGCGCCCGGAGTCGGCGGGCGAAGCCCCGCCAGAGCCACCAGGGGTGGACTCCCCTACCGGGTCGGCAGACCCGCCTGAACCTGCCCCCTGCCCCTGCCCTCCCCCAGCCGCGTTCGGACGCGAAGCTTCCGGGCCAGGTACAGGTACAGGAATGGTTAGTTCTTTTTGACAGGTTCTACGACTGACACCGGTGTCACCCTGGGATTGCACAGATTGACACCCTGGGATTTCCAGACTGTCAGATTGACACCCTGGATTGACCTGCGGGTTTACCTCCTGCGCGCCTTCCAGGGTGACAGATTGACACCCTGGGCGTGACCTGGACTTTTCCCGCTTAGGGCGCGAATCGAAGTCCCCTGCCAACATGCCCTTAAGGTTGAGCCGGTACACGTTGGAGGCCTGCCGAGTATCGCCGTTCGCGGTGCGGTAGCGCCGCTGCTGCGAAGTGAGCAGACCCACCTCCTTGAGGCTCGCGATGTGCCGCAGAACCGTGCGCTCCGACTGGCACGTGCGATGTGCGATCTCGCCGATAGACGGCCAGCACACCCCCTCCGCGTCGGCACGGTCCGCGAGGGCCATGAGAATCATCTTCTGCGCGGGCTGCAACTCAACGTTGTTGAGCACAATGCCCATTTCTACAAACCCCATCGGGCCCCCCTGTTCTCGGCGGTGTTGCAAAGCATCGTCCAGGCGCTTACCCTGAGGGTGATCATTTGGGTGCTACCCGATTTGTTGCCCGTCCCTGTTACCGCAGGGGCGGGTTTTTTCATGCGGTCAGCCATCGGACGGGCCTCCTTCCCCACGAAGGATGGCCTCAACAGCCTCTCGGGGGATCCGCCACTGCCCTGACGGCAGCTGGATCGCCCCCTTAAGCATTCCTTTCGCTGCCCAGTTCTGGACGGTTCGCCCGCGCACACTCGGCAACATACGAGCTGCTTCGGCGGGCGTGAACCAGTCGCCAGGCTTCTGTTCGTGCATTTCATGAACTGTCATGCGAATGACAATGGCAGGATTCCGTCCGTTCGTCAAGTGAACGAATTGCGCGTTTTTCCGATGTTGCGTACAGTGGTGAACATGAACACAGCAACTAGGCGGCAAGCGGTCACGTCGCGAACGCCCGACGAGTGTGTCGGAATCGCCGTAAACCAGCTCATGTTTACCCACCGCGTCACTCGGAAGGCGCTCGGAGAGGTGCTGGGCATCACTGGCCCCAATATGGGGAAGAAATTGCGCGGCGAAGTCAGTTGGTCTTTGGCAGATCTGTACGGGGTAGCTGACTACTTCTCCATCCCCGTAGAAGAACTGCTCCCCAAGCGCGTCCAGTCCCCCATGTCTGAAAACGCAGATACCCCCTCTCAGTTGAGAGGGGGTTCTGGAAACGTGGTAGCGGGGGCAGGATTTGAACCTACGACCTCTGGGTTATGAGCCCAGCGAGCTACCGAGCTGCTCCACCCCGCGTCGGGTGCCACGTTATTCACCGTGTGTTACCTCGTGGGCAACGAAGAGAAACTATACACACGCACTCGCGCGGAACACAACCCTCCTGCTCACGCGGGTGAAACTAGGTGTGCTACGGGCGAGTGAGCTGCCGCGGCCCCGCGCGGTGGATGTCACCGGCGGGGCCGCAGCATGCAACGGGGTGCCTTGGGTGTTAGTTGGCGGGCTTGAGCTCCGCCGGGGTCTGCCCCTGGGAGCGCTGGTAGTCGGCAACAGCCGCATCCAGCTGGTCGATGGCCCGACCGTATTCCTCGAAGGACTTGCCCTTGGCGTCGCGCAGCGCATCGAGGGCCTTGTTGATGCGCTCCACGCCGTCACCGCTCGGCAGCGCGCCGGTGGCGGCGGGCTGCGCCGGGGCCTTCTCCCCATCCTTCGCCGGGGCGGAGGCCTCGGCCGGTGCCGCATCAACAGCGCCAGAAAGTTCGCCGGATTCGATGGCGTCCTTCAGGTCGCTCGCCTCCCGGGGGTTGATGCCCACCTGGCTGAGCGCTTCCGCGATGGTGGAGGCGTAGCCGACGCGACCCTTGTAGCTCACGAGCACGCGCAGCAGCTTCGGGAAGGCGGACTCCTGCCCCTTGCGCTCCGTGTAGAGCGGCTCCACGTAGAGGATCTCGCCGCCGCCGACCGGCAGGGTCAACAGGTTGCCGTAGCGCAGCGTGTTGGTGTTCTTCCACAGCGTCTGGTCGCGGGCAATCTCATCGGAGGACATCATGATGTCCTGCGCCTGCTTCGGGCCCTGGGTCTGGGTATCGGTCGGCAGGATACGGATGGTGATGCGGCCATAGTTGTCGGCGTCGCTGCTCACCGTCATGTGGGCGGCCAGGTACTCGCGGTTCAAACCACGGAACGGGGAGATGAGCTGGAAGCTCGGCTCCTTCGTCTTCGGATCCGCTGCCACCACGTAGTACGGCGGCTGGTTGGTCTCCCGCTTTTCGTCCTGGCTGGTCGGGTCCTTCGGCACCGACCAGAACGCGTCACCCGTGAAGAACGTCCGCGGGTCGTCGACGTGGTACTTCGACATGAGGTCGCGCTGCACCTTGAACATGTCCTCCGGGTAGCGCAGGTGCTGCCGCAGATCGTCGGAGATCTCCGACTTCGGCTTCACCGTGCCGGGGAACACGCCCTCCCACGCCTTGAGCACCGGATCGTTCTCATCAAACTCGTAGAGGTCGACGGTGCCGTCGTAGGCGTCGACGACCGCCTTGACGGAGTTGCGGATGTAGCCCACCTGCTGGGAGACAGCCAGTGCGGCGTTGACCCCGTCGGAGCGGGAGTCCTGGGTGGCGTCCGTGAGGGAGGTGCGCTGCGAGTAGGGCAGATTATCCAGCGTGGTGTAGCCGTCGACGATCCACTTGATGCGACCGTCGATGACCGCCGGGTAGGTGGCCGAGTCGGCGGTCAGCCACGGTGCCACCTTCTTCACGCGGGTCCGTGGGTCACGCTGGAAGATGATCTTCGACTCCGCGCCCACCCGGTCACTCAGCAGCAGGTTGAGCTCCTGGTAGCGGGCGGCAAACAGGGCGCGCTTCAACGGGTTGCCGATCGGCACACCACCGCTGCCGGTGTAGGTGTAATAGGAGGAATCGGTGTCGTACTCCACCGGGCCGGAGCCCGTCGGGCCCACCACCGCGTAGTCGACCGTGGGGTCGTTGCCGGCGATCACGGGACCGAAGTACACCCGCGGCTGGGTGACCTCAATGCCGAGCTTCTCCGCCTCCGGGTCGGCAGCCTGGCGCTGCAGGGTCTGCAGGTCCGCCACCGTATACACCGGGTAGCCGCCACGAATGGAGCCCACATCGCGGGCCACCTCGTCGACCTTGTTCGCCTGCGCGGCAACATAACCGTTGCCGTGGGTGTAGACCGTGTGGCGGTTAATCCAATCCCGCTGGTTGTCGCTCAGCTCCTCCGGGTTGAGCTCGCGGGCCGCCACCACGAAGTCGCGGAGTTCCCCGTCGACGGTGTAGCGGTCCATGTTGAGCGTGGCGGGGAAGCCGTAGAAGTTCTTCAGCTGCTGCTGCTGCGTGAAGGTCTTCGACAGGATCTTCGGGTCCAGCAGACGAATGTTGTTCAGCGTCGCCCAATCACCGGCGACCTCCTCATCACTCGCCCCCTGGGCACCCCAGTTGTTCTCGTAGACGACGTTCGCGTCCGTGAGCCCGAAGGCGTAGCGGGTGGCCTCAATGTTGCGGCCAATGTACTCCGACTCCTTCGCCTGACGGTTCGGGGCGACGGAGAACTGCTCCACAGCCAGCGGCCACGCCTGGCCAATGACCAGGGAGGCCACCAGCATGAGCACGGTGCCCAGCGCCGGGATCCGCAAATCCTTAAACACCACGGCGGTGAAGAACGCGATCGCCACCAGCACACCGATGACCATGAGGATCGTCTTCGCCGGCAGGGTGGCGTTGATGTCCCGGTAGGAGCCGCCCATGAACGCGGCGTGCTTATTCGACAGCAGGGCAAAGCGGTCGAGCCAGTAGCTGGCCACCTTCACCAGGGCCCACAGCCCACCGGTGACTGCCAGCTGCACGCGCGCCGCCGAGGACACCTGGCCCTTGACCCCCGCCAGGCGGTTGCCGACGCGGATGCCGCCGGTGAGGTAGTGCCCCACCAGTGCCAGCAGGAACGCCACCACCAGCAGCAGCGACGCCAACCCCACCACCAGCTGCAACAGCGGCAGCACGAAGGCGTAGAACCCGTAGTCGTAGCCGAACTGGGGGTCCCGCTTATCGAAGGTGGTGCGGTGCAGGAACAGCATGACCGTCGACCAGTTCGCCTGGGCAATCACGCCCATGGCGACGCCGAACACGAGGGGTACCACCGCAAACAGGGTGCGGCGGAAGTTCTCCACCATCTGCCGGGTCATGGCGACCGGGTGCTCAGGCTCCAGATCGAACAGTTCTGCCGGCCGGGTGCGGTAGGCAATAAACATCGCCGCCCACACGACCGCCGCGGACACTAAACCCGCGCCGAGGAACAGGCTCGCCCGGGCGAACAGCACCGTGGTGAACACCCGGGTGTACGCCACCTCGTGGAACCACAGCCAGTCCGTCGACATGCCGATGACGATGGGCAGAATGGTCGCCGCCAACGACACGATAACGATCGTCCACGCCACCCAGCTGGAGGGGCGGGAGACCGATTTTTTCTTTGCGAGGCGTTCAGCCACCACAACTCCTTGGATCTTTGTCTCACGTCGGTGATACCGCCACCACACGCCCGCCCACTCCCCCACCCAAACTGGGTGGGACAAGGGCTCGAGGTGTGGGGCGTGCCTGCCGGATGCGCGACGCGCACACCCGGCGGCAAGCATTGGGGCCCCTTCACTGCGCCACAGCCACGTGGGTGTCCTGCGGCGGGGTGAGGCCACATGCTCCCCACAATACGAAAAAGGCTTCCCCTGTGCGCGCGGGGAGGGGGTGGGTTGTGGACAACCGGTGGCAGGCGGCGTGTGCGGCGCGCGTGCCCGCCACCCCCATCCCGTGTGTGCCGACAGGCGACAGGGGCGCCGCGTCTTTCCTACACTGGCACTCACCGGCACCCTGCACAGGCACCCATGTGCCCTGCGGGGTGCCCGTGATGAGGACCCACCGCGATTCGTGAAAGACTGCACACGTGACTTCTTTCCCTGACACTGCCTCCACCACCCCGCACAGCACGCCCGCCCTCAACCGGGCGGTCATGGACGTGGTGGATTTCGTCCACGCGGAAGGCTGGGATCAGCCGCCGAGCCTGTTTGCTCTCGTACCCACCGCCCTGGTGGAGGACGTGCTCGACGAAACGCAATTGGATGATGCGCCGCTCACGGCCGTCGTCCAGCAGCTCCCGGAGCAGCTGCAGCCCGGCACCGAGGAACTCGGCGACTACATTCAGCGCATCATCTGGCCGCGCACCATCGTCGGCTGCGTGCTCGCCCAGGAGATCCTCTTCGCCCCCGATGAGGACACCACACCGCGGGCCGCGCGGCTGTTCAGTGGGGTGCTCGCCACCGGCCAGGAGCTCACCCTCGTCCAGGTCCGCCCCACGGAGGAAGAACTCGACGCCATGGGCCCCTTCGCCGAGGACCAGGTGGAGCTGCGCGGCGGGGAGGGCATCGGCCGCCCGGTCATCCAGGCCCTGTTCGCCAGCCTGCAGGCCAGCGGCATCGCCGACGGCGAACTCGCCGCGGACGCCGACTAGGCCGCTCGTCCGCAGCGCGCAGCGCGCGCAGGCGCGCTTCTGCTGTTCTTTTCTTCCCTTCGCATCCCACCGCTTGTCCCCGCCGGTCCGATAAGGAGTCCTGTCGTGACACCCCGCCCCCTCGCCACCGACCACGTGCAGCCCCACGCCGCCAGCCCCCGCCGCACCCCCGCAGCCCTCGGCGCGCTCGCCGCGCTCGCACTCATGGCGACTGGCTGCGCGCAGCAGGCACTCCCCGGCGCGCCAGAGGCATCCACGACGGCGGGACCTGTGTCCTCTGCGGCGACAACGACGCAGGCAGCATCGTCGGCTGCAGTGCGGACCACGGCCGCGACGACGTCTGCCCGGGCCGCAAGCGACTCCACCGCCGCCGCTGCGGCCAGCGAGGCGACGGACACGAAGGATGCGCCGGGGGCGGCGCAGACCAGTGATCCGCTCGCCCCGGAGGCCAGCGCCCCGGAGAAAGACTCGGGTGACCTCGCCGAGGAACGCACCAGCCAGGCCCGCCGGGCGGCGGCGACGTCCGCGCAGGAGTTCACCGGCGTCGGCGTGGCCGAGGCCTACAGCACCTTCGGCACGCTCGCCCCGCGGAGCCTGTTCGCACAATTCGACTCCTGCATGCCCAACGGGGTGCCGAACTCGGCGGCGTGTTCCGGGCCGGAGGTCGGCCAGTTCCAGTTCTTCGCCTCCGACGCGAAAGCCGCATCCACCACCCAGCTGCTCACCGAGCTGCGATCCTCCCGGGTGGTCAAAGACACCGGCAGCACCGTGGTTGGCTGGTCCACCTTGGGCTCCACCGCGATTGTCACCGTGGTCGACAACAACAAGGGCGTGCTCATGCAGCACATGATGAGCACCGATAAGCGGGATCCCCGCGAGGTCATCGAGGAACTGCACCTCGCGGACTAAACGGCCCTTGCCGCAGGGCTTCGCCTGCCGGCGCCGCTTGCAGGCCAGGCTGACAGCACAGTCGGGGGTGTGCGGGGTTAGCAGGTGGGGAACTCGCCGCCGCTGCGGAAAGCACGCAGGGAACTGACCGCGTCCGACAGGGTCGTGACCTCAATGAGAGGGATATCAGCCTTCGCGCGGCGGGCCTCCGCACAATTGTCCTTCGGCACGAGGAACGCTTCCGCGCCCGCATCCGCCGCGGCGGCAATCTTGTGCGTGATACCACCGATGGGGCCGATCTCCCCCTCGCCGGTGATGGTGCCCGTCCCGGCGAGCGTGTGCCCCTGGAGGAGATCCTCCTCCGTCAGCTTGTCGATGACCGTGAGGCTAAACACCAGGCCCGCCGACGGCCCGCCAACGTCCTCCAGGTTGTACTCCACTTCGACGCCGTCGGCGCTGGAGGCCTTCATCAGCACCCCCAGCTGCGGCATCTCCGGGGCGCCCTCCGGCAGGTTGGGGCGCGCCTGCAGCGTCACCGTGTGGTGCTGCTCCACCCCATCGTGGAGGACCGTCACCTCCAGTTCCTCGCCGGGTTTCTTGTCCATGACGAGTTTCTGCACCTGGCTGGGGGTCTCCACGGGCTGGCCGTCGACCGCCACAATCTGGTCCCCCGTGGCCAGCACTCCCGCGGCGGGGGAATCTGGCACCGTGTCAGCCACCTCGATCGTCACCTTCTTGTTGAGGTAGCGCAGTGCCGCGACCGTCGCCGAATGCTCCGAGGAGGCGAACGCCAGCTTGTTCTGCTGGTCCACCTCGTCGGCGGTGCTGTTCTGCGGGATGACGGTATCCAACGGCACGATCGTGTCGTCAGTCGTCAACCAGCGGCTCAGCGCCTGCGAGAGGGGCATGTTGTGCCGCACCGCCACCGTCGTCATATACAGGGTGCCGGTCGTCGCATCCGTCGGCACGCCTTCGATGCTGACGACCTGCTCGCCGTCCACGGCGCCGAGGGTGTTGAACACCGGCCCGGGCCCCTCCGCGGCGAGCGGCACCGTGAGTTCGATGTCGGTGCCGGGCACGTGGCTGGAGGTAATGAGGGTGGTGGCAACCGCGACGGGGATGAAACCCCACAGCAAGGTGGCAAAGCGTCGATTCACAACCACACACTGTACAAAACCCGCGCCCCCACCCCCGGGCGTGCCACTCCCGCGCCCCGCGCCCCCGCCGTGCGCGGCGGCGCTGCCTGCGCGGATGCGGGCTGCGGGGCCGTGGTCGCGGCCATGATGGCCGGGGGCGTGGGCGTGTTCGCTCAGGGCGTGCAGTATTTTCCCTGGTGCCGCTAGCGCGGCTGATGCTCCCCCCGGTAGCCTGGCCGGTATGAGTAACGGTGGATTTGGCTTTTCTTTCGGCGCCCCGCGCGACGACGATGACGACAACAACGACAAGCAGGGCAATCAGGGCAACAACTCTGGCCCCTTTGATCCTTTCTCGTTCATCTTCGGCGGGGCCTCCCCCTTTGGGGGCGCCACCGGTACAGGCGGGCGGAACCCGCTCGAGGATTTATTTGGCGGGCTGACGGGCTTCGGCGCCCCCGCCGACGCGGGCGAGTCCACCGCGGACGAGGACGAGTCGTTCCTCCCCGTCGACATGGTGGAGCGCGCCCTGTCGACCCAGTTGTCGCGCCCGGGGTTCGAAACCGCCAATGCTGCCCCCGCGAGTAAGGATGCGGCGGCCGTGCAGGAGGCGACCCGCCTGGCGGAACTGTGGCTTGATGCGACGACCCCGCTGCCAACCGCGGGCGCGCAGGCGACCGCCTGGTCGGTCGCGGACTATGCCCGCGGCTCCCTGCCGTTCTGGCTCCGGCTCGCAGAGCCCGCCCGCAAGGCGCTCAATAGCAACCCGATGCTCTCCTTCGGCGAGGCCGACAACCAGCAGCAGCCGCCGATGTTCCAGCAGCTGGAGCGCTTCCTGCGCCGCCAGAACCAGAGCGCGGAGTCCACGACGGTGGCCCGCTCCCTCATGGAGCTCGCGACCTCGGTGGTCTCCGGCACTGACCTGGGTGTGCCGGCGGTGCCGCCCACGGTCGTGGCGATTATGACCCGTACCTTCCGGGAGGACATCCAGGGCCTGGACATTCCCGACCAGGAGGCCCTGGTGTACGCCTGCGCCCGGGAGGCCGCCCGCCAGCGCCTGTTTAAGCACGTCGGCTGGCTGACCGAGTCGATCGTGTCCAGCATGGAGGAGTGGGCCGCCGGCGCGTTCATCGACGGCTCTGAGGCCGAACGCTACATCCGCGAGGAGCTCGGCAACATCAGCCCGGAGAACTTCCAGGAGGCGCTGCAGCGCTTCCAGAACATCGACCGGGAGAAGCTCACCCCCCGCCTGGTCAGCGCGAACGAGAACGCCGCGCCCCGCCTCGGCAGCCTGCTGGCGCTCATCGAGGGCTGGGTGGACGTCGTCGTCACCGAGGCCGTCGCCGACCGCCTGCCGCACGCAGCCGAACTGCGGGCCGCATGGAAGCGTCGCCGGGACTCCGGCGGCACCGGCGCCACCGCGCTTGAGGCGATCACCGGCGCCCAGATCGGCACCCCGCCGACCGACGACGCCATCACCCTCTGGGAGCGCACCACCGCTGCCGTCGGCGCGGAACGCCGCGACGCCTGCTGGGAGCACCCCGACCTCATGCCCTCCCCGGAGGACATTGCCCACCCGGCGCGCTTCATCGACCGTCTCCTGGATGAGACCATCGACGCGGACTTCGACCCGATTGCCGAGATCGAGGCCCTGGAGAAGAAGCTCGGCTCCGGCGACGTCGACCCGGAGTCGCGGGAAAACCCCGCCGACGACGGTGACACGGGCGCCACCACCGACGACAAGTAGCCCGCAAGGGTTCGACTGACAGGGGTGGGGCACACAGTGAACAGCTGCGTGCCCCACCCCCTTTTGTCTTTTGTGGGCCCGCGCCCTGCGGGGTACGACCGCGGCGGCGCGGGGTGCAGGCCCTTAGAGCAGGGTGAGTTCCCCGCCGTCGTCCTCGTCTGGGCTTGAGGGCGCGGGTTCCTCCCCCGCCCACGGGTCCGCCATCGGCGGGGCCGGGGTCGCGGGGTCGAGCCCCATGCGCAACGCCCGCCCGTAGCCCTCCAGGTAGCCCTTCGCGCGCTCCGCCTGGGGTGCGCGATCTGCCCAGGACCAAAACTCCGCGTCGTGCCCGCCTGCACAAAAGGTGTGCGCCAACTCGTGGACCACCACCGCGTCGATGACGTAGTCGGGGCAGGTGCGCAGCTTATCGCTGATCCGGATCGTGCCCGTGGTCTGGCTGCAGGAACCCCAGCGGGAATTCTGGTTGCCCACCCAGCGGATCGAGCTCATCCGGGCCCGCCCCTGGAGCACCTGGCGGTTGAGGCGCTCCGCGCGGGCCTGGAGGTCCTCGTCGCTGCCCCGCTTCCGCGCCCGGGCCATGCGCTGCTGCAGCCGCTGGTGCAGCTCCTCCGCGTAGCGCAGCTCTTCGCTGCGGCTCAGCCCATAGGGCACCCGCACGACGAGCATGTCGTCGACCACGCTGGCCTGGATGGACTTCTTCCGCCGCGTGGAGCGGATGATCTTCACCGCGATGGCGCCGTCGGCCCCGCCGCCGAGGGTGAGGATTTCCTCGCCCGGGGCGCGGCGGGGCATGGCCTGCACGCGCTCGAGGTGCACAGAGTACTCCCCCGGCGGCCGGCACCCCCCGGGCGCTGCTGCGGGGTGGTGGAGTGAGTTCGGGGTGTGGTGTGTGTGATTCTGCGTCGTCATAGTGCACGCAGTCTATGTGCTGCCCGGCCCCGCGGGAAGAGCCCGCAGTGCGGCCTGTGGATAACCTCCCAACGCCACAGCTCACAGGGGTCGCACCCCCACGCGGCAGCGCACCCCGCACCTGCCGCACGGTGTGTCACGGGCGCGCTGAGAAGCTCCCTCCTGGCACGAGCGTGGCGTCGCCTCTGCCCACACACTCCCAGTTTTGGGCGACTAAGGAACCATATGGACACGAGATCGTGCCTAGAGGGATGCCGGCCAGGGCACAAGCTCGCAAGCGCACGCACGGGTGTGCACCCCCCCCCATCCCCATCCCCTGTCTTCTTTTTTTAAGGAGGTTCCCCATGCCCGCTCCCCCACCGTCCACCCCGACCCCAACCGGCGCCCCGGCAAGCGCCCCCGCCACGGATGCGCCCGCCCACCAGGGTGCGGGCACTGCCACCGGCACGCCGCCACGGCCGCACACCCACCAGGAGCTCACCCGGGCGGCCGCGCAGCTGAGCACCAAAGGTCTTGCGGCGGCCGCCGCCGTCGCCGACGCCCTCACAGGCAGCCACCCCAGCGACGGCACTGCACCAGCGGCACCCCGCACCCGCAGTGATGAGCGTGCCACCCCGCCGCGCATCGACGACGACGGCACCATCCGCTCCCTCCGCCTAGCGTCGCACGCCCTGGTGCTGCTGCGGGGCAAAGACTGCATCCAGTTCGGCATGGATGCCACCAGCCACGGGATCCTCCAGTGCACGGGGGAGGAAAAAATCCACCGCGTCGCCGCCGCCCTGACCACGGCACGCACGCCGATCGGCATCGGCAGGCTCACCCGCGCCCTCGTGAAGGCGGGCATGAGCCAGCATCGGGCGCGCACCGTCATCGCCGACCTCATGCACGCCGGCATCCTGGAGGACACCGCCCGCCGGCCCCTGCACGCCGTCGTGCTGGGCCAGGCAGACGCCGCACAGGCAGTCGCCGCACAGTTGAAAGCGCAGCTGCAGGACCATCCCCTGTCACTCAACCGCAGTGTCAGCAGCGACCCGCTGCGCACCATCATGCACGTCTCCCGGCACACCCCCATCATCCTGGTGAACTTCACCCGCCCCACGAGCGCACTCTGCAAATCCCTGGTGAATAACCCGTCGACGATCATCCCGGTGACGTTCACCGGGCGCCACATCGAGATCGGTCCCCTGCACCTGCGCGGGGAGGGCCCCTGCGTAGTGTGCGAGGAGTTACGCCGCCGCAGAAATGACCCTCAGTGGCCGCAGATCGCCACCCAAATCCAGCCCACCCGCCCGTCTGCCGCCCGGCGCGCACCCACTCCAGCGGCTGCGGGCGCCACCCTGCCGGCAGCCACCCCGCCTGTGGGCGTGGCCAGCATGGCGGGCGACTGGTTAGAGCTCGCGGCGCGCACAGCGGCCACGAACCTGGCCCCGCTGCTCGTCGCCCTCGACCGGCAGCGCGACGCCCCGCACCTGGATAATCATGTGTTTCGGCCGGGTTTAAGGATTCGGCTGTCGCCGACAACGTGGGAGTACTCCACCGATGTAGTGCTGCCGGATCCCCGCTGCCCGGACTGCCACGATCGGGCGAGTGTGCTGGCGGAGGTGCGCAAAGACCGCATCAGTGAGCTCAGCAGGGCTGGCGAGTAGAGGCCCGCCCCACCCGGGACACAGCACTGCCGGACCTGCCGGGGCTAACCCGGGCCACGGTAGCCCCACACCACCGCCGTTGACGGGGGTTAGTCCTTGTCGGACTTCTCCGCCTTGCCGCCCTCGTCCTTCTTCTCGGCCTTCTCCGCCTTCTCGACCTTGCCGTCGGTATCGCCGGTGTCCTTCTTGTCGGACTTCTCCGACTTGGCATCGTTGTTCTTCGCCGGCGCCTCCACCCCCGCCGGGGACTTCGTCGTCTCCACCTGCTCCTCAATGCCGGCACCGGCCACCATGAGCAGGAAACCCACAAACGCGGTGACCACCGCAAGACCAATGCCGGTGAAGACGCCGGGCGCCCACGGCGGACGCATGTCCGCGCGGGCGAAACCCTTGACGGTGCTGCGGTGGGAGAGCCACCACACGCCCGGAGCCATCGACACCAGGGCACCCGCCAGGGCCAGGTACATGTCAGACACGGCGAACGCGACCGCACCCAGCGCCCAAAAGCCAATCCATACCGATGCCAGCACACTGGTCATCACGGCCACAGCCTGGCGGCCGCGGCGCGGTGCCGGGGTGCCCCCGGGCGGCACCAGCGGCCCAGCCATCGGCGTCATCGGCACCCCGGTGGCCGGCATGCCGGGCAGACCCCCAGTGCGGGGATCGGCGGGACGGGTGGTGGGGTCGACGGGGGTGTAGCGAGGATCCGACACGGCAGCAGCATCCTTGAAGGGCGATAAAAAACGACGAGACGAACAACGATGGGGCGAGTCGCGCCCGCGGGGTGGGGCACGTGCGTGACGCGGCCGACGCCCGCAGAAGACGGCACCTGTTGTTGACGTTAGTCGATGCCCTTAGCCGACGTACTCGTCGAGGGCCTCGAGGAGGGATTCGCCGAACTTCTCCAGCTTCACCGGCCCCAGCCCGGAGATCTTCAACAACTCGTGCGGGGTGCGCGGGGTGGCCTCCGCGATGGCGAGCAGCGTGGCATCAGAGAACACGATGTACGCCGGCTGCCCGAGCTCCTCCGCAGTGTGCTTGCGCCACTGGCGCAGGTGCTCCACGAGGCCATGGTCGGTATCACCGGGGCAGGATTCGCAGCGGCCCAACACTTTCGCCGCCGGGGTGTCCAGCACCCGGCCGCACACCCGACAGTTCGCCTGCTTGCGGCTGGAGTGGGCGGCGGTCACCGGCTTCGGGTCGGAGACAATGCCGTCGAGGAAGCGGGTGCGGTTGCGGGAGGCGCGGGCCCCTTCCTGCCGGGCGAGCGCCCACGACAGGTGCAGGTGCTCCCGGGCGCGGGTAATCCCGACGTAGAACAGGCGGCGTTCCTCCTCGATGTGCTCCGGGCCGGCCTGGATGGCCTGCTTGATCGGCAGGGAGCCCTCCGACAGGCCCACCAAGAACACCGCATCCCACTCGAGGCCTTTCGCGGCGTGCAGCGACGCCAACGTCACCCCGTCGACCGCGGGCGGGTGCTTCGCATCCGCCCGGGTTTTCAACTCGCCTAAGAGCCCCGGCAGGGTCAAGTCGCCCGTCATGGTGCCGAGCTCTTCGACAAGTTCGGCGAGCGCGTTGAGCGATTGCCACCGCTCCCGGGCCTGCGCGCCCTCCGGCTCGGTGGGGGTGAGCCCCAGCGGTGCGAGCGCCGCCCGCACCAGCCGCACCAGCCCCGGCCCGGTGGCCTCCTCGGGGAGATCATCGCGGCCGGACAGCCGCACCAGCTCGGTGATGGCCGCACGGATTTCGGGACGGTTGTAGAACCCCTCCCCGCCACGCACCTGGTAGGGGATGTTCTCCTCCGACAGGGCCTGCTCAAACAGGGCGGAGTGGGCGTTGATGCGGTACAGCACCGCAATCTCCCGGGCCGGCACCCCCTGCTGCAGCAGCTGCCCGATCCGGCGGGCCACGCCGCGCGCCTGGGCGGGCTCGTCATCATAGGAGGTGAACGTCGGCTCCGGGCCGGCGGGCCGCATGCCCTCCAGGGTGAGCCTGGTGCCGGCCACCCGGCCGGTGGCCTGCCCGATCACGGTATTCGCCAGGTCCGTGACCTGCGGGGTGGAACGGTAGTCGCGCTGCAGGCGCGTCACGGACGCGTGCGGGTACTTCCGGGAGAAGTTGAGCAAATAGTTCGGCGTCGCACCCGTAAACGAGTAGATCGTCTGGTTGGCGTCGCCGACAACGGTGACGTCGTCACGCTCCCCCAGCCAGGCGTCCAACACCCGCTGCTGCAGGGGGGTGACGTCTTGGTACTCGTCGACGACGAAGCTGCGGTACTGGGTGCGGAACTCCTCCGCGATCGCCGCGGAGCTTTCCAACGCACCGGCGGTGTGCACCAGCAGGTCGTCGAAGTCGAGGAGCATCCCCTCCGGGGTGGTTTTCGACTGCTCGTACAGGCGGTAAGCCTGCGCGACTTTTTGCGGGTCGGCGGGCGCGGTGCGGTGGGAGGAATCCACCGCCGCCGGGTAGGCATCGGGGGAAATCAGCGAGGCTTTCGCCCACTCGATTTCGCTGAGCACGTCGCGCACCATGTCGGTGTTGTTCTCCAGGCCGGCGCCACGCACCGCGCGACCCACGAGAGGAAACTTGTTGTCCACCAGTTTCCACGGCAGGTTGCCGGCGATCTGGGGCCAGAAGTAGCTCAGCTGGCGGCGGGCCGCCGCGTGGAAGGTGCGGGCCTGCACCCCGCCGATGCCCATGAGCCCGAGGCGGTGCCGCATCTCGCCGGCGGCACGGGAGGTGAAGGTCACCGCCAGCACCCGGTTGGGGCTGACAAACCCCGTGTCAATCATGTGCGCGATCCGGTAGGTGATCGTGCGGGTTTTGCCGGTGCCGGCACCCGCGAGAATGCACACCGGGCCGCGGGGCGCGGTGGCGGCGACCCGCTGGTCGTCATCGAGGGCGTCAAGATCAATCATGGGAGAAAATGCTCTTCTGCGGGGTGAAAGCCTGGGTGTTGTGCGCCCAGTAGTCGAGAAGTTGGTGGGCGATCGAGCCGGGCGGCGACAGCGGCAGCGCCCCGGAGAGCACCTCCTCGCGGCGCAACCAGCGCACCTCGATGAGCTCCCCATCGCAGGGGCCGACGGCGTCGACGTCGTCGGTGACGCCGTACATTCCGAGCATCAATGCCCCGGAGGTCGGCCACGGCTGGGAGCCAAGATACCGCACCTGCCCCACCCGCCGGCCGGTTTCCTCCCACACCTCCCGGGCGAACGCCGCCTCGAGGGTTTCCCCGGGGCTGACGTAGCCGGCGATGAGGGAGAAAAAGTCCGGGCGCATCCGGTTGCGGCCCACGAGCACCCGGCCGGCGCATTCCACCAGCCCGATGACCGCCGGGTCAAGGCGGGGAAAGAACGGCGCCCCGAACTCCGAGGTGCCCACGCGGCCCTGCTCGTCGAAGGTCAAGGGGGTGCCATCACCCGGGTGGAAGCGGTGCGCTTCCTGATTTTTCACATACCCGGCCGCCGCCAACAGGTCAGGGCAGTCGCCCTGGGTGCCGAGAACCTCCCGCAGGTTCGCCACCCGCCCACCGTGCGCGAGCGCAACCGCGGCCACGGTGTCCTCGTCAACGAGTGCCGCCCACCGGTGGGGGCTCACCTGCGCGAGGTACCCCAGTCCCGGGACAGCAGTTCCCGCAGCCCCCGTGGCAGGCACACCTGCGGCAGGTGTCGTCGCGACCACGTGCGGGGCCGCGGGTGCCGCGAGGTGCTCCGCCACAGTCTCGGCAGGGTGTGCCTGGGAATCATCGAAGTCCACCCACACCGGGGTGCCATCGGCTCCGAGGGCAATGTCGAGGGTTTTTGTCAGCTGCAACAACTGCGCCATAGGCTGCGGGCCCCTTCGCCTAGCGGCCGATGGTCGGGGTGGACTGCTCCTCCGGGTTCGCCAACCCGCGGATAAACAGCAGCTTGTCGCCCGCCAGCACGGTGCGGGCCTCCGGGGTGTTGATGCGGTGCAGTTCGCCGGCGCGCACCACACCCAGAGCCAGCGGCGCGAGCTCCTTCGGGGACTTGCCCGCGTCCTGCGCGGAGACGATCCGCTCCGCGATCGCCAATCCGTCGTCGGGGCTCAGCAGGTCCTCGAGCATCTCCACCACGGTCGGGGTGACGGTCGCCAGCCCCAGCATGCGGCCGGCGGTCTCGGAGGAAATCACCACGGAATCCGCGCCCGACTGGCGCAGCAAGTGCACGTTCTCCGACTCGCGGACAGAGGCCACGATGGTGGCATTCGGCGCGATCTCACGCACCGACAAGGTCACCAGCACCGCAGTGTCGTCCATGTTGGGGGCGACGACCACAGCCTTAGCGCGGGCCACGCCGGCGAGTTTCAACACATCAGCCTTCGTGGCGGAACCCACCACGGTCACCAGGCCGCGCAGGGCCGCCACCTCGAGGGCGTCCTTGTCGGTGTCGACGACCACAATGTTGGCGGGCGAGACTCCGTCGGCCAGCAGCGCGGAGACCGCACTGCGGCCCTTGGTGCCGTAGCCGACGACGACGGTGTGGTCACGCATGTTTTTCCTCCAGCGCTGGATTTGTAGGGTGCGGCGCGTTTCGTCGGTCAGCACGGACAGCGTCGTACCGACCAAGAGGATCAGGAACAGGATCCTGATCGGGGTGATGATGAAGATGTTGACCAAGCGGGAGTGCTGGGTGATCGGGGCGATGTCACCGTAGCCCGTCGTCGACAGCGACACCGCGGAGTAGTAGATGGCGTCGATGAAGGTGAGGTCTTCGGTATAGCCGCCCTTGTCGACCCACACGATGAACGCCACAAAAGCCATGAGGAAAATCGCATAGACGATGCGGCGGGTGATCAGCAGCCAGGGGCTAAACGTCCGCGGCGGCGGGATGCGGATAATTCCCAGCAGTGCGTGGTCGGGCAGGTCGACCAGTTCGGTGTCGCTGCGCAGGTTCGCGCGAATTCGAGACGGCACTTCGCTGCACGCTCACTTTCTAGCTCAACGGTTGGGGGACGGGCGCGTCTGCGGCCTGCGACGTGCGCGCGTCAGCATCGTCCGGCACGACCTGGCAGGTGACGCGAGTGAGCATCTCGCGGAGCACCGCCCGGCGTGCCACAGGTGCGAGGATTCTAGGCTGCTGGCGGCAGCACAGAATCCGCGGCAGTCTCCGTCGCGCACGCGCCGCGTGCGCGGGGTTACTGCCTCGCGGTGACCAGCTTCGACAGCTCCTCGATGTCGGGGAGGTGGCGGGGAACCACGAAGTGGTCGAAGCCGATGTAATAGAAGCCCGCGTCAATGTCTGCGAGATCGATGTCACGCAACTCCCGGGTGGAGGCCTGGGTGCGCGCCATGATGTCCCGCAGCGCCTCAGTGAGGCGACCACCGTGGTGAGCAGCGACATGTGTGCTCCCCGCCAGGTCGTCACGGGTGATGGACTTCAGCAATTGTGCGAGTGCGTAACGGTACACCGCAAGTTGGATCGCTGCATCTTGGAGTTCCTTACCTTTCGGCGGGACTCCCGACTTCCAGTCGACCACTTGCCACCCGCGTGTGATGTCGTCGCCGCTGTGGAAGATGGCGTCGATACGCCCGGTCACCATTTTGCCGCCGAGGGAGACCGTGAACGGGTACTCGACGGCGACGGGCTGCCGGTCCGCCCACGAGCTGGCGAGGAATTTTTCTTTGAGCTCTTTCAGCTGCGCCGGGGTGACGTCCTCCTCCCCCATGCCGGGGAGTTCATCGTCGTCGAGCAGGCTGGTGGCCCCGTAGTAGTCCTCGATCCATTGGTGGAGGGCGGTGCCGCGCTTGGCGTAGGCGTTGGGCTTGAACGGCCGGGGTCGGCGGCGGCGTTTCGCGAACTCTTCCGGGTCCTTGCGCAAGGAGATGACGTCGGAGGCGGTGAGTTCGTCGCCGATGCGGACGGTGACCTCTGGGGTTTCCGCGCGGCGGGCTTCCTCGATGATCGCGTCGACGTCCCGCGCCCACAACGCGGGCCCGGCAGCACTGTCGGTGGTGTCAGTGCTGTCGGCGTCCTGTGCCGAGTGTTGCTCGGCCGCGAGGCGCGCGTATTCGGCGCGGGTGCGCTCGGCGGCGCGGTGCACGCCCACGGCGCGGGCGCCGAGGAACTCCCGCGGGAACGGCAGGGAGCCTTCCGGCACCTCCACGCTGGCGTAGAAGCCCGCCGGGGCGTCCGCTGCGGGCGTGGTGGCAGTCGCCGGCGACGGGCCGTCCGCCGCCACAGGCGCCGTGTCGCCCGTGGCGCACGCGAATGCGCCGGTCGTATCCCGCACCAGTTCCGGGTGGGCCTGCATGAGGGCCTGCAGCACGGAAAACGGCGGGTCTTCCTTCTGCCCACCGTTGGCCGCCGCGGAGGTCACGATGAGGGTGCGTTCCGCCCGGGTCAGTGCGACGTAGAACAGCCGCTCCACCTCGCCGAGCTCGTTGGAGGACAGTTCCTGCTTGAAGGCTTTCACCGCAGCACTCAACGCCTGCTGGGTGTCGACCTCACTGGTGTCGAGCACCGGCGCGCCGAAGCGATGCGCCACACCACCGTCCGCGTCCGAGCGCAGCGCCGTCGGCATCATGCCGGGCGTGGTCACCCAGGTGCTCACGCCCTTGATGCCGTACACCCGGGAGGTCGCACCAATGACGGCGACGGTGCCCCACTCCAGCCCCTTGGCTTTGTGCACGGTGAGCAGCTGGACTCGATCGCCACTGACGGCAACATCGCCGCGTTCGAGGCCGAGGTCGTGGGCGCGCGCCAGGTCGAAGTAGTCCAGCATTCCCGCCAAGCTTGCCCCGGGGATGCGCGCATAGTTCGCCACTTCTTCCGCGAGCTTGTCGAGGTGGGCGGTGCCCACACGGGCGCGGCTGCGCGTGTCTTCGCGGGCAAGGACTTCGCTGCGCAGCCCCACCACGGAGTCGATGTCATTGATGAGGTCAGTGAGGCTGCCGCCCAGGCTGTTGGTGCGCAGCTCTCTCAGTTCGCTGGCGAGCACGCTGAGCCGGCGGTAGCCCTCCTCGCTGTAGCGTTCCCGCTCCCCGAGGTCGGCGACAGCGTCGGCGAGGCCGACGGTGGTGTCGTCCGACTGGTCGAGTAGGCCCGCGAGCTCCCGGGCAAAGGTCTCACACGCCGCCGCGTCGAGCGGCTGCTCGGGGGACTCGGACGTGTCCTCGTCGGTGGCGCGTGCGCTGCGGGCATGCAGCAGGTCCAGGATGTGCGCCTGCAGATCCGGCGCATCGAGCCGCAGCCCCAGCTTCTCCTCCGCGTCGGCAACAGTGCGTGCGTCCTCCGGCATCGGCTGCGCGGCCGCCGCGTCCTCATCCGTGACGGTGGTGACGTTGCGTCGGTTGACGCGGCCGGCGAGGTTGCGGGCACGCACCCCCAGGGCGCGCAGGTCCGACAAGCCCAGGCCCACATGCGGGCCGAGGAGGATCCGCAACGAGGCCACGTCATCCTGGGGGTGGATGAGCATCCGGGCGATCGCCAGGGTGTCGGCGACCTCCGGCACGTCGAGGAGGCCTTTGAGACCGACGATCTCGAAGGGAATGTCGCGCGCGGCGAGCGCTGCCGCCATGGGGGCGGTCTGGGCGTTTTTGCGGACGAGCACCGCACCGGTGAATTCTTTGCCCTCGGCACGCCGGGCGTAGAAGTCCTCGGCCAGCATGTCGGCGACGGCGTCGATCTCCTCGGCCGCGGTGGCGTAGCGCCCCAGAATCACGGTGCCGCTGGGGGCACCGGCGCGGGGTTGCAGCGGAGAGACGATCCGTGAGCTGCTGTCGAGCGCACCCAACTGGCCGACGGTGGCGTCGTTGGCGAGCTCCAGCACCTCCGGCGGGTTACGCCAGGAGGTGGTGAGTTCCCGCATCTCGGCGCCCTCGAGCCGCAGCACCGGTGCCTGCTCGCCGTCCGCGCCTGCCGGAGTGTCGGCGACGACGCGGGGGAAGTCGCGGACGAACTCCAGCAGGTTGCTCGCCGTCGCGCCGCGCCAGGAGTAGATCGCCTGCATGGGGTCGCCGACGGCTGTCACCGCGATGCCGCGCGCCACGGAGCTGAGCTCACGCTCGTCCGCTGCCGGCTGCGTGCTGCTCGTCACCGGGGTGCTCGGGTGGGGGTCGCCGAAGAGGTTCGACAGCAGGATGCGCTGCGCGGCGGAGGTGTCCTGGTATTCGTCGAGCATGACCGCGCGGAAGCGGGCCCGCTGGGACTCGCGCACTTCCGGGCGCAGGCGGGCGACGCGGGCGGCGACGCTCATCTGCTCGGAGAAGGTCATGACGTTGCGGCGACGCAGCTCCGCACGCAGCGCGTCCACCGCCGGCAGCAACGCCAGGCGGCGCTGCTGGGCGTCCATGGCGTCCCGGGTGTCCTTGGTGATGCCTTCGGGGTTTTTCGCACGCTTCGACGGCGGCAGCGACTGCAGTTCGGCGAGGAACGCGGTGGTTTCCTCCCGCACGACGTCGGTACCAATGAGGTGGTTGTCCAGCTCGTTGTTCAGGTCCATGACCTGCCTGACGATGTTCTTCAGCCCGTAGTTGTCGGCCAAGTGCAGCTCTCCCCGCAGGGAGGACACGACATCGCGGGTGATGAGGAACAACTCCGTGGTGCTGATGAGTCGCGCGGATGGTTCCACGGGCAGCAGCAGCCCGTACTCGCGCACCAGCCGTCCGGCATAGGAGTCGTAGGTCAGCACCGTCGGGTTGGCGGTCGCCAGGCTGCGGGCCAGCTGCCCGTCGTCGTCAATGAGCGGCAGTTCCGGGGCCTGCGACAGTGCCTTGAGCCGGTGCCGGATCCGCAGGCCAAGCTCCTGGGCGGCTTTCCGGGTGAAGGTAAGGCCGAGGACGGCGTCAGCGTCGACGAAGCGGTTGGCGACGAGCCAGACGACACGGGCCGCCATCGTTTCGGTTTTGCCGGCACCAGCACCGGCGACGACGAGCAGGGGCTCCGCCGGCGCGGTAATGACGGCGGCCTGCTGGGCGGTGGGCGGGAACGGCTGCCGCAACCACCGGGACAGCTCTTCCGCGCTGACGAAGGGTTCGCGGGCGGCCTGCTGGGTGGGGTCAGGGGTGTTAAGCATCGGTGGTGACAGTCCCTTCGGCGGTCGTCGGGCAGATCGTGGTCAGGCGGCAGCTTTGACAGTGGGGTCCCGGCTGGGCCAGGACGCTGGGGCCGCGCAGGTTGCGGGCGGCGCGGGCGAGGATCGCCCCCAACTCTTCCCGGTGGTCCTCGTCGAGGGCGGCCTGGTCGCGTTGGGTGACGATGGTGGTGCGGGCGGCGTGGCCCACGTAGACGAGTTGCGCGCCCGCGACCGTCTGCCCCTGGCCTTCCTTGGCGGTGCGATACGCCCCGTCCGGGGCTTGGTGCGCGTGGGTGAGCGCCAGCTGGTACGTCGCGAGCTGGAGGTTGGCTTCTGCCTTCGCCTGGCTGACTGCGCTGCCGGTTTTGATGTCGACGATGCGCAGCCCGTCGCTGTGGTGCTCGATGCGGTCGGCGCGGCCCCGGATCCTCACCTGGGTGCCGTCTGCGGCACCGGCCTCGGCTGCGCGAGCGGCGTCGTCGCCCTCTGCGGCGCGCAGCGGGTGCTCGCGGACGCGCAGGTCCACGTCGACGACAGCCTCGAGGTCAAGCCCCTCAAGCACCCCGCCGCGGGCGCGCACCCAGGCGGCGGTGTTGTCGAGGGTGGTGTCCAGGGCTGCGTGGAGGCGGGCGACTTCCCAGTCGGGCCCGGTGATGAACACGTCGTAGACGTCGTGCACCAGCCCTCGGATGGCCTTCAGGGGGATGCCCCGGGCCATTGCTTCTGCGGCGGCGTGGACGAGGGTGCCGCGCCGCAGCACCATGGTGTCGCCGATGGGTTGGGCGAGCATGCGGCTGATGACGGTCTGCGCCGGGCAGGCGGTGACATATTCGACCTGGGAGGGCGAGAGCGTGACGGGGTCGCCTGCCGGCACGAGCGGCCTCGCCGTGCTGGGCGGGAGTTCGCCCCACCAGTAGTCGGGGTGCGCGGTGTGGATGCCCGCGTGGGCGAGCCGCGCCAGCTGGGTGGCGGCTTGGTCGGCGAGGCGGGGGTGTTCATCGGAGCTGGCGACGCGGCGGAGTTCTGCCACGAGTGTCGGCACCGCCAGCAGCGGGCTGGGCAGCACGAGCTGTTCGGTGGCTTCCACGAGCGCGTCCCGCTGGGCGGCCAGGCTGCCATCGGTGTCGCCGAGGGTGAACAGGGCGAGTTCCTCCTCGGGGGTTTCGGTGGCCAGCACCGCAGCGCTGTCGCCCGCGCCCGGGGCATCGTCGCCCACGGCGTCCTCCGCATCCGCTGCGGCACCAATGGGCGGGATAAGGCCGGCCATAATGTCTTCGCCGCGAAGGCGCACGAAGCTGTCATCGAGGTCGTCGAGGAACCGCGAGGGCACCAGCTGGGCGTCCTCGGGGCTGTCGACGGTGGTGACGACGAGGGTGTCGGTCGCGCGGCTGAGCGCCATATGGAACAGCCGGAGTTCTTCGGCGAGGCGCTCGCCGGCCCGTGAGACGTGCAGGCGGGGGTCAATGCCCTCGCCGGCCAGGTCGACGAGCTCTTCCTGCCCGAACAGGGTGCCGGTCTCGCCGATGGTGGGCCAGGAGTCTTCCTGTACCCCGGCGACGATGACGACGGGCCACTGTTGTCCGGCCACACCGTGGGCGGTGAGGATGGTGACCGCGTCCGGGGTGGCGGCCCGCCGGTCGCGGGCTGCGGTCGGCAGCTGTTGTTCGTTGACGGCGTCGATGAAGCTCTGGATGCCGGCGGTGGGGCGGCGTTCGGCGAAGTCGCCGGCCATGTCGAAGAGGTTCATCATGGCGTCGAGTGCGGTGTCCGCCTGGGAGCCGCGGGCGCCACCGCGCAGGGCGACTGCGGTGAGGCTCACGTCGAGCCCGGTGGCTTGCCACACGGACCACAGGATCTGTTCGACGGAGTCCTTGCGGGCGAGCGCATCGCGCCCGGCCCGGAGGACGTTCTCCAGGCGGGTGAAGATCGCCAGCTCACTGTCGGTGAGGTGGGCGAAGGCGGCGGCCAGTTCTGCTTCGCGCGCGCCGGCGGAGTCCTCGGCGTCCTGCAGGGACTCCGGGCTCAGCAGGTCCACGAGGATGTCGAGGGCGCGGCGATTGCCGCCCCGGGCCATCTCCGATTGACGCAGACCGCGAATGAGTCGCCGCAGCGTGACCGGGTCGGCGCCACCAACCGGGCCCAGCACGAGGGATTCCACTTCGGCGGGGGTCAGTGCCCGCAGCGCACCCGTGAGCGCCAACAGCAGCTGTTGGATCAGCGGCTGTTCGCTGAGCACCATGTCGGTGGAGTCCTGGTGCACGGGCACCCCGTTGGCGAGCAGCGCCCGCTTGAGGCGCTGGATGTGGCCGGCTTCGCGGACGATGACGACGTGGTCGGACCAGGCGCGCCCCTCGAGCAGGTGGCTGCGGCGCAGGGTGTCGGCAACGATGGCGGGCTGGGTGGCGGCCCGCGTGCAGGTCACGAGCGCTGCCGTCGTGGGGTGACGGTAGGTGCCGGTCAAGGTGATGCTGTGTTCTGCGGGGACCTCAAGGTCGGCGAAGTAGCGGGGGTCGGCGCCGCGGAAGCGGAACACGGCCTGCTCGACGTCGCCGCCAATGATGCTGGTGGGCACCACGCCCCGGAGTTCCTCCACGAGCCGGGCGGCCGTGGGATCCAAGTTTTGGGCGTCGTCGACGACGAGGGTGTCGATGTCACCGAGGATGCGCTCCCGCAGGGCGCTCGCCTGGGGGTCGTTGAGCGCGGCGAGCGCCCGGCTGGTCAGTTCCGAGGCGTTGAGCTGATTCCGGCCGGACAGCGTGGCAATCGCCCGGTATTCGGCGAGGAAGTCGCCGGCCGCCACCCACAGGTCACGGTCGTAGGTTGCACCCCACTCGCGGAGCTGCTGGGGAGACAGACCGCGTTCCTCGGCGCGGAGGAGGAAGTCGCGCAGAGCGCGGGCGAAGCCGACGAGGGGAAGTGCGGGCTGCACGCGCTCCGGCCAGTAGACACCGCCGTCTTCGGCGGAGCCCAGCAGGATTTCCCGGATGATGGCGTCGTGTTCCGCGCCGGTGAGCAGCCGGGGCGGGGTGGTGTGGGTGGCCGCGCTGTAGTCGCGCAGGATCGCGAAAGCGAAGCCGTGGACGCTGCGGATCATCGACTGCGCTGCGGCGAAGGGGGTGCCGGCCAGGCGGGCGGCGAGAATCCGCCGGATGCGCCCGGCGGACTCCTTCGAGCCGGTGAGGATGCAGATGCGGTCCGGGTGGACGCCGACGGCGATTTTCTCCAGCACGGCGTCGACGAGCAGGGTCGAGACACCTGACCCTGCCGGGCCGGTCACCCGCCACTGGCCGCTGGCCCCCAGCAGCGCGGCGGCGTGCTCGGGGTGCTGCACCTGGGGGACGTCACCGCGCTCGTCGCGGGCGATGACGACGCGGGGGTTGATGGTGGACAGCTGTCGCCGCGGCGGCCGGGTGGCCTCCTGCGCGTCCCCGCCTGCCGCGGCTGGCGTGCCGGTGGTGCTGCTGCTCACGACGAATCACTCTCCCCATGTGTGTGCTGTGTGCGGCGGGGCGGTCTGCCTCGTCGCGGATCGGGTTCCACTGTAGCGCCCCACCCAAGTTCTGACTAGAACACTTTTTCGCACACCTGGTGGAGGCGTCAAACCCCCAGGACCACTCCCCCACAGCCCGCAGGCCGCACAGCCACACCCCGCACCCTGCACTCCTGCGGGGCGATCCACCCTTGCACCCCACCGCAGGGCCGCACTCGACCACCACCGGTGCCGCCCGCACACACCTGCACGCAGCATGAACTCCGGCAGCACTGCTCCCCGGGACACCCCGGCGACAGCGCCCACCGCCGGCACAGGACGCACTCCCACCGGCCGCGCCATCCACAGGCTTCCACCACCGGGCAGGAGTTATCCACACCCCCAGCCGGTGGGCTGCGGGGAAGCGGTCTTATCCCCGCTCGGTGAGGAGGTTTTCCACCCGCTCGATGTGGGTGCGCATCGCCGGCGTCGCCTCCGGGTGGAGTGCGTGCACGAACACGCGGTACAGCAGGGCGCGCAGCATCATCTGCCGAATGTGGGGGATGTTCGTGTGCCGGGTGAGCACACCATCATCGACGACCTCGGCGAGCAACCCGTCGACCATCGCCAGGGCGCTGGTGTAGCCATAGGGGCGCGCCACGCACACAATGTCCGTGATGACCGGTGCCTGCCCCTGCGGGGTGATGGTCGTGCCGACGAGGTCGGCGTGGCACACCTGCTGCGGCACCTGCAGCAGCTCCGGATCGAGGGAGTCCTGCAGGCGGGCGGCCATCGTCAGCGCCCAGTGCAGCGCCGGGGTGGGCTCCGCGTCCAGGTCCAAGCCGGGCTCCAGCACCGTCGAGGGCTGCGGCGACCACGCCGCCTGGTCCGCGATGCGGAAGACATCCGCAACCTCCCAGGGCGGGGCAATCCGGTCGTGGGTGAACGACGGGACCTCCACTGCGGACAGGGCATCGTCGAGCCGCAGGCCAATCATGACGAGCTCGTCAATGTTGCTGGCCCGGGGGCCCGGGGTGAAGGTGGAGGCTTTCCAGCCGCCGACGATGACGCGCCCGTCGGTGGCGCGCAAAGGCTTCGCGCAGCGCACCCCATCGATCTGCAGGACGTCGCGCAACTCCG
This sequence comes from Corynebacterium sp. 13CS0277, assembly GCF_002994655.1. Lineage (GTDB taxonomy): Bacteria > Actinomycetota > Actinomycetes > Mycobacteriales > Mycobacteriaceae > Corynebacterium. Next base: position 91,933 of record NZ_PPDL01000011.1, read on the forward strand.
CGGAGGTGCGCGCCCGGGCGGGGTCGGCCACCTCCGCGAGCACGACACCTGCGTAGCGGATGCCGTAGTCCCAGCTGCTGCCCAGCGCCTCGTCCGGGTCCCCGGAGATGCGGAATGCGTCGACAACTGTCTGCGGTACCGTCCTACTCATAGCTGCCCACAGTAGTAGCCCGCAGCCCGACCGCGCACCCGGGGCGCACGGGCTGCCGCACGAAAAAAGTCCTGCCCCACCATTCGGCGGGCAGGACCTCCTCCACGCGGCCACGCCGCGCGGCAGTGCCTGTGCGTTACAGGGCCGGGTACGGCCAGGGGTTGTAGCGGCAGGTGGCGTTGTCGTCGGGGTAGATCTCCCCTTCGGCGATCTCCCGCAGGCGGGAGTTGTTCAAGTTCAGTGTCTGCTGCATCATCACCGGCGCCAGTTCCCCATCGCCGCCGCAGGGCTCGTGGGCGGCGTAGCCGATGCCGTGGCCCACCTCGTGGTTGATGAGGTACTGGCGGTAGGCGCCCAGGTCCCCCTGGAAGGGCACCGCACCCCGCACCCAGCGGGATTCGTTGATGAGCACCCGGTTACCGATGGGGGTGAAGCAGGAGGTCTCCATCTCGATGTCGTTGCCGCAGTGCTTGTGGGTGGTCTCCGTGGAGGAGAGCTGGATCCGCAGATCGGGTTCCTCCCCGGCCGGCAGCTGGGCTTCGTCGACGTGCTGGAAGGCGAAGTCGGGGTCGTGGGTCCAGCCGCGCGGGTCGTTGAGGGTAGCGTCGATCATCGCGGCGACGGCGTCGTCGCCGCCGTAGTCGGCGGTATTGATGCCGTCCTCCACCTCGACGACGTAGGTGTAGGTCTTCTCCGCGCCCTCGCCGACCTTCGGTCCCGGCCGCCCCACCACGTGGTAGGTGTCGGTGCCGTGTTCCGCAAAAGGCCCGCCGGGCGGCAGTTCGCTCACATCCCGCAGGTTGACGGGCTTCTGCTTAGCCGGGTTGGGGCTGTTGGCCCGCGTGGCGCGCGCATCCGCAGAATCAGTGCCCTGCTCCGCGACGGTGGTGGTGTCGACCGTGGCGTCGGGGGTGCGGGCGATGTCGACGATGACCCACGCGGTGAGCACGATGAGCACCGGGATGGCGTAGGCGCGCCAGCCGTAGTTCCTAGCGAACCGGGCGAAGGCGGATTCGCCCCCGCGTGCAGAACTGCCCCCACGTCGGTGGTGGCGGCGATGGGCGTCTGCGGAGTCGTGAGGAGACATCAGTGCTTTCTCGTGGGGGGAAGAATGCGACAAGCAAAAGTGGACGAAGTGACCTGGTGCAGGTCCGCGCCACACCTGAAAAAAGACGGCGGGCGGCAGGCCAGCTTCCCTTGAAGCGCGCACAGCACGGAGCGGCGGGGAAGCTGCACACTGCTGTGGCAGATGTGGCAACCATACCGCGCAGCACCCCAGGCAAGCGAAGCGGGAAGCCACCCCTGGCCGGCACATCCCACCCGAACGCGCCAGGGTCCACCACCCTCGCCGACGGAAGCAGCACTCCGGCCGCCGAGGAGCCGGAGAAACACACCACTCGCCCCGCACGCCGGTACAAGGTGGCGTGCGGGGCGAGCACAGGGATGCACGGGGACCACAGTGTGGGCCCTCACCGTGCGAGTCGACGCACCTGCACACACCCGGCCGCAGCCTTGGGTGGCCGCGGCTTAAGGACCTGCGTGCAGGCGAAGACTGTGGGATGCCACCGCAGCACGCTTGCGTGCCGCGGGGCGGATAAGGCCGGTATTAGCCCTGGACGAAGCCGACGGGGCGTGCCGTGGAGGCACCCAGCTCGACGTAGGCGATCGTCTCGGCGCGCAGCAGGTAGCGGCGGCCGCGGTTGTCGGCGAGTTCGATGACCTTGGACCCTGCGGCCAGCGCGTCGCGCACCTCGTTCACGGTGCTGTCCTGGTCGCCGTCGGTGCTGATCGCCAGTTCGCGGGGGTTGTCGGTGAAGCCGATCTTGATGTCCACGGTGTCTCTTTTCTCCTCGAACGATGGTCTCCCGGCGCACGTGCGCACGCTATGTGCGCCGGTGCCCCGTGGGGTGTTGTGTCCGACAGTAGCGCGGTAGGCGACACAAGCGGGGCACAACGCCACCGACGGGTGCGTCCCCGCGCCCGCGCACGGCGCATCTCACCGGGCGTCATCGCCCCCGCGCATTCCTCCCGCGACGTGCGCAAATGCGCCGTACTGGCACACGCAACGCGCACCCCACTCCGCCCGCCCCACCTGGGGTGTTCCCTGGTAGCGAACACGGCCGCACTGTGGGTGTGAGGGGATCGAGGACGGCGGACGTTGGGCGCGTGGCATGTGGTGGTGCTGCGCGCCGTGACGTCGCCCCCAGTGGTTTCGACTCCACACCCGGCGGATGCACGGCGAGGTCGTCCCGCGCAGTCGCACCCCGGCCCCGCGCGGGCGGGCTGTCCGCCGCTCGTGGGGCGCTTCTCCCCGACCACCTCGCTCGGCAGGTGAAAGGGGGCGGGTGTTTTCGTGCAGGTGGCGGCGCTTGCGCCCCGGGTCCTCTAGTAGGCTTAAGACTTGTGTCGACTCAAGTTGAAAACCACACTGACGCCCCTGCTCACGCTGCCGCGGAGGGGGCACCCCTGCCGGCCACGTTTGCCGAGCTGGGGGTCGCCGCCGAGATCGTGGACGCGCTCGCCGAGCGGGGGATCGTGCGCACCTTCGCGATCCAGCAGCTGACGCTGCCGCTGGCTCTCGACGGGGTGGATCTCATTGGCCAGGCCCGGACGGGCATGGGCAAGACCTATGGCTTTGGTGTGCCGCTACTGGACCGGGTGTTTGACTCGGCGGATGTCGCGGAGCTCGACGGCACCCCGCGCGCGCTGGTGGTCGTGCCGACGCGCGAGTTGTGCGTGCAGGTGGCGGATGATTTGCAGCGGGCGGCGAAAAACATTCCCGTCGATGTAGAGGCCATCTATGGTGGCTCCCCCTACGAGCCGCAGCGGGAGGCCCTGCAGCGGGGCGTCGATGTGGTGGTGGGCACCCCGGGCCGCCTGATCGACCTCTACGAGCAGGGGGATTTGCGCCTCGATGAGGTGGCGGTCCTCGTCATCGACGAGGCGGACGAGATGCTCGACTTGGGATTCCTCCCGGCGATTGAAAAGCTGCTGGCGGCGTTGACGCACCAGCACCAGACGATGTTGTTCTCGGCGACGATGCCGGGGCCGGTGATTTCCCTGGCGCGGTCGTTCCTGCACCAGCCGATTCATATTCGTGCGGAAAGCCCCTCGGAGTCGGCCACCCAGTCGACGATTCGGCAGGTGGTGTTCCAGGCGCACCGTATGGATAAGGCGGCGGTGCTGGCGAAGGTGCTGCAGGCCAACAATCGGGGCCGGACGATTATTTTCACGCGCACGAAGCGCACCGCCGCGATGGTGGCCGAGGAGCTCGCGGAGCGCGGCTTCAAGGTCGGCGCGGTGCACGGCGATATGGCGCAGCCGGTGCGTGAGCGTTCCCTGGCGGCGTTCCGCGCCGGCGAGATCGAGATCCTGGTGGCCACCGATGTGGCCGCCCGCGGCATCGACGTCGATGATGTCACCCACGTCATCAACTACCAGACCCCGGATGATCCGTCGACGTATGTGCACCGCATTGGCCGCACGGGCCGCGCCGGCCACGAGGGGACTGCGGTGACGATGGTCGGCTTCGACGAGATGATGAAGTGGAAGTCGATCAACGACGCCCACGATGTGGGCATGGCGGAGCCGCCGCAGTGGTTCTCCACCTCCCCGGAGCTGCTGGAGGCCCTCGACATCCCGGGCGGGGTGTCCGATCGGATTGGCCCGCCGCGGCGGGTCTTTGGGGGCGCGAACGCGACTGCCCCGAAGCGTTCCCGTGGGGCCCGCACGGGTGGCACCCCGTCCCCCCGGGGCGGCGGCAATTCCCGCGGCGCGTCCTCGCGGGGCGGGCGGGGTCGCCGCACCGGCCGCGGTGAGCGCGGGGGCCGCGCATGAGCCGGGCCGAGACACCCGCGCACCACACCCCCGCAGGCTTGCCTGCGGATCCCGCCACCCCCCACACTCGTACCCCACGCCCCGCGTCGGCGCCCGTGGCGACGCTGCGCAATACTGCGCGTGACCGCAAGGCCGCCCTGGCGATCGCTGCGGTGTGCGCCGTCGCCGTGGCGGGCGTGGCGGTGTCCGCACCGATTCATCGTGTCACCCACACCGTCGCCGAGGCCCCGGCCTCACTGCCCGCGGAGGCGGCCGCGGTCCCCGGGGCCGTGGTGGAGGCCTGGAGTCAGGAGGACACCTCCGCGGCGTTCACCCCGAAGCCACTGCCTGTGGATGGCGTCGTGGCCATCCCGCAGGGCACGGGGGTCATCGCCGTGGACCCCGCCACGGGCGAGGTGCGGTGGCGCTACGAGCGCCGCGGTATGCCCTTGTGTTCGCTGTCGACGAGTTTCGGCGCGGTGCAGGCCGTGTTCGAGGGGCGCGAGGGCTGCGGGGAGGTCACGAGCCTCGCCGCGCAGACCGGCCAGTACCGGGCGACGCGCGCCGCCCGGAATGCGGAGTCGGTGGCCCCGGTGATTTCCAACGACTCCGTCGGCACGGTCTCCCCGCACTGGGTGGAGCTGTGGCGCAGCGACCTGGTGCGCACCCTCGAGTACGGCACGAATGAGGTGCCGCAGGAGCCAGGCATGCAACCCCACGAGGGTTGCGAGATCACCGCCGCGCTGACCCGCAAGGGCAACGTCGCGGTCTCTGAGCGCTGCCCGGAAGATCCGGAAACCTCCCACGTGCGGCTCATGAAGGCGGTGCCGGAGGATTCCCGCAAACCGGAGCTGTCCATCGAGATCGACCTCAAGGGCCAAGGCCACGTCGTGGCGATTTCGGAAACCCACTCGGCGGTTTACCTGGAGTCCCCCTCGCCGCGGCTGTACTCCTTCGACGCCGAGGGCACCCTCGTCGGGGATCGCGCGGTCGCACCCGCCCCGAACGACGCCCAGGTGGAGGGCCGGCCGGCAATGTACCAATACATTGCGGACTTGCCGCACCACATGAGCTGGTTCGACGGGGAGCGTCTCTACCTCTTCGACCCGGAGACCCTCGAGGTGGCCCAGGTGTTTGAGGGCGCGATCGGCACGGGTGCGGCGATGGCGGGCCGCCTGTTGGTGCCCGTCGCGGACGGTATTGCGGTGGCGAATTGGTCGACAGGGGAGGTCGAAAGGGTCATCCCGGTCACCCGCGACAGCACCGGCCCGGTGAGTCTCGCGGTGGTTGGCGACACGATTCTGGAGCAGCGCGACATCGAACTCGTCGCCTTGCGCCCCGCCTAACACAGGCCACACTTTTCAGGGCCTGTCTCTCTCCCCCTTCACCCCTGTCCTGGGCGCGCGACCGGCCCCAAGCAACCTCGCGCGACAGGCCCCACAATGCAGACGATCCCCGGGTGGCTACGAGAGCCTTCCGGGGATCGTGTGCGTTGTGGCGCGGCGCGTCCGCGCCCTCATCGGCACTGACTGCGCCGACGGTGCCAGTCGCTGCGCTACCGGGTGCCGGCGTCGAAGGTGGCGGTGGCCCACTGCAGGGCAGCGGAGTTGAAGGAGCAGTACAGCCCGTAGAGGGCCACGGCGGCGGTGACGATGGCGACGAAAGTCCAGCCCCCCTGCACCATGTACCAGGCGACGGGCAGCAGCAGCATCTGCAGGATGATGACGGGGCCGCGGCCGAAGCGGCGGCCGTGGAACAGCAGCCAGCCGCACCAGCCGACGAAGCCGAAGACCAGCAGGATGAACACGGCGTTGCCGTAGCCGATGGCGAGCTCCCGGCCGGGCTGGGTGCTCACGACGGACTCGTCGACGTCGTGCAGCAGTTGGTGGATGACCGCGTAGATGGCGTACGCCAAGCCGAGTGCGCCCTCGACCATGCCGACGATGCCGGCGCGGCGGACGGTCGCGGGGACGGGAGTGTAGCCAGAAGTTCTTTGTGTCGTCACGGGGTGCAAGTCTACGGCACGGCCCGGGCCGGGTACCCCCGGATTTTCACCCTCCTGCGGGTGGGTGCCGGGGGCGCGGTGCCGCCGTCGGTGGTGGTGTCTCAGGACTGCTCATGTATCACCGGAGCACCTTCAATCCCACGGGCATATGACCGGGCAAGCATGGGTTGATGCGCTCTTGAGCACCAAAGATGTCACCTTTGTGATGAGGGAAAAATGTGCGGCGCATGTCGCGCTCATCACGAAAAATAAGGTAGCCCTGGGTGCTGCAGCTCTTTTCATCTTGACGCATCTGGCGGATGCATACTCACGCGCCGGGCCGCGTTTTTTGCGCAGGTCATCGCCCGGAAGCAACATTGCAACATGTTCAAATGTGGGTTTGCAGGGCCCAAAAATGCCCCCATTTTTTAGCCCCGGACGCGCGAAAAATGACCCTCTTTTTGTGAGAAGCGCCACTTTTTTGACTAAACCTCTTCCCAAGGGCTGCTGGACATGCCATCATTGCTCAGTAGCCAGCGAGAGGCCGGGTACAAAAACCGCGACAACCAGCTAGTTCATGCCGGTATCCGCACATATCCCACGCTCCTCTCGTTCACACAGTCACAGCCACGACGGCCGGCGATGCCCCCATCTCCTGCCGCTGTAGGCCCCGCCGCCACACCACGACTTGTCGGACCTTTCACGCCTCCAGGCAATGAAAGCACCAATGGTTGTTTCCGGTTCGGTGGCGACCCGACACCCGCCCGCCTGATGCCCTGCATCCGACGGCCGGACACAGTGCGCAGCACCCATTCGCGCCCTGCGCGCGGATCGTGACCTGTTGCTGCGCTGCGGGGCAAGATGCCCCGCCACCACCCAACGAACCACTGACGTTTCCCGACACGCACAACATCGAAGGAGTAACTCATGGATTGGCGCCACAAGGCTGTTTGCCGTGACGAAGACCCGGAACTGTTCTTCCCCGTGGGCAACTCTGGCCCCGCCCTGGCTCAGGTCGCAAAGGCCAAGATGGTCTGCAACCGCTGCCCGGTGACCTCCGAGTGCCTCGCATGGGCACTGGAGACCGGTCAGGACGCCGGCGTGTGGGGTGGCATGAGTGAGGACGAGCGCCGCGCACTCAAGCGCCGCAAGAAGGGCCGCCGCGGTGCCGCCAAGGCCCGCACCACGGTCTAGCATCCCCACCCCACCCCTTCAAGGGACCACGGCCGCGACCGCCCCACTTTTCTTCGGTGGCGGCGGCGCATCCTCCCACGCCGGGCACTGTTTGCCCCGTTAGACAACCAACTTCCCACCCCTGTAGGGTGTTGTGAGTTCACCCCTGACACCACCTGCCACAGGCGCGTGTCACCTGCAAGAAAAATTCGAGGAGTTCGCATGAGCAAGCGAGGCCGCAAGCGCAAGGACCGCCGTAAGGGCAAGGCAAACCACGGCAAGCGTCCCAACGCTTAAAAAAACATTTATTGCCGGGACTGCCGACAGGCACTCGCCCCCACCGCCACCCGCGGCGGGCGACCCCCTCGTCGACGTCCACCCTCACGCCCCGCGCGACACCGCTTGTGTGTTGCCCGGGGCGTGAGGTTTTTCATCCCCCACACAGCACACAACACCCGCACTCCCCTTGATCTTCGTGCGGCGACTGCTCATCGGCGTCGCGCGCAGATCAAGGGGAGTGCGGGTGTTGGGGTTCTCTCGACCGCGGGGAGTCCCGCTCTAGTTGCCGGCGCTCCGGTAGGTGGCGGTGTAGGTGGAATGCCCCGGTTTTTTCGGTCCACTCGACTTGAGTGTCGCGTGACCCCTCCTACCAGGAGGAAAGGGAAAATCA
>NZ_PPDL01000067.1 GCF_002994655.1 Corynebacterium sp. 13CS0277
CCCGACTTGGCTCACCGCCAGGTGACTAATCTCATGTTGACGCTCTGACCAGCTCGAATGGGATTCGAAAAGTTTAAAAGTGTGCACTAGGGCGCGCTCAAATTGGGCTACTAGGACGCGAAGATTTGACTTTGACTCTGCCCAATCGGCAGGCGTGTGCCGTCCGTTTTACGGGCGCAAGGCAAACGGCCTTCAGCCCACGGGATGCAAGGAACCTCTTCTGGCTCACAGTCCCTACGTATGGCTTCTTCGGAGCTCGATCCCTCTTGGGTTGTGCCGCTTATGGCTGGAAGATTGCCCCACTGACCAGCGCCTATCTTCAAGAGAGTGTCCTCGACCAACCCCGCTGCCAATCCTTGTCCGAGGCGTCACAACGTGCGAGGCAAAATACTGGGCCGCATCCGGCCTCACCTTGCCTCCGTTGCCTCTTCACGCAGTACTGCCGACAAAACAGCTTCACGAAGGGTTCCTAATAGAAGCGTTAATCAGCGTCCGCTTCGCAGACGTTTCCGAGACGTTCAGGGGTGTCATGCCGCCCGGTCCGGCGTTGAGCCACGACCTGAAGAGTGTGTCTTGGATGAGCGGAAAATGCCAGTTGAGTACGACTTTTAGGGCCTTCAGGCGCAAAAATTGCTGTTGCCGTCGATGCCATTTCCTGACCAACAATCCTCGCAGGTGGTGTGGATCACGGGGTGGGCGAACTGTGCACTAGGATGAGCCAAGTCGGGGC
>NZ_PPDL01000012.1 GCF_002994655.1 Corynebacterium sp. 13CS0277
CGGGCTGTGGCGTTACGTGTCGACAAGCTCGCGGTGCATTTTGAGTCCACGGTGATCATCGCAGGCATCCGCCAGGCACTGAAGCGACTTTCCTAACACGGCCTAGCGGCGACCCCGAATCCGGCGGGGGTAGCCGGGGGTACTCGCCCCGCACGAGCAGGGGTTTTTCGTAGCCTGCGTGCCCCCTGCGGGCGCATGACAACACCCCGCCACGCCCTCGCCACTGTGAGTGGCTGGGCGTGACGGGGTGCATGCAGTTCTCCTGCGCAGAGGTCTCCCTGCGCGTCACGCGGCACTGAGAGGGCGCGCGTGGGAGTGGAGGTGCTTAGGCGTGCTTCTTCTCGACGCGGGAGATGGCCTCGTCGGCGACCATTTCCTGGATGCCCATGTTGAGCTCAGAGGTGAAGCCCACGCAGGAGCAGTTGATCTCGCCGAGGACGTAGGTATCGCCGCCGTCCTTGGCGTCGTCGAGCATGAAGTCGGCGGTCCAGATCAGCGGGATGTTGTCGCCGCCGAGCTTCTCGGCGATGACGGGGCGGGCTGCGGCGAACATGTCGACGAGCTCCTGCCAGTCTTCCGGCTTGTCGTAGGTGTAGGTCGCGCCGGAGAACAGGGTGGCGGAGAAGTTGTCGCCGCCGGCGGCCGGCTTCTTGTGGACGACGAACACCGGGTGGGGGCCGACGAGCAGAATGCGGATCTCGCCTTCGACGATGCGGGGCATGAAGCGCATGTCGACGAGCATGCCGTTGTCGCCGACGATGTACTGGTCGCAGAAGTCCATGAACTCGCCGAGTTCGCGGATCTCGGTGTGGTTGTCGACGGCCTCGGTGCAGCGCAGCTTGGTGTCGAGCGGCAGGGCGGTGCCCGGCTCGACGGAGGCGGCCAGGTCCTTGTCTTCCAGCTGGACGCGCCAGATGCCGGAGCCGGTGGAGCCGCGGTTCTGCTTGAGGACGCGCTCGCCGTAGGACAGGGAGGTCGGGAAGGTCTTGTGGAAGGACTCGACGTCGTAGTAGGCGTAGGTGTCGGAGGGCACCAGGTCGGTGTCGGCGAGCTTGACCAGGGCGTCCTTCGCGCCGTAGGCCATCATCTCCTCCGGGGTGGACATGCCGACGAGGCCGGCGTCCTTCGACAGGCGGGTCAGCAGGTCGAAGTAGCCCTTTTCGCCGCCGGGGATGTTGCCCGGGTTGACGCGGGAGATGTAGGCGTCGAAGTTGTGGGACACGTACTCGAAGAGCTGCTCGGCCCACTCGGGACGGTAGTAGACGACCTCAGCATCCCAGCCCTTGGCGCGGATGGCCTCGACGATCGGCATGGTGTCCTTGCGGTGGCCGTTGAACTGCTTGTCGTTGCCGCCTTCGACCTCGAAAACGACGATTGCCTTGTGCACGAAAAGTTCTCCTTGATTCTCAGCCAGGGGCGCGGATCGCGTGGGGTGTCTCCCCCGCCGAACCGTGCGCGGGGGCGGGTACCGCCGCGACGCGGCTGGGCTCGCCAGCCCCGTCCCACGCACGCGAGAGAGGGATGTCACACCACCTGGCTGGGTTGGTGAAAATATGTCCCCGACTGTCACAGTGTCCGAGCGCCGAGTGTGGGGTTCGGGGTGACTTCGGGCTGGTTGCCGGGGGTAAATGGGGCAACCAATGTCCAGGTTAGCGCCCCGAGTGTGAAGTTACTGCCTTCCAGACATCAGACGTGCTGAATGACACAAAAGGGCAGCGCACGTGACCTGGATTGCTTCCGCGCGAATACACTGGGGAAGCATCGGACACCTGCGCGGCACGCGCACGCCACCGGCACGGCGGACCCCAACGTCCCAGCGCACCCGCACCCCGGCCCCACACACCCGCGCCCGCGCGGAGTGGCGCCCGGACGCCCGGCCGCGGGATGCCGCAGTCACGGCGCGGTTCGCTGCAGGTGTTCTACCTGGGCGTGTCACAGCGCGGCATGCAGGGTGCCGCATCGCATCGTCTGGGGCCGATATGACATAGTGGTTCCTTCGCGCAGTGTGGGCGACGCCGGACACACTGCGCGCCCTCCATCCGGCGCCGCCACTCGTGGCGAGGTCTCTCCTTCACTCTTCTTCGCCGCTCTCCTCTTCGCCCGACCTTGATGTCGCCGCGCGCCCTTCCGCGCCCGACACACCGATAGTTCCCATTTCCCCTCCCCCGGCGGTCGCCTTGGCACCAAGGCCCGCCACGACACACCACATTCCGCCCGCCGTGACGTGCGGGCGCACAGATGGAAAGGACGCTTCCCATGCCGATCCCCGCTGATCCTTTTGCCCCCTTCGCCGACTACGCGCACCCGGAGCGCCTCGTCAGCGCCTCCTGGCTGTCCGCCCGGCTGGGCACCCCGGGACTGAAAGTCGTTGAATCCGACGAGGATTCGCTGCTCTACGACATTGGACACATCCCCGGCTCGGTGCGCATCGACTGGCGCAACGACCTCAACGACCCGGTGGTGCGCGACTACATCAGCGCCGAGGACTTCGCGGAGCTCATGAGCGCCAAGGGCATCGGCCCGGACGACACCGTCGTCGTCTACGGCGACAAGTCCAACTGGTGGGCGGCGTTTACCCTGTGGGTGTTTGAACTCTTCGGCCACAAGGACGTCCGCCTGCTCAACGGCGGCCGCGACGTGTGGATGGCCGAGGAGCGCGAAACCTCCTTCGCGGTGCCGGAGTACCCGCGCACCAACTACCCCGTCCCGGAGCGCAACGAGGTGCCGCTGCGGGCACTGCACGCGGATGTGGTCGCCGGCCTGGGTTCCGTGCCGCTCATCGACGTGCGCACCCCGGAGGAGTACCAGGGCTTGGCGACCAACATGGAGAACTACCCCGAAGAGGGCTGCATCCGCGCCGGCCACATCCCCACCGCCGTCAACGTGCCGTGGAACCAGACGGTGCACGTCGGCGGCCAGTTCCGCTCCCGGGACGAGCTGGAGAAGCTCTACGCCGACTTCGACCCGGCAGCCGACACCATCGTCTACTGCCGCATCGGCGATCGCTCTGCCCACACGTGGTTCGTGCTCAAATACCTGCTGGGCTTTGAGAAGGTCCGCAACTACGACGGCTCCTGGGTCGAGTGGGGCAACATGATCCGCCAGCCGATCGCCGTCGGCGACGAGCCCGGCACCGTCTAAGCCCGCACGCGACCGCGCAGCGCGTATCGCCACACCCATCTCCCCTTCCCGCCCCGCCGCGCCCCCAGTGCCGCCGCGGGGCGGTGGTGTGTGCGGGTGGCGGGCGGCGCCACCGCCGACCTCATCCCATCCCACACCCCGCCACCCATGCCCGCACCTCGCCCGTGCCTCACCCGCGTCTCACCCGTGCGGTGGAGGGGACTGCGGGTGCGAGGGGGTGCGATCGGAGGAGTTTTTATGCACGGATGCCGACATGTGGCGGTAATTCGCTGAAAAAATTCCCACCCCCGCCACAATTTAAACGTCGGTCAAGAGTGCAGGACAGGGCACAATCCACCCCCAGATGAGGGTAGATAGGAGGGGTAAAGAGCCACAAAGCTCACAAATTCCCCCCACCCCTTCCGCGTTCGTGTGCAAGAATCAGTGTTGTCTGTTGCACCGCAGCGCCCTCGCTGTGAGCCGCAGCGCCCCCACCCTTCAACCCCGGGGGTGCCGCACGCCACGGCCGCAAGGCTGCGGGCAACTGCGCGGCCGCCGCGCGCACACTCACGCCGCCCACGTGCCCACGTGGGCCCTGCGCGCAGGCCGCACCCCTGGTGCCACCCCTTCCCCGGTGGCGGTGCCGCACAATGTCTTGTAGAACACAAACATTCACACGTAGAAACACTTCAACTCTCAGGAGGGGTCGAGTGACCGTCGAGACCAAGAAGATCACCAAGGTCCTTGTGGCCAACCGTGGCGAGATCGCTGTCCGCGTCATCCGCGCAGCCCGCGACGCAGGCATCGCTTCCGTCGCTGTGTACGCGGAGCCGGACGCGGATGCCCCGTTCGTCTCCATGGCGGATGAGGCCTTTGCTCTTGGCGGACAGAACTCCGCCGAGTCCTACCTCGTGTTCGACAAGATCCTGGATGCGGCGAAGAAGTCCGGCGCGGACGCCATCCACCCGGGCTACGGCTTCCTGTCCGAGAACGGCGACTTCGCCCAGGCTGTCATCGATGCCGGGCTGATTTGGATCGGCCCGTCCCCGCAGTCCATCCGCGACCTTGGCGACAAGGTCACCGCCCGCCACATTGCACTGCGCGCCAACGCGCCGATGGCCCCGGGCTCCAAGGAGCCGGTGAAGGACGCCGCTGAGGTGCGCGCCTTCGCTGAGGAGCACGGCCTGCCGATCGCCATTAAGGCCGCCTTCGGTGGCGGTGGCCGCGGCATGAAGGTCGCCTACGAGATGGACGAGGTGGAGGACCTCTACGAGTCCGCTACCCGTGAGGCTGTCGCCGCCTTCGGCCGCGGCGAGTGCTTCGTGGAGCGCTACCTCGACAAGGCCCGCCACGTCGAGTGCCAGGTCGTCGCCGACATGCACGGCAACGTGGTCGTTGCCGGTACCCGTGACTGCTCCCTGCAGCGCCGCTTCCAGAAGCTGGTGGAGGAGGCCCCGGCCCCGTTCCTCACCGACGAGCAGCGCACCCGCCTGCACGAGTCCGCGAAGGCCATCTGTAAGGAGGCTGGCTACTACGGTGCCGGCACCGTCGAGTACCTCGTCGGCTCCGACGGCCTGATCTCCTTCCTCGAGGTCAACACCCGACTCCAGGTGGAGCACCCCGTCACCGAGGTCACCACCGGTCTCGACCTGGTCCGCGAGCAGTTCCGCATCGCCGAGGGCCGCGAGCTGCACATCACCGAGGACCCGACCCCGCGCGGCCACGCCTTCGAGTTCCGCATCAACGGCGAGGACGCCGGCTCCAACTTCATGCCGGCACCGGGCAAGATCACCAAGTACATCGAGCCCGCCGGCCCGGGCGTGCGCATGGACTCCGGCATCGTCGAAGGCTCCGTCATCGGCGGCCAGTTCGACTCCATGCTCGCCAAGCTCATCGTCTTCGGCGAGACCCGTGACGAGGCCCTGCAGCGCGCCCGCCGCGCCCTGTCCGAGTACGTCATCGAGGGCATGCCGACCGTCCTGCCGTTCCACGCCCACATCGTGGAGAACCCCGCCTTCGTCGGTGACGGCACCAAGTTCGACGTCTACACCAAGTGGATCGAGGAAGAGTGGGATAACCCCATCCCGGCCTACGTCGATCCGGCCGACGCCGACGAGGACGAGGAAGCCACCCCGAAGCAGAAGGTCGTCGTCGAGGTCGACGGCCGCCGCGTCGAGGTTGCCCTCCCCGGCGACCTGGCTCTTGGTGGCGGTGCCGCTGGCGCTGCGAAGAAGAAGGCCAAGAAGCGCCGCGGTGGCGCCGGCAAGAAGGCCGTCTCCGGTGACGCTGTCGCCGCCCCGATGCAGGGCACCGTCATCAAGGTCAACGTCGAGGAAGGCCAGGAAGTCAACGAGGGTGACACCGTCGTCGTCCTCGAGGCCATGAAGATGGAGAACCCCGTCAAGGCCCACAAGTCCGGTGTCGTCACCGGCCTGGCCGCTGCCGCCGGCGAAGGCGTCAACAAGGGCCACGTCCTCATGGAGCTCAAGTAAGCCCCACGGGCCTTCAAGGCCCCCTCTCTTCTTCCACCCCGCGCGCCCCGCGCCCGCAGCACCGCTGCCGGGCCGGGGCGCGCCCCTTTTTTTTGTCTGCCCTCCCCCACCGCCGCGCGCGTACCCGGCGAGTGCGGAAGCCCGGCCGCCGCGGGCGCGCGGCCGTGGGCGCATCCGGTGGTTGCGTCACGGACACCGTCGACTGGGGCTTTCGCTTCAGGGGAAAAATGGGGGTTCACCCCGATGACCACCGCGCTCATGGCGACGTATGCTTAACAGCATGGACGCCTACGATGCTCACGAACTGCGGGTCTGCGACGCCGACCGCGCTATCGCGCTCGACACGCTCACCGCACTCACCGGCCGTGGTTTTCTCACCATCGCCGAATTCGAGGAACGCTCCTCCCGTGCCGCCGCAGCCACCACCCGCGCCGACCTCGACGAACTCTTCCGGGACATTCCCCCAGGTGCCCTCCAGCACCCCGCACAGACCCCGGCGGCAGTCGCCGGTGGCGTCCAGCCCGCCAGCTACAACCAGGCCACCATGGCGCCCGGCAACCAACGGGTCAGCGGCGCCGCCATCCGCGGCGGGCTCACACTGCTGGCCCTGGTGATTATCTCGAACCTGCCGTTTACGCCCGATGGGCTGCAGGCCGTGATGATCGTCGGGGTGCTGCTCGCACTGTGGGTGTTCAAGGTGGGCCCCGCCCGCTGGTACGCGCCCTCCCAGAAGCAGCTCATGGAGCGCCAACACCACCTGCAGCTGCAGATGCGCACGGAGCAAACCCGCGTGGAACGCGAACTCGCCGCCGAGCAAAACCGCCTCCTGCAGGAGCAGGCGCGGCTGAGCCAGCAGCAGTTCACCACCGAGGTGACCGACGCGATGACCCAGATGCTGCGCCAGGCACGGCAGCGCTTCGGCCAGAAGTAGCAGCCACAGCAGCACAACAACTCCCCCACCACCCGCCGACACCCCCGCCATGGCGCTCGTGTCGGCGGGTGGTCGCATGTGAAGGGTGAGTGACGGGGCCGCCCCTGCGGCGGCGTGCGCGGGTCCTGGGCACGCCCCCTGCCCCGTCTGCGCCGCCGCCCCACGGCACGCGCCTCAGTGTGGGTGACTGGCCGCAGTGCGTGCCGCTGCCCGCCGTGCGGGGCCTGCTTCGTGCCCCACCGTGCGCTGTGGGCGCCTCAGCCACGGTCCCCCGCGCCTGGTGGTGCCGCCCCAGGGGCTGGAATCGCGCGCACCGCTCGTGGAGAGACGCCAACGCCCGCGGCAGCTGTGCGCTGGCGCGGGCGTGTGCGTGCCGCCGGGGGTTGGCTTCCCCGCGTCTCACCCTACGGTGGTGGGGTGTGGTGGGGATTCCCGGCGGCGAGTCTTCAAAGGGAAAAGCTCTGCCGTGGAAAAGGGGCGGGCTTTACTTGTGAACCGGCTCGCGGTTACCGAGGCGGACCTTCTTGACTTCGCGTTCCCCTTCAATGTCGGAGTCCTTGAAGCCGAAGAAGTAGGTGCACAGGAAGGACACCACCAGGGTTGCCGCGGAGGCGATGAGGAAGCCCCAGAAGCTGAAGTCCAGGCCCTCAGGGTTGACGAAGGAGCTGAAGCCGATGAGGGAGCCGGTGAAGCCCCACATGTTCACGTTGAACAGGCCGGTGAGGAAACCACCGACGGCGCCACCGAGGGAGGCGGTGATGAACACGCGGCCGTACTTCAGGTTGATGCCGTACATGGCGGGCTCGGTGATGCCACACATGGCGGCGATCGCTGCGGAGCCGGAGAGCTCCTTGATCTTCAGCTGGCGGGTCTTGACGAACACGGCCAGGGCGCCGCCACCCTGGGCGACCATCGTCGCGGAGATGATGGCGTTGAGGTAGGAGTGGCCGGAGGCCGCAATGTCCTGGGCGACGACGGGGATGACGGCCCAGTGCAGGCCGAAGATCACCAGGCACTGGTAGAAGCCACCGATGAGCAGGCCGGAGATGGCCGGCGACAGGTCGTACAGGCCCTGGATGCCGGCGGAGATCAGGCCGGAGATGACGGACACGATCGGGCCGAACACGAGGATGATGGCCAGGGAGAGGACCACGACCTCCACGAGGGGGAGGAAGATGGTGCGGACCATGTTCGGGATGATCTTCTTCAGCGTCGGTTCAATGACGGCACCCAGCCAGGCGGCAACGATGATCGGGAAGATCGAGTAGGTGTAGTTGTGCATGTGGAAGGGCAGGCCGAAGAAGTTCGAGTTGATGTACAGCCCGAAGATTTCGGCGCCTTCCTCCACCTTGCCCATCTCCACGAGGGCCGGGTAGGTGAGCACACCACCGACGATGGCGATGATGATCGGGTCGGAGCCCAGGCGTTTCGCCGCGGTGAAGCCGACGAAGATCGGCAGGAAGTAGAACACCGCGTCACTCATCGCGTTGATGAGGGTGTAGGTATCCGTGCCGGTGTCCACCAGGTTGAAGGTGGTCAGCAGCGAAAGAATACCCTTGATGATGCCGGATGCGGCCAGCAGGCCGATGACCGGGATCATGGAGCCGGTGATCACACCGATGAGCGAAGAGAAGCCGAGCTTCGCCCAGCCGACAAGGCTGGTGGGGCGCTCCGCCTTCGGGGCGGCCGCCGCAGCATCGGCGTCGCCGGTGCCGGCCTGCTTGGTGATCGCATCGTAGACGTCTTCCACGTCGGGGCCGATGACGACCTGGTACTGGCCGCCGGCCTTGACGACATCGACGACGCCGTCGAGGTTCTTGACGAAGTCGTCGTTCGCGCGGGACTCGTCCTGCAGGTAGAAACGCACGCGGGTGATGCAGTGGGTGACGTTGCGGATGTTGTCCTTGCCACCGATGCCTTCGAGAATGTCGTAGGCGAGCGCATCAAAACCGCTGAGGTCGGCGGGGCGCGCAGACGCTGCGGCCGGCGCCGGTGCCGCGGCAGCGGCAGCGGCGGGGGCGGTGGCCTCGGCGGGGGCGGCGACCTTCGGGGTGGCTTCCGCCACGACCTGGCCGATGGTGGCGTCGCCGAAGTGCACCTCGAGGGTGTCGAGCTTCTTCTTGGAGTTCGGCATGACGACCACCGTGGTGGTGGACTTGCCGCCCGCGGTCACCTTGTCGACATCCATGGTGGCGATGACATCGCCGGCGGCGACACGGTCGCCCTTGGCGACGGTGACGCTAAACGGCGCGCCCTCAAGCTCCACGGTATCCAGGCCCAGGTGGACGAGGAACTGCAGGCCGGATTCGGTTTTGATGCCGACGGCGTGCTTGGTTTTCGCCACCATCATGACGGTGCCGGAGACAGGGGCAACAACAGTGCCGCCGGGGGTGTTGGTGATACCGAAGCCGTCGCCGGCGGCGCCAGAGGCGAACACCTGGTCTTCAACATCAGCCAAGGGCACGATGACGCCCGGGATGGGCGAGTGCACCTGGATCGGTGCCGGGGCCGAAGGAGTGGTCATGGCCTTGTTTTACTTCCCTTGTATTTTCACAATGTGCTGGTGGACAACATCCCGTCCCACACGCCCGCAGGAACCCCCGCCCGCACACGCGCCCCGTGAGCGGCGCGAAGCGGCCGCTGTGGGGGTTGAAGGTGCAGGATTTCGATGGGGCTCGCACGGGACGCACAGAGATCTGTGGTGGTGCGGGGTGAAGAAGTGGTGAAGAAGAGTCGCTATGGAGTTGCACTCCACGAGCGGGCATGCTGCTCGTGGCGGGTCTTGAAAAAGAGCAAAGAAGAAAACGAAAACAACGAAGAAGAGACACCAGCCGACACCACGCCGGGGTGGTGCGCGTGGCCGGTGGTCGTCCCCCGCCGGGGAGATGCCACGGCTGGCCCTCCCCGGCGACGGCGGGGCGTCCTAGCCCTCGAGGAGGTAGGCGACCGCCTGGTAGGGGCTCAAGGTCACCTCGGCTGCGGCGGGCACCGGGGCGGCGTTGTTGATGAGCTCGGCTGCGCCAAGGAACTCCTCCGGCAGGGGGATCGTCTGCGGGGTGGCGGTGAAGTTGCAGGCCACCAGCATGCGGGTGCCCTCGTACTCGCGGATGAAGGCGTAGACGGCCTCGTGGTCGGCGAGATAGGCGACGTAGGAGCCGTGGGCGATGACCGGGGTGGTGTGGCGCAGCTCGTGGAGGCGGCGGTAGAAGCTCAGCACCGGCATCGGCTCGCCTGCGGTGTGGGCGTCCGCCTCCGCCAGGGCGGCTTCCACGTTGACGGTCGCCTGGTTGGTGGGCCGCAGCCACGGGGTGCCGGTGGTGAAGCCGGCGGTGGCGCTGGCATCCCACTGCATCGGGGTGCGGGCGTTGTCGCGGGCCTTGGAGTGCACGATGGCAAACGCCTCGTCTGCCGCGTGGCCGGCCTCCACGAGGGCGGCGTAGGCGTTCTTCGCTTCGACGTCGACGTAGTCGTCGATGCTGGTGTACTCCGGGTCGGACATGCCGATCTCTTCACCCATGTAGGTAAAGGGGGTACCGCGGTTGAGGTGCACGGCGGCGGCCAGGAGGGTGGCGGATTCGCGGCGGTAGTTCTCCACGTCGCCGAAGCGGTCGAGGGCGCGCGGCTGGTCGTGGTTGTTGAAGAACCAGGCGTTCCAGCCGTCGCCTTCCTGCATGCCCTCGCCCCAGGTGTGGAGCATCGCGATGAGCTTCGCGGGTTCGAACTCGCCGTTGCTCCACTTCTCCCCGTCGACGTAGTCGACCTTGAGGTGGTGGAAGTTGAAGGACATGTCGAGCTCGCGGTTGTTCGGGTTGGTGTACCCGATGCAGCGCTCAATGGAGGTCGAGCTCATCTCGCCGACGGTGACGTGGCGCTCGTCCTGGCCGAAGCTGCGGGCTGCGAGTTCCTGCAGCCACTGGTCGACCAGGGGGCCGTCGGTGTACATGGTGCGGTCGTCGACGCCCTCCGGCGCGGAGACGAGCACCTTGTCCTTGCCGATGACGTTGATGACGTCGAAGCGGAAGCCGTAGACGCCCTTGTCGCGCCAGAAGTTGATGACCTTCGCGGCTTCCTCCCGCACGGCGGGGTTGTGCCAGTTGAGGTCGGCCTGGGTGACGTCGTAGAGGTGGAGGTAGTACTTGCCGGTGTCGCCGAAGGGGGCCCAGGCGGAGCCGCCGAACTTGGACACCCAGTTCGTGGTGTCTTCCTTGTCGCGGATGATGAAGTAGTCCTGGTACTTCTCGTCACCGGCCAGCGCCTTCTGGAACCACTCGTGTTCGGTGGAGACGTGGTTGAGCACCATGTCGAGCATGACGCCGATGTTGTGTTCTTTGAGGCCCGCGATGAGTTCCTCGAAGTCCTCCATGGTGCCCATGGCCGGGTCGATGGCGCAGTAGTCGGCGACGTCATAGCCGTTGTCGTTGCCCGGGGAGGGGAAGAAGGGGTTGAACCAGATCATGTCGATCCCCAGGGTCGACAGGTAAGGGATCTTGGCGATGATGCCGCGCAGGTCGCCGACGCCGTCGCCGTTGCTGTCATAGAAGGACTTAGGATAGATCTGGTAGATAACCTTGTCAGCAAAGCTGCGCTGGGGGGTCAACGTTTCCTCCGGGGAGACAACTAGAAAAATTCGTGGCGCGCACTGTGCCACGCGGGCGGAAGAAGAGAGCCACGGGCGGTGGGGCGCGGGGTGGGCACTGCGGGGGTGCCTGTCGATTTTTTGCCCCATCATCCTCGTGTGGTTCCGATAGTAACCCACCACAACAACGCCGAAAAACGCTTGCATGTCACGTCAACACGAAACTGTGCCCTGCGACACAGTTTTTCCGGATGGGCGGCCCGCTTCCACACCACACTCGCCATCCCACTGAAGCGGGCTTGCGTTTGTCCGAACGCGCACGTCTGGACAAACACAATCAAAAAAGAAACACTGCCTCTCCCCCATCCCCCTCCCCCGCCACTGACCCCCGCGCACAAAGGGCCCAACGGCCACACACGACACCCCGCCACGAGCCCGCCACACCACCCACCTAGCGCCGCCACCGGCCACGCCACCTCGCGGCATCCGCACACCCCCAGCGCGGCGCAGCCCACGACCCTCGACAGCGTCGGGCCGCGGCAGCCACACACACGCCACGCCAACAGCGACCGCACGCGCACACTCCCCCGGAAAGGGAGAACCACCAGCGGTTCAGTGTGCTCAACCCCCAAGAGCGGGGCATCGTTCACACCCCGCCGGAGGTGTCAGGCCGTGGGCGCTTCACGCCGCAGAGCACCCCTCAGACAAGCCCGCCACAGGCCCCGCGCAGAGCCCCACGCAGGGCGCGCTGAGGGGCGCGGCAGCGCGCCGGCCGCCGATGATGCCGGGCCGCGGACGATGGGAACTCACCCAGCACTCCACCTGAACGTGGTTACATCCACCCCGGCGCATGACACCTGCGACCACCGCACCACTGCCGGACGCCGCTACTGCGGCGGGGTGGGGGCCGGTCGGGCAGGGGCAAAAATTGCCACAGCGAGATACGCCACATTCACCACGGGAAGGCCTTGAACCAGGTCCAAGCCCGCCTGTTTGGCCATAAGATTGTCCGCATGGAACCGATGGAGATCAACGGCGGCCGCTTCTACGTCCGGCCGCTCCACGACGACGACCGCATCGACGATCGACCCGCCCTCGCCGAGGCGCTCAACACCACCGAGGACGCCGTCGCCACCTTCGTGGCCACCGCGCGGGACGACTGGCACGCCAACCGCCGACTCACGTGGGCGGTGGCAGAACAAACCAATGTCGACATGCTGGCACTGGCCGAACTCGTCCTCCCCCCGGACTTCGTCGCGCCTGAGGAGCGCACGGCGAACACTCCCCCGCCGACTACCCCCGCCACGGTGCGCACCATCAGCGTCGGCGACCCCGCACGCGTCCTGCCGAACGATCCTGTCCTCACCAGGAAGACGGTGGGCGACGCCACCGAGGAGGGCCTCGGCACCGTCCGCCGCTGGGCAGAGGGTTATCTCGGCGTCCGCGTCGTCGACGCCGAGGCCTAAACGCTCAGGGCGCGGGATCTGCGGCACGATGCCCTGCCGCACCGGCCCACCACCAAAGACACACAAAAACACGCAGGCCTTCCGCCGCCGGGGTCACCCCGGGGAGGAAGGCCTGCGTGTGTCTGTTAGGCGCGTTGCGCTTTTAGCGGCCGAGGGCCTTGTTCAGCTGGTCGAGCAGCCAGGTGATGAACTGCTGCCAGTTGAACTCCGCACCGCGGATCGCGTCAGCGATCGGCTGCGGCAGCGGCGGCAGGGCGTTGAGGACGGAGTTGGCCGGGACGCCAGCGGCAGGAGCACCAGCGGGGGCCGGCGCCGGGGCGGCTGCGGGGGCGCCAGCAGCTGCGGGCGCGGGGGCCGCAGCCGGAGCGGGTGCCGCTGCCGGGGCGGGTGCGGGAGCGCCACCGAGGTTGATGCCGCAGGACGCGGCCTTCGCGGTACCGGCGGCGACGGCGGCGTTGACGAACTGCTGCTGGGAGGCGGTGAGCTGGCCACCGGCCTGGCCCTGGGCGTAGGCTTGGGCAGCGCCGGCGAGCTGGGCCTGGTTGCTCACGCCCTGGCTGGCGAGACCGAGTCGCACCTCCGTGCAGGAGGCGGAGTTGATCTTGTTGATGTAGCCCTGCTGCTTCGGCGTCAGAGCGCTAGCCTGCGGGGCAACGGCCACAGCGGTGGCGAGCGCCAGGGTGGCGGCGACAGTCTTCGTGAAACGCATGAGTACCTCGAGTACCTGATGTTGGGGAAGGGAAGCACCCGGCATGCACCGGGCAATAGGCAAGCCAGCTTAACACAGGCACCGAAACAGATGTGACGGATGTGACTAACGCGGCACAGTACGACCGCCGCCCGACCACCACACACAACGCCCGCAGGCACCGGTCGTGCTGACTCGGTGCCTGCGGGCGGGCGGGGGCCACTGCCGTGGCGTGCGGCTGCGCGTTACTCGATGACGAGGAGCAGGTCGCCGCCTTCGACCTTGGCGGCCTGGGTGAGGACGACGCGGCTGACGCGACCGCTGGTCGGCGCGGTGATCGTCGCCTCCATCTTCATGGCCTCGATGATGGCGACCGGGTCGCCGGCCTTGACCTCGTCGCCGTCGATGACGGTGACAGTGACGACGCCCGCGAAGGGGGCGGCGACGTGGCCGGGCTGGCTCGGGTCGGCCTTTTCGGCGGCCTGGGTGGTGGATTCCACCGAGTGGTCGCGGACCCGCAGGGGGCGGATCTGGCCGTTGACGTTGAACACGACGGTGCGCATGCCCTTGTCGTCCGGCTCGGAGATCGCATCGAGGCGCACCACCAGGGCGGTGGAATCACCCAAGTCGATGACGGTTTCTTCGCCTTCGACGAGCCCGTAGAAGAATTCCCGGTCGTCGAGGATGGCGGTGTTGCCGAAGCGGCGGCGGTGTTCGACGAACTCGGCGGCCGGCTTGGGGAACATCAGCCGGTCGAGTGCGGCGCGGCGGGTGGCCACGTCATCGGAGTCAAGGTTGTCCTGCTCCTCGGCGGGAACCTCGACGAGGGCGGTGGAGGTTTCCGCGCGGCCTTCGAGGATGCGGCTGCGCAGCGGCTCCGGCCAGCCGCCGGGCGGGGTGCCGAGCTCCCCGCGGAGGAACGCGATGACGCTGTCGGGGATGTCGTACTTGTGGGGGTCGGCGACAAACTCGGCGGGGGTGACGTGCGCGCCCACGAGGTGCAGCGCCAGATCGCCGACCACCTTCGACGAGGGCGTGACCTTCGTCGGGCGGCCGAGCATCTCGTTGACGGCGGCGTAGTTGTCTTCGATGAGTTCGAATTGGTCCGCCAGGCCGAGGGCGACGGCCTGGGCACGGAGGTTCGACAGCTGCCCGCCGGGGATTTCGTGGCGGTACACCCGTCCCGTGGGGCCGGGGGTGCCGGACTCGAAGGGGGCGTACATGGTGCGCACGGCCTCCCAGTAGGGCTCCATGTCACTGACCGCGGCGAGGCTCAAGCCGGTGTCGCGGTAGGTGTCGGCGAAGGCGGCGACGATCGCCGACAGGCTCGGCTGGCTGGTGGTGCCGGACAGGGGCGCGCTGGCACCGTCGACGGCGTCGGCGCCGGCGTTCGCGGCCGCCAGGTAGGTGGCGAGCTGCCCGCCGGCGGTGTCGTGGGTGTGGACGTGCACCGGCAGGTCGAATTCTTTCCGCAGGGCGGTGACGAGCTTCGTCGCGGCCGCCGGCCGCAGCAGGCCCGCCATGTCCTTAATGGCCAACACGTGGGCACCCGAGTTGACGATCTCCTCGGCGAGCCGCAGGTAGTAGTCGAGGGTGTAGAGGTTTTCCTTCGGGTCGGCCAGGTTGCCGGAGTACGCCATGGCGACCTCCGCGACGGCGGTGCCGGTCTCCAGGACGGCGTCGATGGCGGGCCGCATCTGGGACACATCGTTGAGCGCGTCGAAAATGCGGAAGATGTCCACCCCGGAGCGGGCCGCCTCCGCGACGAAGGTGGCGCACACCGAATCCGGGTAGGGGGTGTAGCCGACGGCGTTGCGGCCGCGCAGCAGCATCTGGATGTTCACGTTCGGCATCGCCGCCCGCAGCTCGTCGAGGCGCGCCCACGGGTCCTCGTGCAGGAAGCGCAGCGCCACATCGTAGGTCGCCCCGCCCCAGGCCTCCACGGAGAGCAAATCGGGGGTGAGGTAGGAGATGTGGCGGGCCGCATCCACCAGCGCGGAGGAGCGCACGCGGGTCGCCAGCAGCGACTGGTGGGCGTCGCGGAACGTCGTATCCGTCACCGCGAGCGCATCCTGCTGGCGCAGCTGCCGGGCGAACTCGGCGGGGCCCAGGTCGCGCAGCTTGTCCCGGGAGCCGCGCGGGCGCGGGGTGTGGGGCAGCTCCGGGAGCTTGTCGACGGCGCGGACCTGCGCCGGCGGCAGGCCGTGCGGGCGGTTGACGGTGATGTCCGCCAGGTAGTCGAGGATGCGGCCCGGCTCGTCGTCGGCCGGCGGGGCGGACAGCAGCCAGGGGTGCTCCGCGATGAAGCTCGTCGCCACCCGCTGGGTGGTGAAGTCCTTCTCCCGCAGCAGGGCCCGCAGGAACCCAATGTTGGTCGCCACCCCGGACACGTGGAACTCGGCCAGGGCGCGCTGCGCGCGGGCCACGGCGGTGGCGAAGTCGCTGCCGCGGCAGGTCATCTTCACCAGCATCGAATCGAAGTGGGCGGTGATTTCGCCGCCCAGCTGGATCGCGCCATCGAGGCGCACGCCCGCACCGCCCGGGGAGCGGTAGGAGGTGATGGTGCCCGTGTCGGGGCGGAAACCGTTGGCCGGGTCCTCGGTGGTGATGCGGCACTGCAGGGCCGCGCCGTGCACCGCAATAGCGTCCTGGGTGAGCCCCAGTTCCTTCAAGGTCGCGCCGGCGGCGATCTGCATCTGTGCCTTCACCAAGTCCACCTGGGTGACTTCCTCGGTGACGGTGTGCTCCACCTGGATGCGGGGGTTCATCTCGATGAAGACGTACTCGCCCGCCTCGTCGACGAGGAACTCCACGGTGCCGGCACCGGAGTAGCCGATGTGCTTGCAGAAGCGCACCGCGTCCGCGCAGATCTTCTCCCGCAGCTCCGGCGAGATGTGCTGGGCGGGGGCGATCTCCACGACCTTCTGGTGGCGGCGCTGCAGGGAGCAGTCGCGCTCAAACAGGTGCACCACATCGCCGGTGTGGTCGCCCAGGATCTGCACCTCAATGTGCTGGGGGTTAATGACCGCGCGCTCAATGTAGACGCGCGCATCACCGAAGGCGCTCAACGCCTCCCGGGACGCCTCCGCCGCGAGGTGGCGCAGGTCTTTTTCCTCGGGGATGAAACGCATGCCGCGCCCGCCGCCACCGGCCACCGCCTTGACGAACAGCGGGTAGGCCTGGCCCTCGGCCTGGGCGACGAGGGTATCAATGTCGTCGGTGGGTTCCGACTCGTTCAGCGTGGGCAGGCCCGCCTCCCGGGCAGCTTTCACCGCGCGCGCCTTATCGCCCGTGAGGTCCAGCACCTCCGGGGAGGGACCAATGAAGGTCACGCCATTCTCGGCGCACTCCCGCGCCAGCTGCGCGTTCTCGCTGAGGAAGCCGTAGCCCGGGTACACCGCGTCCGCGTGGGATTCCTTCGCCGCGCGCAGAATCTCATCAATATCCAGGTAGGCCTTGACCGGGGAGCCCTCCGTGCCGATGCGGTACGCCTCGGAGGCGTGGGAGCGGTGGAAGGAGTTCCGGTCCTCCCGCGGATACACCGCCACGGTCTCGGCACCGATCTCGTAGGCGGCGCGGAACGCGCGGACGGCGATCTCGCCACGGTTGGCGACGAGGATTTTTTTAAAGCTGGCTACGCGAGGCGTACTCATGGGCGCGATTAGGGCCTTTCCTTCAAGCTAAGTACTTATGACTCAGGTCACTTGCACGGGGACTGTATCACAGCATCACAGCTGTAGCAGACCTGCTTCATAGTCATTATCACCCCCACGGACTACCCCCGCCGCCGCCCCCGCAGGACGCGCCCCACCCCCACCACCGGCCACCGGCGCGCCGAGACGCAGCGCCATCAGTCGGCCGCGCACACAACGCGGGTTTTATACGTCTATCCGCGGGCTAGGGTTTAGATGTTTATACGCAGCTGTGATGGGATACACTCGCCCCCATGGATGCCGCCGCCAACCCCTTCCGCGCGACACACATGACGCCGCCGCACACCTTCCTCGGCCGCACCGCGGCCCTCAAGGTCTGTGAGGACGCATTCCGCGGGCACGACCAAGGGCCCATCCTGGCAGTCTCCGGCCCGCGCGGCTCCGGACTCAGTAGCCTGCTGGGCGAGCTCCACCGACGCGCCAAGGACGCAGGCTGGGCCGTCCACGCGTGCACCCCTGCCGGACCCCACACGCCCGGATCGGACCTGCCGGCGACGGCGGATGCACTCCACACTGCGCTCAACCCCACCCCAGGCGCAGGCACCGGGCGCGGCGTCCTCCTCACCGTCGACGACGTGCACCACCTCCGACGCCGCGCACGCGACGAGATCCTCGCTGCAGCACACGCGCTGCGCCTCAGCGGCACCCCCAGCGTGCTCGTCTTCGCCGGCCGCAGTGGCACCATCGACACGCTCCGCACCCAGAATGACTCACTCCTACTGCGGGGTACACGCCGCTACCGCCTGGGCCCGCTCACCGAGGACGATGCCCGCACCCTCCTACAGCAGGTGGCCGCCGACTCCCCCATCCCCTTCACCGAGGACGCCGCCCGCATCGTGGCCGAGCTGGCGCAGGGGCACCCGCGCTTCCTGCAGCTGGCAGGCCAGCTCGCGTGGGATGCGGCCGCGGAGGAGGGGGCCACAACCATCGACGCTGCACTCGCCCGCGCGGTCACCCTCTCCGCCGCCACCACGCTGGGGGACAGTGCGTACAGCCTCGATATCCACCGGCTGCCGCAGCAACAGCAGCGCTTCCTCCACGCCATGGCCGACATCGCGACGGCACAGACGCTGCCTGAGCAGACCTACCCGCTAGCCGGGGCCCGCATCACGGACATCGCCGCGCACCTCGGCGCACAGGTCACCGATCTCTCCGGCATCCGGGCGCGGCTCCTCGCCCGCGACCTCATTGCCGCCCCCGCCCGCGGGCTGCTGGTCTTCACGCTGCCTGTCATGGACGCCTGGTTGCGCGGGCGGACACAACCCGAGGTCATCCACTAACCCCCGACGCGCGCGATAAGCCACGACGCCCGGCGGCTCCTTTGCCTGCGCGCCACGTCCACTCCTCCGCGACCCGTCGCCCTCCCCACGCGCTTCCCGGCCAGGCACCCTCCCCCACCCCACACAAACCACCGCCGCCACGGGCCGGGTGTGACAACCCAGCCGTGACGGCGGTGGTAACGAGGGTGGGTGGCTGCGCCAGGTTTAGCCGAGGTCGTCGTGCTGGACGAGCTGGCGGGCAGCCTCCGTGATGGACCCCGACAGGGTCGGGTACACGCTGAACGTGTTCGCCAGGTCCGTCACCGTGAGCCCCTTATCGACAGCGACGGCGATCGGGAGAATCAGCTCAGAGGCTGTCGGGGCGACGACGACGCCACCGATGACGAGGCCGGAGTTCTTCCGGCAGAACAGCTTGACGAAACCGTGGCGCAGGGAGCGCATCTTCGCACGCGCATTGGTAGCCAGCGGCAGCACGATGACACGGGCGGAGACCTCACCGGATTCGATTTCCTTGTGGGTGACACCCACGGCGGCGATCTCGGGGCGGGTGAACACGGCCGTCGCCACAGTCTTCAAACGCAGCGGGCTCACACCCTCACCGAGGGCGTGGTACATGGCGATACGGCCCTGCATCGCCGCCACGGAGGCGAGGGGGAACAGGTCGGTGCAGTCGCCGGCGGCGTACACGCCCGACACGGAGGTGCGGGACACCCGGTCAACCTTGATGTGGCCGGAGTCGGTGGTCTCCACGCCGACTTTTTCCAGTCCAAGGTCCTTGGTGTTCGGCACCGAACCCACCGTCATCAGGGCGTGGGAGCCGAAAATCTCCCGGCCGTCAGCGGTGCGCACGCACACCCCGCCGTCCTCGGTGCGGAACACCGAATCGACGCGGGCGTGCTTCTCCAGGGACACGCCGCGCTCCTCCAGGACGGTCTCCAGCACGTCGGCCGCATCGGCATCATCGTGCGGGAGGATACGGTCCCGGGAGGCCACCATCGTGACCTTCACGCCCAGCTCCGCGAACGCGGAGACGAACTCCGCGCCCGTCACACCGGAGCCGACGACGATGAGGTGCTCCGGGAGGGAATCAATGTCGTACACCTGACGCCAGGTGAGGATGCGCTCCCCGTCGGGCTGTGCGCCCGGCAGAATGCGCGGGGAGGCGCCCGTGGCGACGAGCACGAGATCGCACTCGATGGTCTCCTCCTCGCCGGAGGAGTGGGTGACCTTCACGTAGTGAATCGACTGCTTCGACTGGTAGTCGTCGAAGGCACCGCGGCCATCGATGACCCGGATGCCGGCGCGCGCCATCTGGCCGCGCACGTCACGTGACTGGTTTTCCGCCAGCGTCTTCACGCGCTCGTTGAGCTCCGCCAGGCGCAGCACCTTCGTGTCCGCGGTGTCGGCGAAACCCATGTCGTCCGCGCGGCGCAGGTCGGTCTTAATGCCGGTCGCCGCGATGAAGGACTTGCTGGGCACGCAGTCGTACAGCACTGCGGAGCCACCCAGGCCCTGATCCTCAACCAGGGTGATCTCGGCGCCGTACTTGGCGCCCGCGAGGGCAGCTTCGTAGCCGGCGGGGCCACCGCCGATGATGACAATGCGTTTGGTCACAGGTCCTCCGAGGAAAGAAAAAGACGAATAAGCCGACAAGAAAACGAAGAAGACAAAGCGAAGAGAAAAACCACTGGGCGCACCCTGCGGGCACAGACGCGAAAACCGCTGGCCCGCGCGGGGAGGTACCCACAGTCGTGCACGCCCAGCTTATCGGCCACCCCAGGCGAAGGCCTACCTAGCCCACACTCACCCCGCTACCCCCGCGAAGAAGACACCCCCGCTATACCCGTGCCCAACCGACACCCGCGCTGCCCACACCCGGGGGATACGTGACCTGCGCGGGCAGATCGACGGCGCGCGCCACACGCGCCTCTATCTAGAGTGTGTGGCGGTCGGCGGCGTCCTGCACCCCGGCGAGGCGTTCAGCGATCGCGCCGAACAGCCGCACGCCGACCCCGATGGCGCGGGGATCGACCACCAGATCTGCGCGGTGCAGATCATGCGGGGTGCCCTGCCCATCCCAGCAGCCCAGGCGCGCCATCGTCCCCGGCACGTGCTCCAAGTACCAGGAGAAGTCCTCCCCACCGGAGGACTGGGAGGCCTCCACCAGGCAGTGCGGGTCAATAGAGCGCGCCGCCTCCACGAGCAGCGCCGTCGCAGCATCATCGTTGATGACCGGCGGCACGCCCCGCAGGTACTCCACGGTGGCCGTGCACCCGGTCGGCGCAATGACCTGCTCGATGAGTTCTTCCAGCAGGGGGCGGATGCCGCGCCACACGTTCATGTCGGCGGTGCGGATCGTGCCCGCCACCATGCCTTCCTCCGGGATGGCATTCGGGGCGTGCCCCGCGGAGACCTGCCCGAACACCAGCACCGTGCCGGTGCGGGGATCCACCCGGCGGGACAACAACCCCGGCAGCTGGGTGGTGAGCAGCCCCAGGGCGTAGACCACATCGGCGGTCATGTGGGGGCGGCTCGAGTGCCCGCCCGGGCCCTGCACCCGGATGGTGAGCACATCCGCCGCCGAGGTAATCGCCCCGGCTTTCACACCGATCTGCCCGGTGCGCAGCTTCGGCTCCGCGTGCACGGCAAAAATGCTCGCCACGCCCTCCAACGCCCCCTGGGCAATCATGTCGGGCGCGCCACCGACCATGACTTCCTCCGCCGGCTGCAGGATGCAGCGCACCGGGGACGCCAACAGTTTCTCGTTGGCTTTGAGTGCGCACGCCAGTGCGGTGACGATCGTGGCGTGGGCGTCGTGCCCGCAGGCGTGCATGACACCGGGGACTTCGGAGGCGTACTCCACCCCGGACTGCTCCTGCATCGGCAGGGCATCAATATCGCCCCGAAACGCCACAATGTGCGGCGCGGCCGTCGGCACCGCCGCCACATCCGGCGCCCCGGGGGTGCGCGGCAGCGCGGTCGCGCCCGCCGGCTGCGGACCAATGTCCACCATGAGGCCGGTTTCCGCGAACAGGTGCGGCTGCATCCCGTGCGCGGACAGCACCTCCGCCAGGAACGCGGTGGTGCCGTGCTCGGCGTGGGAGAGCTCCGGGTGGGAGTGCAGGTGGGTAAACCACTCGAGCACCTCTTCGCGGTGGTCGAGGAGCCAAGCGTCGACAGCGGCGGCGAGCTTCACGGTGTGTCCTTTACTTCTCCCCTGGGGTGGGCATGGTGGTCCTGATCCGGCCACTCCGGGCCGGATGGCAGAGAGCCTGCTGGCCCGGGCGGCAGGAAGTAGCGCGGTTCGCATCTGTGCGAGGCACCCCGCTGCTGCAGCGCACCCCGCCAGAGGTAGGACCTCTCCACACGATAGCGCGCCGCGGGTGCGGCGCTTGGCGAAAGGCCCATCCCCGCCCCACCAAGCCCAGACGGCGCATCCACACACCACCCCAGCACCTGCGGATTATC
Organism: Corynebacterium sp. 13CS0277; assembly: GCF_002994655.1. GTDB lineage: Bacteria > Actinomycetota > Actinomycetes > Mycobacteriales > Mycobacteriaceae > Corynebacterium. The sequence goes on from NZ_PPDL01000012.1 coordinate 21,735, forward strand.
CACAGGGCAGCCCCTCGACGCGCACCACCGCGCACGCGCCCCACGATGCGGACAGGCTGCGGGCGCTCACGGCGGCCACTGTGTTGGCCTTTGTGCTGCTCAGGTCGGTGATTCACCTGCTGGGCGACTGTGGTAGCTGCTGGGGTGCGTGGCCGGCCCGCGCGGCCAGGTGCGAGCGGCGCCTGCTCTTGTTGCAGGCCGCGTGGGGTGCGCCGGCTGCGGCGTTCGAACACAGGGGGTACTTTTCGCCGTCCTGGTGTCGGTCTTCGCTAGTACGCTGGGGCACTATGTCGGACCCCACCTACCCCAGCATCTTCCCGCTGCCCGCGCAGGAACCCACGACTGCTGCCACCTCCCCGCGGCAGCCGGTGCTCACCGTCCCCCTCCCGCAGGGGGCGCAGCCGCAGGACGGGCACACGCACCCCGCCGAGCCGCACACCCCGGAGGAGGTCGCCTCCGCGGCGGCCGCCGCACTCTGCCAGGCGGCCGGCGTGCCGCGCATCGACGTGGGCGTGGTGCTGGGCTCGGGATGGAAGCCCGCGGCGGAGCACCTGTGCACGGCAGGTGAGCTGCGGGCCCGGATCCCCGCGGCCAGCCTGCCGGGGTTCCTGCCGCCGACGGCCGAGGGGCACGGCAGCGACATCCTCGTCGTGGAGCTCGCCGCGGATGAGCAGCACCTCGCGGACGGGGAGGCACCTGCCGCAGGCGCAGCCGATGGGCGGGTCATCGTGGCCTTGCTTACGGGGCGTACCCACGCCTACGAGGGCGTGCCGATGTGGCGCACGGTGCACGGCGTGCGCACCCTCGCGGCGGCGGGCGCCCACACGGTGGTGCTCACGAACGCGGCCGGCGGCATCGTCGACGGCATGCGCGTCGGCGAGCCGGTGCTCATCGCCGACCACATCAACTGCACTGGGAAAACCCCGCTCGTCGGGGCGACGTTCGTCAACCTGGTGGACGCCTACTCGCCGCGGCTGCGGCAGCGGGTGCAGCAGCTGCGCCCGGGCACCCGGGAAGCGGTCTACGCAATGATGCCGGGTCCGCAATACGAAACCCCCGCGGAGATCCGCATGCTGTCGATCATGGGGGCGGGCCTGGTGGGCATGTCGACGGTGTACGAAACGATCGCGGCCCGCGCCGCCGGCCTGGAGGTCCTCGGCCTGTCGCTGGTGACGAACCTCGCCGCCGGGGTAACCGGCGAGCCGCTCAACCACGAGGAGGTGCTCGCGGCGGGCGCCGCCGCGGCCGCCGACTGCGGGGCCCTGCTGGCGAAGGTGGTGCGTGGGCTGTGACGCTGACGTTTGGTACCGCCGGGCTGCGCGCCCCCGTCGGCCCCGGGGCCGACCACATGAACGTCACCCAGGTCACCCGCGCCACCGCGGGGCTGGCGGCGTGGCTGGTGGAGCGCTCCGCCTCCCTGCACATCCCCCACCCGGCGGTCCTCGACGAGGAAACCGCCGGCCACATCGGGGCCACCATGTACGGGCAGAACGGGCCGCTGCGGGTCGCCGTCGGCTACGACGCCCGCTACGGCTCCCACACCTTCGCCGCCTGCGCGGCGGAAGTCTTCGCCGGCGCTGGCTTTGAGGTGTTCCTCCTGCCGACCCCGACGCCGACGCCCGTGATGCCGTGGCTGGTCCGCAGCCGCGGGCTGGACGCCGGCGTGCAGATCACGGCCTCCCACAACCCGGCCTCCGACAACGGCTACAAAGTCTTCCTGGCCGGCGGCGCCCAGCTCGTCAGCCCCGACGACCGGGCCATTGAGGCGCACATCGCCCACGTCACCGATCCGCTCGCAGTGCCCCGGGTGCCGGTGCGACCGGGCGCGGACCCGCTGCGCCGCTACATCGACGACATTGTGGAACGCGTCGCCCCGCCGGAGGGCGACAAGCTCCGCGTCGTCGGGGAACGCGCCGCCCTCGCGGTGACGTTTACCGCCATGCACGGTGTGGGCGGTCGCGCCCTCAACCAGGTCCTCCAGGCCGCCGGCTTTGCCCGCAGCCAACCGGTCGCCGCCCAGCAGTACCCCGACCCCACGTTCCCCACGGTGAGTTTCCCCAACCCGGAGGAACCCGGGGCGACGGACCTGCTCCTCGCTGAGGGCGCCGCCCAGGGGGCGGACCTGCTCATCGCTCTCGACCCGGATGCCGACCGCTGCGCGGTGGGCGTGCCCTACCACGACCCCACCACCGATCAGACGCAGTTTCGGATGCTGCGCGGCGACGAGCTCGGCCCGCTGCTGGCGACGCGGGTCGTGCCCGCCCACCCGGCGCACGCCACCACCCCGGCACCGGTCGTCGCCACGACGGTGGTGTCCTCGGAACTGCTGGGGCTCATCGCCGCCGACAAGGGCTGGGACTACCGGGAAACCCTCACCGGGTTCAAAAACCTCGCCCGGGCCGCCGATGATGCGCCCGGCGAGTTGGTCTACGCCTACGAGGAAGCCATCGGCACCTGCCCGCTGCCCGACCTCGTGCCGGATAAGGATGGCATCGCCACCGCCCTGCTGGTGTGCGCGTGGGCTGCGGAGCTCAAAGCCCAGGGCCGGGGGCTGCTCGACGAGCTGGATGCCATCTACCGCACCCACGGCTACTTCAGCGGCGCGCAGGTCTCCATCCGCACCGCGGATGCCGCCGACCTCGTGGATGCGCTCGCGCACCACGCGCCGGCCACGCTCGCGGGCATGGAGATCACCTCCTCCCCGCTGCGCAGCAACCAGGGTGTGGTGCTGCGGCTGCAGCCGGCAGACACGACAGAAGACACGGCGGCGGGCCCGCGCTGCCGGATCATTGGCCGCGCCTCCGGCACGGAGCCGAAGGCCAAGTTCTATGTGGAGATCTCCCGCACCAGCAGCACCCAGGAAGCGGAAGCCCTGCTGGCCCGGGTGCTCGTGGAACTCGAGGAACTCCTCGACCACATGTAGCAGTCACCCCCGACACCCCAGGCCCCTGTGTGGGCGTGGGGGCTACAGCCGCCCGCTACTGGGCTGCCGCCGGGGTGGCCTCCTCGGCGGCAGCATCCACTGCATCCACTACTTCCGGGGATGCCTCCGGCTCGTCGGCCGGGGCCTGCGCAGTGTCGTGCGCGTCCAATTGGGCGTCGAGATCGTCCAGCGCCGCCCGCAGATCCTCGGGCACCTGACCTTCCGGGAGTGCGGCCACCTGCTCGTGGAGGGCATCCCGGGTGCGCCGCAGCAACTCCACCACCTCTTCCGCCTGCGGCAGATGTGCCGCGCGGGCCGTGCGGTCCACCATGCTGTGGCCTGGCAGGAGGTGTTCGTCGATGCGTCGCTCCCCGCGGACTTCCGCGGGGCCGAAGGGGGCGGTGTCCTCCTCCGCAACGGGCCACACCACGTCGATATGCAGGTCTGCGGCCACGTGATAGTCGCAGGTTGTTGTCACCGCTGTCGTCGCCCCCGGCAGCAGCACCGCCACCGGCACATTGAGTGCCCGCGCCAGGCTGTAAATCGTGTAGAAGGTCGGGTTCGCAGGTTTTCCCGGGCGGGTTTCGTTGCGCTCCAGGTTGACGATCTGATTGCGGTGGACTCCCGCGAGGTGGGCCAGTTCCTCTTGGGTGAGGTTGCGCATGCTGCGCAGTAGTCGGAGCCGTGCGGAGAACGCCAGCCCGTAGCTGTCGAGGTGAAGGTCAAGTCCCTTGTCTGAAACACTCATGGCCTCCACTGTGGCGGAGGACTACGGCACTGTCTGCACAACACGTTGGGCAAAAGCACAACACACATGACATGCACATTTGCTACCTATCCGACTGTCATAATCACTAGTCGCGCCCGGCACCACATCCGCTGCCACCGCCCGCGGCACCATCGCCCCACAGTGCCCCAACGACAACAGCCAGGCCGAAGCCTGGCTGTAAGTGTTCCTCTCGCGTGCGGGCAGCGCCCGCCACACGCAAGGGGTTTAGAAGTCGATGTTGCGGGGGCCGTAGAGGCGGTCGCCCGCATCGCCCAGGCCGGGGACGATGTAGGCGTCGTCGTTGAGCTCCGGATCGATGGTGGCCGTCACGAGACGGACCGGCAGGCCAGAGTTCGCCAGGGCGTCCACGCCCGGCTGCGCGGAGACCATGCACACCGCAGTGATGTCGGTGGCGCCACGCTCCGCGAGGAGACGGATGGCGTAGAGCAGGGAACCACCAGTGGCGAGCATCGGGTCGACGACGAACACCGGCTGGCCAGTGAGGTCCTCCGGGAGGGCCTCAAGGTAGGGCACCGGCTCGTGGGTTTCCTCATTGCGGGCCAGGCCGATGAAGCCCACCTGGGCGTCGGGGATCATCGACAGCGCCGGGTCGATCATGCCGAGGCCTGCGCGGATGACGGGCACGATGATCGGCGGGTTCTCCAGGCGGGTGCCTTCGGCGGTGGCCACCGGGGTGGCCACGTCAAAGTTTTCGACCGGCAGGTCGCGGGATGCTTCGTAGATGAGCATCGCGCCGAGGTCCTTCAGCGCGGCGCGGAAGGCGGCGTTATCGCTGCGTGCGTCGCGCATGATGGTCAGTCGGGAGGCGGCCAAGGGGTGATCAACGACGGTGATGTCCATGTGTCTCATCCTAGGTCCGCCCAACCCGGCGGAGCCAACAGCAGTGCCGCGCCCCACACGACCCCGCCACACGCCCACCCGCGCGGCACCCGATCCTCACCCGCAGGACGTACCCCCGGGGCCTCATGTCACCAGTTTCACAGTGGCCGCACATCCGGCCCGAATCACGGGCCGACAGCGGCAGGCACCCACCCCGCCAGCCGCGGCACGCGCCCCGGCGCAACACGTACTCCGGGCCTGAAAAAATGACTGTGGCCTGCACGGGCGCTGGCCACGGCGCAGGCGGCAGGGGGCGCACCTTGGGGGCATCGGTGCCTGCCGCCCCGTGCCGTCGACGCCCGGCGCGCAGCCGTCGTCGGGGTGCTGGGCGCCGCCTGTCGGGCGCGCCAGCGGGGGTAGGTGAAGCCGCCGCGGCACCGGGGCGCACCATTTGTGGGCGCGGGCGTATCTCGACGGGCATGAGCACTACGCATTCTCCCGATCCTTGGTCCCCTTCCCCGTCCTCGTCTGCCGCGGCGGCGAACACGGCAGCTGGCGTCCGCGTCGAATTCGACATCGACGAGGCCCGCCGGCGCGCCGGCCGCCTGGAGCGCAGCGCCGCCGCCATCGAGATTCCTTTCCTCGGTGGTGTTGATGGCGCGGGCTCTGTGGCGGCTGACTTCCTCGCCGCGTTGAGTGACGCCACTGCCGCGGTGGCGCTGCGCGGGGAGGCGATGCGCGAGTACACCCGCCAGTTGGCGGCTGCCGCCTTCGACACCATTGATGCCTACGAGCGCGCCGACGAGGAGTTGTCGCAGGCATTGTCGGTGACCGACGAGGGAGGAGTCGGCCGTGTTTGATCTGCCCCGCATCATTGCCACCGCCGCGGCCCTCATCCCGGGTGGCCCGCCGCAGCTGGATGCGGCGTTCGCCGGCGGGGTGGCCGACACCCTGCACCTGGTGGAGGCGGTGGCCGCCGCCACGGGTGCGGCGACGGAGGTGCCGGTGGAGCACCTGGAGGTTCTTGACCGCCAACAGCAGCAGCTGGTGGAGGCGTTTCACGCGGCCGAAGGCCCGCTGCTGCGGGCGGCGGTGGACGTGGGGCGGCTGCTGCAGCAGGCGCTGACGGAGGCCGCCGGGCTGCTGCCCTTGGCGCTGAGCCCCGACCCGGCGATTGGGTTGCCGGCCCGCCTCGAATTGGAGGTGCTGGGGGCGCGCACCCTGGCGGCCGCGCAGGCCCGCGCGGAACAACTCGCCGTGGAGTTGCTGCCGGCGACGCGCAGTCTTGTGGCGGTGGCGCAGGAGCCGCATCCGCTGCCGACCACGCCGCGCGGGATGAGTGGCACCTCGCGCCTGGGTGGCGCGGTGGCGCGCAGCGTGCCCAAGGGGCCCTCCCCGCGGGGCGGGGGCGCTGGGATGCAGCCCATCCAGCAGACCACGCCGGTCCCCGGCGCCACCGGCGGGGGCGCGCCGACGGAGGCGGGCAAGAAGGCCGTCGCGGCGGCACTGTCCCAGGTGGGCACGCCGTACGTGTGGGGTGGCACCACCCCGGGCGTCGGCTTCGACTGCTCGGGGCTCACCCAGTGGGCGTGGCGGCAGGCCGGGGTGGAGTTGCCCCGCCTCGCGGAGCACCAGAGCATCGGCCGGCAGATCTCCGCCAGCGAGCTCGCCGAGGGCGACTTGCTGGTGTGGGACGGACACGTGGCGATGTATATCGGCGATGGCCAGATCGTGGAAGCCGGCAATCCGGTGTCTGTCTCCCCGCTGCGCGTGACGAACCTGGGGATGCCTTTTCAGGGCTACTTTCGTCCCACAGGGTAGAATGAGCCGCCATGGCTACCAACGGCATTGTTCCCGTCAAGATTTCTCTGCCCCAGGGCGACGTTTATACCCTCTGGGCACCCCTGTTTCGTGAGCACGGCTCCGAGTGGCAGGCACTTCTCGGTTACGGCGATGACGTCTACGGTTTCGCCACCCCCGGCGCGCTGCTGGCCTTCCTGGACTCCGGCGCACCGCACGATCTGACCGACCACCCCAAGTGGGGTGCGTTTGCCGCGGATTCCTCCCCGCTGCGCGTCGTGCCGGCTGCCCGTGAGCAGTTCGACATGGTGGAGCTGCCCGCCTGGTTGGCGGAGCGCCCCAGCCACAGCAACGTCACCTCCGTGGCGCGCGCGTTCCGTTTCGCCCGCTCCTTGGGTGATGTGGCACAGGAGCTGCCGGTGCAGTCGTTCTTCTCCTCCCACTCGCTGCTGGCGAACGTGGATCGCGGCAGCGATCACTACGCCGGCGAGGGTGGTTCCTCCGAGTGGAGTGGCGTGGGCCGCATCGTGCTGGGCGGCTGGCGTGCCGTGGTGGAGTCCATGGACGCCGCCATCGTGCTGCAGGACGTGGATGCCGACGCGGAGAAGGCCGCCACCGAGGCGATCGCCGCCGCGCAGGCTGCCGCTGAGCAGCGCGCGAAGCAGGAGGAAGAGGACGCCAAGAAGACCCTGCAGGCGGCCGACCCCTACGACCTGTCGGTGTGGGGCCAGGCCGGCATCGACCCGGTGAAGATCGTCATCGATGGCCGCACCCTGTACACCCTGCGCACCTACTTGAACGACCAGCCGGTGTTCCTGGGCTCCTACGGCCAGATCACGTCCTTCAACAACCGCAAGGCGTTTGTCCGCTGGCTCGTGGAGCACAAGGACCACAACATGGCGAACCTGTCGACCTGGCCGGAGATCATGGACGCTGCCAACGGCGGCACCCTGGAGATCACCGTCCACCCGGACAACACCTACGTGTTCACCGGCCTGGCGGAGGCCATCAACTCGGGCCCGGCGAAGGTCGACAAGGAGCAGCTGCTGCAGGCCTACAGCGTGCTGGCGGATGCGGCTGACTGGGCGAAGGACGACTCGGTGTCCTCCATCCTGGTGGCGAACCCCTCCATCCAGGAGTTCATCGCCTACGTCGGTGGTGCGCCGTCTGGCTATGTGCCGTCCGCCCCGTACACCTCTGAGGTGGAGGGCTGGAAGGACCTGGAGAACACTCTCATCGCCCGGTTCACCAAGTTCTAAACCGCCACCTCACCCCGGCGAAAGTCCCGCCGCATCTTCCGGTGGGTCACCGCCTGCCCGACACCCACGCCCTGCGCGCATCTGCGCCGGCGTGGGTGTCGTCGTCTGTGGGGCTGGTGCACAGCAGGAGGGCGCCGTCTGCGCTTCCCCGCGGGTTTCCCCAGGTGCCCTGACAGGGTTCGCCAGCGCCCCTGAAACGCCCACACGTGCCCGTGAAGCTGCGCCACCATGCACCGCCACCGTGCCCGCAGCCCCACCACCAGCGCACACACCACCACCGCGGCCACGCGTGTGGCGTGGGGCCTGCAGGCGGGCGCGAATCAGGGGAAAGATCAGGGCGCTCCCCGATGTGGGCCACTGCGTCCGGGCCTACTGTAGAAACCATGACCTACAACAACATGAATCTTCCCCAGCGTCGCCTCTACCGCTCCTCCACCGACAAAATGCTGCTCGGCGTGTGCGGCGGTGTCGCCCAGTACTTCGGTTGGGATCCGGCGATGGTCCGCATCGTCACCGTCCTTCTGGCGTTCGTCTTCAACGTCGTCAGCCCCTTCCTGTACCTCGTGGCCGCGATGGTCATGCCCCGCGAGCCGCGCTACTAGGCACCGCCACCGGCGCAGCGGCACACAGAAGCCGCCCGCGTCCTTTCCCTTCTCATCCCTTCTCACCTTTCTTTTCTTCTCTTCCTCTTCATCCATCTGCCGACGCAGACCCGATCCTTCTCCCCCGCCCCTGTGGTGCCCGTGGCACCGGGTACACGCGGGGCACAGCGGGAACGGAGTGTGCCGGCACCTCATTTTTCTTCTTAAGGAGAACCCCTCATGTCTTCCTCTTCCCTGCCCTCCCCGTTCGACACCTGGTACCGCTCCTCGGATGACAAGATGATCGCCGGCGTGTGCGGCGGCATCGCCCACCGCTATGGCCTGGATCCCGCGCTCGTGCGTTTCGGTGTGGTGGCCCTGGCCCTGCTGACGAACATCTCGATGGCGACGCTGATCCTCTACGGCGTGGCCTGGTACTTCCTCCCGGAGCAAAACACCAAGTAGCCCCAACCGCGCGCCTGCCTCTCCCCTGCCCTGGGCCTCGGCCCGGGGCAGTGCTGTGCACGGGGTGTCCCCCGATGCTCCTTGCAGCACGCACGTGCTGGATGCAACGCAGCCCACCGCCCGCCGGCCTTAGGTGCCGATGGAAGGTGGGCTGCGTTTGTGTCTGTGTGCTTCAGCGCGGTGCAGTGCTGTGTTGTGTTCTTATTCGTCCTTCGCGCAACACGCACAACCGCGCGCGGAGGTCCAGCTAGGAGTTCTCCGGGGTGGTGCCGCCGGTGATGCCAAGGTCGTCCAGGCTGATGCCGAGCTCCTCGAGGATGGCGGGGTCAATGCCGGCGAGTTCTTCCTCGCTCAGCTGCATCTGTTGCGCCAGCTCGGGCCCGGTGGGGGTGTCCTGGGTGTCGTCGCTGAGGTCCCCCTGGAGGGCGGCACCGATGCGGGCGTAGGTCGGTTCGATGAGGGTGGCGCTGATCTCTTCGCGCTGCAGCTCGCTGATGAAGGCCTGGCTGATCGCGTTGAGCGTGAGCGTGTACAAGGAGCCGAGGGTGTAGTCGAAGTAGCGCACCAGCACCATCATTTCCCCGGTCATGGTGGTGTCGCCCAACAGCCGGTTGTCGGTGTTGACGGTGACGGCGAAGCCCAGCTGGTGCAACAGCGGCAACGGGTGGTCGGCCATGTCGTCGACGACGCCGGTCTGCGTGTTGGAGGTCGGGCAGAGTTCCAGGGCGAGGCGGCGGTCGCGCACGTAGGAGGACAGGCGGCCGGGGTCAATGCCGTCGAGGGAGGCCGAGAAGTCCTCGTAGAGCCGGGCGCCGTGCCCGAGGCGCGCCGCCCCGACCTCAAGGGCACCGGCCAGGGAGTCGATGCCGGCGGCTTCGCCGGCGTGGACGGTGAAGGGCACATAGGCGGCCCGCAGCAGGTCGAAGGCCTCCTTGTGGCGGGTGGCGGGGAAGCCGTCTTCCGCGCCGGCGATATCAAAGGCGACGACGTAGCCGCGGCCCGGGGAATCGGCACCGTAATTATCGATGGTGAGCTGCGCGATCTCCTTCGTGCGGTCGGCGTGCCGCATGCCGCACACAATGAGCCGAGCCACGATGGGCCGGCCGGCCGCGGCGGCGGCCTCCTCGCCGGCGGCCAGGCCCCGGATGACGGCGTCCATAACCTCCTGCAGGGACATACCCTGGGCTTGGTGCTGCTCCGGGGCGAAGCGGAGTTCCGCGTAGACGACGTTGTCGGCGGCCAGGTCGGCCACCGCTTCGCGGGCGACCCGCTCCAGGGCGTCGGCGGTCTGCATGACGGCGGTGGTGTGGTCGAAGCACTCCAGGTAGCTGGGCAGCGAGCCCGAGTTCGCGGCCTCGACGAACCAGCGGCCGAGTTCCTCCGGGTCGGTGGTGGGGAGCCCCTCGTAGCCGCAGGCAGCGGCGAGTTCCACGATGGTGGCGGGCCGCAGCCCGCCGTCGAGGTGGTCGTGGAGCACCACCTTCGGCAGGGCGTGCACGATGGCCTCGTCCAGGGGCGCGCCCGGGGTCAGGTGGCTGGTGACGTGGGCGACTTCCTGCTCACGGGTCTCCACGTGGTCAGCATGGGTGTGTCCGTGGTGGGCGTGGGCGTGTCCGTGGTCGGCGTGGGTGTGATCGTCGGTGGCGTGCTGGGGGCTGTCCGTGGTGCTCATGATGGCTCACAGAATACCCCGCCCCGCCCACCCCACCGGCGCGCCCTGTGGGTGCCCAGAGAAGCTGACGCGGAAAGATTGCGAATTCATCACAATTGACATTCGTATGGGGAGTAGACTTACCGCCCATGCACACTCTGCCCCACGCCCCGACCCCGCCGACGCTGACTGCGGCGCGCCCCGCCGCGCGCCGGCTGGCCGGGTGGGCACTGTGCGCGGGCCTGGCCCTGCAAGCCGCACCGGCGGTGCTCGACACGCACGGCGGCAGCGCCACGGGCAGTGGGGTGTGGGCGTTGCCGCGGGCGGCGGCACTGGATCCGGCACCCCGCTCGGAGGCGCCGGATACCCGCGACTGCCCCCAGTCGCTCCTGCCGCCGGCACCGGTGGACACCTCCGAGGTGCCGCGGCCTGGCTCCACGAGCCCCGCGCCGCTGCCGATCCCGCAGGTGCGCACCGGCGGCCCGCAGCTGCAAAACGCCTGCGGCATCATCGCCGCCCCCGGTTTTCACACCCCGGAGGAATACACCGCGTCGTCGTTCATCGTGTTCGACATCGACTCCGGCGACATCATCGCCGCGAAGGATCCGCACGGCCGCTACCGGCCGGCCTCCATCATCAAGGTGCTGCTCGCGCTCACCGCGATCGAGGAACTCGACCCCGCCCGCGTTGTGCGGGTGTCTGCGGAATCCGCCGGGCAGGAAGGCTCCGCGGTGGGCTTAGGTGCGGGCGGCGAGTACACGGTCACGGATCTGCTGCACGGCCTGCTGTTGGCCAGCGGTAACGACGCGGCCCACGCGCTGGCGCAACTCCTCGGCGGGGATGAGGCCACCGTGAAGAAAGTCAACGAGCTCGCCCAGTCGCTCGGCACGCAGGACACCCGGGCGGCCTCCTATTCGGGCCTCGACGCCCCGGGGATGTCGACCTCTGCGTTTGATATGGCGCTCATCTACCGCCACGCCTGGATGAACCCGACGTTTGCCCGCATCGTCGCCACGGAGAAATACGACTTCCCCGGCTACGACGACCTGCCCGGCTATGAGCTGTGGAACGACAATGGCCTGTTGATGAACTACCCGGATTCCATCGGCGGCAAGACGGGCTACACCGATGATGCGAAGCACACCTTCGTCGGGGCGGTGGATCGTGGGGGCCGCCGCCTGGCGGCGGTGGTGCTCGACACGACTATTGATCGGGGGCGCGCCTGGGAGCAGGCGGGCCGCCTCATCGACGCCGGCTTCGCGACCCGCCCCGGCGCCAGTGTCGGCGTGGTCGAGCCGCTGGCGGTGGCAGGCGATGCTGAGGCCTCCGCTCGGCGCGCCCCCGGGGTGGCGGTCGCCCGCGACCCGGAGCCCGCCCACCGGATTCCGGTGTTCGCCTGGCTGCTGCCGGTGCTCATTGTGGTGGTCGCCGTGCCGGCGGCGGTGGTGAATCTGCGGCATGCCCGTCGCCGCCGCGCGGAGCGCGGTTCCTACGAAGCCTAAAAAGGGCCCGACGCCGACGGCCCCTCCCCCGGGCCACCCCTACCAGGCACCCAGTGTGTCGGTGAACCCCACACACACCACCGCCGCAGGCGCGCACAGATGAGCTGTGCAGGCCTGCGGCGGCGGTGTGTGGTGGTGGGGACCCCTGCGGGGCTACTTGCTGAGCTTGCGGCCCACAAGTGCGGCCACGGCACCCGCGGCGGCACCGATGCCCATCGCGGCCCCCGCGACGCGTTTCGTCGGTGCCGGGGTGACGTCGGCGCGGATCTGGATGACGGCCGGCTCCGGGGCCGGCAGCTGTGCTTCCGCCAGGGACTGCTTCGTGGTGGCCGCCCACGCGGAGCAGTACAACAGGATCCGCCAGATGAAGTACAACAGCACCATGACGCCGATGATGGGGCCGAAGGTCGCGCCCGCAGGGTTTTTCACCGCGGAGGAGAAAAACATGCTACCCAGCTGTTTGAAAGCTTCGAAGGCGACGGCACCGATGATGGCGGCCTGGGCGGCAGACTTCTTCGGCACGACCCCGCGCGGCAGGGACACAATGAGCCAAAAGAACACGATGTAGTTCGCCAGCAGACCGACAGCGATCGCCACGAGGCGGGTGAGCCACTCGATGCCGGGCACGTCGTCCAGGTGCGCCCAGGCGATGAGGTTGTCGGTGAGCCCGGAGGAACCGACGGCGGTGACACCGAAGGCGATGATCATCGCGACGAGGAGGCTGAGCAGTGCCAGCAGGTCGCGCAGCTTGTTCATGACGAAGTTGCCGCCGGTGGGGTCATATTTCCAGATTTTCGACACCCCGTAGCGCAGGTGGTTCATCCAGTTGAGTCCCGACCACAGCGCGGTGAGGGCACCGATGCCGGCCACCGCGCCACGCTGGTGGATGGCGGTGTCGATGACGGCGTTGACTTGGGTGCCAATGTCGCCGTCGATGTGCTCGGTGACGAGCTGCTGGAGGTCGGCGAGCGCTTCGGGGCGGGCGGCCAGCACGAAACCGGCGGCCGCGAACAGCAGCATGAGGATGGGGAACATCGACAGCACGGAGAAGTAGGTGATGCCGGCGGAGTATTGGTTGCCGCCCATGGTGGCGTAGCGTTCCTGCATCAGCATGAGGTGGTCGAACCAGCCCCACTTCTGGCGGTACTTCTCGATGAAGCCCGGCTCGTCGGAGCGTGCTCGTTCAATGCCGTACTCGTCGGTGCGGGACATACGCGGGATCAGAACTCCTTGGAAACAAACACCACACCCTCCACCGCATGGGCGGTCAAGGCAGCAGGCGCTGCCGCCCACGGCGCATGAGGTGCGCGGGTGGAGGTGTGGCGGGGTGTTGTCGGTCGACTCACAGAGTAACGACTCGCCTCACCCTGCCGCCACACCACCCCAAAAGATGGCTGCGCGCGGGACGCATCGAGGAGGATGCGGCCCGCGCGCAGGGATACTCCCCTGACGCAGCCATCACACTGCGGTGGCAGTGCCGTGACAATGTGGGAGCTGTCCGGGCACAGTGCGGGAACTGTCCGGGAACTGTGCGGTGTGCTTACACGGTGGGGCGCGGCAAGAAACCGACCCGGTCGTACACGTCCGCCAGGGTGCGGGAGGCGATCTCGCGGGCGCGCTCGGCGCCCCGGGCCAGCACTCGCTCCAGCTCCGCGGTGTCCGCCATGTACTCGTCGAAGGCGGACTTCAGCGGGGTGGTGAACGCCTCGAGCGCGTCGGCGGTATCCGTCTTCAGGGCACCGTAGCCCTGGCCCTCGTAGCCGGCGACCAGCTCATCGATGGAGGTGCCGGTGAGCGCCGACTGGATCACCAGCAGATTCGACACACCCGGCTTGGCGTCCTTGTCGTAGGCGATGACCCCATCGTTGTCGGTGACGGCGGACTTGATGCGCTTCGCGGACACCTTCGGGTCATCGAGCAGGTTAATGATGCCCTTCGGGTTCGAGCCCGACTTGCTCATCTTCGACGTCGGGTCCTGCAGGTCGTAAATCTTCGCCGCGCCCTGCGGGATGAACCCCTCGGGGACGACGAAGGTCTTCTTGTAGCGGGAGTTGAAACGCTCCGCGAGGTTGCGGGTCAGCTCAATGTGCTGCCGCTGGTCCTCCCCCACCGGCACGAGCTGCGGGCGGTAGAGCAAAATATCCGCCGCCATGAGCATGGGGTAGGCGAACAGGCCCGCGCCGGTGCGGTCGGCACCACGCTTGGCGGACTTGTCTTTGAACTGGGTCATGCGGGAGGCCTCACCGAAACCCGTCATGCAGGTGAGCACCCAGCCGAGTTCGGCGTGCTCCGGGACGTGCGACTGCACGAACAGGGTGGACTTCTCCGGGTCGATACCCAGCGCAAGCAGCTGGGCCACGCCCGCCAGGGTGCGGTGGCGCAGCTCCTTGGGGTCCTGGTCGACCGTGATGGCGTGGAGGTCCGGGATGAAGTAGAACGCGTCGTAGTCGTCCTGCAGGCCGATGAACTGCCGCACCGCACCCAGGTAGTTGCCCAGGTGGTAGGAGTCGCTGGTGGGCTGCAGGCCACTGACCACACGCTGCTTCGCGCGGGTGGTGTGCGCGGCAGAGGTGTCGGTGGCGGTCGTCGGGGTGCTGGCTTGGTCGCTCATGAGGGATAAGCATAGCCGCCGCCCACCGCGCGCACCCCACCCCGGCCGGGGCTGCCCGGGCTAGCCCGCGGTGCCCAGCAGCCCATCCGGGGCGACGTCGGCGACCGCCGGCACGCCCCGCAGGGCACCCATGAAGGCGTCTGCTTGGGCGCGGGTGAGCTGCTGGTCGGCGTGGGCGACGACATCCCCCACCCCGTTGATCCGGACGTCACTCAAGGTAATGCCGGCGGTGGCGGCGGCCTGGCGGACGGCGTCCACGGTGGGCTGGGGATTGTCCTCGTCACTGGGGTAGACGATGAACGAGGTGGCCGGGGCGCCCAGCCCATCGTCGGGTAGGGGGCCGGGGGCGTCCTCGCGGACGTGGGCGGTGTCCGCACCGGGCTGGGCGTCAGCCGCCGCGCCCGCAGGCGCCGCAGCATCGCCCGCAGGTGCCGTAGTCGCGGGAGTGTCAGATGCAGGCTGGGTCATGGTGGTCTCCGGGGCTGCCGGCGCGGCAGAGGTCTCTCCAGGGGTGGGCGCCACGGCGCTGGTGCTCGTGCTGCTGCTGGTCACAGCGGCCACCGCGCTCGTAGCCGCGGCCGTCGCAGTGGCGGCGGGGGTGCTGGTCGGGGTGCTCGGGGCATCGTTCGGACTGCAGGCCACCGTGGCCAGCAGCAGGCCGGTGCCGGCCAGGGCGGCCGCACGACGCTGGGCGGTGGTGCGTAAACGGATGGTGGTGGTCATCGTGGGCGCTCCTTGGGGTGGGGCGAGAAGGGAGGAATCAGGAATGAATCAAGAAATAAGCAAGAAATAAAGAACAGAAGAAGAGACGAGAAGAAAAGAGAAGAGAACAACAGCGACCGACGCTGAGCTCAGCATGTGGGGCGGGGTGGACGCGCTGTGCTGCGCCACCACCCGATGATGCAGCAGCGCCGCACCCCGCTGCACGGGGTGCAGGTCACGGGTGCGGCGCCGGTGGTATCACCACGCCCCCAGCGGCGTCACGGGTGGGCGCGCTGGGGCGGGTGGCGGTAGGGGTGCTTAGCGGAACCAGGAGTACACGTAGCGGACGGGGGTGTACACGTAGCGGTTGCCGCCGTAGCGGTAGAGGTACCAGTACGGGTCCCAGTAGCGGCGGTTGTAGTTCCGGCGCGGGTAGTACGGGTAGTAGGGGTTGCTGGGGTTGTAGTAGTACGGCGGGCGGTAGGCGCTCGTCGTGGTCGGCGGGGTCGTCACCGGCCGGGTGGTGGGTGCCGGGGTGGTGGTCTCCGGCTTGGTGGGCTCCGGCTGGGCGGGAGTGGTGGTGGGTTCCGCCGTGGGCGTCGGCTGCGCGGTCGGCCGATCCGGGGTGGGCTCCGCGGTGGGCTTTGCGGTGGGCTTTGCCGGGGTGGGCTCCGCGGTCGGGGTGGCCTCGCTGGTGGTGGGCTTCGGGTTGACGGTGGCGTCCTCGCCGAGGGCGACCTGGACGGCGCGTTCGGCGTTGATGAGGCCGGCGCCGCAGCCGCCGTTGCAGTGGCCGGGCAGTTCGCGGGCGGTCTCGGTGAGGATGCGTTCGATGTCGTCGTGGCGCAGGGCCGGGTCAGCCTCGTGGAGGAGGGCCGCGACACCGGCGACGAGCGGGGTGGCCATGGAGGTGCCCTGCATGGTGCCGTAGGAGGCGGTGCCGGGGGTGGTGCGGCCGGTGTTCAGGGTCGACAGGATGGTGTCGCCGACGCTGCGGTCGCCGCCCGGGGCGGCCAGGTCGACGACGTCGCCGTAGTTGGAGTAGTAGGCCTTGGAGCCGGTCTCGCCGGTGGCGGCGACGGTGATGACGTTGTTGCAGGAGGCGGGCTGGTAGGCGCCGGCGTTGCGGTTGTCGTTGCCGGCGGCAGCCACGACGGTCGCGCCGTAGGCGACGGCCTTGTCGATGGCCTTCTGGTAGGTGCGGGAGCACTGGCCGCGGCCGCCGAGGCTCATGTTGATGACGTCGGCGGGGTGCGGGTTATCCGGCACGCCGGGGACGTGGCCGCCGGCGGCCCACACGACAGCGTCCGCGATGTCGGAGAGGCTGCCGCCGCACTTGCCGAGGGCGCGCACGGGGATGATCTGCGCGTCGGGGGCCACGCCGACCACGCCTTCGTTGTTGTCGCCGATGGCGGCGATGGTGCCGGCGACGTGGGTGCCGTGCCAGGAGGAGTCGGCGTTCTGGTCCTTGCCGCACTCGCCGCGACG
Organism: Corynebacterium sp. 13CS0277; assembly: GCF_002994655.1. Taxonomy (GTDB): domain Bacteria; phylum Actinomycetota; class Actinomycetes; order Mycobacteriales; family Mycobacteriaceae; genus Corynebacterium. Next base: position 38,326 of record NZ_PPDL01000012.1, read on the forward strand.
GAACCAGTCACCCTCGTCGGTGGGGTCGGAGTCGCGGCCGCTGCCGTCGCGGGAGACCCGCGGGTCGGAGATGAAGTCGTAGCCGGGCAGGACGTGGGCGTCCAGGTCCGGGTGGGGCAGGATACCGGAGTCGACGATGGCGACGACCTGGCCGTCGCCGCTGACCCCGTAGTCCCAGGCGCGGTCGACGCGGGCGCCGTCCTCGGCGTGGAAGCCCCACAGCTTGTCCCAGTAGGTGTCGTTGGTTTCCGCGATGGTGAGGGTGACGTCGGGCTCGATGTACTCGACGTTGTCGCCCTGGGCGAGGTCTTCCATGAACTCGCGGGCTTCCTTCTCCGACAGCTTCTTGTCGGTGGAGACCACAATGTCGCCCGTCGCGGTGGAGCTCACGTCCTCGGCGGTGACGTTGTTGTTTTCCTCCGCGGCCTCGAGGACGTCCTCGAGGGTGCCCTCGGGGTCGGTCTCGGCGCGGGGTGCGGCCTCGTCCTTGACGGCGACGATGAAGCGGTCGACGCCTTGGTTCTTCTTCGGCTCAGTGCTGTGGGCAGCCAGGTTGGCTTCCGCGTGGGCGGTATCCACGCCCGGGGCGTCGGCGGCCAGCGCCTGGTGGGCGGCCGGCAGCGCAGTCAGGGACGCGCCAGTCGCCAGCGCCGCCACCAGGGCGGCGACGCGCGTGCGGCGGCGGGCGCCGCGCGCCTGCGCCGTAGAGGTCATCGAGGTCATCGAAGGCCTTTCCATAGTCGGTGACAAACCCCGCCACGAAAACCACGCGGCGCACCACCCGCACCCATCCCCCGGCACCCGCCCGCAGGCGGCGCGTCGGCGCGGCCCCAAGGGGGACAGGAAGAGATGGACATGGACACAGTGAGCCCGCGCGGGGCGGGGAGGGACATCACGCACGAACACACCCACGGGGGACGCGCACGCCGAGAGGTGTGCACGCCACAGAACAAGAGGGGTGCTCGTGCGGGGAGACGAGAAGAGAAAACACGCTCTCCAGCACCACGGACGCACGACCACCACGCATCACGCTGATGGGGACGCTCAGCCCGGGGCACCGGGTGAAGACCCTCGTCACGTACCCACACACCGGGACAGGGCACACACCACACAGGATGGATGCTGCCGGCACACGCGCCGCGCGCCTTCTCGGAGAAGGCTGCCGCGGGTTGCGGTGGGTAGACGACGAGGAACTCCTCCCGCCGAGGACGCTCACCATGCCGCGCACCACGCACCGCGCACGTGAGGAATGACGGGGGTGGATGTGCGGGGCGTTCGTGATGCGCGGCGGGGCATAAAATGCCCGCGGACGCACGCCCCCGCACGGCCCCTCGTCAGGACTGTGGGCGGGTGCCGTGGAGCAAAGCGCAGGTCTGAAAGAGACCTAGCGCACTGTGGGTGACGACGCCGGATGCACGAGATGTGCAGCCGTTCATGCACCCAACGGCATGAGCCTCACAGATATTACTCAGGTAGTTCTCCCCGAACCACCGCCCCGACCTGCACTACCCCCGCCCCGCGCAGCCCGCGCGCGACGCCGACTGCGACACGCTGCACAGATGCTGCAACGGGGCCCAAAAATTACTCCCCCACCCCTACACCAGCAGCGACATACATCACACACGACATTTCACCCAAACGGGTGAGAGTTCTCGCCCGTCCGCGCAGCGGGCATGCGCTGGGACTCTCAGGAAATTCTTAAGCGCAGGATGGTCACAAATGGGTCACAAATAAACCACAAACGGAAATCGATGCGGGTGAGGTTCTCCGAATTGCTGCCATAGAGCAAGCCACGCAATCCCCCACCCTCTTCACCGCGACGACGCATCTTATGAATCGCCTCACAGCGGCCGTCGCCTACCCCCGCGCACGGGCCCACCCCTGCCACACGCGGCCGACAACTCCCCCACACGTGCGCCGCCGACCGCACACACCACCGCCCCGACGGGCACGGTCGCAGGACCATACCGGCCGGGGCGGGGGCGAACACCACGTCCACACGATCCACAGGCGGGAAACCGCGCAGACAACAAGGGACGAGAGGCGACGAGATCTTAGAAGTCGTAGGCGACGATGAGCGGCGAGTGATCCGACCACCGCAAGTCGTAGGCTTCAGCCTTGGCAACCCGGGAGGACTCCACCTTCTCGAGCAACCCCTTCGTCACCGCCTGGTAGTCAATCCGCCACCCGGCGTTCGTGTCGAAGGCCTGCCCCCGGTAGGTCCACCAGGTGTACGGGCCGTCGCCCTCCGGCTGAAGCCTCCGCGCCACATCGAACCACTTCGGCTCCACCGCAGCCGCGCGGGCACGGGCGATCTCCGTGGGCACATAGTCCACCGCACCGAGGAACTCACCGCCGGTGATCTGCGGGGCATCCTCAGGGAAGGTGCCGAAGACAGAATCCATGAACACCCGCTCATCGGCGAGGAAGCCGGACTTCTTCATGTTCGCCTTATCGTTTTTCAGGTCCTCCCGGCGGTGGCAAATGTTCCAGTCACCGGCCACCACCATGAGGGGGTGCTCCTCAGCGAGGCGATCCAGGTGCGGGCCAAAAGAATCGAGGAAGGCATACTTCTCGTCCTGCTTGTCCGTACCTGCGGACCCGGAGGGCAAATAGAGGCTCGCGACGACGAGACCTTCCGCGGGACCCTCATCGATGGTGGCCTGGATGAAACGGCCCGCATCCTCAAAGCCCTCAATACCGATGCGCACATCCCGCAGAGCGTGCCGCGACAAGATGCCAACACCCGCACGCCCCTTCGCCGCCGCCTCAGCGCCGACGTAATGCCAGCCCTCCTCCAGCAGCGGGGCCAGGGCCGCACGGGTCTGGGTGTCGTTGGCGCGCACCTCCTGCATGAGGACCACGTCCTGCGGGTCCTCCTCCAACCACTGCAGCATCCCCCGGTTGGTCTCGCTGCGGTGCTTGACCGCAGCCCGGATCCCGTTGACATTGACGCTCGCGACGTGAAAAGACATGTCCCCCAGGCTACCGGCTGAACCGCCCGCCGCCACCAGCAGACAACACAGCTCGTGATGACTGCGATAGCAGCAACCCATGCCGCCACCGCAGCCTCACCCGCGCAGCAAAAACCGCACCCGGCCCAGGTGGGCGGGGTGCGGTGCGCAGGATTGTAGCTGTGCGAGGCTCATCCGCGCAGGCCGCGGGGCGGCGATGCGCCGTGCCTGCAGGATGGTGGGGCCAGCGCCCCGATGCAGCGCCCCGATGCAAGGCCCCGGTGCAGTGTCCCCGGGGTTACGCCTCGGCGGGGGCTACGGTGGCTGCGGCGCGGGTGGCGCTGCGGCGGCGGACCAGGGCGCTGGGCACGAACACGCAGATCGCGGTGGCGGCCATCGCGGCGCCCGCCAGGGCCGGGGCCTGGTAGCCGAAGCCGTGGGCGATGACAGCGCCACCGAGGGCGGCACCCCCAGCGTTGGCGAGGTTGAGCGCCGAGTGGTTGAGTGCTGCGGCCAGTGTTTGGGCGTCACCAGCGGTGTCCATGAGCCGGATCTGGAGGCTCGGGATGAGGGTAGAGCCAAACATGCCGATGAGCCCGAAGTTGAGGGTGCCGAGGATCGCGTTGCTGGAGGTGAAGTAGAACCCGACGAGCATGAGGGCGATCATCGCGAGGCTAAAAATAATGGCGCGTTCGACGTTGATGTCGGCGAGCCGGCCGCCGACACCGTTGCCGATGAGCATGCCGATGCCGTAGGCCATGAGCACGATCCACATGAGGCTCTCCGGGAGGTGGGCGTGGTCGGTCATGGTCCAGGAAATGTAGGTGTAGACGGCGAACATGCCGCCGAAGCCCACCACGCCGGTCAGCAGCGTGAGCAGCACCTGGGGGCGGGTGAAGGCGGAGAGTTCCGTCATGGGGCTGGTGGGCTTCATGCGGGTCATGTGCGGCATGAGCAGCACCAGAGCGGCCAGCGTGGCGACACCGATGACGGTGACGATGACGTAGGCCCACTGCCACCCGAAGGCGGCGCCAAGGGCCTGGGCGGCGGGCACGCCGGCGACGGTCGCGATGGCGAAGCCATAGCCGAGGAAGGCGATGGCGCGGCCGCGCTTGCCGTCGGCAACCATGCTGGCGGCGGCCAGCCCGGAGACGGAGAAGTAGGCGCCGTGCGGCAGACCAGCGAGGAAGCGGGCGCCCAGCAGCAGGTGGTAGCTGCCCGCCAGGGCACTGAGCCCATTGCCGGCGACGAACGCCGCCATGAGAATGATGAGCAGCCGGCGGCGCGGAATGTGGCCGGTGAGGACGGCGACGAGCGGGGCGCCGATGACCACGCCCATGGCGTAGGCGGCGATGATGCCGCCGGCCTGGTCCTCCGAGATGTGGAAGTCGCCGGCGATCATCGACAGCAGGCCCATGGAGACGAACTCAGTAATGCCGATACCAAAGCCGCCGAGCGCGAGCGCCAGCATGACGATCGTGCGGCGGGTGTCGCTGATCTCCGTCTGGCGGGGCACCCGGGGGCGGGGTGCCGTTCCCGCCGGGTCACCGGAGCCGCCGGCGGTCGGCGGGGTGTCGACGACGACGCGGGCGCGGCCCTGCGGGGGCGTCTGCGCGCTGCGGGCGGGGGTGCTGTTGGGCGGTACTGCTGAATGATCCACCCGGGCAGGCTACTCCCCCAACAGCGGTTTCGTAAACGCCACACCTGCGGCAACCGGGGATGCCCGGTTGTGGGCACCCGCAGGCAGCCATGCACCCCCGCAGCAGCGGCAGCACCACCACGGCGCGACGCGTTGAGGTATGGCTCGCCAACGCGCCGCCGTGAGGGGCGTGAGTTCCCCATCGGGGGTGGCGCGCGACCGGCAGGGCGGGGGCAACCACGGGGGCAGGCGAGGGAGAAAACCGCAGGTCAGCGGGCAAGGTCAGGCTTGCCGTCATGGTCGGCCGGTATGCAGTCTTTGTCACATGGCACCCCTTTATGGCGCACGCGGGAGACTGTCCGGGTATTCTGAATGGCCGTATATCCAACCACCTTTGGGAGTTGTTTTGGCCAAGATTATCTACACCCGCACTGACGAGGCTCCGCTTCTCGCCACCTACTCGCTCAAGCCGATCGTGGAGGCTTTCGCCTCCACCGCCGGCATTGCCGTCGAGACCCGCGACATTTCGCTGGCCGGCCGCATCCTGAGCCAGTTCCCGGACTACCTGGCAGAGGATCAGAAGGTCGCCGACGCTCTTGCCGAGCTGGGCGAGCTGGCCAAGACCCCGGACGCCAACATCATCAAGCTGCCGAACATTTCGGCCTCCGTCCCGCAGCTCAAGGCCGCGATCGCTGAGCTGCAGGCCCAGGGCTTCGCACTGCCGGATTACCCGGATGCGCCGGCCACCGATGAGGAGCGCGACATCCGCGCCCGCTACGACGCCGTCAAGGGTTCCGCCGTCAACCCGGTGCTGCGTGAGGGTAACTCCGACCGCCGCGCCCCCATCGCGGTGAAGAACTTCGCGAAGGCCCACCCGCACCGCATGGGTGCCTGGACTGCTGATTCCAAGACCAACGTGGCCACCATGTCGGACGACGACTTCCGCCACAACGAGCAGTCCGTCATCATGCCGGCCGACGACACCCTCACCATCACCCTGGTCGGTGCCGACGGCTCCGAGACCGTCCTCAAGGACGGTCTCAAGGTCCTGGCCGGCGAGGTCGTGGACTCCACCGTCATGCGTGCGGCAGCCCTCGACGAGTTCCTCGCCGCCCAGGTGGCCCGCGCCAAGGAGGAGGGTGTGCTGTTCTCCACCCACCTCAAGGCCACCATGATGAAGGTCTCCGACCCGATCATCTTCGGCCACGTCGTCCGCGCCTTCTTCGCCGACGTCTACGCCCAGTACGGTGAGCAGCTGCTCGCCGCCGGCCTCAACGGCGAAAACGGCCTGGCTGCCGTGTACGCCGGCCTCGAGGACCTCGACAACGGCGCCGAGATCAAGGCTGCTTTCGACAAGGCTCTCGCCGAGGGCCCGGCCGTGGCGATGGTGAACTCCGACAAGGGCATCACCAACCTGCACGTCCCCTCCGACGTCATCGTCGACGCCTCCATGCCGGCCATGATCCGCACCTCCGGCCACATGTGGAACGCCGCCGGTGAGGAGCAGGACACCCTCGCCGTGCTGCCGGACTCCTCCTACGCTGGCGTGTACCAGACCGTCATCGAGGACTGCCGCGCCAACGGCGCGTTCGACCCGGCCACCATGGGCACCGTGCCGAACGTGGGCCTCATGGCGCAGAAGGCTGAGGAGTACGGCTCCCACGACAAGACCTTCAAGATCCCGGCCGATGGTGTCGTCAAGGTCACCAACGCCGCCGGCGAGACCCTCATGGAGCACCAGGTTGCCGCCGGCGACATCTGGCGCGCCTGCCAGGCCAAGGACGCCCCGATCCGCGATTGGGTGAAGCTGGCCGTCACCCGCGCCCGCCTGTCCGGCATGCCGGCCGTGTTCTGGCTCGACCCGGAGCGCGCCCACGACCGCAACCTCATCACCCTCGTGGAGAAGTACCTCCCGGAGCACGACACCGAGGGCCTGGACATCCGCATCATGTCCCCGGTGGAGGCCACCCAGTTCTCCATCGACCGCATCCGCCGTGGCGAGGACACCATCTCCGTCACCGGTAACGTGCTGCGCGACTACCTGACCGACCTGTTCCCGATCCTCGAGCTCGGCACCTCTGCCAAGATGCTCTCCGTCGTGCCGCTCATGGCCGGCGGCGGCCTCTTCGAGACCGGTGCGGGCGGCTCCGCCCCGAAGCACGTGCAGCAGCTGGTGGAGGAAAACCACCTCCGCTGGGATTCCCTCGGCGAGTTCCTCGCCCTGGGCGAGTCGCTGCGCCACTTCGCCAACACCGACGGCAACGCCCGCGCCGCCGTCCTGGCGGACGCCCTCGACCGCGCCACCGAGCGCCTGCTCAACGACGGCAAGTCCCCGTCCCGCAAGGCCGGCGAGATCGACAACCGTGGCTCCCACTTCTACCTCGCCACCTACTGGGCCGATGAGCTCGCCCAGCAGACCGAGGACGCGGAGCTGGCGGCCGTGTTTGCCCCCGTCGCCGCGGAGCTCAACAGCAACGCCGACGCCATTGCCGCGGAGCTGCTCGCCGTGCAGGGTTCCGCCGTGGACCTCGGCGGCTACTACAGCCCGGACGATGCGAAGGCTGCGGCTGCGATGCGCCCGTCTGCGAAGTTCAACGAGATCATCGACGGCCTGAAGAAGTAACCCTTCTTCTATCCGCCCCACTCGCCGGGGCACACCCCCGGCGTGACAACACCCCCGGTTCGCACCACATCACGCTGCGGGCCGGGGGTGTTGGCGTTCGCAAGGGCGCGCAGCAGCGCACGACGCGGCGGTAGCCGCCACGAGCAGCCGGACAGATCGTCGGGCCGCCCAGTCTCTCAGGGGCGGGGCATCCCTGCACCTGACGCTGTGAGCGCAGCGGCCGCAGCGGGCGCTTGGGGCGCTGTGTGCGTGCGCGGGGGGTTTAGGGCAGCAGCATCGCCTTGATGGCGGTGCGCTCATCCATGGCGCGGTAGGCCTCGGCCGCATCGTCAAGGCTCACGGTGAGGTCGAAGACCTTGCCCGGGTTGATCGCGTTCGCGTAGATGAGGTCGATGAGCGTCGGCAGGTAGCGGCGCACCGGGGCCGGCCCGCCGTGGAGGTGCAGCTCGGAGAAAAACAGCTTCCCCATGTCGAGGCTGCCGCCGTGGGGAACACCGACGAAGCCGACGTAGCCGCCGGGGCGGGTGGCAGCCATGGCCTGCTGCATAGCGGATTCGGTGCCCACGCACTCGGCGGTGCCGTGCGCGCCCAAGCCCTCGGTGAGGGCCTTGAGCTCTGCTACGCCTTCGTCACCGCGGGTGGTGATGATGTCGGTGGCACCGAACTCGCGGGCCAGGGCGGCACGGTCGGGGTGGGAGGAAAACGCGATAATGCGCTCCGCGCCGAGCTGCTTCGCCGCCAACACCGCGCACAAGCCGACGGCGCCGTCGCCGACAACGGCGATCGTGGCCCCGGGCTTCGCGCCCGCCGCGTCGGCGGCGAACCACCCGGTGCCCAGCACGTCACTGGCCGCCAGCAAGGAGGCGAGTTGTTCCTCGGTGGGGCGGCCCGGGGTGGCCACCAGGGTGCCGTCGGCCAGCGGGATGCGGGCATATTCTGCCTGGGTGCCGCCCACAGCGCTGGTAAAGCCACCATTCGGGCAGCGGCTCTGATACCCCGCCTGGCAGATCTCGCACTCGCCGCAGGAGTAGCAGAACGAGCCGACCACGATGTCGCCCGGGGCGACGGTGCGCACCGCGTCGCCGACCTCCACGACTTCGCCGACGTACTCGTGGCCCATGTCAGCATCCACGGGATCGGACCCAATCCCCCGGTAGGGCCACAGGTCGGAGCCGCACACGCAGGTGGCGATGATTTTGATGATGGCGTCCCGGGGGTCTTCCAGGACGGGCATGGGGCGCTCCCCGATGGAGACCACGCCGGGACGGTTCATGATGACTGCTCGCATGAGCAGACAGTGTACGCCCGCACACCCCACAGGGGACTGTCTCTTCACGCACTCCCCGCACGCGGGCACGCCCCTCGCGCTGCCCCACTCATCGCGCTGCCCCGCCGCTCGGGCTGGGCACCAGCACCTGCATCAGGATCAGCACTCGCTCCCGCTCCGTGCCCGTGCCCGTACCCGTACCCGCCGGGGTGGGGGCGTGCCCTTTTAGAATGTGGGGCATGATGTTCTCGCGCCGTGCCCGCACCACCGCCTTGTCCTGCGCACTGTCGGGTGTACTGCTTCAGGGGGTGGGCCTCCCTGCCGCCTGGGCTTACGATGTTGTCCCCGATGCGGATGCCGCTGTGTGCCGGGTGGATCCGCGGCAAAAAGACTCGGCGGTGAGCCAATTCTGGACGCAGCTGCGCCAGGATGCGGTTGCCCAAAGGCTCGACGAGATGGATGCGGCCGACCCGGGGCTCAAGCAAGCGATTGAGGACTACGACCTCGACCGGCCGGGGGCGAGCCTGCCCGGGGAGTTGCAGGAGCGCATCGCCGCCACCGGCACCTCTGAGGGGTTGGGCATGTTCATCCCCCACCGCACCCAGGCCGAGGACGGTATCGGCGACCAGGCGGGCGATAAGACGACCTACACCCCGACCGAAGCGCGGGCGGCTGCGCGCGCCATCGGCGATCATCCGGCGAACGCCCCGCAGGATGCCCTCGACACCCAAGCCCGGACCTCGCATTTGCGGCTCGATGAGATCACGGCAGACATCTTCCGGCAGCGTCACGCCGAATACGAGGGCACCCAGTTTGCGCTGCGGGACGCGTTGAACTCCTGCGCCGACGAGGTGGAGGACGCCACCCGGCCGGCCCTGTGGCAGACCCCGCAAGGGATGCTGCTCATCGGGGGCATCGTGGTCGCGCTCGGGGTGCTGGCGCGGGTGGTGTACAACGTCCGCCGCCCCAGCCGGCACGCCCGCCGCAGCTAAGCAGGACCCTGCCGGCGTACAGCACAACCTCTTTCCTTGTGGCGCGCGCTGTTGTGGCGCGGGTGCGCCGGCACGCGTTGCGGGCCCACTACCCCCACACAGGGGGAGTTATGAACCAAGCTGTCTAAATTTTTTTGATGTCTTGAGCTGCGGCGATGCCATTTTTCTAGACTAAGCGGTTTGCGCTAGACCAAGCTGTCCATTACTGTCGTGCAGCAACGCCATGAAGGCCTGCGGGGCGCACCCTATCCGCCCCTCAAGATTCTTCACAGCGTCTTTCTCTCACACATCCCCTCTTCTTTGATTAGGACAGCAACCATGCCGAAGTACGACAACTCCAACGCCGCCGACTGGGGCCTCGAGACCCGCGCCATCCACGCGGGCCAGCCCGTCGATTCCGACACCGGCGCCCGCAACCTCCCGATCTACCTCACTTCTTCCTACGTGTTCGACTCCGCGGAGCACGCGAAGCAGCGCTTCGCCCTGGAGGATTTAGGTCCGGTGTACTCCCGCCTGACGAACCCGACGGTGGAGGCCGTGGAGAACCGCATTTGTTCCCTCGAGGGCGGCGTCCACGCCGTGTTGTTTGCGTCCGGGATGGCTGCGGAGACCGCCGCGATCCTCAACCTGGCGAAGGCGGGCGATCACATCGTGTCCTCCCCGCGCCTCTACGGCGGCACGGAGACGCTGTTCGCGGTGACGTTGGCGCGCCTGGGCATTGAGACCACCTTCGTCGACAACCCCGACGACCCGGCCTCCTGGCAGGCTGCGGTGCAGGACAACACGGTCGCCTTCTACGGGGAGACCTTCGCCAACCCGCAGGCCGACGTGCTGGATATCCCCGCCGTCGCGGAGGTCGCCCACGCCAACCAGGTGCCGCTCATCGTGGACAACACCCTGGCCACGGCCGCCCTGGTGCGGCCCCTGGAGTTGGGTGCGGATATTGTGGTGGCCTCGGTGACGAAGTTCTACACGGGCAACGGCTCCGGGCTGGGCGGCATCCTCGTCGACGGCGGCTCCTTCGACTGGACTGTGGAACGCAACGGCAAGCCGGTGTTCCCCGACTTCGTTACCCCGGACCCGGCGTACCACGGCCTCAAGTACGCCGACCTGGGCCCGGCGGCCTTCGGCCTGAAGGCCCGGGTGGGTTTGCTGCGCGACACCGGCGCCGCCCCCTCCCCCTTCAACGCGTGGGTGACCGCCCAGGGCCTGGATACGTTGAGCCTCCGCGTGGAGCGCCACAACACCAACGCCCGCCAGGTCGCCGAGTTCTTGGCGAACCACCCCAAGGTGACTCGCGTGAACTACGCCGGGCTGCCGGACTCCCCGTGGTACGCCACCAAGGAGAAGCTGGGCCTGACCCACACCGGCAGCGTGTTCTCCTTCGACATTGCCGGCGGCAAGGAGGAAGCCTGGGCGTTCATTGATGCCCTCAAGCTGTTCTCCAACCTGGCGAACGTCGGCGACGTGCGCTCCCTCGTGGTGCACCCGGCAACGACGACCCACTCCCAGTCGGATGAGCACGGCCTGGCGCGCGCTGGCATTAACCAGTCGACGATCCGCCTGTCGATCGGCATTGAGAACATCGAGGACATCCTCGCCGACCTGCGCGCCGGCTTCGACGCCATCAGCTAACGCGCCCCTCCCTTCCTCCTTTCTCTTCTTTCTCTTCTCTTTTCTCTTCTTCCACCTCCTCCTGACACACACTCCGTCCGCAGCGCTGCGCACCCGCCCGGCTTCCCGCCACCGTGGTGCATGTGCGTTGCGGGCGGAGTGTTCGCGTTGTCCAGGTGGTTGGCAGGGTGCCGGAGCGTGCCGATTCCGGGTAGTTGGTAGCGATCCGGGTAGGGCCGGTCCGGGTAGTTGGTAGCGGTCATTCCGGCGAGTTGGTAGCGCTCGCGGCCGCCACGGCGTGTGGGCCATCAGCTGCAGGAATGCCACGCGGGGACACCCCTACCAGGTACCCGGAATCGTGCGTGGGGCGCGCACCAGGGCGGGGCATGCCACGGCGGGCGCTACCACCTGTGCGACGCACGCGTCCGATCCCACCGGCGGCGGCAGGAATATCGGGTGCCGATATGCCGGGAGGTACCCGCACCCAGCGCATGGAACCCACCACCTGCATGTGAGCAGGGTCATACGCACTTTTTTCCACGCTTCTCGACAGCACCCCTTCCTGGAGACAACCTGTGAATGAATGACGCGTCCCCCATCTGAGCTGCGGTAGCGCCCCTGCAGCGCTCAAGCGCTCCCAGGCGACTGTCAGGAAAGGCGGCAGCGGCCCCACAGGATAGGTGCGCGCACACCTAAACGGATTTTAAGTGACGCGTCCCCGTTAGCTACGGTGGTGGGCAGACTCCACGGCCATGCCCTGCCGCACCGCTGGAGACACCCGCGACTCCCCCGCGACTCGCACCCAATGAATCTGACCTCCCCAACGAAGGACACCACCATGACTTCCTCCCGCACGTTCCTCCGCCCCGCCCTCGCCGCCACCGCAGCACTCACCGCCTTCGCACTCGTGGCCTGCGGCAGCGACAGCGCCTCCAGCACCGACGGCTCCACCGCCGCCGCCGGCAGCAGCGCGGCCGCCGTCGCCCAGGGCGAGGTGCCCGCCGACGTCGCCGGCGACTACACCCTCGACAACGCCCATTCCGAGGTCGGCTTCGTCGTCAAGCACGCCATGGTCTCCAAGGTGCGCGGCCACTTCAACGAGTTCGACGCCGGCTTCACCCTGGACAAGGACGGCTCCGGCAGCGTCAAGGCCACCATCAAGACCGCCTCCGTCGACACCGACAACGACGAGCGTGACGAGCACGTGCGCTCCGACGACTTCTTCGCCTCCGAGAAGTACCCGGACATGACCTTCGTCGCTGACTTCTCCGTGCCGGGCGCATCCTCCGTCGACGACCTCGACGGCACCACCTTCCCCGTCACCGGCGACCTCACCCTCAAGGGCGTGACCAAGAAGGTCACCCTCGACGTCACCGTCGACGGCGCCGCCACCGGCCCGGAGGGCGAAACCCGCCTCGGCTTCACCGCCACCGGCAAGCTCAACCGCACCGACTTCGGCGTCGACTTCAACGCCCCGCTGGAGTCCGGCGGCCTGCTGCTCAGCGAGGACATCACCCTCGAGATCGAAGGCTCCGCCGTCAAGAAGTAACCACCATCCGCGGGGTAGCACACCGCCCCCGCGACATGGAATCCCCCAGACTTTTCTCTTCTTCCCCCTCCCCCTCATCCGAGGCACCGCCGCCGGCTCTGAGAGGTTTTTCACGCACTGCCCCACGGGCGGGGCACGCGACAGCCGCATCACGCTCGTCAGCCATCGGCACGCGTCCCCCGCTTCCGTGGGGGCTTTGTCGTACCCGCCCGCAGGAGCACGCCAACGCCCCACCCTGCGCGCCGCGGGCGCGCGAGGGTGGGGCGTGGATGATGGCGTGCGCGCACGGCGCGCACGAGCGTGTTTTCGGCTGGGCGCGCTTAGCGCGGCAGGAGGTTTTGCAGCTCCGCGGGCAGCGGCGGCAGCTGCGGCAGCACGCTCGGCTTCACAATGCCCATGGCGACCATCGCATTCGTCAGGGCTGCCAGGCCCACACCGGCTGCCACCAACCCCAGCAGCAGGCCACTGAACGGGGACTGTGCTTCCCCGGAGCCGAGGGAGCCCTCGGCGCGCTGCTCGGCGGAGAAGTCGAAGAAGCCCGGCTCCCGCTGGGGATCCTGCTCGGACTGCTCGGGCAGCACGCAGTCGCCCGCGTTGGTGACCCGCAGGACCGCCTCGGCAAGTTCCTCGCCCGCCCTGTACTGCCCGGAGGACAGCTTGGTGATCTCCTCGGTGGCGACCGTCTTCATGGTGACAGACTGGGCGGCCGCAGCCTTGGCCACGGGCGCATCAAAGGTCACCTTCGCCAGCACCGCATCCGTGGCGGTCGCGCCCTGGTCCTTGCCCGCGCCATCCTTCCCCTTGACGACATAGGACCCGAGCAGTTCGCCCGCGTTGTCCTTAGTGACCTTCACCTTGAGGTTCTTCACGGTGACATCCATGTCGCCACCGTGGCCCTGCAGGTGAAGGCTGCCGCCAAAGTCGAGTTCCGTCCCCGGGGTGTTCCAGTAGGCGCCCGCGCCGGAGGTCGCCGGGTAGGTGGCCGGGCCGAACGGGGCGTTAAAGGTTGCACCCTCGCCGGCGGTGACGGTGCCCTGGGCGATCAGGCCCTGCACGTAGGAGATGTAGCTGTCCTTAATGTTCCACTTGAGCGCCACCGGGGTAGTGGTGATCTGGGCAGCATCCGTGCAGCCCTTCGGCGCCTCCGCAGCAACGGCGGCGGGCGCGCTCAGAGCAGCAGCCCCCAGGGAGACAGACAGGGCCAAGGCGGCGGGGGCCAGACGGCGAGAACGGACAGACAGCATGGGCACAAACTCCTTGAACAACGCCCCTTTACGCACCAGCGCACCACACAACACTTCACGAAGCGTGCACGCCAGCGGGGGACGAAGAAGATAGCAAGAGAAACAAGGTCAAGCGGCGACAGAGCCACACCCGAGAAGGGTGCGACAGCAGTCGTGTTCCCACTGTAGTGGGAAAAGCACACCCCCGTCAGCACATCCGCGCACCCCGCATGCAGAACACCCCCGCCGCCCCACCGCAACAGCGGTCGGGGACAACGGGGGTGTCGAGTACACATGCCGCGCGCAGCGGCGGGTGTGGTGGCCGAAGAAGTCGGCCGGGGAAGAACCTTAGGCCGGGAACTTCGGAACCAGACCCTGGGTGACGGCCCACTGGTACAGGCCACCCAGAGCAGCAGCAACGACGGCCAGGATGGCGAGGATGCCCAGGACGCCCGGCTTCTTGTTGGAGGAGAACTGGTTGTCGATGTTGATGGAGGAGCCCGGAGCCTGGGAGGGGTTAGCAGCCTTGGAAGCGTTGGCGGAGGAACCCTGGTCGTTGGAGCCCGGAGCCTTGGAAGCAGCAGCGGAGCCCTGGTCAGCGCTGTTGGCGGCGGAAGCCGGAGCGGCCGGCTTTGCAGCGGAGGAGGAGGCCGGAGCCTTGCCGGTCAGGCGGTCGATGGAACCGGTGACCTGGTTCTGCAGCTTGTCGAAGGAGCCAGCGGAGGCGTCCTCAGCGAAAGCCGGGCCGGCGAACAGTGCGCCACCCAGAGCGGCAGCAGCAACGGCGGTAGAAACGCGTGCGAAGCGACGAGTCATGAAAAAACTCCTAGAGTTTGTTGTTCTTGGGTAAGTGCCTCATCGCCACTGGCTCGCGCCGCACTAATTCGGTGCGGCCCACCAGGTGTTGGCGGTGAAGCGTGGGGCGCGTGCGCGCGTCCACTGTCTCTATGGTCGCCCGCCGCAACGCAAGCGTTACGGTGAGATAGACCACAGCATCGCGGGCTGGTGCGCGATGCAGTCACATCGCATCGTGTTCGACGCACAGGGTGATGAAGAAGAGCAGGTGGTTTACCCAGGAACGGCAGGCGTTGCACTGTTGTGACACCACGGGAAGCTCACAATTCACTGTAGGTCGCCCCACGAGTGACGAATGATGCGTATGCGACTGGTTCCAACCTAAGCACCCCAGGTATGCCTGTCAAGGAAAAATATTCAGCGCCCCCGAAACCACCCCCACGGACCACCCCCACACACGACAACGGGCCCGGGCCTCCCCGACGGGGGGAAGGCACCGGGCCCGGGAGAAGCCAGCGGCTTTGAGCGTCCAGCTCCAGGCGCTGGCGCGGGGTCGCTCGCTACTGCTTAGCGGGGTGCGGGCAGCAGACCCTGGGAGACTGCCCACTGGAAAGCACCAGCCAGGACAGCGCCGAGGATGGCCAGCACGCCGAGGATCGGCAGCAGGCCGTTGGAGGAACCGTCGCCACCACCAGTGTTGTCGCTGGTGCCCTTGGCCTCACCGAAGCCGCAGCCGGTGGCCTTGATCTCCACCGGAGCCATCTCCTTGCCTGCGGGGTACGGCAGCGCAGCCTTCGCAGCAGACTCGACGTAGGTCGCTGCAGCGCTCACCCCGGCAGCAGCAGAGGCGTCGTCAAAGGCCTTGTCGAACTTCAGGGAGACAACCTCGCCGGAGCCTTCCACCATGTCGCCGACGGTGGTCGCACCGGTGCGCGGCTTGGACGCGAAGTCGATGCTGACCTTGCCTGCGGTGCGGTTGTTGTCGACGTCGACACGCAGGTTCTTCACCGTGGTGTCCATAACGCCACCGTGTCCGGTGGCGTGGTAGCCGCCGGCGGTCACGATGGTCATCTTGCCGCCCTTGGTGGCAGCCAAGGTCTTCTCACCGTCGATCGGGAAGGTGATCGTGTCGCCGACCTCGACGCCGTCGAAGGTCTCGACCTTCACATCATCGCGCTTGGTGAGGTAACCGACGTAGGACTTCGTCACCTTCCAGGACACGGTGCCGGAGCACTCAGTGGCAGCGTCGGCGGCGAACGCCTGCGGGGCAGCTGCGCCCGCGAGGGCGAGGACACTGGCGGCAGCCAGGGTGCGGGTCAAACGAGAGGTCATAAAAGAAACACTCCAATGTGTTCACAAAGGGCCGGGTGCACCCCCACCGGGGGATGGCTGTGCGGATGAGAGCACGCATCGTAGCGGGGGCATGTGGGCCTAGTCTCCACGACGGCACCCCGCAAAGTCAAGCGTTGCCTAAGTGGCATATCCCACTGTGTGTGAGCGTGACAAAACACTCATCGGTGTGCACCCTTCGGCGCCGGCGCGCCTCCAGGGCGCCGACTTTCCCGGCGCGCTCAGCACAATCTGCGATGTGAGCGCGCCCGCGGCCCCTCCCCCACCGGCTCCACTGCGCTACTGACCTGCCGGGGCGAAGCCGGCGTGCAAGCCCGCGGTGTGCTCCCGGGAGACGTGGCCGCGGGCCGGCAGCACGTGGACGCGGGTGGTGCCATCCGCGTCGGTCGTGGTGGCGACCTCGATGGGCCAGCCGTAGACGGTGCTCAGTGTCTCGGAGGTGTACACCTCGGCCACGGGCCCCTGGGCGACGATGCCGCCCTGCCCGAGGCACACAATGTCGTCGCAGTAGCTGGCCGCTGCGGTGAGGTCGTGGAGCACCACCACAACGGTGGCGCCGGCGCGCGCCATGGCGCGCATGAGTCCGAGCGCTTGCTCCTGGTGCCCGATGTCGAGGGCCGCCGTCGGCTCGTCGAGGAACACCACAGGCGTTTGCTGCGCCAGCACCCGGGCCAAGGCGACGCGGGCCCGCTCCCCGCCAGACAGGGTCATCACGTCCCGGTCGGCAAGGTGGGCTACCTCCGTGGCGTGCATGGCTGCCGCGACGACCTGGTCGTCGTGGGCGGCGCGCTCATCCCCCGCCCAGGGGCGGCGGCCCATGTCGACGACGTCGCGCACGAGGAACGCGAAGCTCACGCCGACGTCCTGCAGCATGACCGCACGGGTGCGGGCCAGCTGCTTCGGGGAGGTGGCGTACGGGTCAACGCCCGCGAGCCGCACCTGCCCCGCCGCGGGCGGGTTATCGCCCGCCAACGCCGCCAACAGGGTGGACTTGCCGGCACCATTGGGTCCGATGAGGCCCACAACACGGCCCCGCCGGGCAGTAAAGCTCACGTCCTGCAGCAGCAGGCGCTCCCCGGCGCGGACGGCGAGGTGGTCGACCACGACGACGTCGGTGGCGTCCGCAGCGGACTGCCCGGCGGGTGCGGGGTGCGCGGGGGCGTGGGAGTTGTGGTCCACCATCAGGCGTGGGTTCCTTTCCGCATCATGCGGCGCAGCAGCACGAAGAACGTCGGGCCGCCCACCAGGGCCGTGAAAATACCGATCGGCAGATCCGCGTACGGGATCACCGTGCGTGCCGCGATATCCGCCAGCCCGATGAGCACCGCCCCCGACAGGGCACTGGCCGGCAGCAGCACCGTGTTGCTGGGGCCGGTGATCCCCCGCAGCAGGTGCGGCACGATGAGGCCGACGAAGCCAATGAGGCCCGCATAGGCCACCGCACCGGCAGTGAGCAGGGTGGCCGCGCCGATCGCCAGGATCCGCAGCCTGGGCACGTGGATGCCGATGTGGCCGGCGGCCCGCTCCCCGAGGGCCAACACATCCAACCGGCCCCCGAGAGTAAAACTCACAGCGCAGCCGACAACGACGATGGGAACGACGACGGCGACGTGCTTCCACTGGGTGCCGTTGAGCGACCCCATCTGCCAGAAGATGATCTGCTCCCGGGAGGTCGTCGGCGCCAGGTACACGAGGAAGGAGATGAGCGCGGCACACACCGCATTGATCGCGATGCCCGTGAGGATGAGGTTGACGACTTGGACTCGCCCACCGAAGCGGGCCATGCGGTACACGGCGGCGGTGACCACCACCGCGGAGACGAACGCCACCGCCGGCACCGTGGAGGCACCCAGCACACTCCAGCCGAAGACGATCGCCAACGCCGCGCCCACGCCCGCGCCACTGGTCACCCCGATGACGGAGGGCTCCGCCAAGGGGTTGGCGAACACCGCCTGCATGAGCGCGCCCGCCACCCCGAGTGCCGCCCCCACAACGAGGCCGAGCAGCAAACGCGGCAGGCGAATGTTCCACACCACGGAGTGCGCAATCTTCGCCGCGCCGGCGGGCAGCTGTGCGTCAGGCCCGATGGTCACCAGGTGCAGCAGTTCCCGGGCGGGCAGCTGGTATTGCCCGAGCAGGATACTGGCCAGGCACGTGCCGACGAGCAGCACCGCCAGCACCACGAAGAGCACCACCCGGCGGGTGGCGCGGCGGCGGAACACCTCCGTGTCCACGGCTGCGTGCGGGGTTGCGGGTGCGCCTGCGGCGCGGGCGGGTGCGCTCATAGGGGGTTTTCTTTCCACGAGGGGTGACACACAATCAACAACGAGTCGGCGGCGGCCAGCGGCACACGCGCGCCCCGCGCGGGGCGCGGGGTACGGGGTACCCGGGCTAGCTGCCGGCGAGCTGCTCCGGGGCGTAGATGGCCTGCGCCGTGCGCAGCAGCACCTCACCCGTGAGCGGCCCGTAGGCCAGGGACTGGCCGTCCGGCAGGGAGACGACGCGCTCGTTCATGCCGGCGGTCGTCTGCGCGATCCCGGGGCGCTGCAGCAGGCCCTCCAATCCGCCGGTGGATTCCAGCCCGTCGCGCATCATGATGAACACGTCCGGGTTGAGTCGGGCCAACGCCTCCGCGGTGGCGGGAGTGGTATCCGACAAGCCCGCCTCGGCTGCCACATCGACGCCACCCACGCCCTCAATGAGGTCGGTGGCACCGCTGCCGCGGCCCAGGATGAAGAACACCCCGCCGTTGCCGCGGGCGTAGAGGAACGCCATTCGCAACGGATTCTCCTGCGGCACCAGAGCCGCAATGGCCTCCTGGTCGGCCTCAAGGTCCGCCACGGAGCGGGCCGCCAAGGCTTCGCCCTCGCTCGGCAGGCCCACGACACCGGCGACGGCCTCAATGTCCTCGGCCACCGAGTCGAGCGTGCGGCGCGGCTCCATGACGACGACCGTGACACCGGCGTCACGAATCTGATCGATCGCATCCGCCGGGCCAATGGAGTGATCCACCAGCACCAGCGTCGGCTGCAGCTGCAGAATCGATTCCACGTTGATGGTGTGCCCACCCTGGGTCACCACCGGCAGTTGCGCGAGCGACGGCTCCGTCGACGACACCGTGCGGCCCACAATGTTGCCGCCGAGACCCAAACCAATGAGCGTCTTCGTATACGTGCCGT
Organism: Corynebacterium sp. 13CS0277; assembly: GCF_002994655.1. Classification (GTDB taxonomy): domain Bacteria; phylum Actinomycetota; class Actinomycetes; order Mycobacteriales; family Mycobacteriaceae; genus Corynebacterium. The sequence continues at coordinate 57,511 of NZ_PPDL01000012.1, forward strand.
AGATGTCCAACGCCACGATGCGGGACGCATCCGTCACCGTCACATCAAAGCCGTCAGCGTCGACAAGCTCCACCGGCAGCTGCGGGGAGGGGTTGTCCGCCACGGGCACCGGCTCGGAAAAATCGGGCACCTGCGTCACCCCGGTGAGCGCCCGCGGGTCGCCCGCCGCACCTGCGGCGGCAATCTGCTCCCGGATCTGCTGATCCGCCGACTCGGGCGTGGCGGAACTCCCGCACGCCACCAGGGTGCTGGCGGCCAGCGCCACTCCTGCCACGGCGGCCGCGGCGCGGAGACTCCACGCGCGCCCGGCGCGCAGACCCGGATTCACAACAGTTCGCGAAGACACGTCAACGGCCTACTTTCATGCAGTAAGAAACACAAGAACACAGAAGAAACATCAAGAAAGAAGAAGAGACGAAGAGAAAAGGAAAAGAAGTGTGGGAGGACCACCCCGCGCACGCGCGGACGCACCGGAGGAGTACTGCCACCACACAGGCGACCGCAACATCCGGCGTACGCACCGCGCCGGTGGCCCGTGTCGCAGGGGAAGCCTGCGGGCTCCGCGCGGGACCTGCGCGCCCTGCTTAGGCGGGGTTGCGGAGGGCGAAGCTGCTCACCGCGCCGCCGCCGACGAGGAATGCGGCTGCGACCAACAGGCCGGCGGTCACCGGGTCGAGTGCCTGGGTGGTGCCGGGGGCCGCCTGGGCGGAGCTTTTCATGCGGAAGCTCGAGGGCTTGTCCTCGTCCTGCAGCTCCGGGGCGGCGATCTCCTCTGCCGGGACATCGGACGCACCTGCGGCCTGGGCTGCTTGGGCTTTGATCTGCTCGGGCGTGCCGGTGGCCACACCGGCAACCGCGGCGCCCGAGGCGCTCGTGCCGGCGGCGGTGGCGCAATCACCCGCCCCGCCGAGGGAGGCAGTAAACGACAGGGGCGCCAACGCAGTGCCGGCCTCGTAGAACCCGGCAAAGGCCTGCGCGCCCGCTGCGGTGAGGGTGACGGCGCTGGTGGTGCCGGTGACCTGAGTGTCGCTGACGTCGAGGGAGGAGAAAGTGAGATCCGCCAGGGCGACCCGGCCAAAGTCGGTGCGGGTGCCCGACATGTCAGAGCTCACGACCGTGGCCTGCAGGGTGCCCCGGGAGCCCTGGAACACGATCTCGGGGTTGGCGATCATCAGGTCGAGTTTGCCGCCATGGCCGCTGAAGCGCACGCCACCGGCGTAGCCGATGGTGCCGGACTTCGCCGCCGTGTTCACCGATCCGCGGGAACCGCTGAAGGTGAACTGACCCTGGTCGTAGGTGGTGTTCGACAGCGCCCACGCGCCCTTGGCGATGGACCCGGAGATGTAGGTGAGGAAGGAGGACTTGATACCCCAGCGCAGTGCGGTGGCTGTCACGGCCTTCGCATCACCGGCGGCACACTCGGCAGCCCCCGGGGCCTCGCCCGAGGCAGCCCCAGTGGGAGCCTGGCCCGCGACACCCGCAGCACCGGCGGCAGGTGCACCGGTGGTCGTCTGCGGCAGGCTCGGCACGGCCGGGGTGCGATCCCCTGCGGCCGCCGCGGACGCATCATTCATGATGGTTACCCCGCTGGGGGTGCGGCCACCCGCGGTACCGGTGGCGCCGGCGTTGCCACCAGCGTTGCTGCCACTTGGGGTCGTGCCGCTGCCGCCGCGGATGCGATCGACGAGCTTTTCGGCATTCGTGATGGACTCCGTGCCGGACTGGTAGTTCTGCCCCAGCACGAACAACACATTGTTGAGTTCCTTCATGGTGCGCAGCTCCGCGGAATCCGTGTCATAGATCCGCAGTTCCTGTGCCCGGGAGCCTCCGGTGGTGCCACCACCGGTCGAACCACCCGTAGTCCGCGTGCCGGCATCGCCGCTCGTGCCGCCGGCACAGGAGGGGCTCACGCTGCCGGAGGTGTCGGCAAACTCCATGCCGGCACTGTAGAAGTTCGACATCATCGCCGCGCCCTCCGCAGTAATGGTGGTGCGCCCCGCCAGGTTCACCCGGCCGCTGTCGAAGTTTGCGGGCTCATTCAGCTGCACCTGGACGAACGGCACATCGTCACCCTGGGTGCGGCCCGTGGCCTGCAGGGAACCGGGGTCGACGGTGGCGGCATCGAAGTCGACGAGGATTTCTGCCGTGCTGCCGTTGATGTGCAGCTGCCAGTCACTCAGCCGGGTATCCAGCACCCCGTCGTGCCCGAAGAGGCGGATCTCCCCCGGCATCCGCAGCGTCCCCTCCTGGGAGGACACGGTGTCAACCTGGTTCACATCGAAGACAAACGTCTGGCCCGTGTCCGTCACCCCGGTCGACTCCCACCCACCGTGGGCGATGGGGCCCTCAAGGTAGGAACGCAAGCTGTCCCGAATCGACCAGGTGAACTCCCCACAGGTGCCCGCCTGCGCGTGCGGATACCAGCCGGCAGGACCGACCAGGCCAGCGGCAGCCGCCGCGAGTGCGGCCGCAGCGAGTGCTGCGGCACGGCCCTGGAGGGAAGTGGCACGAATCATAGGGTTCTTCTTCACGCTGGGGTCATGGGGTGATGGTGGGGCATGCGCCGCCCCTGGGGGCGCGCACAAGCCCTCGACAAGGGCGTGGCCCAGGGGTGTGGCGCCGGGGTGCTTGGGGCGATCCTCGGGGAGGATGCACGTGTACATCCACGTGCCGCTCGCGCGGCAGGCACAGCCCACACGGATGCTTTAGCCTAGCCTTAACAACCACTTCACAGTAGACTACATCTGCCGCAGAAAGCTAGTCTCTCATGCAGGTTTCCAGCCGCCGACCTCGGACTTTGAGCCCGGGTGAGCGGACTTTCCAACTTTTAGAGGATCATTCCACCGCCCCATGTCTACCACCCCGCCGCCCGAACTCTCACCCCACGGCACGCCCATGGACCCCAGCGCGCACGCCACCCAGCCCGCCGCCGCACCCCACGGGGCGGGGCATGCTGCGGCCTTCGAGTTCCTCTACCCGGATATCGACCCTGGTACCCCGCTGGCCGCCCGCCCCGCGGAGCGCCTCGGGATGGGGGCTGCGGTCGCAGTCCTCGCCGCAGGGGTGGCGATGTCGAACCTGGTGCTCGTGCTGGCAGGCGCGGTGCTCGCAGTGGTGGCGAGCCTCGCGGCGTCCCAATCCCCGCTGCGGCGGGTGCGCGCGGAAGCCCGGGCCCGTTTCCCCCAGGCCGGCTGGGCGGAGAACCACCGCCTGGGGCTCACCCACCGGGTGGCGTTTGCCTGCGCGTGGGTGCTCATCGCAGCCCTGCCGGCGGTGAGCTACCTGTGGGTGCCGCCGGCAGACTCCCACCCCTGGGGCCTGGCCAGCGCACTCATCGCCCTGGTCATTGTGTGGTTCCTGCCCGGCCTCAACCCAGTGTGGAACCGGCTCGGCCACACCCGCCCCCCACAGGCAGACGCCGTGGAACCGGCAAGCGCCGACCCCCTGGTGGAACTGGAGGACTACTCCCCCGCGCGCCACGCGCTCGACGAGGACAACAACACCCGCAGCTAAGCCGCGCCAGGCGCCCGGAAACATCATCGGGAGCCTGGGCGCAGATGGGGACACACGCGCCGGTGCGCGGGCGCGGGGTGCGGGAATGCGGGGGTGTGGGGCGCGCCCGCACGCAGGGGCAGCCGTGGAACATGCGCGCACGGCCACACGGGAGCTCAGGCACGCACACACGTTGCACTCGATACTCGCGCGCACGCACTCGATACTCGCGTGGACAGCACACCCTCGGGGGTGGGGTTCAGGGGCGGACAAGCGGTGGAATAGACAGAGCTGTCCGGTTATAGTGGTGGCCACTGTTCGCCTGTTGTCTTCTTTCCTCTTCTTCCCCGTCTCTTCTTCCCCCACCCGCGCCCCAAGGACGTGAATGCCCATGACCAGCCCCGCCACCCCGAATCCCGCACCCGCCGACCCCGCCCCCGCAGACGCAGGCACCCTGTCGTTCCCCGGCAGCCCTGGGGAACGCATCCGGGTCAGCATTGGCGACTTCCCCACGGAAGCCGGCGGCCTCGTCGAGGACGCCTCCCTCGTCTTCCAATACTGGGGCACTCCCCGCATTGATGCCTCGGGCGCCAGCAACATCATCCTCATTGAGCACGCCCTGACGGGCGACTCGGATGCCGCCACCTGGTGGGCGGACCTCATCGGCCCCGGCCGCGCCTTCGACACCGAGCGTTTCTGCGTGCTCTGCGCCAACGTCCTCGGCGGCTGCAGCGGCACCACCGGCCCCTCCTCCCCGCACCCCGACGGCGAACCCTGGGGGTCCCGCTTCCCCGCACTGTCGATCCGGGACCTCGTGCACGCCGAAAAAGCACTCCTCGACGCCCTCGGCGTGCCGCAGCTCCTCGCCGTCGTCGGTGGTTCCCTCGGCGGGGCCCGCACCCTCGAATGGAGTTTGCTCTACCCCGACTTCCTCACCGCGGCACTCGTCATGGCGGTGTCCGCGCGGGCCTCCGCGTGGCAGATCGGCATCCAGCAAGCACAAATCGGGGCGATTACCCAAGACCCCGGCTGGCACGGCGGCGACTACTACACCACCGGCGACATCCCCGCCGCGGGCCTCGCGAACGCCCGCCGCATCGCCCACCTCACCTACCGCGGGGAGCTGGAACTCGACGAACGCTTCGGCGCCGACGCCCAAGCCGGCGAAAATCCCCTGGGCGCCCACATCGACCCGCAGCAGCGCTTCGCGGTGAACTCCTACCTGGACTACCAGGCAGAGAAACTCGTCGAGCGTTTCGACGCCGGCTCCTACGTCATCCTCACCGAGGCCCTCAACCGGCACAACATCGGCCGCGGGCGGGGCGGCCTCAACAAGGCGCTGGCGCGCACCCCGGTGCCCACCATGATCGTCGGCGTGGACACGGACATCCTCTACCCCTACCACCAGCAGGAGCACCTCTCCCGCAACGTGCCGCACCTCATCGGCATGGCGAAGATCGTCTCCCCCGTCGGGCACGACGCCTTCCTCACCGAGAGCAGACAGCTCGACCACATTGCGCGCCGCTTCGTCACCTACCTCGACAACCCTGCCGCACTCGACTAACTGCACGACGCTGCCAGGCACTACCTCGTCAACGAGCGGCACCGTGGGCAGGCAGGCAGGCACGGTGCCGTAGGCAGGTGGGAGCGGCACCTGGGGTAGTCAGGAGAGGATCCTGGGGGCAGGCCCCGAAACTGACGATAGGCCCCGGGGTGCCCGGGGCCCGGGGTGAAGCGGGTGCCACCCGCGGGGAAGGGCAGCTAGCCGCTGCCGAGGGAATCCACGCTCAGCGCGAAAAACACCAACAAGCCACCCAAGGTGGTGGTGAAGGTGCAATCAAACTTGCGGGACCGCACTGCCAACACCCCCAGGATGCGGGAATCACAGGACAGGCGCAGGCACGTCAGCCACAGCATCGTCACCCCCAGGGCAAAGGTGGCGCGCCGCCAGTGGTCGGTGAGCGCCCACACCGACGACGCTGCGAACCCGATCCCCAGCAGCACGATGCCCGCATACTGGGCCCACGCCGGCACCGCCGAGGGCTTCAACCGTGCGTCGTGCGGGTTGCGCAGCATCTTCTCCTGCAGTGCCTGCGCGTCCATCCGCACCGCGGGCCCCACTGCGGGCCCCTCTGTGGGGGACCCTGTCGGCGCGGCCACGGGTGCGGCCGTTGGTGTGGTGCCGGGGCCCTGTGGGCCGTGGGAGCCTGACCGCGGCGGGCGGGGCAGGCGGGGCCTAGGAGGCACGATCAGCGGCAAGCTTCTCGGCGCGCTCCACCACATTGCGCACGAGGAAGGCGCGGGTCAACGGGCCCACACCACCCGGGTTCGGCGACACCGCGCCCGCGACCTCCCACACATCGGGGTGCACGTCGCCCAGCAGCTTGCCGTCGCGGCGGGACACACCCACATCCAGCACCGCAGCCCCGGGGGCCACCATGTCGGCGGTGAGCATGTGCGGCTGGCCGGCGGCCGCCACAATGATGTCCGCCTGGCGGGTCATCGCCTTCAAATCCCGGGTGCCGGTGTGGCACAGGGTGACGGTGGCGTTGTCCTGGCGGCGGGTCAGCATGAGCCCGATGGGCCGGCCCACCGTCACACCACGACCAATGACAACCACATGCGCGCCATCGATCGGCACATCGAAACGGCGCAGCAAATGAATCGCCCCATTCGGGGTACAGGGCAGGGGCGCGTCCTCACCCAACACCAGCTTGCCCAGGTTCACCGGGTGCAGGCCATCCGCATCCTTCGCCGGGTCGATGCGCTCCAGGACGGCGTTTTCGTCCAGGTGCTTCGGCAGCGGCAGCTGCACAATGTAGCCGGTGCACGCCTCATCGGCGTTGAGCTCGTCAATGACGCGGTGCAGCTCCTCCTGGGTGACATCCGCCGGCAGGTCCCGGCGAATGCTGGTGACCCCGATCTGCTCACAGTCGCGGTGCTTCATCTTCACATAGGAGTGGGAGGCCGGGTCGTCGCCGACGAGGACCGTCGCCAGGCCCGGGGTGATCCCCTGCGCGGCGAGCTTCTTCACGCGGTCGTGCAGGTCGGCGAAGATTTCGTCGCGGTAGAGCTGTCCATCAAGTTTCAGTGCAGTCACAAGGCCTCATTGTACGAAACACCTCCCACCAACACCGCACCCATGAGCACACCCGCACCCGCCCCCGGGCCACCCCGGGGCGGGGCGCACTGGGGTGCACGCTTGTTCAGCGTGCAGGCTTTAAGCTGGAAGGCATTGTGACGCACACCGCCAACACCACCAACACCCCCACCCCGCCCGAGCACTCCCCCACCGGCGCACCCACGGCCGACCGGCCTGCGGATCCGGCTGGAGGTGAGCCTTTCGCCCACGTGCTCTTCGACCAACCCTGCATCCCGCCGAACACCGGCAACGCGATCCGCATGTGCGCCAACACCGGCGCCCACCTGCACCTGGCGGGGCCATTGGGTTTCAACCTGGAGGACAAAAACCTCAAAAGGGCGGGCCTGGACTACCACGACTTGGCCCACGTCAGCGTCCACGCTGACTTGCACGCCGCGCTGGCGGCGCTGCCGGGGCGGCGGGTGTTCGCGTTCACCGCCCACGCCCGCACCCTCTACACCGACATCGCCTACGAACCGGGGGATGTGTTGCTGTTTGGAACGGAACCCACCGGGCTGGACGATGCCGCCCTGCACCACCCGCGGGTCACGGAGTTAGTGCGGCTGCCGATGGTGCCCGGCAATAGGAGCCTGAACCTGTCGAACGCGGCGGCCATCGCCACCTTCGAGGCGTGGCGGCAGCAGGGCTTCCCCGGGGCCCACTAGCGCAAGGACCCGCCCTTCCCAAGGACCCACCCTTTCCAGGTCCCGTCCTTCGCGCAGCGTGCACCAGCTCGCGGGGACGTTACCCCTGGGGGGTGGTGGCGCGGATGTTGATCGCCTCCAGGGCGGCATCCGCGATGGGGGCCGGGTCGAACCCCTCGGCCTGCACCACACGCATCCCCGGGTAGGGGGCATCGGTGACGGTGATCTGCGCGCCCGGGGTAACGCCGTGGGCCGCAAGATAGCGCAACAAATCCGCATCCCGATCGAGGATGCGGTCGATGATGGCGGTCTCCCCGACGGCGACGGTGCTCAAGTCCTCGGTGCCGACATCATCCATCGTGCCGTCGGCCGCCGGAATCGGATCCCCATGCGGGTCGCGCGTCGGGTGGCCCAGGTGCTCATCAATCCGATCGAGCAAGGTGTCGGTGATGGCGTGCTCGAGCACCTCGGCTTCGTCGTGAACCTCATCCCAGGTATAGCCCAGAGTCTCGCAGAGGAACATCTCCACCAGGCGGTGGCGGCGCACCATCGCCAACGCCAAACGCTGCCCCTCCGGGGTGAGGGTGACCCCCAGGTAGCGTTCGTGGTGCACCAGCCCCCGATCCACCAGCCGTTTCATCGCCTCCGAGGCCGTCGATGCTTTCTGCCCCATGTCCTGCGCGATCGCCGACAGGGAGGCGGCCTCACCGCTGCGTTCCGTAATGAACCAGACGGTCTTCAGGTAGTCCTGGGTCTTGCCCGGCAGCGACTGGATATCCATGGCTCACCACTGTAACGGACCACCTGCACCCACCCCCACCCCACGCAGCCGCACCGCGACGGGGTCCCCTGGCCCGCGGGCCGCGTACGGTGCCGCACCGGCACAGCGCCGGTCAGCCTTCCGGTGGGTGCGGCGGATGCTTAGGCTGCGGCCGGAGCCGGGGCGGGGTCGCAGGCGTCCGCGGGGGAATGCTCGCAAGTGTCATCGCCGGTGTGGGTGCGGTGCTGCCGACTGGCGAGCACCCGGCAGGCCACATAGAACACCCCCGCCACGAGTGCGATGGTGCCGCCGGCGCTGAAGTTCCACCACACCGCCAACAGCAACCCCACCACCCCGATCGCGATCCCCGCCAGCGGCGCCGCGAGGAGCAGCTGCTGCGGGCGGTGCACCAGGGGCACCAGGCCGGCGGCGGGGGCGGCGACCAGCGCGATCGCCAGGATCGTGCCCACGGCCGGGATCACCACCACCAGGGTGGCGGTGATGCTGAACAGCACCACCGCGTGCAACACCCCGGCGCGCAGGCCCACCGCGGCAAAGCCCTGGGGGTCGAACGCGAGGAAGAACAACGGCCGCCACAGGGCCACCACCATGATGACCACCAGGGCCAGCACCACCGCCGCCGCGAGGACGTCGGTGCGGGTCACCGTCAACACGGAGCCCGTGAGGAAGGATTCAATCTTCAGCGGCAGCGGCGCGAACCAGGTGTTGAGGAAGTATCCGAGGGCGAACCCGAAGGTCAGGACGATGCCGGCGGCGGCCTGCGGGGTGACCCCGGGGGTGCGGGCCAGGCGGTGCATGAGCCACGCCAACGGCAGGCACATCGCCGCCGCCCCCACCATGAGGGCCACCGCCAGGCCGTCCTGCCCGAGGCCCAGCTGCGCGCCCAGCACCACCCCAAGTACCGCCCCGGGGAAGGTGCCGTGGGTGATGGACTCCGCGTAGAACACCCGCTGGTGTGTCACCGCGAGGACCCCGACGAGTCCGGCCAGCGCCCCGAGCAGCACGAGGATGAGCAGCGGGCGGCCCAGCACCCCGGCCAGGCCTTCCTGCAGTGCGAGCGTCATCATGCCGCACCGCCCTGGGGCTGGAGGGCCACACCCTGCGGGGCCACACCCTGCGGGGCGGGGCTCCCGCCCGTGGTCGCGCCAGTGGCGGTGGGGGCCTGCCGGTGCGGCAGGTGCCGCCACAGGCTGGTGGCCAGCCACACGACGGCGAACACCCCGCACATCGACAGCGCGACAGCGGCCTGCGGGGACACCGGCCGGCTGCTGGGAAGCCCCAGCACCAGCATGCCGAGGTAGCCGCCCACCAGGCCGGTGATGATGCTCACGGCCGTCATCATGGCCACACTCCGGGAGACAAGCCGGGCAGTCGCGCCCGGGATGACGAGATAGCCGACGACGAGCACGATGCCCACCGCGGTGGAGGCCGCCACGACGACGGCCGCCACGCAGGCGGTCGCCACGAGATCGATGAGCACCACCCGCAGACCGGCGGCCGCCGCCCCCTGCTCATCGAAGGCGGCAAAAATCTGGGCCCGCCACGTCCACGCCAGCACCACGAGCGCCGCGCAGCACACCAGCACCGACTGCAGCAGCCGCGCATCACTGATGTGCAGCAGGCGGCCAAACATCAGCGCCTCCAGCTGGCCGGACATGTCCCCCTTGCGGAGCAACAGCACCACCCCGAGCGCGAAGAAGCTTGTCAGCACCACGGCGGTGCCGGCCTCATCGTGGCCGGTGCCGTGGCGCAACGCCAGGCGGTGCACCACCACGAGCGCGACCGCCACAACCACGGCCACGGCGGACGCCGTCGGCACGATGGCATCAATGCCGCCGTAGAGGGCGCCGGCAACCACCCCGGGGAAAATGGAGTGCACGGCGGCCTCTGCGTCGAACTCCATGCGACGCAGGTTGACCACCACGCCCACCAGCCCGGAGACCACGCCCAGAAGCACGAGCATGAGGAACGGGCGGAACATAAACGGCGCCTCCGTCACCAACCCCAGGCCCGGCACACCTGCCAGCAGGATCCGCAGGTGCTCCACGGCGTCGGAAAACCAGTCGACGACCTGTGCCCAAACACCGGGGCCGGCCGCCCGCCACACGGGGCTCATGCGCCAGCCCCCCGCACCGTCACCACATCATCCTGCGCGCGGCCCGCATAGGCCTCGGAGATATTCGCCGGGGTGAGTGCCTCCTCCAGGGGGCCGAAGGCCACCTGCCGGCCCGCGAGCAACGCCACCTGGTCGGCGGTCTCCTCCGCGAGCGACACGTCGTGCGTGGAGGCCACCACCGCCACCCCGTGGGCTTTCATGTCCTGCACCAGCCGCACCAGCGCCTGCCGGTTCGGATGATCCAGGCCGTTGAACGGCTCATCGAGCAGCACCAGCCGCGGCCGGGCCACCAGGGCGCGCGCCAGCAGTACGCGCTGCCGCTGCCCGCCGGACAGGCGGCCGAAACGCACCTGCGCCCGGTGCGCCAAGTCCACGTGGGCCAACGCCTCGTCGATGCGGGCGTTCTGCTCCGCGGTAAGCCGCCGCCACGGGCGACGCTCCGCGACGAGCCCCATCGCGACGACGTCCCGCACCGTCACCGGGAAGCCCGCATCCACGTCCGCCAACTGCGGCACGTAGCCAATGGCCCCCCGGGGCGCGTGCCCCGGGGCAGCGCCCAGCACCCGGGCGGTGCCCGTGATCCGGCACTGGCCCAAAATGCCCCGCAGCAGCGTGGTCTTCCCGGCACCGTTCGGCCCGATGAGTGCCAGGCCTTCGCCGGGGCGCACGCTGCCCGTCACGCCCCGCAGGCTCGGCGCGGCCGCGCCCGGGTAGCGGAAATCCGCGTGCACAAACTCCAGCGCGGCAGCCTCATCGGGTGCGGCAGGCGGGGCAGGGGTCCGCGCCGCAGCGCTCGCCGCGGCGGGCGGGGCGGAGGTGCGAGGGGAAGAAGACAAGGTGGTCATGGGAAACACTCAGAGAAACAACTGGGAAAACAGGCTGGAAACTAGGAAAAACAGGCGGGATGAAAAGGATGAACGATGCCGAGGAACGAGTACTGCCGGGCGCACACGCACACACAGCACCACAGCGGACGGCACGTCAGCAGAAGAACACGAGCAGCGACCGCCGCCCCGCCCGGCCCCGGTGGCCGGGTGGGCGGGGAGGCGAGCGCCATCCGTTCTTCCAGGTCTACTCCTGTTGGCCACACCGGCGGGCTTTCGCCTGCACGAGCCGGGGCCAGGGGGAGCGACTGTGGGTTACTTGGCGGGGTCCGCGGCCTGCAGGTCGGCGGGCAGCGCCGGCGGGGTGCCACCCCAGGCGGTCACCAGCTGGCGGACGTTGTGGATGATCGACCCGATGTAGGTCTCCCCTTCCGTGCCGGCGGGGCCGAGGGAATCACCGTAGAGGGCATCCTCCCCGGAGATCACCCGCACGTCAGCGTTCTTGCCGACGGCTTCCAGGGACTTCGGGTTGGTGGAGTTCTCCGCGAAGATGGCGACCGCGCCGGAGTCCTTCACCGTCTTCGCCGCCTCGGCGATGTGTTCCGCGGTGGCGTCCTGCTGGGAGTTGAAGTCCGACAGGGCGGCACCGATGAACTTCACGCCGAAGTCCTTCGACAGGTAGCCGAACGCGTCGTGGGAGGTAAACAGCACCCGGTGTTCCACGGGCACCGAATCGAAGGCGGCCTGCGCCCAGGTGGCCAGGGAATCCAGCTGAGCGGCATAGGCGCCGGCAGCCGCGGTGTAGGCGGCCTTGTGGTCCGGGTCGGCGGTGCCGAGGAAGCCACCGATGTTGCTCACCTGGATGGCGGCGTTCTTCGGGGAGGTCCACACGTGCGGGTCGAAGCGGAACTCTGCCTGGGTTTCGCCGTCCTCCGGGGGGAAGGGCCAGGGGGCGACGTCAATGGTCTTCGTCCCCCGGTCGACGGTGTACGGCAGGGAGGCTTCCTTGGTCTTCTCCCCCTCGAGGTCGTCCTTGTCGGCCGCGCCCAGCACACCGGTCGTCACCCCGAGGGTGCCGTGGAAGCCGGAGGCTTCAATGCCGGCGTCGAGGAAGTGCTCCAAGTCCACACCGTTGACGAGCAGCAGGTCCGCGTCGCTGAAGGCTTTCATCTGGGCGCGGGTGAGCTCGTGGTCGTGCGCGGAGGCGTTCGGCGCCAGCACGCAGGTGAGGTCGACGACGCTCGCATCGGCAGCGCTCGCACCGCTGTCGCTGGTGGTGCCGTCGGCGGCCGTCTTGTGCAGCCGCAGCGGGGTCGCACCACCCTCAGCGGGGGCGGTCTCCGCGCCGGAGATGATCTGGGTGACGTAGTCACAGATCTGGGTGGTGGTGGCCACCACGCGGACGGCCGCTTCCGAGTCCTTCGCTGCAGGTGCGGCGGCGTCCTCAGTCGTGCTGCAGGCAGTGAGTCCGAGCAGCGCGAGGCTGGCGGCGAGGACACCCACCGCGCGGGCAGGGCGGCGGCCACCGGTGGTGGCGTGGGCAGTGGGGGTGAGAAGTGAAATGTTCATGAGTTTCCAGTTCGGATTGACATGGTCGCGGGGCACAAGTCATGCCACGGGGCGCACAAGGGGTGAGGGGCGCAGCCGCCACCAGTGCCCTGGATGAACAGATCCGTGAACATCAATCAGGGGCACCGGAATGCGGAAACTGACTCCACCCTAGGACAAAGTTCAGCGTGCCCGCAAGGGTTTTTTCAACTCGTTGAACTTTTTCTTTCTCACACCCTGCTTCCCGCAGGTGGCGGCAGTGTCCGCGCCCGCAGCATCGCCAATAACTCCCCCGCATCGGCCACAGACAGATTGAACGCCGACATCCGCACCGGCCCACCCACCAGATCGAAACGCACCGACGCCAACCCCAGCATCCGATCCACCGGCCCCGCCTCCCAGGTGAGTTCCTGGATATGCGCCGGCGCCACGACACTGACCCGGCGGGAGAAAAACCCCCGCCGCAGCAGCACCGCCCGGCCGGGCAGCAGCATGACCGCCCGCACCCGCGCATCCAACGGCGACCACCAGCGCGCCACCGGCGGCGACACCCATCGCCGCAGCCCCGGCCACCGCGACACCGTGGGGTCCGCCGCGGCAGGGTCCGTCAGCGACGTGGCCGCGTCCGCCAAGGGTGTGACGGCCGGAATGGCCGGCGCCCACTCCACCAGCGGTGCGTCCTCCTCCACGAGCGGCGACAACACCAGCAGCAGCTCGCGGCCCTGCGCCAGGGACCCCACGGGCAGAATCTTCGTCGACCCGCCATCACGATCATGGCCGTAGCCCGCCACACTGACCTGCACGAGGCACCAGCCGAAGGGGCGCCACAACACCGGCTGCAGCAACTCCACCCCATGAATCCGATCCAGGGCAATGTTCTGCGAGCGGCGATCAAACAGCCCATAAGACACCGTCAGCACCCGGCCGTGCCGCACCGCCTGATAGCGCCAACTGCCGTTGAGCACACCACCAAAAAAGGTGACAATACCCAGCACGAACGGCAACAGGGTGGTGGCCTCCGCGCCGAAGCGGTGCACGGCCACCGTCACCGCCGCCGACAGCAGCACACCCAAGTGCAGCACCGCAGCACCCAGGCTCCGCACGAGGGGCACCTCCGGCACCAGCACCTCGCCCGCCCCACCCGGCACCACGAGCGCATCGTCACTGCCCCACACCGCCGGCGCGCCAGCCCCACCGGCCATGCCCGCCCCAGGCACTGCAGGCACTGCGGATGCTGTGGGGACTGCGGGTGCCGCGGATACTGCGGGCGAGCCAGAAGCGTCCGGCACCGCAGGCGCAGGCGATGCACCCACCGGGGCCTGGGTGACGCCGCCTGCCTGCTGCACACCGTGCACAATGCCCATGATCTCGTCGCGCAACGCCACCGCATCCGCCCGGCGCAAATACTCGACCTTCACGGCCGAATCCCGCCCGCCGGCGGTCTCCACGCGGACGGCAGCCAAGCCCATCATGCGGGGCCAGAAGTCCTCCACCACATCCACCGCCTGAATGCGCGAATAGCGGGCCGTCCGCAGGTGCGTGCCCACCACCCCATGCCGGACGGCAAGCTCCTCACCATCCAGCCGGTAGCCGTACGCCCGCCACCACACCGACGACAACACCCACACCACCGCCGTGATGACGGCGACCCCACCACACCCGATGAGGATCTCCCGCACCACGGCCGCACCATCACCACCAATGGCGCTATTGACGCGACGAATCGACCCCAGCACCATCGACTGGAAATTCACCACCGCGACCAACAACAGACTGACGATCACGGTCCAAAACCGCACGATCGGCGACAGCCGGTGCACGCGGCGATACTCCGCCGCAGGCGCGGCAGCGGTGCCGGTGGCAGCATCCGCTGCTGCAGCAGTGACAGACTCCGGGGCCGAGTCGGAGTGGGAACTGCGCGCGGGGGACGAACCATGCCCGGAGGGGGAACTGTGCGCCGTCACAGGCCGCTCATCCTCTCCCGGGCCTTGGCCGCCAGACGATCCCGCAGGGCATCCGCCTCCTCGGCGGGCAAACCCTGGATCGTCGAATCACTCGTGCTCGAGGCGGTGTGCAGCTCCACCGTCTTCAACCCGAAGGCGCGCGCAATGGGACCGGCGGTGACATCCACGAACTGGATACGGCCATAGGGCACCACCGTGAAGGTGTGCCACAGCCGCCCCTTGGTGATGAGGAACTCGTCCGTGTCCTCAAAGTAGGCGAGGTTGGCGACCTGACGGGGAATCAGCCACACCTGCCACGCGAACAACCCCACGACGCCGACGAGGAACGCAGTAGCCCCCACCGTGCGCCCGGTGCCCATGCCCTGCCACCCCTGATCGAACCAGCCGAACAGCCACATGAGCACCACACCCACCACCCCGAGAACCGCGATCCACGACAGTCGCGTGATGAAGCGCGCGGTCGCGAGCTGAGGGCTCACCGGGTGCATGGTGTGGAGCTCCCTGGGCGCGGCATCCGCCCCTGGCTGGGGTGCGGGGGCGGGGTCCGAAAACTGCATCGTCATGCGCCCCACCCTAGTCACACACTCAGCCCTCAGGGCTGCGTCGCGTGCGGGCAGTACCGGTGCCGGTACCAGTGCCGGTGCTGGTACTGGCACTGGTGTTGGTGGTGCCCGTGCTGGTGCCTTCTTCTCCGCGGCCCCCTTAGCGGAAGTCCCGGGAGCCGCTCGTGAGGAACTCCGCCACCGGCAGGGGCTCCAACTTGTCGGCGCTGATGGTGATCGCCCCGGAGGCGTTCTGCACAATGCCGCGAATAATCAGCGCCTTCGCGGTGCGCGCCAGCGTCTTGTAGTGCTCCCACAGTCCCGGGGTCACCATGACGTTCATGAGCCCTGTTTCGTCCTCCATACCGAAGAAGATCATGCCGCTGGCGGTCTGCGGCCGCTGCCGGTGCGTGATCACACCGGCGATGCGGACGCGAGTACCGTCGGCCACCCGCCCCAAATCAGCGGCGCGCACGATGCCGTGGGCGTCGAGCCCCTGCCGCAACAGCGCCATCGGCTGCTGCGTCGGAGTCACCCCCGTCGTCGCGATGTCCGTGGCGAGCAGCTCGAAAGCGTTCATACCCGGCAGGCTGGGGGCCACAATCGGGTCAAGCCCGGGGAGCATGCTGGGTTTTTCCGTGGCGGCCACGCCCGCCTCCCAGAGGGCTTGCCGGCGGCTCAGCCCCAGGCTGTCGAAGGCTCCGGCCCGGGCGAGCGCCTCCAGGTGGGTCACGCTGAGCTCCGCGCGGCGCGCCGCATCACCCAGGGAGGCGATCGGCGCCTCCTCCCGGGCGGCGACGATCCTTGCTGCAGCATCCGCGCCCAGGCCTTTGACCAGATCGAAGCCCAAGCGCAGCGCGCCGCCCGGGCTGTCGGCGCTCACCCCGGAGGCGTTGATATCCACCGGCAGGATCGTCACCCCGTGCCGGCGGGCATCTGCCACCAACGACTGCGGGGAGTAGAACCCCATCGGCTGGGCGCGCAGCAGACCGGCACAGAATTCGGCCGGGTAATAGTGCTTCAGCCAGGCCGAGTAGTACACCAGCGAGGCAAAAGACTGGGAGTGGGATTCGGGGAAGCCGTAGGCCGCGAACGCCACCATCTTGTTCCACAGGGTGTCCGCCACCTGCCCCTCAATCCCGTTGACCTCCCGCAGGCCCTCGTAGAAGCGGGACTTCAGGCGGGCCATCTTGGCGGGCGAGCGTTTCGACCCCATCGCGCGGCGGAGGCTGTCGGCTTCCGCGCCGCTAAACCCTGCCGCGTCCTTCGCGATCTGCATGAGCTGCTCCTGAAACAGCGGGATGCCGAGGGTTTTCTCTAAGGCCGGCTCCAGGCAGGGGTGGTCGTAGGTCACCGGCTCCAGGCCGTTGCGGCGGCGAATATAGGGGTGCACGCTGCCGCCTTGGATGGGGCCCGGGCGGATGAGCGCGACCTCGACGACGAGATCGAAAAACACCCGTGGTTTCAGCCGCGGCAGCGTCGCCATCTGCGCGCGAGACTCCACCTGGAACACGCCGACCGCGTCGGCGCGGGACAGCATCTCGTAGACTGCCGGGTCCGCGCAGTCCAACTCCCACAGGTTGATGGTGATGCCCCGGTGCTCCTCAATGAGGTCAAGGGTGTGGTGCAACGCCTCCAGCATGCCGAGGCCCAACAGGTCGAACTTCACCAGCCCGCCCCAGGCGCAGTCGTCCTTATCCCACTGCACCACCGAGCGGTCCTTCTTCCGCGCCCACTCGCAGGGCACGACATCGGCAATCGGGCGATCGCAGATCACCATGCCGCCGGAGTGAATGCCTAAGTGGCGGGGCTGGTCAAGGAAATCATCCGCCAACTGCCGCACCTGCTCCGGGGGTTCCGCACGGCCGGAGGTGAACGCATCGCAGGCACCCTGGTCGAAGCCGAGCGCCCGCGCCGCGTCCCGCACAGCCCCCTTCCACCGGTACGTCATGACGTTGGCGACCTGGGCGGCGTTGTCGCGCCCATAGCGTCGGTACATGTACTGGATGACTTCTTCGCGCCGGCCGGACTCAATATCGATGTCGATGTCGGGTGGGCCGTCACGATCCGCAGAAAGGAATCGCTCAAACAGCAGCCCGTTCGAGATGGGCTCCACATTGGTGATCCCCAGGGAGAAGCACACTGCCGAGTTCGCTGCACTGCCCCGCCCCTGGCAGAGGATGTTGTGCTCCCGGCAGAAGTCCACCAGGTCGCACACGATGAGGAAGTAGCCCGGGAAGTCGAGGGTGCGGATGACGCTGAGCTCGTGCGCGATCTGGGCGCGCGCCGCAGCCTGCACATCCTGGGTGCGGGAGGCGTAGCGCTCCTGCATGCGCTCGTAGGTGAGGTGCTCGAGCCAGGTGTACTCGTCGAAGCCTTCGGGGGTGTCGAACAGCGGCAGGTTGGGTGCCAACAGGCGCAGCTCGAAGGCGCAGTCGCGCGCCAACTCCACCGTGCCCGCGATCGCGTCCGCACAGTCAGGGTAGCGCGCCAGCAGGGTATCGCCGCCGACCAACCAGGTCGCCCCCATGGGGTGGATGTCGCCGTAGGCCACCTCGATGGATTCCCTCTGCGCGAGCGCGGCTTTCGCCGCCGCCAAGCGCAGGTCCTCACGCGTCGCCGCCGCCGGCTGGCCACTGATGATGGTGCGCAGGCCCCAGCGCTCGGCGAGTGCGCGCAGATCCTCCTGCGCGTCGGCATCGCTGGGCACAAGCCGTGCGGGAAGCTCCACCACTACGTGCTCGGCGCCGAAGCAGTCCACGAGTGCTTCCACCCCACTGCCCCAGGCCGCCGCCGGCACATCCACCTCCGGGGCGGCCGCGGCAGCGGCCGCGGGCAGGTGCCCCTCGTAGAGGGCCTCACCGACGGAGACGTCGACGAGCGTCGGCGGCGCAGCCGGTGCCGAGGAGTCCGCATCCACAGCATCGCTGTCCTGCGCGCGGGTGCCGCGCCAGATGGTCTCTTCCACCGGGCTGACCCAGTCGGCGGTGGCCACCGCGATGAGATGCCCACCGGCCTCCTGCGCGATGCGGCGCAGCGAGGGATACCGCACCACGCCTTTCTCACCGCCGGCCATGTGGGCGTCGGTGACGATGTGGGACAGACGGCGATAGCCTTCGACTCCGCGGCACAGCAGCGTGAGGGTGGCGTCCCGCGCCTGCCCCAGGCTGAGCTCCACCCCATAGACGGTGCGCACCCCGGCCTCGGCGGCGGCTTCCGCGGTGCGCGCGGCACCATAGAACCCGTCCCTGTCGATGAGGGCAATCGCCTCGAGACCAAGCTGCTTCGCCTGTTCGATAAAATCCTCCGGACTGGACGCCCCTTCGAGGAAGCTGTAGCTACTGCGCGCATGCAGCTCGGCAAAGGGCGTCGTCGGCGCGCCCACGCCACCAGCCCGCGCCCCTACATCCCCGGTAGCGCCTGCAGGTGCAGAATCCCCACTGGATGCGGCGTTTTTTCGCTGCTCCTCAGCGGTACCCACCGGCGTCAAGGGGCGAACCGGGCGCCCCTCGAGGAGGCTGTTAATCTCTCCCCAGGTCAACCCGCGCCCATTCACACCGATCGGCGTGCCCACGAACTCCATGTCGAACATCCTAGCGCAAGCATCGAATACAGCGGCGAACGTTCACCTTCGCCCAGCTAGCACCATATGCCCCGCCCCTCGGCACGCATGGGCCATGACGAAAGTAGCGACATTCCAACCCAACACTCGCACCCCGCGACCACGCCCCCAAGACACTCCTCCGCACACGATCCGTGGACCCGCAATGCGCCCCCACCTGAGCCCGCAACACGCCCTTGCGGCCGCAATTGTGACGCCAGAAAAACGTGGTGCTTCCTGCATGAATGACAGGAAATGAACCAAGCGGTTTAGACAGAGCTGTACAGATTGGCGGTGGCGGTGCTAGAGTCACCAACCGAACTAGAAAGCTCTGTCTACTCTCTCACTGTGGTGGAACCCCCACCCCGGGCCAGGCACACGCTTTCCAGCATCACCCCACGCGCCCTCACTGCACACATTGAAAGAACTTAAAACCCATGAACATTCGTAAGCTTTCCTCCCTCGCCCTGGCTGGCGCCCTTTCTTTCTCCCTCGCCGCCTGCGCGAACGATTCCGGCAGCACCAACGCTGACGGTTCCGAGAAGCTGTCGCTGCGCGTCGGCACCACCGAGGCTGGCTCCAAGGCTTGGGACACCATCGAGGACAACGCGAAGGCCGCCGGCCTCGACCTGGAGGTTGTGCCGTTCTCCGATTACACCACCCCGAACAAGGCCCTGTCCGAGGGCACGATCGACGCGAACGCCTTCCAGCACCTGAAGTTCCTCGCCGGCTACAACGTGGGCGAGGACGCCAAGCTGGTACCGGTGGCGTCCACCTACATTGTGCCGCTCTCCCTGTACTGGAAGGGCCACGATTCCCTCGACGGCATCGAGGGCGAGACCGTCGTGATTCCCAACGACCCCTCCAACCAGGGCCGTGCCCTCAAGGTGCTCGAAGGTGCCGGGCTTGTCACCCTCAAGGACACCACCACCCTGACGCCCACCCCGGCCGACATTGACGAAGCAGCCTCCAAGGTCAAGGTCAACCCGCTCGCCGCGGAGCAGACCACCGTCGCCTACGGCGAGGGCAAGCCCGCCATCATCAACAACAACTTCCTCGGCCGCGCCGGCATCGACCCGGCTGCCGCCACCTACAAGGACGACCCCAACAACGCCGCCGCCGAGCCGTACATCAACGTCATCGCCGTCAAGGAGGGCGACGAGGACAGCCCGGCCGTGAAGAAGTTCATCGAGGTCTACCAGTCCCAGGACGTCAAGGACGCCCAGGCGGAGGACACCAACGGCACCTCCAAGCCGGTCGACCGCCCCGTGGAGGAACTCAAGGAGATCCTGCGCAAGCTGGAAGACAACGAGCGCAACGCCAAGTAATCGCCCCACGCGCCGCGCACCTCCCCGGCCCGCAGACCGCCGGGCCACCGCGCGGCGCGTGAGCGCACTCGTGCCCTCTTCTTCCTTCTTTTCTTCCCTTTCTCTTCTTCCCTAGCGTTCTCTTCTCACGTCACTTCTTCTTCTCTTCTTTACGTATCTCTCCATCTCTATCTCTCCATCTCTTCTCCGTCGTCTCGCCCCGGGCTACGCCTGCGTGACACAATCCCCCTTTGTTGTTTTTTCTCGCCCCGCCCCGCGCACCCACTGCTTGGTCCTCCTGCTTGGTCCTCTT
This sequence comes from Corynebacterium sp. 13CS0277, assembly GCF_002994655.1. Taxonomy (GTDB): domain Bacteria; phylum Actinomycetota; class Actinomycetes; order Mycobacteriales; family Mycobacteriaceae; genus Corynebacterium. The sequence goes on from NZ_PPDL01000012.1 coordinate 77,785, forward strand.
GCGGTATCCCGTGTCAGCTGCGTGGGGCGCGTGCGCTCAACAGGCCCGTATCCCCGGGCGCTCCCTGAGCAGGCACGCCCCGCCACTTCGATTGTTTTTCCTGTGTTTTTCCTGATTGGAACGAGTCAACTCCCGTGACTAGCACCGCTTCCCCCCACACCCCGGATGCCCCCCGCGGCACCCGCGTGGAGTTCCGCAACCTTGGCAAAGTCTTCACCAACGGCAAGCACCGCACCGAGGCACTCACAGACGTGTCGCTCACGGTGGAGCCCGGTGAAGTCATCGGCATCATCGGCTACTCCGGCGCCGGCAAATCCACGCTGGTGCGCATGATCAACGGCCTCGACACCCCGACCTCCGGGGAGCTGCTCGTCGACGGACGCAACGTTGTCGGCATGCCGGAAAAGCAGCTGCGCTCCCTGCGCCGCGGCATCGGCATGATCTTCCAGCAGTTCAACCTGTTGAGCTCCCGCACGGCGGCCGGCAACGTGGCCTACCCCCTGCAGCTCGCGGGCGTGCCGAAAGCGGAGCGTGAGCGTCGCGTGCAGGAACTGTTGGAGTTCGTCGGCCTCGGCGACAAGGGCAACAACTACCCGGAGCAGCTCTCCGGCGGGCAGAAGCAGCGCGTCGGCATCGCCCGCGCCCTGGCCACCAACCCGAGCCTGCTGCTGGCCGACGAGGCGACCAGCGCCCTGGACCCGGATACCACCCAGGACGTGCTCAAGCTGCTGCGCAAAGTCAACAAGGAACTCGGCATCACGATCGTGGTCATCACCCACGAGATGGATGTGGTGCGCGCCATCGCCGACACGGTGGCCGTGATGGAAAACGGCCGCATCGTCGAGCACGGCAGCGTCTTCGAGGTGTTCTCCAACCCGCAGACGGACGTCGCCGCCCGCTTCGTGGCCACCAGCCTGCGCAACACCCCCGACGTGGTGGAGGCCGATGATCTCCTGGCGAAGGATGGCCGCCTGTTCACCGTCAACCTCACGGAAGAATCGGGCTTCTTCGCCGCGGCGGCCGCCGCCCGGGAAGGCGGGGCCCGCATTGCGATTGTGCACGGCGGTATCACCACCCTGCAGCGCCACTCGTTTGGCAAAGTCACGGTCCGTTTGACCGGTAACCCTGAGGCAGTGCAGCGCTTCTACGAGCAGCTGCAGACCACCACCGACTGCGAGGAGATCCTCCGATGACCACGACGACAATCCTCGCCGCCAACTGGGATCGGCTCACCCCGAAGCTGACGGAGGCGATCGCCACCACCCTGTACATGGTGGTCGGCACGATGATCATCGCCGGCATCATCGGCCTGGCGCTCGGCATGCTGCTGTACACCACCCGCGACCAGGGCATCCTGCGCAACAAGGTGGTCTACACCGGGCTCAACATCATCGTGAACCTGGTGCGCCCCATCCCCTTCATTATTTTGCTGGCGGCCCTAGGCCCGGTCACTCGCGGGGTGGTGGGCACCACGATCGGCACGAACGCCGCCATGTTCGTCATGATCGTCGCCGCCTCCTTCGGTATTTCCCGCATCGTGGAGCAAAACCTCGTCTCCCTCGACCCCGGTGTCATTGAGGCGGCCCGCGCGATGGGTGCCTCCCCGTGGCAGATCATCCGCACCGTCATCATCCCGGAGACCCTGGGCCCGCTGGTGCTGGGCTACACCTTCGCGTTCATTGCGGTGGTCGACATGTCGGCGATGGCCGGCTACGTCGGCGGCGGCGGCCTCGGCAACTTTGCGATCACCTACGGCTACCAGGCCTTCGACTGGAACGTCACCTGGGTGGCCACCGCGGTCATCATCGTCATCGTGCAGATTGCCCAGCTGTTCGGCAACTGGCTGTCGAAGAAGATCCTGCGCCGCTAACGGCACCACGCCCGGCCGGCACACGCCACACCCGGGCGAGTGCCCTGCCTTCTCCTTGTTCACCCCACCCGTGCCCCGGCACCGGTGGGGTGTACTTGTACCATCAACAGCCAAGACCCCGACCCCACGCCGCTGTGCGCACAGCACACGCTGCCCGCACTGCATCTACGCCTGACACCTCAGAAAGACCCGCCGCCACCATGAGCCGCCGAAGCAAGCGCCGCGCCCAGCACCCGACCGACGCGACACACACCACCCCCGCAGCAGAAGCCACCGGGGCCACCGCCGGGGCGCCTGCCCCGCGGGCCCGCCAGACGCCGCTCGACGTGTTGCTGTGGGCCTTGGCGGCAGCCAGCATCGTGGTGTTCTTCCTCGGCTTCTACTACGCCGCACTCGGCCCCGCCCTCCTGGCGGGGGTGAGCATCTGGCAGGCCAGGGAGAACTCCCCCTTGCGGGCCACCCGTGTTGCCCGGGCAGTTCTCACCGGAATGCTGGCGGTCATGATGGGCATCGGCTGGTATCTCATCGCCACCGGCTCCACCGCACCGGTGCCGGAGGAGTTTCAGCAGGCCCCGACCACGGCCCCCACCTCCACCGCCGCACCCGCGTAAAGGATCCTGACGACCACTGGTGCTCTCAGCGGCGCCGGAAAAATCACCACGCACCCCACCCAAGGGGCCTTTGTGGCCTCGTTGGGTGGGTGCGTGTGCTCTACCAGCAGGGCGCGCCCCACAGGTAGCCGGTGAAGGGGGCCAGCACTCGGCGCGCATCCCGGGGGCCGACGGAGGCTTGCTCCGTGCCGACGTTGATGGCGGCGTAGCCGTGCTGCAGGCGGCGGGTGAACACTCCGTTGCCGCTGTGCCGCAGCGGCCCCCGCGCCGGCCCGAGGTCAATGTCCGCGGCCGGGTGGGTGGGGATCACGGAGTAGCCGTCGTGGGCGGTGGCGGTGACCGCCACATCGCTGGACGGGGCGAACACCCACGCCGCCGCCAATGCGAGCTGCACGTAGGGGTCTTCCGCATCCCCGGTACCGGGGGTGCGCATGATGGACAGGCCGGGGGCCCGCAGTTGGCGGGCTTGGGCTTTGATGTCCTCCGGCCCGAGCCTTTCGTCCGGGTTGGTGCCCCAGGCGAGCCAGCATTCTTCCACCCCGCCACCGTAGTGGGAGTGTTCTTCCCAGCGGCCGCGCAGGCGGCGGGATTCGGCGATGTTCGGCACGAGGATTTTTCTTTGTGCAGCCAGCCGGGGCCCAAGGTCGTGGAGGAGTTCCGTGAGCCCGTGGCGCAGGTCGCCGGCGTCGGCGATCTGGTCCAGTGGCAGCTGCAGCTGGTAGTAGTCGTCGAACACATCGTTGTCGGCGTAGATGCCGTCGAAGGAGGTGCCCATGACCCGCGCCAGGGCGCCGGTGCTGGCGGCCGCCCGGTACACGGGGTTGGTGACGTCCTGCTGGTAGTGGCCGGGGTAGCCGTCCCACTCCACGCGGCGGCCGCCGCGGGTGGCGAAGGTGCCGAGCTCTTCCGCCAGTTGGGGGTTGAGCATGCTGGAGTACACCGGGCCCGGTTCGTAGTCCCGCACGGAGGAGGCGCACTGGTAGGCCAGGACCACGCAGTCGGGGTCGGCTTGTTTCAGTTGGGTGGCGGCCTCCACTTCCCAGGGCTGGAGGATGGCGGCGCGGAATTTTCCGCGGGCGCTGCGCAGCTGGCTGGGGGTGATGGGGTCCCCGTAGCGCATCCATGCCAGGCGGGGGAAGCGGCGGCGGGTGCCGCCGCCGCTGCGGGTGTCGACGAGGGTCGCGTCCTGCGCGCCGCTGCCCATCATGGGGCGGCCCCGGTGTCGCGGGCATCGCCGCCATCGGCGGGCGTGCCGGGGTGGTGGTAGCCGCCGCCGACGAGGCGCCGCATGAGCGAGGTGTGCTGGGGGTGCGGGCCCCGAGCAGGGCGCGCACCACCCCGGAGTGTTTGGCGAGCACGTCGGCGTTGGCTTCCTCCTCCGGGGAGGTGGGTGCGCCCCCACCTGTCGGGGTGGTGGCAGCGCCCCCACCTGCCGGGGTGGTTGCAGCGCCCCCAGCGCCCGCGCCCTTCGCCGCGGCAGGCTGTGCGGTGGCCGCCGGGGTGGGGGCGGCGGGGGCTGCGCCGGTGATGTCGTCGGCGCCGCGGCCCAGGTCGGCGGTGCCTGCGGGCGTGGGCGCGCCGCCCGAGTGCTGGGTGCCGGCGCCCAAACGGCGGTAGATGGCGTCGTAGCGGCGCATCACCGTCGGCATGAGGAACGTCGACTTCAGCCGGGTCAGCGCGTTGCGGTGCCAGCGCACGTAGGTCTCCGGATCGTCCATGAGTGCCTGCAGGCCGTCCGCCAGGCCCGTGATGTCGCCCGGGGTGACGAGCACCCCGCAGCTGTCGACCGCGGTGCCGTCCTCGTCGTAGAGAGGATCGCGCACCACCTGGTCCATGCCGCCGACGTCGGTGCCGACGACCGGCAGGCCGCACGCCATCGACTCCAGCACCACCACCGGTTGCCCCTCGTTGAAGGACGCCAGCACCAGGCCGTCGTACTCGTGCAAGACTTCCCGCACTTTCACCGTGCCCCGCAGGAACACCGTGTCCTCCAGGTGGAGTTTCTTCACGTGCTCCACGCACTTCTCGTAGTAGTCGGGCACGTGATCCTTCGGCCCCAGCACATCGATGGTGAAGTTGGTGATGCCGCGGTTTTTCAGCTCCTGGGCGACGTTGATGAGCTCCAGGATGCCCTTGATGGGAACCACCCGGGCGATGCAGGCGAAACGCCAGGTCGTGTGGCGGCCGGCGGCGATCTCTTCGACGACGGACTCCCGGCGGGTGCGGCCGAAGGCGAAGTCCTCCCACACCATGCCGTTGGGCAGCACCTCCGACTTGGAGGGGTCCCCGCCCAGGGCCTTGGCTTCCTCAATGGCGGCCGGGTACAGGTAGGTGATGTGGTCGGCCGAGGGGTACAGGAACGCCCCCATGTCGGTCCACCACTTGATCCACAGCCGCTCAATGGTGGTGCGCGCCAGCTCCTCCGGGCTGCGCAGCGTCACCGGCAGGTCCATGCGGCGATCGATGAGGGTGTTGACGGTGTCGCGGACGTAGAGGTTGTGCTCCGTGAGGAGGAAGGACCCGCGGTTCTGCTGCGCGGCCGCCGCGGAGACGAAGCTGGCGTAGCCGGTGGTGTGGGCGTGGTACACACTCGCCGTGGGGTAGGTGCGGTGGCACAGGGAGTACGCCAAGGAGAACAGGTCGCGCACCGCCCAGAACAATTCGCCCACGGTGACGTCGTCGTCGAAGCTCGTCGCGGCTTCCTCCACGCCGACGGCGTCGGCGCCGATGCGGGAGTTCGCCTGCGCGTCCGCCGCGAAACTCAGCGTGGTGTCCATGAACTCGCGGGTCGCGAGCACCGGCCACACCGTCTTGTGGGCGCTCAAGGGGTTGGCGGCCTCGTGGTAGATCGTCCACAGGGGCTCCGGGTTGCCCTCACCGCAGGCCTTCAGCGCGGCGACGAGTTCGGCCGCGGTGACGTGCTCCACGCCGGCGGGCGGGTTGGTGACCGCCTCGATGAACTCGGCGCGGTTTTCCTCCAGGGAGAGGTACTGCACGTCCACCCAGCGCACGTTCGGCGGCATGTCGTACAAGTCCTCCGAGGGCGCGTCCGAATCCCAGGCGATGTGGATGATGCCGAAGCTCAACCCCGGGTTGTGAGTGACGATGTCGTGCACCACGGCGCTGACCCCGCCCTTGAGGAACGGGTAGGTGGACTCCATGACGATGGCGACATCCACGCTGACCAGGGGCGTGGTGTCCCCCGGCAGGCGGATGTACGCCGCCCCACCGGCAGGCGGCTGCGCCCCCTCCTCGGCGACGCGGGCCGCAGTGGCGCGTGCCTGCTTCGCCGCGGCCGCGGCACTGAGCTCCGCCGCCGCGACAGCAGGTGCGGGGGCGTCCGCGAGCGCCGCCTCCTGGGCGGTGTCGCCCGCGGCGACTGCGGCGGCGTCAGGTGCACCCTGCGGGGTGGTGTCGTCGGCCGCGGCGGGCGCGGTGCGGGTGGCCCCGGTGGTGAACATTCCTGTGGTCTCGCGGGTTTTCGTATCCACGGCCCGGGCGCGGCGGGCGCGCCAGGACTTCCCCATGACGGTGCGGATTACCATGCCACCGCCTCCTTCCAGAACATGTCGAACGCGGCGGCACGCACCCGCCGACGGATGAGCGACAGCGTCCACGTCGCCAGCACCCCATCGACGACGATGAGGACCAGGTACGCCGCCGCGAACGGCAGGAACACGCACGCAACCACCGTGGCGGCCACGTGGGCGGCGTAGATGAGGCGCGCCTGCCGGGCGCCGCCCAGCTGAGTGAGCTGGAATGCCGAGAGGCTCACCGCAAGGAACCCGACGGGGGCCAGCACCACGAACGCCAACGCGCCCGTGAGCCCCAGTCCGAGGCTGGGCCCCAGGCCCACGATGGCGATGGCGCACACCACCGCCAGGGCCACCGGCCCCAGCACCACGTACTCGATGCGGCGGCACATCGCCCCCAGGCGGGCGGGCAGGCCCGCGGCCGGGGTCGTGGCCACGAGGCGCTGCAGGCGCTGCTGGTAGGCGTTGAAGCTGTCGTAGAGGCGGCCGAAGTACAGCGACTGCGCCACCACCATGGGGATGAGCGCCACGTAGACGGTGTACACGTCGACGCCCACGCCGAAGATGGCGATGAGCAGGAACTTGTCGATCCACAGCACCGAGGACGACCATGCGCCGTCCCGCATCGCGCTGAGCACCAGGGCCCGGTCGACGGGCTCCGGGCGGGAGAGGTTGGATACCTGGCCGCGCAGGCGCAGCACGCACACGACCGCGCCGGCCAGTGGGGCCAGCCACCACAGCTGCGGGGCGGCGTAGAGGGCCGCGGCGTAGCCCGCCCAGGCGGCGACCTGGGTGCCGGCGAAGCGCAGCTCCTGGATCGCCACCAGCGCCTGCGCGAGCAGCACATTCGACCCCAGGCCCAGCGCGAAGAACAGGGCCGCTTCCGCGCCCCAGCCCTGCAGGAGGGTGGCGGCGGTGGTGAACACCGCCACCGGCACCAGCGCCCACACTGCGAGCACCGGCCAGGTGCGGAAGAACGCGGCGGCGAACACCTCGGGGTTGCTGCGGGAGACCTGCGCCAACGCCGGGTAGAAGGGGGCGGCGACGATGCCGCACGCCCACGGGACGGACACACTGACCGCCAGCACCACGAGCAGCGTCGGCGTGGCCTGCGGGCCGACCCCAATGGTGGTGACGGCGAACGTGCTGGCGATGAGCGGGAACACCGACATGAGCAGCACAGTCGGTGCCAGGTTCGCGGCGACCCGCGCCCAGGGGCGCGGCGAGCGCGTCGACTGCGTCTGATCGTGCTGGGGGCGCGGCGCGCGGGCCGTCACCCACAGCAGGGCGAAGACTGTGGCGGCGGCAGCCATGCCGCCGGTGGCCTGCGCCCACCCCGGGGACAGGCTTGCGGTGGTGGTCAGTCGCCACAGCCCACAGGCGACGAGTACTCCCAGCCACACGGCAGCCCAGCCGGTGGCGGGGTGGCGGTAGGTGGCCCGCAGGGAGGACGTCGCCGCAGTCGTGGCGGCGCCGTGATCGTCACTGCCGCCAGGCGAGTGACCGGAGATGGGGTGACCAGAAGTTGGTCTGGTTCGGTGAAGAGTCATGATGCGTGAAACCGTCGAAGTGAAAGAAAAAAGCACGGCAGGCTGCGTGAGCCCCCACGCGTGAACAAAGAACACGGGGGACCCCAAGCCACGGGAAGTCTCCCCGCGCACCCCCGGGTCAGGCACTGCGATATGCCGCACGGAGGGGAGCGGGGAGCCGGTGTGGTGCCACGGTGTCAGCCACACGGCCAGGAGCGACATGCTCCCCGGGGAAGGGATGTCCTCGGCGGGCGGTGATGCGAACACCGCGCGGAGAACACCCTTCGGCCGCGTCGTCACACAGTCAGTCACGCACCAGGAGAGGGACCCTCGGGGCTGCGAATCCACGAGGGGGAACCACGGCTGGTGGCGCAGATGTTGACACGACGACCACACAGTGAAGTCGAAGCAGAACTGTCAGAAAAACGTCGGCACACTGAACAATTCTCAGGCACCCACTTCTCGGGAACATTCCTGCAGGCTTCACACGTGCTGAGGCGGACCATATGGACCACACCGGCCCCCAAGAGGCTAGTACCTTAAGCAAAATTAAGCCATCCTTGTGAACAACAACACACACCATCGCTGCTGGTCAGGACGTCATAGGTCACATCATTGAGCGCGCGAAACGCCTGCATATAAGGCCAAGTTAAATATTTCCTTAAGCCTTGCTGCGTTCAGTCCATCACCCCCAAAAGGGTTCATCCACTCACCCCCACACGAGGCACCTGCGGGCGCGAAACGTTACAGAATCGAGACCTTCCCGCAACGCTTCCGAGATGCCCTCAGCCCCAAACAACAGCCCCACTCGCACCCCGCAGACACCCCACACACAGCCGCAAGCAACCCCCTCAGATCGCACCAGGCGCATGCTTTGCGAGGCGGTCAAGACAGCCATCACGGGAAGGACTCCAGACCCCACGCACGCCCCCAGCACACGCGCCCCGCACCACGACATCCGGCCCCACGATGAGCCGGGGCGGGGCCGGGCCGCCCGCGGCCGATATCGCCCCTACTCCGCCGCGCGGAGGAACACCGCCCGGTAGGTTGTCTGCGGCTTCGCGGCCGCACCACAGCTGGCCATCACAGGCGCAGAGGAATCCTGGGCCAGCAGCACCTCCCACACGCGGCCATCCGGGTGGATGACGGTGCGCGCGAGCAGCCGGGCCTCGTCATACCCCTCCGGGGAGGCGGCAACGAGGTCCGCCACGAGGCGGGCCTGCAGCTCCTCGTCAGCGCTGGACTCCTCCGTCACGTGCAACGCACCCATCGCCAGGTCCTCGCCCGCATCCAACAGCGCGGCCGCGACGGCCAGCTCCGCGACCTGGCCGGGCGCATCGAAACAACCGCGGCCGCGGTTGCCGTCGACCACCATCCGGCCGCGGGCCGCCTGCTGCAGCATCGCTTTCGCGGCGGCCGCATCCAGGCGGCCAAAGGAGTAGCCCCACGGCAACAGGATGACGCTCGGGGCAAAACGGTGCCCCTTGGTGTGGGAGGACTCCCACACCTCATCGCCCGGGAACGTCGCCTGCAGGCTCGCGGCCAACGGGCGGCCGCGCAGCGCACAGCACATGTCCCGCTTGCCGTGCGTACACACGAGCAACAGGGGGTGCTCCACCGGCTCCCCGCCGACGGATTCCGGGGTCGCCAAGTCAATCTCCAGCACGTCACTGGGGCCGGTGACCTCCAGGCGGCGCGCCCACGGGGCCGTCACCCCGTTGCCGGTGTGCACCACATACAGGGTGCGTTGCGGGCGATCCTGGCCGGCGCGGCCCGGCTTGCGCACGAGCTGCAGGCTCGCACCGTACTTCTTCAGGTGGCCCCGCATCGCGGCCGCGAGCTCCGGGCCGAACACGTCGTCGTCAAGCACGTCGTGGCCCCAGCCGTAGTGGTACTCGAGGACGACGTACACCGTGCCGGTTTTCGCCGTGCCGGGAAGATCCTCCAGCAGCTGCGTCGAACAGCGCGGGGAGGTCGGGGCGGCGGAGGACAAGCTCGGAGCAGACATGCGACCAGTCTAGCCAGCCCACGTGCGCGCCACCCGATGTTTGCGATGGTGCGCACTCGTGATGGCGTGATGCTTGACGTCCAGCTCCTGCGGCATGCCATTCACACGCCGACGCGACTGACCGTTCGATTGTGCGGCCCGCTTCGAACATTGCATAACAATGTGACAACCAATCAGCGGATCGCGTGATCACAGTGCCCCCACCAGTCACACATGCAACTAGGTTGGTAAGCATGACACGCGACGCAGACCCCACCAGCCGCAGCACCCGCACCACCTCCGCCACCACGGGGGCCACCGTCGGGGCCGCGAGCCGCGGCAGCGCCTGGAAAGCCGCCGGCACCGCCCTGGCGATCGGGGGTTTGCTCGCAGGGGTGGCGGCCTGCGCCGCAAGCAACGACACCGTCGCCACCACCTCCACCGCGCCGAAGGCCCTCGCACAGTCGGGGCCGCTGTCAGCCACCGCCTCTGAGGCCACGACACGCCCGTCGACGGACAGCGGGATTACCCCGCTGGGGGACGCCAACATCGACATGAAAACGCTGCGCCCCACCGCCCCCAATTATCTCGTCGTCACCGGCGTGCGGGTGGGCAGCCACCAAGGCTTCGATCGTGTCGTGTTCGACTTCTCCGGGCAGGGCACCCCCGGCTGGTTCATCGACTACACCGCCGCCCCCGCGCAGCAGGCCTCCGGGCTGCCGCTGCCGACCGAGGGCGACTCCTTCCTCGACGTCGGCATCGACGGCACCACCTACCCCTTCGAGGCCGGCATCGACGACCCCCGGCTCGACACCGTGACCGCCGACGGCCCCATCGTCCAGCAGGTCACCACCGGCGGCACCTTCGAAGGCCGCACCCAATTCATCATCGGCCTGAGCGGGCAACAGCGCCCCTACTCGGTGCAGGTGCTGAACAACCCCACCCGCCTCGTCATCGACATCACCCAGGACGCCAGCGCCAACTAGCCGGGCACACACCCCACCCGGGAGCGCACCCCACCCCGGCGGCACCGGCACGTGGGTCGCACGTCCTCACACTCAGTCGTACGTAGCCTCGACGTGCCAACCGCCGCGCCACCACACCAACAACCAGGCATGGCACTGACCGCGGGAGTCCTCCGCAGCCAGCTGCATGCGCGCGCACCTCTCCCCCACCGCCTCCCCCATCGCCACACTGTGGGCCGCAGCCCCCAGAGCCCCCGGCAGGGCGGGGGTGCCGATGGACCCCGCATCGGCGGCATGCTCCACGACGTAACTGCGTGGCGCGGCAGGGGTGGATGCCGCGTCTCCTGACGCTGCTGCCTGCATGTCTGCCACCGGCTGCCGCGCAGCTAAGCGGCTCCGATCCCACCACGCGTCCGCGACTGGCCACACCGCAGACCAGCCCGTCACAGTGAAGCTTTGCTGGCCCCACACCAGCCGGGCCGGACGATGGCTCAACACCACCTCGCGGGTCACGACAATGCCCGCACCATCGGCGGCGAGTAATCGCACCGGGGCACCCGGATGGGAAGGCCCACCGCCCCGCTTCGCGGGGTGCGGCCCGGGCAGCCGGCCCGGCCACTGGCGCGTGTCCTCCTCCGGGGCACGCAGCCCGTCGCCGAAGGGCACCAGCTCCAGCCGATCGACGGGGCTGTGGCCGCCCTGCACACTGGGCTGCAGCACAGCGCCCGCACCCAGCTGGGCCTGCAAGCGGACGGCAACCTCGCGGAGGTGTTCCTCCTTCGCGCGCCCCGCATCCCACAACACCCCATCGGGGGCGACCACGCACTCGATGGGATCGACTTCCACGGCGGTCACCAGGCCCCGGCCGCCGCCAGTCAGCCAGCCGCTGAGCTGCCAGCGGACGCGCTCGGCAATCATGCGCTCATCCACCGCCATGCGGGTGTGCCAGGTGCGGCGCAGCCACTGCACCTCCCCGGAGGAAGGATCACTGAACTCCACGGCGATGGCCAAGCGCTGGCACACCACGCCCCGCTGCGCGAGCGCGGCCGCCAACTTCCGGCCCACGCTGCGGGCGCAGAAGGCCGCCTCGTCGACACGGGAAAACGGCTCGGCGGGGATGACGCGCACCACCCGCTCCGGGACGGGCAACGCTGGGGCGACGGTGCGCTCATCGCGGGCGGTCGCGATCTCCACGAGGCGGCTGCCCGCGGCACCGAAGCGCGTCGTCACGGAGCGCGGCGGTAGATCCGCCAACTCCCCAAGCGTGGTCACCCCACTGTCGAGCAGCGTGCGCACGGTCTCCACGTCCGCGCCGAAGGACTCCTCGGCGACAAGCGCCGACAGGGGCACCGTGGCCAGGAACTCCCGGCTGCGCCCCGGGGGCACCACCACACTGCGCCGCGCCGCCAGAATCGCCGTCGGCACCTCGTCCGCCACCCCGATGCACGTATCCACCCCGGCCATGCTGGCCGCGGTGAGCAGCTGCTCCATGGCGGCGGTGGTGCCGCCATAGAACTTCACCACCGGATCCCACGCCATGACGACAAGCCCGGGGCGCACCACCTCCACGCCGGCTACCACCTCATCCAGGCCGGCAATGACGGGTTCGAAGATGCGGGCATCCCGGTGCTCATCGCAGGCGCACAGCACCAACTCCGGGCAGACGCTTTTCGCATGGCGTTCCCGCATGCCGCGCCGCACCCCGGCCTGGCGGGCCGCCTGGCTGAGCACCATCACCTCATGGTTGGCGATGATGGCGACGGGCGTGAACTCGTCGATAACCTGGACGAGTCCTCGCGGCGCGCCGACGGCGGCGACTGCCTCTGCGTCATCGATGACGAGCCGGGCCGCGTGCGCCGGCCAATCAGGAAACCACAGGCACACGACCGCCATCGTCTTTTCTCCTCCTTCTCCTGTGTGTCGTGTTGTCATCTCGTTGCCCTGGGTGCGCCGCGCCCGCGCCCAGGGCCTGCTCCGGGCTACCCCGCCGTGGCGGCCACGGGTGCGGGCACGCTGGCCAGCCCCGTGGGCTCGCGCGACTGCGTGCGCGCTACTGCTGTGGCCGGGGTGCCCGCGCCGAGGCGAAGCACCTCGCGGACGGCCGGCCGGTTCTTCGTCACGACCTGCACCTCCACGTCGAGGCCCCGGATACGACCGGCCCCCTGCCGCAGGCCCGCCACGCCCGCGGTGCGGGCCCGCAGTCGCAGCGCCGGGGAGGGCGCGTGCGCGCCACTCATCAGCACGGCGGCGGTACCGCCCCGCAGCCGGGCCAGCAGCGGGCGGACGCGGGTGGGGCTGATCTGCCAGTCCCGGGCACTGTGGAACACCACCAGGTCGACGCCCTCGGCGAGCACCCCAATCGCGTGGAGGGGGTCCGCCCCCGGGTCGGGGACGACCACCACCCGGGAGAGATCCCCCCGGTCGGCCACCTCGGCCAGCAGGAGATCCGGCCAGCCGACGATGGCGACGAACTGCCCCGCAGCCGTCGCGCCCGCCACAAGGTCGGCGATGATCCCGCAGCACGGATCCACCTCGCTGATCGCACGGCGCGGAAAACCGCCCCCGGGCAGCAGCTCCCCCAGGCGGCCCGCCACCGGCAGCACGGCCTCCGCGGCAGGCGGCGCGGGGAGTCGAACAGAATCCCCTCCAGGGGTGTTCGATAGGCCACTGTCCCCATTGCGGGAACCGCCGCCGTCTCGCACGATGTTCGAGCCAGCAGAAACGCCAGCTCCACCGACGGACGGGTCACTCGCAGCCCCACCATCGCCACCGGCGATGACGGTCAAGCCGCCGGGGCGAGACCCATCGCCGCCCCCACACAGCGCGTCAGCTGCAGAAACCGGAGCGTCCAGCCCGCCAGGCAGCGCGCTCGCACGCAACAGGTCGCCACCGGCGCTGCGCACCTGGGCTTGCAGGCGAGCAAGGGCAGCTTTTTTCTCCAACGCAATCACGTTCGACACCCTAGCCTCCAACCCGGGAACGCCCATCGAACGCGCTCGAACACACGTTCCTTAACTCACCTGCCGATACTAACCCCTTCCCCCACCCCGAGCAAGAGTGCAGCCCACACCCCCTTTTCGCCCCACACGCCACACCAGCCACACATCACTGCGTGCCGGGACTCCTGCACCGCCGACGGCACCACTGACGGCACCCCCATCCCCGCGCTCCCGCGGTCACCCCGGGGTTCCTCCCCCACCCGCGATCCTCCCGACCATCGCGCAAGCACCTCGACCGCAGGCGCCCTCACGTGCGTCACGCGCGTTCGCGCGTCTGTCGTGTGCGTCCTCCCGCGCGCAGCAGCCGCGGCTGCCACGCGCCCCCGCTCATCAAGGTGGCACTAATCCAGGTGGTGATCCGCCGCCCAGCGGCTCAAGGCATAGCGGTTCGACGTCTGCGTCTTCCGCAAAATGTTGGACGCGTGCGTCTCCACCGTCTTGATCGAAATAAACAACTCGGCAGCGATCTCCTTGTAGGTGTACCCCCGCGCCAACAGCCGCAGCACCTCCCGCTCCCGACGAGTCAACACGTCCGGCGACGCCCCACCCTCTGTCTCCGCGGCGGGAGTGTCGGCGGGGGCGGCCTGCGGCACGCTCGCATCCGGGCGGGAAAACGCATCAAGCACAAACCCCGCCAACCGCGGGGAGAACACCGCATCCCCCTCGGCGACGCGCCGCACCGCATCCACGAGCTCCTCACTCGCGATCGTCTTCGTCACATAACCACGCGCCCCGGCGCGAATGATGGCGATGACATCCTGGGCGGCATCGGACACGCTCAGCGCGAGGAAGCGCGTGCGGGCGGCGATCTCCGGGTCCGCGAGCGCCTGCGTGAGCACCTGCAGCCCACCCCCATCGGGCATGTGCACGTCGAGCAGCACCACCTCAGGGCGCGCCGCAGCAATACCGGCGACCGCCTCCGCGACGGTGCCCGCCTCAGCGACCACCTCAATCTGGTCGGCGAATTTCCCCAGCTCCGCACGCACCCCCGCACGGAACATGGAGTGGTCGTCAACAATCATCACACGGGTCATGCGTCCGATCATGCCACCGCCTGTCCACCCCGGGGCAGGCAACACACCCGCACAGAAGGTGCACCCGGGGCCCGGGCGGCGGCGTGTCCTGCGCTCTAGCCCACGGCCGGGGCGGAGTCGCCGGTGGCCTGCGGCAGCGGGCAGGACAGTGCGATCTCGGTGCCGCGCCCCGGGCTGGAGGTAATCCGCGTCGTGCCGCCCGCAGCCTCCACGCGGGCCCGAATAGAACTCGCCACCCCCTGCCGGTCCGCCGGCACCGCCTCCGGATCGAAACCGCGACCCCGGTCGCGGATGAAAATGTCCACCTGCCCGTCGAAGTTCTCCACATACAGGTCCGCCGAGTCCACACCCGCATGCTTGGCCACATTGACCAAGCTTTCCCGGGTCGCCCCCGTGAGTGCCTCCACGAGGGGTTGCGGGGGCACGTCATCCCCCACCGTCACCACCGTCACCCGGATGCCATAGAGGTCCTCCACGTCGCCGGCCGCATCCGCCAAGGACACGAACAAACTATCCGCCTGCGCGGGGGCATCAAACAGCCAGGCCCGCAGCTGCCGCTCCTGGCCGCGCGCCAACCGCGCCACCGCCGCCGGATCCTGCGCCCGCTGTTGAATCAACGCCAAGGTCTGCAGCACCGAATCGTGCAGGCGGGCGGCGATCTCCGCGCGCTGCTTCTCCTGGGCGCGCACCAGCCGCTCCTGCAGGAGGCTATCCCACAGCCGCAGCCACAACGGCAGGCCCAAACCAATGACGCCCATCAAGGTGATGACCACCGCCAGGATCGACGACACCAGCGCCTGCTGGTGCTCCCAGTTGACGACCACGATGATGATGCCAATGACGACGAGCATCGCGCCGCCCGACATGAACAGCGCCGAGGTTTTCTTATTGCCCGCCGCCAGGCCCCGGTCGTAGGACTGCCACGCCAGCATCGCACCCACCCCCACCACGAGGAAGGGGAAAAACATGCTGGCCACCAAACCCGACGCCGACGACAACGTCATCACGCTGAGCAGGCCCGCGAGGAACGCCACGAGCGCCCAGCCGCGGGAGCGGTGCGTCGCCCCCGCCGCCAGATCGCCGGGCGGTGCTGCCGCCCCTCTGCTGCTGCCGCCCACTGAGGGGAACGGGTACTCCGGGGCCTGGCCGGCCGCCGACGGGGTCGCCACCCACAGCAGCGCGTAGATCGCGACGCCGATGCCACCCAGCACTGACAGCAGCAGGAACGCCACCCGCACCAGCGCCACATTCAACCGGAACTGGGCGCTCAGCCCTGCGGCCACGCCAGCCACCGCCCGGCCGCCCCGGGGGCGCACGAAGCGCGGATAGGGGTGCACCGGCGCCCCTGGTGCCGACACGAGGGGATAGTCCCCGCCGGCCGGCAGGTAGTGGGCGTAGGCCTGGGCGTACACGCCCCCAGGGGCAGCGCCGGGCGCGCCGGAGTGCAGGTCCGCAGCCGGGCGGGCCGCAGGTGCCGCAGGCGCGGGGCGGGCGGGGGTGTCCTCCGCGGGGCGTGAAACAGTCATGGCCCCATCCTGCCCCGCACCGCCGGATGGAAGCCAGCCACAGCACCCCGAGATTCACCCTGATTTTTCAACAATCAGGGCAAACCCCGATGTGCACCCGCACCCCGGGCGCGCACACTAGGAACCATGAGCACCACTGACCCCTCCGGCACGCCCCGCCCGACTGATGCTGCGGGCGCGGAATCCCCGGCCCATCCCTCCCCAGAGCCGCACGCGGCGGACGCACAGCCTGCGGATGCTGACGCAACGACCACAGCGTCCACCACGGGCACAACCCCTGAGGCCGAGCTTTCCGACAGCGCGGCCGCAGACGCCACCGGGGGCACCATCCCGCCGGTGCCGACGACGGCGACCCTGCGGGCACTGCCCGCCAGCGTGCCCTCACTGACACACAAGTGGCGCACCCTGCCCCGCCGCATCCCCCGCAGCCCCCACACCGGCACCAAGATCGCCGGCGTGTGTGAAGGCATCGGTGTGCGCTACTACATCGACCCCACCCTCATCCGCATCCTCTTCGCCATCGTGGCGTTCTCCGGCACGGGCATCCTCGGCTACCTGCTGGCGTGGCTCATCATGCCGCGCTGGGGCACGAACCACAGCCCCTTCGAGATGCTCACCCGCACCCCGCAGACGGAGGCGGAAGCCACCGACAAGTCCACAGGCATCCTGCTCAGCATCATCACGGGCCTGTGGATGCTCTTCGGCGGCGCGTTCACCGTCGCCTCCGGCAGTGTGCTGATGTTCGGCTCCTTCGGTGGGCTGCTGCTCCTGCTGTGCGCCTGGTGGATTCTCTACCTGCTGCACCCGGCGGTGCCGGTCACGATGCAGGCCCTGTTCCCGCCCACACTGTGGGACGCGCAGCACGCCACCGGCACCGGTGCCGGCACGGCGACCGCTGCGACCGCTGCGAACGCCGGTGACCGCACGGCCGGCGCTGCCGGCATGGCCGCTGGTGCTGACGCTGCGGCGGGTGCTGACGCTACGGTGGCGGGTGCTGCGGCTGGTACTACCGCCCAGCCCACGATGGAGGAGACCGCCGAATACAGCTTCCCGCAGCTGACCGCCCCGCAGGAGGCAAACGGAGAATGGTTCGCCGAGGTCGAGCCCCGCAACGGGGCCGCCCTCATCCTCAAAGTGTTCGGCTGGTTCAGCTTCCTCGTCGCCCTCGGGGTGGCAGTCATCGCCACCCTCATCGTCGCCGGCGGACTCCGCGACGTCTCCGGGCACGATCTCGCCAGCTGGTCCGTGGCACTCGTCGTCGGCATTGGAGTGACGCTGGCCGGCGGGGCTATCACCTGGGTGTGCTACGCGCGCTTCAAGCAGGCGCTCATCACTGCCCTCACTGTCGCCCTGCTGGCGGTCGGCAGCATCGCCGCCGCCCTCTGGTTGGAACAGCACCCGGACCCCAGCGTCGCCAACCGGGTGAGCAGCTACGCCGCCCCGCAGACCGGTGACGGCAGCCTGCGCTGGGATCCGATGATCACCACCGGCAACCACACCATCGACCTCGACAGCCTCAACGGGGCGCGCCTGGGACAGGGCATCACCTTCGATGCCGGCACCCTGGAGGTCAACATGGCGGACCTGGAGCCCCTCGACCACGCGACCACCCTGCCGATCACGATGCGCAGCGGCCTGCTGACGATCGTCGTCCCGGCGGACGTGCCCACCATCATCACCTGCGCCCCGCAGCCCACTGGCACCGCTGATGCGGAGCAGGGCGACGCCGCGAACGGCGAGGACGCCGCAGCTGCCGGGACGGGTACCGACACCACCGCCGGCGCCACCGGCACCGCACGTCGAGTGCAGTGCGAGGACCGCTTCTTCAACGCCGAAGCTAGCGGCGCGCCGCTGACCGTGCGGATCGATTTCACTGCCGGCCAGTTGGAGTTCGACACCATGGTCGCCACCGACTCCACCCGGGAGGAATTCACCCGCCTGCAGCCGCTGCCGCAGGACCTCGCACCCGCTGACGCGAAAGAGACCGTCACGGTGACCGTCACCGTGGACGCTCACGGCCGCCCGATCAGCGCCACCACCTCCACCACCACCCCGCCGAACAGCTCCACGGCAGCCACCGCAGAGCCCACCGCCACGGGCAGCCGCACCTAGCACGGCGGCCACGCGGCGCGCGGCCACCCCGCCCGAAGCGTGAAGAGCCAAAAAACCACGTGCGCCCCGTACACACTCAGTCTCGGTGTGTGCGGGGCGCACGTGGTCGTATCCCCCACGCACCCGCCACGGAGATTTGTCATCCTGGCGGGGCTGCGTGGGGCGGGGAGGACATCCACGGGGCTTACGCCCCGAGGAGGGTTACTCCCACTCGATGGTTCCCGGCGGCTTCGAGGTGCAGTCCAGCACCACGCGGTTCACATCCGGCACCTCGTTGGTAATGCGGGTGGAGATCTTCTCCAGCACGTCGTAAGGAATCCGCGTCCAGTCCGCAGTCATCGCGTCCTCACTGGACACCGGGCGCAGCACAATCGGGTGGCCGTAGGTACGGCCATCACCCTGCACGCCCACGGACCGCACGTCCGCCAACAGCACGACGGGGCACTGCCAGATCTCCTCGTCGAGACCAGCGGCGGTGAGCTCCGTGCGGGCAATCAGATCCGCAGCACGCAGGGTCTCCAGGCGCTCCTCAGTGACCTCACCGATGATGCGGATACCCAGGCCCGGGCCCGGGAACGGCTGGCGGTTGACGATCTCCTCCGGCAGGCCCAGCTCCCGGCCCACGGCACGCACCTCGTCCTTGAACAGCAGGCGCAGCGGCTCCACGAGCTCGAACTCGACGTCGTCGGGCAGGCCGCCGACATTGTGGTGGGACTTAATGTTGGCGGTACCGCTACCGCCGCCGGACTCCACTACATCCGGGTACAGGGTGCCCTGGACGAGGAAGTCCACGCTCGCGCCTTCCGGGGCGTCCTCCAGCACGCCGGCGACGGCGCGCTCGAAGGAACGAATGAACTCCGCACCGATCGCCTTGCGCTTCGCCTCCGGCTCAGTCACGCCGGCCAGCTTCGCGAGGAACGCCTCCCGCTCGTCCACGGTGACGAGCTTCGCGCCGGTCGCCGCCACGAAGTCGTTCTGCACCTGCTCCCGCTCCCCGGCACGCAGCAGACCATGGTCCACGAACACACAGGTCAAACGGTCGCCGATGGCGCGCTGCACGAGAGCGGCCGCCACCGCGGAATCCACGCCACCCGACAGGCCACAGATCGCGCGCCCCTCGGGGCCGACCTGCTCCCGCACCGCGGCGATGAGCTCCTCGGCAATGTTCGCCGGGGTCCAATTCTGCTCCAGGCCGGCGATCTCCGTAAGGAAACGGACCAGCACCTCCTGGCCGTGCGGCGAGTGCAGCACCTCCGGGTGGTACTGCACGCCCGCCATACGCTTGTCCTGGCACTCGAACGCCGCCACCGGGGCGCCCTCCGAATGAGCGGTCACAATAAAGCCCTCGGGGGCGCGGTGCACCGCATCACCGTGGGACATCCACACCGTGTGCGTGTCCTCCAGGTCGCGGTGCAGCACACCACCATCAACATGCATGTCGGTGCGGCCGTACTCGCGGTTACCCGTGTTCGCGACCTCACCGCCGAGAGCGTGCGTCATCGCCTGGAAGCCGTAGCAAATACCGAAGACCGGCACGCCAAGCTCCAGGACCGCCGGGTCCAGCTTCGGGGCCCCATCCGCGTACACGGACGACGGGCCGCCCGACAGCACCAGGGCCGCCGGGTTCTTCGCCCGAATCTCCTCCACCGTCATGGTGTGGGGGATGACCTCGGAATACATTTTTGCCTCGCGGACGCGGCGGGCAATCAGCTGCGCGTACTGGGCGCCGAAGTCGACGACCAGAACGGGCTGGTGGTTAGCGCTAGCGTTATCAGTCACGCCCCCACCCTACCGCACAGGGCAAGCCATACTCACACGCCCCAAAACCACCCCCGGAGCAGGGGTAGCACCACCGCACGCCATCACTTCACACCACCCCACCGCAGGGCGAGTGCGGTGCGGTCGGCCGTAGGATGGCGGGCATGCGCGAGCTTGTCTTCATCCAACACGAAGCAGATATCCCGCCCGGTACTCTCGCCGATGAGGCCCACGCCGCCGGTGCCACCACCCGGGTCATCGCCGCCTGGGAGGCGGGTGGTATCGCCGCACTAGAGGACCTGGGCCGCACCATCACCGCCCCCGGTGCCGGGGAGCGGCTCGCGGTCGTCGTCCTCGGCGGGAGGGAGAACGCCTACTCGGAGGAACGCTGGCCCTGGATCCCCGCAACGAAAGACATCATCCGTGCCTGCGCCACCCACGACGTGCCCCTTGTGGGCGTGTGCCTCGGGATGCAGCTCATCGCCGCCACCCTCGGGGGCGCGGTCGCCTGCCCGGCCAGCGCGGGGCCCGAATACGGGGTGCGGATGCTGCGCGGCAGCCTCGAGGTCGACACCGCACATACCGACGAGAACACCCAGGACACCCAGGACACTTCCGACTCTGCCACTGGTACTGACACGCTCGTCGTCTTCGAGGATCACGGTGACGCGGTGAGCGTCATCCCACCCGGGTTCACCGTGACCGCCGTCAGCGGGCCCGCCCCCGACGGCGCGTGGACACCAAGCGGGGTACCTGGCACCACCCCTGACTACCCGCAGGTACTGCGCCGCGGGCGGATCACGGGCGTACAATTCCACCCTGAGGTCACACCCCGCATCGTCCACGACTTCCTCGCCGACAACGACGACGTTGACCGCGAGCACATCATGGCGGACTACCTCGCGCACTCAGACCGCATCCGCGCGGTCGCGCGGAAGCTTGTGGGCCAGCTTCTCGCCCCCGTCGTGTAATTGCTAAGAATACCCCATTAGCGTGGTGTGTAGCTCCGGTAAGCGCACTGCCCACCCAACGGGCACAAGCTCACCGAAGCTAGAAGTCG
>NZ_PPDL01000013.1 GCF_002994655.1 Corynebacterium sp. 13CS0277
GACAACCTCGTTGAGGGGGTCGAACATGCGCGTGTCCTGCATGAATGGTGGCGGGTTCGGTATAATACCGAGCATCCGCACTCGTCGCTGGGCTACTTGCCCCCGAGTCGGTACGCGGCCCTTGTTCGGGCCGAGCATGAATCATCCGTAGCGAAGGCTTAAGTCGCCCGGGCCGAAAAACTAGGTCACTCCAGCCCCGCGTCCCGTGGAGGTGGCCGTGGCGAATGACAAGAAACTGCTCCGCCTCGGCGGTGCCGCAGTACTTTGTGCTGCGGCAGTTCTGGCCTGTGGCTGCGTGGCAGCCCCAACATCCAACCCCTCCGAGAATCCCAGTCCCGCAGCTGGCGACGTGGACTACGCGCGTCTTGCGACAGGATTCGACCCGACAGACCCAGAGTTCTCCCTGCTGAATCCGTGCACGCCAGCGCTGAAGGCGGTGTACGAACGCCTCGGGCTGACGATGACTCGGGAATTCTCGACCCCGACGACAGGCGAACCACGCCACGAGATGTGGACCTGCCTCGCCGACGACCCGGACCGCATGCTCGCCAACTACGAGATCACCGCAGAACCCTTCGACAAGCAGACGATCCAACGCAACAGCGACGTCTTCCGCCGCGACCTCGAGGCCCCGCGGATTCCGGGGACCTACCTGACCCACAACTACTCGATGAACCCGCACGAGGCCGACAGCAACTGCCAGGTCAACGTCGATACTCCCCGCGGACGCGTAGCCGTCAGCCACGAGAACTTGGGCGGTATCAAGGACTTCGAAGGCGAATGCGCCCTCGCCATCGAGTTCTTTCACGCGGTGTTCGACGACCCCGATTTTCTGCGCGCACTCTATGGCGACGCCATTCCCCTGAAACATCACTCCGCACAACAGGGAGGTGACGGCCGTGACGAATGACAAGAACCTGCGCCGGCTGGGCATGGTCGCCACGGCTGTCCTCACCGCCGTGACAGTGGGTGGCTGCGTGGTGCACCCGGGCGCGCCGGGCGCTATCGACCCAGTGTCGACTGCAGCACAGGAATCCCAGGGGCCCACGCACAACGGTGAATTCTGGGAGCAGGTGGACTACTCCAAGCTGGCCCATACATACGACTGGGCCGAGCCCGGATTCGAACTGTTCAACCCTTGTACGGACGAGCTCTACGAGGTGTACAGGAGCTACGGCATCGAGATGTACCGCCATTTCGATGTCCCGTTCCGGCGTGCACCGTGGCTCGTGAGCTCCACCTGCCGCAGTGACGACCCCGACCGCAGCATGAATGACTACGAGATCACGGTCGAACCCATCAACCGAGAAAACCTGCAGCAGAACACCACAGCATTCCGCAGCGATGTCGCGGGCGGAATTGTCCCGGGCGCGTACTTTGCGCACAACACCATCATCGACCCAGAGCAACGGGAGACGAATTGCCAAGTACGAGTCGATACCGTGCGAGGCACAGTAGCAGTTACTCACGCTTCGCTTCTCGACGAGGAGGACCTCGAACTGCACTGTGATCTCGCGCTTGAGCTGTTCGAGAGGCTCTTTCAGGACGAGGAGTTCCTGCGTGCACTCTATGGCGACGACCTTCCGATGAAGAATGACAAGAAAGGACCGCAATGACCACCATGAACCAGACGACGGCATCGAAGCGCACGGGCACGATGATGGCTGCTGCCCTGTGCACCGTGGCGCTGAGCCTGAGTGGCTGCGTCATGCCGCAGCCCGGGCACGAGTACCCCGACGAGCCTGCACCGCCGGCGAAGTACGCCGAGCCCGCAGCGAAGACGTGGGAAGACAAGAAACCTGAAGAATCTGCGGTGGACGCTGCAGGGGAGGAATCCCTCCACGATCCTGACTTCTGGGGGCGTGTCGCCTACGACAGGTTCTGGGGGCGCTTCAACCCCTACAAGCCGGAGAGCGAGACCTCCACGGTGTGCGTGGATGAGCTCAAAGACACCTACGCCAAGTACGGGCTGACCGAAACCCACCGCCACACCACGGACGTGCCTGACCAGCCCCTCTGGGCGTTCGATACTTGTACTTTTAGCTCGGCGAAGTACAAGGATGGCGAAGTCGTCATCGCGGTGGAACCCACCCACCAGGAAGTCATCGAGAAAGACGGCGCTCGCATCATCGGGCCGAGCGACCAGTCGCTCATCAAGCGGGGCTACATTTCCGAGGGCTACCTCATGGACCCCCAGGGCATCGAGACGACCTGCCAGTACAACATCGACACCACGCTGGGGCGGGTGTCCGTGGGCTACCGCTCAGCCAACGGCGCGCTTGAAGAGGATTGCGCCATCGCCGAAGAGCACTTCGTCAACCTCTTCAAGGACAAGGAGTTCCTCGACACCCTGTGGGGCTACCGGCTCCCGCTGAGCCGCCCGCTGAAGGAGGAATAAGCGGGCTGCGTGGGGATCACCCCGACGGGGGTAGTTTCAGTTTCGCCATAACGCCAGTTCATGAGCCGCTACGGGGGTGGCTAGCAAAAAATTTTCCAGCAGGGCGCACCACCGGGGTGGGGTGCTCGTGTCGGGACATATCAAGTCGGCAGATGTCTGCCCAGCTGCTTCCTGTTGCCGCCGCTCTTTTCGGCATGCAAAGGGGGAACAGCTATGGGCGCATCAACCACGCCGGGTGGCGTGGCGCCGACGAGACCCATTCACCAGTGGGGCCACTCTGCCCGAGTGACCCCACTGACCCGACAGCAAGGAGAAGAAACGATGGAAGGCTTCGGCATCCTCGTGAGCCGTCTGGAGACGGCAGAGAACAGGGCGACGGACGTGTACGCGAAGGTTGAAAGCCTGCGCGATAAGACGAAGAAGGGGGACTGGCTGGACGCGGCCAGTGCGACGGCGGTCCCCGGGCTTCAGGACTTGGTGAAGAACCACCAGTCCATCCTGGATGGCTCGGTGGGTTCCGCTTCTGCAGTTCTTACTACCTACCGCGACCAGCTCCGCTGGATGCGCGAGAACCTCAACGTCACGCACCGCAAATACCAGATGGCCGACAGCTCCTTCGCGAAGGCCCTCGGGGAGGACAGCATCGGCTGGAACGACACCGAGTACGACTCGCTGGAGTTCCCGGCCCGCCCTGCCGCCGTGTTTGAGGACTTCTCCTTCCCCCAGCCTGTGGCTGGGGGAGGAAGCCTCGACGAGTTGGCGGCCGCGTTCAGCGCCACCAACACTGGCGCCTTCGAAGGTATGGCGGCCGAGTGGCGGGATCTCGCCGCGGAGGCCAAGCAGGTCGCAAACGACATCTTCGACATCGTCAACCACATCGAGGGGGAGATGAGCGGCGAGATGATCGACAACGCAGTCGCCACGATCCGGGGCTTGGCCCAGTCGGGCCAGACCTTCGCCGACAATGCGACGACCATGTCCCGCTTCGCGGAGAACCTGGTGACCATTCACGCCTACGGATCCCGCATGATCGACGATGCGGTGGAGCAGGTGCAGGCTGTGGAGGACCCCGCTGAGGCCGCTGCCCTGGAGCAGCAGTTGTTGGCGGAGTTCACTTCTTCCTACACCACCGCCCTGGAGAGCGGGGTGCCCACCATCAGCAACTTGATGAGTGATGCGCCCCGCGCCCCAGGGGCGGCCGGGGATCCTGGTTCTGCTGTTGGCCGTGGCACGGGGGCAACGAGTCCCGCCCCGGGCAGCGGGCGGGAGACGATCCCGCGCGGCGGCCTCGGCGGTGGCACCCCAGCCCCTGGCGGGGCGGGCGCCGGGCACTCGGGCACCCCGGGGCAGGCAGGCCACCCGGCGGGTGCAGGTTCCGGGCAGCCAGGTGTGGCAGGCGGGGCCGCGCGCCGCGCCGCCACGGAGGCCGGCTTTGCCGGCGTACAAAACGCCCTCGATTCTCTCCGGGGGATTGGCTCCGGATCGCAGGGCACCGCCCTCGGGGAGGCGGGCACTCTGCCCGGCGTGGGCACGGGCGGAATGACAGGAACCCCGGGCCAGGTGGGCGGCGGCCAGCTGGGGGCAGGCCACCTCAGCGGGACGGGCACCGGCGGCGCGCTAAACGGTGGCAACCACCCCGGCACTGGTGGCCGCCCTGGCGGGATTGCCGGGCAGGGCTACTCCTACTCCCGCCAGCTCGCAGAGAAAGAAGGCGGCTACTTCCTCAACCGGGGCTACACCCGCTTCCAGCAGCCCCTGCCCCAACAACCCGGCCACACCGGGCGCAGCCCGGGACAACCCGGTGCCCCCAGCCCCCGGAGCATCACCGGCGGCGGCCGTCTCCCCGGTGCCAACCTGCCCCACCGTGGGGGCCTGCACGGCGGCACTGGGGGCGGCACAGGCAACCGGGGCGGCATCATCCCCGGCTACGGGCGGGGTGGCATCACCATCGGCGGTGGACACCACGTCGGCGGTGGTGGCGCGCCGGGCAGTGGGGGATACTCCGGCGGCTACGGCACACCCGGCCAGCACCCACACCCCGGGGGCCACGGCACCCCGGGCGGCGGCACGGACGGCCGCCTGCGCACACCCACCCCGCCGCCGGGAAGCACCCCACACCCGGGGGCCACGCCCGGCCACGCAGGCGAGGCAGGACACCACGGGCAGCGCGGCATGCCCCTGATGGGCGGGGCACCCATGGGTGCCGGCCGGGGCCGGCAGGAGAACCAGACGCCGAAGGCACGCACCGCCAACGACATCGAGAAAGACGACTTCCTGCGGGCCCTGCTGGGCAAGCCGATCCCGTGGACCAACCAGCACCTCGACTTCGGCAACCGCCCCGACACGGGCAGCCCCTACCGCTAGCCAACCTCGGCGAACCGACACCAGGCGCGGTCAGCGCCTGCTCCGCCGCACATCCGCACACGGCAGGCTCCACCCCAGGCCTGCTGCCGCAGGATGATGCGCGATGGGAGCTGGCCACCACTGGCCACCCTCCTGCAGCAGTACAGGCCCGCTCTCCTGGGGAAGCGCAGGCCCTCTGCGTCCCGCAGCAGCGGGGACAAGGCCCACCCCGGGGATGCTGGGCGCAGGAATAGGCTGGAATGCATGACTGACACCCACGCACCCCAGAGCGCTCCAGTGGACCTCGGGTTCGACACCCTCCCGTCGGAAGCCCGCACCGTCTACACCACAATCAGCCGCCGCAGGGACGTCCGCGCCGAATTCTCTGGGGAACGCCTCGACGAGAAACAGCTCCGCCGCATCCTCGCGGCGGCGCACGCAGCCCCCAGCGTCGGTAACTCCCAGCCCTGGGACTTCGTCATCATCCGCGACGACGAACGCCTCAAAGAGTTCGCCGCCCACGTCGCCACCCGCCGCCAAGCCTTCGCCGACTCCCTCCCGGAGGACCGCAAAGACGTCTTCAACCCCATCAAGATTGAAGGCATCGTCGAATCCGGCACCGGCATCGTCGTCACCTACGACCCCACCCGGGGCGGCCCCAACATCCTTGGTCGCCACACCATCGACGACACCGGACTTATGAGCGCAGTACTCGCCATCCAGAACCTGTGGCTCGCAGCCACCGTCGAAGGTTTAGGAGTGGGCTGGGTGAGCTTCTACGAAGAAGACTTCCTCAGCGACTTCATCGGCGCCACCCACCCCGTACGCCCCATTGCGTGGCTCTGCGTCGGACCTGTCACCCACCTGGAGGAGGTGCCGGACCTCGAGCGCTTCGGCTGGCGCGCCCGCCGCCCCCTGGACGACGCCATCCACGAGGACCGGCTGCGATAGGCGCACAAAGTTGCCGCACTCGTGGGACACCTTCCCACTGGGTGTGTCCTGGTGCGGTGCGCCTGTTTTGGGGAAGTGCTCGAAGGAGTGCCCACACCGGGGAAGCATGGTGGCCACTACACTGAGGTTTTATGACTACCCAGAGCCCTGCCACCCCGCCCGAGAACTTCTACGACATCGAGGTCACCCTCAACAACGGTGCTGAGACCACCATGGCCGACTGGCAGGGCCACCTTCTGCTCATCGTGAACACCGCCAGCGAATGCGGCCTCACGCCCCAGTACGAGGGACTGCAGAAGCTCTTCGAAGACTATGCCCACCGAGGCCTGTTCGTCATCGGCATGCCCTGCAACCAGTTCGGCAACCAGGAACCCGGTACCGACGAAGAGATCGCCGAGTTCTGCACCACCAACTTCGGCATCGGCTTCCCGCTTCTCGCCAAGGGGGACGTCAACGGAGACAACGCGCACCCGCTGTTCACCTTCCTCAAGCGGCACTCCGGGGGAGCAGACGTGGAGTGGAACTTCGAGAAGTTCCTCGTCAGCGAGAACGGCGAGGTCCTCGGCCGCTTCGCGCCGAAGACTGAGCTGGACGATGACGAGCTGCTGGACCTGGTGGAGGAGAACCTGCCGATTTAACCCAGGTGCCCCGGGGTGGGCGGCTTCGCCTGTCGTCGGGTTTCGGGGGACGTCACCACGTGTGTGGGAGCGGTCATAGTTTTCGGGTACTGTTTGCTGCGTTACGTAGGTGGCGTCTTCCTCGACCCCTGACAAGAAAGGCCGACCCATGAGTGATCGACCTCCCGTGAAAACTGGCCACAAGGGTGCCCTCCTGGGGGCCATCTTCCTGATGGCTACCTCGGCCATCGGGCCGGGCTTCCTCACGCAGACTGCGACTTTTACTGGGCAGTTGGGTGCCGCGTTCGCGTTCGCCATCCTAGCGAGCATCGTCATCGACATCGCTGTGCAGCTCAACGTGTGGCGCGTCGTTGGCATCTCGGGCATGCGTGCCGGTGAACTCGGCAACAGGGTGCTGCCGGGGCTGGGCTGGTTCCTGGCGGTCCTCATCTGCATCGGTGGCCTGGTGTTCAACATCGGCAATATCGCTGGTGCTGGCCTCGGATCGAATGCAGCCTCCGGGATTGATGTGAAGCTCGGCGGCGCGCTCACTGCTGGCGTCGCGATCATCTTCTTCTTGTTCAAGCAACTCGGTGCCGCGCTCGACAAGCTGCTCGTGTTCCTCGGCATCCTCATGATGCTGTTGACGTGTTACGTCGCGTTTGTCTCCCACCCGCCGGTGGGAGACGCTCTCCGGAACTCCGTTCTTCCCGAGACCGTTGACTGGCTCGTGATCACGACGCTCGTGGGCGGTACCGTCGGCGGTTACATCACCTACGCTGGCGCGCACCGCATGCTAGAGAGCGGCAAAACCGGTCCGGAAAATGTGAAGTCCGTGACCAATTCGTCCATCGTCGGCATTTTGCTGACCGGCGTGATGCGCGTGGTGCTGTTCCTCGCAGTCCTCGGTGTTGTCGCCGGGGGTGTGTCCCTTGCAACGGAGGGCAACCCGGCGGGTGCCGCATTCCAGTCTGCGGCGGGCGACCTCGGCTACCGCTTCTTTGGCATCGTGATGTGGGCGGCAGCGCTGTCCTCCGTCATCGGTGCCTCCTACACCTCCGCGAGCTTCCTCGTGGCAGGCCACGAGGATAAGAAGAAGCTGCAGAACATCATCACGATCGTGTTCATCGCAATCTCCTGTGGCGCGTACCTGCTTCTTGGCACGGCGCCGAAGGCACTCCTCGTGTTCGCTGGTGCCTTCAATGGCCTCGTGCTCCCGGTGGGCTTCACGATGATCCTCTTCATCGCAGCTTTCCGCTCCAAGGACTTGCTGCACGGCTACCGCTACCCGAAGTGGCTTATCGGCGTCGGCGTCGTCGCGATGGTGATCGCGTGGTTCCTCGCCTACAAGGCGGCGATTCCGATGTTCGAACTCCTGCAGGCCTAAACCTATGTAAAGACTGCGCGGTGCAGATGCCCCGCGCAGTCTTCTTTTCTCTTCCAAGATAAGGACAAGAATGACCCTCCTTCTGAACTGTGACCTCGGTGAAAGCTTCGGCAATTACAGCATCGGCGCGGATGACGCGATTCTGCCGCTGATCGATCAGGCAAACGTCGCCTGTGGGTTCCACGCCGGCGACGCGCGCGTCATGGATCTCACCTGCGCGCGGGCGGCCGAGCTTGGGATCCAGATTGGTGCCCACGTCGGGTACCGCGACTTGGCAGGTTTCGGCCGTCGGTACATCGACTATGTGCCGGCGGAGCTGACTGCCGAGGTGATTTACCAGATTGGCGCGCTGCAGGCGATGGCTAAGTCCCACGGCGCTGCGGTGACTTACGTGAAGCCGCACGGTGCGCTCTACAACACGATTGCGCAGGGCGGGCCGCAAGCGGAGGCAGTCATCGAAGGCATTCTTCGCGCCGACGAGAACCTCACGCTGATGGGCCTAGCTGGCAGCCCGATCCTCGAGCTCGCGCAGTCGCGTGGCCTGTCGACCTTTGCCGAGGCATTTGCCGATCGCGCCTACACCAAGGACGGCACGCTTTCTTCGCGGCGCTTGGAAGGCTCCGTGCTCAATGAGGAGGATGGCGTGAAGCAGGCACTGGCTATTGCTGCCGGGACTCCGTTCCGCACCATCGAGGGTGAGGAGATCGTGCTGCAGGCTGACTCGTTGTGCGTCCACGGCGATTCGCCCGAGGCGCTCGCCATGGTGCGTAGCATCCGGGCCGCGCTGTAGCCTGAACGTCGGATAAACAGCTGTACGCATGTGAAGCCGCCCAGCAGAATCGTGGGCGGCTTCGTGAGCGTGATCGTGTAAGGATGGGCCAAGGAACGTGAGAATCCAGCCGATGGGCGATCGCGCCCTCATCATCGATGTGGGGGAGGACGACGCCGCAGCCTGGGGGCACGATCGCGTCATCGACGCAGTGCTGCACGTCAGTGCGGTCATTCGTCAGCATGCGCCTGCAGGTGTGCTGGAACTTGTGCCGGCAGCGCAGACCGTGTTGGTCACCATCGACGCAGCAGGCGGTGACCCGAAGGCGATCCACCGTGACCTCGAGCAACTGCTGGAAACCCCTGACCGTGCGGCAACTGGCGCAGGGGCAGGGGATGTGGCGCACCACGAGATTCCCGTGCGCTACGAAGGGGACGACTTGGCGGATGTTGCCGAGCATTACGGTGTGAGCGTCGAGGCTCTCGTCGCCCGCCATACGGAGACCCAGTGGACTGCCGCCTTCGGCGGTTTCGCTCCGGGCTTCGCGTATTTGGTGTGTGACGACCCCTGGTGGAACACGCCACGGCGTAGCCAACCCCGCCCCAATATCCCACAAGGCTCGGTGGCGCTGGCCGGTACCTACTCCGGCGTCTACCCGCAGCAGTCGCCCGGCGGCTGGCAAATTCTGGGGTTCACCGACACTCTCATGTTTGATGTCGAACGGGAACAGCCGAACCTCATCGCCGTCGGCGACACGATTCGCTTCATCGATCTGCAGGCCGGGAAGTAGGGGAGGAGCTTTCGTCATGACGCAGCTCAATGACACAGCATCGGTTGCCGCCTCCCGCGCGGTGTTCACCGTGACGGCCACCGGCCCGCAGGCTCTGTTCCAGGATCGTGGCCGCCCGGGGCATGCCTCGACCGGCATTAGTGCCTCTGGGCACTTCGACCGGATGTCGGCGGCCCGCGCGAATCATGCGCTTGGCAACAGCCTTGACGCGCCGCTCATTGAGTGCTTCTTTGGCGGCCTGGAACTCGAGGTCCACCAGCCGACGTACATCATCGCGACGGGCGTGCTGGCGCCCATCACGATCACCCAGCCCGATGGTGTGGTGCGGACCCGCACCACGAATGATGTTCTCCGCCTCCAGCCCGGCGATCATGTGCGTATCGGGCAGCCGGAGTTCGGCCTGCGCGCCTACGTGGCAGTGCGCGGTGGCTTCGATGCACCTCGCATCATCGGTAGTGCCTCCCGCGACGTCTTGAGCGGCCTCGGCCCCGCACCGCTGGCCGTGGGCGACACATTGGGCGCGGACACGACGGGCGCCTTCATCGAAGACCCCGACTGGCTGCCGATCATCGACCACCTCGTCCCGCTGTGGCGTCCCACCCGCACGCACACGCTGGAGGTCATCCCGGGGCCGCGCGACTACTGGTTCACGACCGAATCGATTCTCAACCTCTTCTCGCAGACGTTCACCGTCAACAGCAGCTCCAACCGCATTGGCGTCCGTCTCGATGCGGAGAAGCCCCTCGAGCGTCGCCCCGAGATGGTCGGCCAGGAGCTCGCCAGTGAAGGCATGGTGCGTGGCTGCATCCAGGTGCCCCCGGACGGCAACCCCGTCCTGTTCGGCCCCGATCACCCCGTGACGGGTGGATACCCAGTCATCGGCGTGCTGTCCTCCTCGAGTAGTGATCGCTGCGCACAGCTCGCCCCGGGCGATAGCGTGCGCTTCGCCCCGGTCCCGTCCCGGCCGAGCCGCTAACCCCTCGGTCGCAGCTGCTTGGTCGCGTAGTTCGTCGCGATAATTTCCATCGTCCCCGTCCGGCCCGAGCCCTTCGAATTAATCGAACGGCGCGCGGTCGTGACGTGGAGGTTGTAGCCCTCGTAGAGGTCGCGAATCAGCGGGGTGTCATGGTTGGTCATCATGACGGAGCAGCCGCGCGCATCCAGTTCGCGGTACAACTCCGACAGGCGGACGTGGTCCTCGTAGTCGAAGCCCTGCTTCGTGTAATCCGTGAACGAGTCCGCCTTGAGCGGCGCGTAGGGCGAATCCAGGAAGACGAAGTCCCCGGCACCGGCGTTCGTGAGCGAGTCCTCGAAGTCACCGGTCGTGATGGCCACGTTCTCCAGAGCCTGCGCGGCAGCGTAGATGTTGTCGATGTCCATCGACGGGCGCGAGGATCCGTTAAAGGGAACGTTGAATAGGCCGCTGCGATTTACCCGGTAGAGCCCATTAAAGCAGCGATGATTGATAACCATGAACAGGGCCGCATTCTCCACGTCGAAAATGCTCCGCCCCAGGCCCACATTGAACCGCGCACGCAGCTCCAAGTAGTAGCTCTTCTGGGCCTCTAGTCCAGCGCGCGGCGTGTCCGCTTCGATGTCGAGGACCCGCTCAACGAACTCAGCGGTGTTGTCCCGGATGACCGTAAACAGGTTGGTCACCGCAGGGTTGATGTCGTTGAGGTACGCCCGCTCCGGCTTGAGGTCGAAGAAGACTGCCGCCGCCCCCATGAACGGCTCGTAGTAGTCGCGGTACTGTGGCGGGAACAGCTTCCGGAGCTCCGGCAGGAGCTGCCGCTTGCCACCCGCCCACTTGATGAAGGGCTTCGCCTCCACCAGAGCAGTGTGGTGAACAGTCAGGCTCACTGGGAAAACTCCTTGGACGTGCGCTGACTGTGTCAGCGAATGGTTACAGCGTTCATGAAATGCGGAAGCCGCGTGGGGGATCCCGCGCGCGGCTCAACTGGATGACGTCGTATTCCTCAACAGGCTACCGGTTCGGGCAGACTCCGTGGAATCCGCTGCTCGGCGTTCAGCTCGACCAATGTCGGCAAAATTCCGTCCGCGCTGGTCAGATCGATGAATTTCCGATTGCGATCTCCAGTGCGATTTTCGGCACGGTTCTAAGATGGGACCCACTCGCTGCGGTCGCCCGCAGCCGATCGACATCCGCCCGACGAGAGGAACGCGCACATGGCCGCTGCGGCAACGAGATCAGGTGCAAAGAGTAAGGTCGCCCAGGAACTGCGGGCCATGGAGCCAGAGCTACGCCAGCTGCTGAGAGGGAAGTACGCCAAAAAGAACCTGCGCGAGTTGGATCTGGGATGGCTGAAGCTGTTTCGGGACAACGACTACATGGCGCAGATTCGTGAACATGGCTTCTTCCGCATCACCCCCGTGGAGATCAAAGACGGGTGCGGTCTTGAGCCGCGCCTGATGTCGAAGCACGACTACACCTCGGCGCAGCCGGTCATCTTTCAACAGGAAGGGCTGTCCATCCTGCCGCTGTCGCGGCGCGAATATGTCGTCGCGCGCTGCTCCACGTTCCACCCGCTGCCCAAGGTCAAAGAGCTCGCGCCGAAGTATGTCGACGTGCCGCGGGGCATTGAGTCCCTCGACTTCACGGATCTCACGAGTGAGGCGGTGGCCCTGAGCGCGGCGAGCCTCGCCGGCGTCTTCGAAGACTTCATCAATGAGGGCGAACTCAAGCAGACCCTCGCTGGCCGCATGAAAACGACCGACCTCAACATCCAGCTCCACGTGGGCGTCGAAGACGAACCCCCGGCGGCGATGGCGGATCTCCTGGAGGTTGCCGCCCAGTCCCCCAACGTCGACGTCGCACTCCCTGTGCGGCCTGTCGCGTTCGACGTCGTCAACGCGCAGATGGAGATTGACGCCGGCTTCGAGGGCGACTCCGTCGTGGTGCTCGTCGAGGCGAAAAACAAGCTGCCCGACGACTTCAACATCCGCCAGGTCTACTACCCCTACTTGCGCTTCCGACAGCAGGTTAGGAAGCCTGTCCGCAACGTCTACATGACCTACGTCAGTGGCGTGTTCACCCTCTACGAGTTCACCTTCGAGGATGACCACAGCATGCAGACCATCAAGGATGGGCACTCGAGGCAGTACATCCTGCGCAGCAAGCCGCTGACCCGCGAAGAGCTGCAGGAGATCGCGAGCGGCATCACCCCGCGCGCCGCGCGGAAAGACGTCCCCTTCCCGCAGGCCGACATCTTCGACCGCGTGGTCCGTCTCGCTGAAGAAATTCAGGAAAGCGACGAGGGCTACATCGACATCGCGACGATCGCTGCCACCCAGGGCTTCGTTGAACGCCAAGTGGCCTACTACGTGGATGCTGGCCGCTACATTGGGTTGTTCAACAAGGGCTCCGGGCGTCTCACCCTCACCGACGAGGGAGAGAAGATTATGAAGACCAACGAGCCCACCGAGCGTCACCTCGCACTGAGCCGGATGATCTTGAGCGATGAGATCTTCAACGCGGCCTACCTCCTCGGCAAGGAGCCGGGCCGGCAGTCGACTGCTAACGTCGCCGCGCTCATCGACGAAAAGCTCGGGTTGGCTGAGAGCACGTGCCACCGCCGTGCCCAGACGGTGCTCCGCTGGGTGAACTGGATCAACCGCATGATCGAGAGCTGACCGTCAGACGTCCCTCAACGCGCAAGGCTCAGCCCCACCACCTCTCACGAGGCGTGGGGCTGAGCCTGTTGTGCGGTACCGGGACGGGGCGTGCCCGCTAGGTGTCTGCCCTGTGGCCGGTCCGGTGGTGGTTTTAAGAGCTCAATCCCGAGGAGCCGAAGAGCTTCTCCAGGCTGCCGAGCCCACTGCCCGCGTCGCCGGAACCGACGAAGTCCTGGATCTTGGTGCCCAGGTCCCGGTCGTCAGTGACCAACCCGCAGACAACAGCCTGCGTCGCCCAGATGCGGTCGGCTCGGTCGGTGAGTCGCTTGTACTCGGCCTGCTCGCTGGGAGTGGCGGTCTTCAGCGGCCGGTAGTAGATGCTGAGGTTGTCGAGGAACCCGGTGTAGGTCTTGTTTTTCACCGGCTTGAGCTGGGACTTCAAGAAGTCACAGGTCGGCGCAGGCCCAGCGACATCCTTACGGAGTTCTTCGAGTGCGCGCGCATCCGTGGCGCTGAGCGCCATAGCGGGGTTCGCGCTCACACCCAGCGCGAGGGCGGTGAGGACGCTTGCGGTGAGCAGGCGTAGGGGACGGTGGTGCATGGGGTGCTCCTTACTTGGGGCAGGGGGTAGGGGCCACTGGTGGTGAGAGTGTCTCACCTGTGCGGCAGCGCGTTGGGGGAGACGTTGAGCGACACGATAGATTGCACGCTCAGCGACACGAGCCGTGCGGCCTCCAGGGAGGACGCTGTGATCGTGTACGCAGTTCAGTTTAGGAACTCAGGCCGGAGGAACCGAAGAGCTTCTCCAGGCTGCCCAGCCCATTGCCGGCATCCCCGGAGCCGACGAAGCCCTGCAGCTTCGCGCCCAGATCGCGATCATCGGCGGCACCGCACTCCACGGCACGCTGCGCCTTGGCGGTCGCCAGGCGCTGGGCCAGCGAGTCCCACGCTGCCTGCTCCTGCGCGGTGGCCTTCGGGTTCAGCTTGATCCGATTGCCGCGCAGGGACTCTTCGTAGATCTTGGTGTACGTGGTCACGCCCTTGAGGTTGCCGCCGCTGCCGAACTGGTGGCAGGTGAACCTCTTCGTGATCGTGATGCCGTCCTCCATGTAACTCATCCGCTTCTTCTCAGACGGGGTGAGCGACGCTTCAGCGGTCGGGAGGTTGGTTGCTGCGGTAGCGATGACGAGCGCTGCGGCTGCCAGGGCGCGGGTGGCGCGGCGGGAGGGGAACAACATGAGATCAGGGTCCTTTTCTACTGCCTCGGTGGTACCAGGCCCACACCAACACATGCGGGTGGGTGGTGGGATAGAGCCCAGCCTAGAGTGAGTACGCCACCCCACAGTAGGAAAAGCCCAGGTCGCATGATTTGTGTGAGATTGTTCGCCCCCATTTAGGGGTATGCGCCCCCGCCGGTGGATACCCCCAGGCGGGATGCCTGCGGTGTCGCTGGGCCGACAGCTGAAGGCTCTCGGCCATACCTGGCGGCCGGCGGCGACGCCCGGCATCTGGCGGCGACCCATAGGTGCCGATGACGGCTCACTCCGGGCGGCCACAGCCAGGGCAGCACGCAGCCCCGCTCCCCACGTGCTCTGGCGGCGCGCACACGCCAGGTGCGGGCGTGTGTCCGGGCAGTGCCGGGAATAGCGCGTGGTGTGGGGGCGGGGCTGGGTGGTGGGCTCAGTATGCTTGGCCTGTGCGTTGCGACGTGCCGTCGCAGATGTCGCTGGTTTAGGCCTCGTGCAGGTTACGGCCCTGCTGCTGCGGATCCACCTTGAGGACTGCGGCCAGGCTGATGAGCGACATGACGAGAATGTAGACACCAATCGACAGGGAGCTGCCCGTCGCGTCGAGGAGGAATTGGGCAATCGTGGCGGCGAAAGCACCACCGATGATGGAGCCCAACGCATACCCAATGGAGACACCCGACAGGCGCACCTGGGCGGGGAACATCTCCGCGTAGAGCGCCGACTGGGGTCCGTACGTGGAGCCCATAATCAGCCCAAGGATGATCGCCGCGAGGCCGAAGACGAGCACATTGGCGGTATCGATCATGATCCACATGGGGATGGCAAACACCGCGGAGGCCACGTACCCGAGGACGAACATGCGGCGGCGGCCAATGGTGTCCGACATTGCGCCGAAGCTGAGGGTGCCGATAATCCACGACACCGCACCTGCGGCAGTGATTGCCAGCGCCGTGGAGCGTTCCATCCCGAGGACCTTGGTGGCGTAGGAGGCGAAAAACGCAATCGCGAGATAACCAGCGGCATTCACACCAGCGAAGATGAGCGCCGACAGCAGCACCGGGGTCTTGTGCTCCTTGAGCAGGGTGGATAAGGGGGCGGTTTCCTCCGACTGGATCTTCTGCAACTCGTGGAACACGGGCGACTCTTCCACCATGTGGCGGATGAACAACCCAATGCCAATCATCACCACGGAGGACACGAAGGGCACACGCCAGCCCCAGGCCTCAAACTGCTCCTGGGTGGTCGATTTGGTGAGGATCAGCATGAAGATCGTGGCGAGCAACATGCCCGCCGGCACACCCACCTGAGGGAAGGCGCCAAAGTATCCGCGGCGGCTCTTCGGGGCGTGCTCCACCGCCATAAGCGCGGCACCACCCCACTCGCCGCCCGCGGAGAACCCCTGCAGCACCCGCAGCAGCACCAGGATGATGGGGGCCGCCATGCCGATGGCGGCATAGTTCGGCAACAGGCCCATCGCGACGGTGGCCCCACCCATGCCGAACAGGGTGAGGGTGAGAACCACCTTGCGGCCGAAGCGGTCACCCATGTGGCCCGCAATGATTGCCCCTAGGGGGCGGAAGAGGAAGGAGATGCCGATGGACGCCCAGGAGATGATCTGCGCCAAGGCGGGGCTGTTGTTGCCTGCCGGGTTGAAGTACTGGGCGCCGAAGATGAGGCCGGCGGCCTGGGCGTAGATGAAGAAGTCGAACCATTCGATGGTGGTGCCGACCATGCTGCCGGCGAGCACCCGGCGGTGCTCCTTCGTCATCGGCGCACCAGAAGCAGCAGGCGCGCCGGCGGGAGGACCGCCAGTGTTTGCGGTGTGGGTGGGCGGCGGGCTGTGGCTGGGGGAGGAAGTCATGGGGGAGCCTTTCGTTGGGTCGGGCGAGAAGGGAGCGGGCGCGGGACGCACCAGCAACCGCCGGTCCTTGCGCGGTGAGGGGCCTGTCGGGCCGCATTCGCCGGCGCAGTCCGGGGCTGCGGACATACGAAGTCTGGGGTCAGCACACGAGGAGTTGGGAAGGTCACGGTCCACTGGTTGCCATGGGGGAGCGCACTGACAGCGGCCCCGGGCCCGCCGGGGGAGGAGGAAGCCCTGGGCGGGCCGGGGCGGCGTCAGCTGCAAGCGCGTGCTGCGATGAAGGAGTGCGGCACCGGATGCGGGTGCCGCGCGGGTGCCCAATTCCGATCCACCACGCCCAGCAGCCAAGGGGTGCTGCTGGGGTGTCTAGCGGTGGAACGGAACCCCGCGGCGCGGCAAGGCTGTCACCTCACAGCGGGACAGTGTGTGGCTGCCCCGGTTGCGGGCTCAGTGACGTGCTGCCGCATGAAACGCCCCGTGCCGCACTCCCCAGCCCGCATGGCCTTTGTCGTACTGCCGCAGACATGAGGCTGTGGCCGCCGGCCTTCACGCAGAAGTGTGAAGTCATGTGCGCACAGGTCCGAGGACACGGCGTCATGTCGCAGGCCATGGGGGCAGGGGAGCGCGGCCGCTGAAAAAGGGCGCTAGCTGGGGCCGGAAAGCCCCAGTGGGGGAAGAGAAAGAGAGGGACGAGAGAGGAGAGAAGAGAAAGAGGGGGTGTGCCGCCCCGCCGGAGGAAAGAGGCCGGCGGGGCGGGCTCCCCGCGGCGGCGGGGTGCCGCGGGCGGCAGAGAGTTAGTCCTTGGGGCGGTTGTCGACCAGGCGCTGGGCTTTGCCCTCACCGCAGTTGACTTCGTCGCGGACATCCACGTCGACGGTGATGCCGATGCGGTTCTTGATCTGCTTCTTCAGGTGGTGGCGGGCCGACTCGCGTTCCTCCACGGTGCGGTTCGGGGCGACCTCCACCGCGATGGTGAGGTTGTCCATGCGGCCCTTGCGGTCGAGGATGCACTGGAAGCGGGGGCGCAGCGTCGGGTCCTCGAGGATGAGCTCCTCAAACTGGGAGGGGAAGCAGTTGACGCCCCGGAGGATGATCATGTCGTCGTTGCGGTCCCGGATGCGCGCCAGGCGGCGCATGCTGCGGGCCGTGCCCGGCAGCAGCTTCGTCACATCGTGTGTGCGGTAGCGCACCACGGGGAACGCTTCCTTCGTCAGCGGGGTGATGACGAGTTCGCCTTCCTCCCCGTCGGGCAGCGGCTCCAGGGTCTCGGGGTCGACGATCTCGGGGTAGAAGTGGTCTTCCCAGATCGTCAGCCCGTCCTTGGTTTCCACGCACTCCTGCGCCACGCCGGGGCCCATGATCTCCGAGAGGCCGTAAATGTCGGTGGCGTCGATCCCGAGGCCGCTTTCCAGCTCCCCGCGCATCGACTCCGACCAGGGCTCCGCGCCGAAAATACCCACCCGCAGGGAGGTATCCGCCGGGTCCATGCCCTCGGCCTTCATGCGGTCCAAGATGTTGAGCATGTAGCTCGGGGTCGCCATGATCGCATCGGGCTGGAAGTCGCGGATGATCTGCACCTGGCGTTCCGTCATGCCCCCGGAGGTGGGGATGGCGGTCGCCCCGAGCTTCTCCACGCCGTAGTGGGCGCCCAGGCCGCCGGTGAACAGGCCGTAGCCGAAGGCCACCTGCACCTTGTCGCCGGGGCGCACGCCGCCCGCCCGCAGGGAGCGGGCCACGAGGTCCGCCCACGTTTCAATGTCGTTGCGGGTGTAGCCCACCACCGTCGGCAGGCCCGTCGTGCCCGAGGAGGCGTGGATGCGCACCAGCTGGTTCTTGCCCACGGCGAACATGCCGAAGGGGTACTCGGCGCGCAGGTCCTTCTTCTCCGTGAAGGGGAAGTGGCGCAGGTCCGCCAGCTCCTTGAAGTCGTCCGGGTGGACGCCCTTCTCGTCGAAGGCGCGCCGGTAGTGCGGCACGTTGAAGTACGCGTGGCGGAGCGTGTTCTTCATCCGGGCGGTCTGCAGGGCGGTGATCTCGTCGCGGGAGGCGAACTCGATGCCGGTCTCCGGGCCGTGGTGGGAGGAGGAGATGTCGTACGGGGAAGTCATGAGGTGGAAGTCACTCCTTGGGCGAAAGTGAAGAATCAATCGGAAAGGGGGAAACAACCCCGCCCCACAAGGTGAGGCGAGGCCGCGCCAACCCACACCAACTGGGTGCCTGCGTGTAATCGCCCTCATCGCGTGAGGGGCAGGCGGCGGCGGAGACATCACGGAAGTGAAGAAGACCAGGTAGACGGCGGAGAATACGTGAAGAAGAGTGCGTGGTGTCTTTAGCGCCGGGGCCGGTGGTTGGGTGGGGTGGACGTTAACCCCGGGGCGTCCACCGGGCAGCTGCCCCGAGCGCCGGCAGGCCCGGAATGTCGCGTGGGCCGTGAAGCGCTGGTTGTGGGTGGGCTGCCGGTGGTGTTCGAGGGCACCGGGGTGGCGTCCGAGGCGCAGGGTGCGTTGCCAAGGAAGACGCTCGAGCAGGTGACGGTCTGGGCGGAACGTGCGGGTGGTGACGTTGTGTGCCTGGCCGTCAACCAGAAGAGAGCTAACTAACCGCTCGGTTAGCGTGGTGACCACCATAACTCATGACTGTGGAGCGCGTCACCGCGAGTTGCGGGCCGGGTCACGTTAGCGAGGCTGTGCAGAATCTTCGCAAACATTGCAGTGTGGGGACATTCGCCCCCTCGGCCTGGAGAAAATGACATGTAGCACCACTGCTACTCATGGGAAAAGCTGCGAAGAAAAAGGTAAAAATTTTTCCTCGCCCCCTACCCCCGCAGCTACCCCCGATCTGCGTGAATGTGGCAGGGTTGCGAGCCTGCCGCAGGTGTTCCCCTCCTGTCGGAGGTGGTCCACGACGGAAATATGCTCCCGTGCGGCGCAGGGTGCTTAGGCAGACTCGGTGATCATGCCGTGGAAAAACATGTCCTCCACCATGTTTGCCATGTCCTCGGGCGACTTCGGCCCTGTGGGGGAGTACCACTCCACCAGGGAATTAATGCAGCCGAACAGCAGGCGTGCCCCCACTGCGGGGTCAATGCCCGGGTTGAGGATGCCGTCCTCTGCGCATGCCCGGAGGATGTTCTCCGTGTAGTCGGTGTATGCCCGCCGCTTGTCCATGGCGGCCTGTTCGGCGGGGGTGTTGCCCCGCAAGCGAAGAAGGAGCGTCACGTTCGTGGGCTGCTCACACAGCGCCATGGTGGTGCCTCGCGCAAGTAGGCGAAGCTTGTGCTCTGCGGAGGTGCCGTGCTCCTCGCAGTCGGCAATCACCTGGTCGAGCAGGGCCAACGCTGCATCGATCGCGGTGATGAGCAGCTCCTCCTTGGAGGACACGTGGTGGTAGAGCGCCGCCTTGGTGACGTTCATGGACGCGGCGATCGCCCCGACGGAGGTTGCCTCGTATCCGTTGCGAATGAAGAGCTCGATGGCGTGCGCGATCACATCGTCCCGGGTGTAGTCGCCGCCGACGCGGCGGCCACGAGTGGACGGAGTGCGCGTGGTGGTGCGGGAGGGGGACTGTTGCTTAGACACGGCACTGAATCTAGCACTGCCTGGTTCTCTCTCGTGTCGGTGGCGAGGTGGGGGCCGAGGTATCCTGCCTGGCTTTTTGTGTGTCGGTGGCGGCGATCCTTCACCCCCATATGTGGGCGATGTCATGAGATGTCGTGCCACTCGCCGCTTCATCTTCTCGGGTGAGTGCCGATGTGGTGCGTCAATGACAGTGGCGGGAGTGTGTGCCTGTCGCGGTGTGGGTGTTGGGGGTGATGGCGCGTGGAGTTTGTGGGGCGGCGTTGTGTGGCTGTTCAGTGCTGTCGGACGAGGGGGTCGACTGTCGGTGGCGGGGTGCGGGGGTGGGTTGCTGTGTCGTGGTGTGGCTGGTGAGGGGGCTTTATGGGGGTGGTTCGCAGAAAAAATGTGGCGGGGAGCGCAAAAGCGCTTGACGGGCGTCACATTTTCGCGCTACGCTGACTAAACGTTCGGTAAGT
This sequence comes from Corynebacterium sp. 13CS0277, assembly GCF_002994655.1. Taxonomy (GTDB): domain Bacteria; phylum Actinomycetota; class Actinomycetes; order Mycobacteriales; family Mycobacteriaceae; genus Corynebacterium. The sequence goes on from NZ_PPDL01000013.1 coordinate 20,036, forward strand.
TGGTCGCGCAACATACCGGGCCTGCGTTGCCAGCCTTTCTCTTCCCCCTTCCGCGCCGCCCAGCTGCAAACCCTGCTTGGCCAAGCCCCGATTCCCTAGGCGACCCACCCTCCGTCGCCTCCCCGCCCCGACTTCGCTCCCTCTCTTCTTCCCCCCCGCACAGTTCATCCCACCCCGCCGCAGCGCGACGGGGTCGGGATTTCACCCACCCCGAAGGACACCGATATGGCTACGAACGACGACCAGATCGCCGACCTGCGGACCTCAGGCGACGACGCCGAGGCTGGCGCCCAGGCCTTTGAGCGCATCATCAGCGAGGACTCCCGCGTGGAGCCCACCGACTGGATGCCTGAGGGCTACCGCAAGACGCTCACCCGCCAGGTCTCCCAGCACGCCCACTCCGAGATCATCGGCATGCAGCCCGAAGCCAACTGGATCACCCGCGCGCCCAGCCTCAAGCGGAAAGCCATCCTCATGGCCAAGGTGCAGGACGAAGCCGGCCACGGCCTCTACCTGTACTCCGCGGCCGAAACGCTGGGCACCGACCGCGACGAACTCGTCGACCAGTTGCTCAGCGGGCGGGCGAAGTACTCCTCCATCTTCAACTACCCCGCCCGCACCTGGGCCGACATCGGTGCCATCGGCTGGCTCGTCGACGGCGCCGCCATCTGCAACCAGGTGCCCCTGTGCCGCGCCTCCTACGGGCCCTATGCCCGCAGCATGGTGCGCATCTGCAAGGAAGAATCCTTCCACCAGCGCCAAGGCTGGGAGATCCTCTACGAACTCTCCCACGGCACCCCCGCCCAGAAGCAGATGGCGCAGGAAGCCATCAACCGCTTCTACGGGCCCGCCCTGCAGATGTTCGGCCCGCCGGACGACGACTCCCCGAACTCGAAGCAGTCGATGGAGTGGAACATCAAGCGCTTCTCCAACGACGAGCTCCGCCAGCGCTTCGTCGACATGATCGTCCCCCAGGCCGAAGCCCTCGGACTGCACTTCGAAGACCCCGATCTCAAGTGGAACGAAGAGCGCGGCCACTACGACTTCGGCGAACTCGACTGGTCCGAATTCAAAGCCGTCATCTCCGGGGCAGGGCCCTGCAACGTCCAGCGCATGCAGCGCCGCCGCCAAGCCTTCGACGACGGCGCTTGGGTGCGGGAGGCGGCCGCCGCCTATGCGGAGAAAACCGCTGCCACCGCCGCCGACTCCCACCTCATGAGCGCCTAACAAAGCCCCCTCGTTTTCCCTCCTCACCCAAGGAACACACATGAGCACCAACACCTGGCCCCTGTGGGAAGTTTTCGTCCGCTCCTCCCGCGGCCTGTCCCACGTCCACGCCGGCTCCCTCCACGCCCCCGACGCCGCCATGGCGCTGCGCAACGCCCGCGACCTCTACACCCGCCGCAACGAAGGCACCAGCGTGTGGGTGGTGCCCGCGGACGCCATCACCTCCTCCGACCCGGACTCCAAGGGCGGGTTCTTCGAATCCGCCCAGGGCAAGGACTACCGGCACGCCACCTACTACGCCAAGAGCGAAGGGGTGAAGCACCTGTGAGCATCACCACCACCGATACCGCCACCCGCCAATCCCGCGGCGAGGCCATTACCCCCGAAGACGTCGCCGCCTCCGGGGCAGTCGCGCCCGAGGCCGTGGCCGCCTACGCGCTCACCCTCGGCGACGACGCGCTCATGCTCGCGCAGCGACTCGGCTGGTGGGTGTCCCGCGCGCCCGAAATGGAAGAAGACATCGCGCTGGCGAACATCGCCCTCGATCTCGTCGGCCACGCCCGCTTCTTTCTCACCTACGCCGGTACCGCCTGGGGGAAGACCGAAGACGACCTGGCGTACTTCCGCGACGAGGAAGAGTTCCGCTCCACCCGGCTGGTGGAGCAGGACAATGGTGACTTCGCGCAGACCATTGCCCGCCAGTTCTACTACTCCTACTACGCCTACGGGCTGTACAGCCGCCTGCAGCACAGCAGCGACGCCACCCTGGCGGCCATCGCCGCGAAGGCCGTCAAGGAACTCGAATACCACGTCGACCACTGCTCCCAGTGGCTGCTGCGCCTCGGGCACGGCACGGAAGAGTCCCGCCGCCGCATGAACGACGGGCTGTACTACCTGTGGCCCTACCTCGACGAACTCTTCGAAGACCTGGACGTGCACACTGCCCTCCCCGAGGGGGTGGGAGTGCTTCCCAGCAGCCTCAAGGAGGAGTACCTCGCGCGCATCACCCACATGATCCGCGAGGCCGGCCTCGAGCTGCCGGAGGTGCCCCAGGCCCGCAGCGGCCACCGCACCGGCTGCTACTCGGAGCAGCGCGGCTACATCCTCGCCGAAATGCAGGTGCTGGCCCGCAAGCACCCCGGCGCCACCTGGTAGCACCCACGGGAGGTACCCCATGACAACCACCCCACCCGGCTTCCAGCCCATCCCCCTCGACAGCACCTGGCCGGCCCGGCCCCCGGTGAACACCACCCACCCGCTGCGGCCCACCGACCCGCAGCTGGCCGACCTGTGGGACACCGCGGCGCGGGTCGCCGACCCCGAAATCCCCGTGATCTCCATCGCCGACCTCGGCATCCTCCGCGCGGTGCGTTTCGACTACACCACCCCCGTCATCACGATCACGCCCACCTACTCCGGCTGCCCCGCCATGGGCACCATCGCCGGCGAAATCGTCGACGAATGCTTGGAGTCCGGCTACATCGGCGCCCGCGTCGAGGTCAGCCTCACGCCCGCCTGGACGACCGACTGGATGACCGAGGTGGGGCGGGAGCAGCTCGCCGCCTACGGCATCGCCCCACCCCAGCCCACCGCGGCACCCACAGGGCCCATCCCGATCGCGATCGGCACCCGCCCGGAGGTCGCCTGCCCGCGCTGCGGGTCGACGGACACCACCACCCTTGCCCGCTTCGGCTCCACCAGCTGCAAAGCGCTCTACCAGTGCCGCAGCTGCCACGAGCCCTTCGACTACTTTAAGGCCCACTAATGACCACGACAGGCACCCAGCGCAAAGTCCATTTTGAGCCGCTCACCGTCAGTCGCCTGCGCCGGCTCACGCCCGACTCCGTGGAAGTCACCTTCCACGTGCCGGAAGACCTCCACGAGCAGTACAACTACATCCCCGGCCAGTACGTCGCCCTGCGCGCCACCATCGACGGCCAGGAGGTGCGCCGCTCCTACAGCCTGTGCGACCGGCCCGGGCCGGGCATCCTGCGCGTCGCGGTGAAGAAAACCCCCGGCGGGGTGTTCTCCACGTGGGTGAACGACACCCTCGAAGAGGGCATGACCATCGACGTGATGAACCCGCAGGGGGCGTTTACCTCCAAGGTGCACGTCACCGGCATGAACGACCCCGAGAAAGTCGCCCAGGACGCGGGCGCCGGTGCCACCCTCGTGGCGTTCGCCGCGGGCAGCGGCATTACCCCGATGATGGCGATCGCCCGGGCGGTGCTCGCCCACGACGACGACAGCACCTTCGAACTCGTCTACGCCAACAAGGGCGCCGGCGACGTCATGTTCGCCGAAGAGATCGGCGACCTCAAAGACGCCTACCCCACCCGCTTTGCCGTGCACCACGTGCTCTCCCGGGAATCCCGCGTCAACCCCCTGTTCTCCGGGCGGATCGATGAGGAGAAACTCACCCTTCTCCTCGACCGGGTTATCGGCAGCCCCGCAGACGTCGACGAATGGTTGCTGTGCGGGCCTTTCCAGCTGGTGCAGCTGTGCCGCGACATCCTCGCCGAGCGGGGCGTCGCACCCGAGGCCATCCGCTACGAGCTGTTCAGCACCGGCACGGAGAACTCCCAGCCGCAAGCCCGCGACGTGGAGATCGTCGACGGCGAGGACACCATCACCATCGCCTACACCCTCGACGGGCTGTCCGGCAGCATCGAATCCCCCGTGAGCGCCCACGAAACCATCCTTAATGCGGCGCTGCGCAGCCGACCCGATGTGCCCTTCGCCTGCGCGGGCGGGGTGTGCGGCACCTGCCGCGCCAAAGTCATCGAGGGCGAGTACGAGATGGACGAAAACTACGCCCTCGAACCCGAGGAAGTCGCCCAAGGTTACGTGCTCACCTGCCAAACCCGCGCCACCGGCGACAGCATCGTCGTCGACTACGACGCCTAAAACCCCTTCTTTCTCTTCTGAGGAGTCTCCCCGTGAGCATGATCGACTTCACTACCACTGACGGCGTCGCCGAGGTGGTGCTCAACAACCCGCAGGCGATGAACGCACTCGACCCGCAGGCGCTCGCCGACCTCGATGCCGCCTATGCGGAGGCCACCCGGCTCGCAGCCGAGGGCACCGTCCGGGCGCTCATCCTGCGCGGCGAAGGCCGCGGCTTCTGCGCCGGCCGCAACATCGCTGGCCTCAACCCCGCGGACGACGACGCCACCTACTACCTCGACCAGGTGGTCACCCCGGTGCTGAAGAACATGACCCAGGTGCCGGTGCCCACCTTCGCCGCCGTGCAGGGTGCTTGCCTGGGGGTCGGCTTGGGCCTGGCGATCGCCACCGACATCGTCTACGTCGCCGACACCGCGAAAATCGGCTCCCCCTTCGCCAACTTAGGCGCCACCCTCGACTCGGGCGGGCACTTCCTGTTTGCAGAGCGCCTCGGCGCGCACCGCGCCATGGACCTCATCGTCACCGGCGAGCTCATGAGCGGCGCGGATGCCGTGCGCGCGGGGTTGTTCTCCCGGAGCGTGCCCGCCGACGAGCTGCTGGAGTTCACCCGCGCCAAGGCCCAGGCCGCCGCCCGCGGCGCGACACTGGCGTTTCGGGCGAGCCGGGAACAGATCCGGCTCATCCGGGAGCAAGGGCTCGGCCTGTGGGAATCCATCGCCCGGGAGAACATCGCCCAGGGCGAGCTGTGCGCCAGCGCCGACTACCACGAAGGTTTCGCCGCCTTCAACGCCAAACGGCCGCCCGTTTTCCACGGCCGCTAATTTTTCTTCTTTTTCATCGACCCCGCGCCGCGCGCGAGGAAGGAACACGCGTGATGAGTACCCCAGCGTATCTGGTCAGTGCCCGCCGCACCCCCGTCGGCCGCTACGGCGGCGCCCTGTCCACCGTCCGCCCCGACGACCTCGCAGCGATTGCTGTGCGCGCCGCCGTCGAGGACGCCGGCATCCCCCCGGAGGCCGTCGATGAAGTCATCCTCGGCAACGCCAACGGGGCGGGGGAGGAAAACCGCAACGTGGCCCGCATGGCGTGGCTGCTCGCAGGATTCCCCGACACCGTCCCCGGTATGACCGTCAACCGCCTGTGCGCCTCCGGGATGTCGGCGATCGCGCTCGCCGAGGCGATGGTGTCTTCCGGGCAGGCCGACATCGTCGTCGCCGGCGGGGTGGAATCCATGAGCCGCGCCCCCTGGGTCATGGCGAAGCCCGAGACCCCGTTCGCGAAGCCGGGGGAGGTCTTCGACACCTCCATCGGGTGGCGCTTCGTCAACCCCACCTTCGCGCACAAGGACAAAATGACCTACTCCATGCCGGAGACCGCGGAAGAAGTGGCCCGCGTCTGCGGCATTAGCCGCGAGGCCGCCGACCGCTTCGCGGTCGCCTCCCAGCGCAAAGCTATCGAGGCGATTGCGGCCGGGCATTTCGCCCAAGAAATCGTGCCGGTGGTGGTCCGCGACCGCAAGGGGCGGGAGACGATCGTCGACACGGACGAGGGGCCGCGCGCCGGCACCACCGAGGAGGTCCTGGCCCGCCTGCGGCCCGTCGTCGCCGGCGGGGAGGTCGTCACCGCCGGCAATGCGAGCTCCCTCAACGACGGCGCGTCCGCCGTGGTCGTGGCCTCCGAGGCCGCGATCGAGAAATACGGGCTCACCCCCCGCGCCCGGATTGTTGCCGCCGCCGCCGCGGGCCTCGCCCCGGAGGTCATGGGGTTGGGCCCCGTCCCCGCGACGAAGAAAGCCCTGGAGCGCGCCGGCTGGGACACCGACTCCCTCGACGCCGTCGAACTCAACGAGGCGTTTGCCACCCAGTCGCTGGCCTGCATTGAGCAGCTGGGGCTCGATCCCGACATCGTCAACACCTGGGGTGGGGCGATCGCCCTCGGGCACCCGCTGGGCTCCAGCGGCTGCCGCATCACCGTCACACTCCTCCACCGGCTGGAAGCCACAGGTGCCACCCGGGGCCTGGCCACCATGTGCGTCGGTGTCGGCCAGGGCACCGCCCTGCTCCTCGAGCGCGTCGACAAGGAGGAGCAGTCGTGACTGATGCTGTGCGCACCCAAGAATTCCGCGCCATCGCCGTCGCCCACCACGCCGACCGCGTCGTCGTGACACTCAACCGCCCGGAGGTCCGCAACGCCATCGACCAGGTCATGGTCGATGAGCTCCACGCCGTGGCCGCCGAGCTGGAACGCACCCCGAAAATCCTCATCCTCATCGGCAGCGACGGCATCTTCGCCTCCGGGGCGGACATCGGGCAGCTGCGCGAGCGCCGCCGGGAGGACGCCCTGCGGGGCGTGAACTCCACCCTGTTCGCCCGCCTCCAGGCGCTGCCCATGCCCGTCATCGTCGCCGTCGACGGCTACGCCCTCGGCGGCGGCAGCGAACTCGCCCTCGCCGGCGACTTCCGCATCGGCACACCCCGCATCATCGTCGGCCAGCCCGAAACCGGCCTCGGCATCATCGCCGCCGCCGGCGCCCTGTGGCGGCTCAAAGACATCGTGGGCGAACCGCTGGCCAAAGACATCTGCCTCGCCGGCCGGCGGCTGGACGCGGAGGAAGCACTCGCCGCGGGCTACGTCACCGAACTCCACCCCCCGGAGGAGCTTTTGCCGGCCGCCCACCGGCTCGCCGACCGCATCGCCCGTCAGGACCCGCTCGCGGTGCGGCTGACGAAGCAGGTGTTCCACGCCCCCCGCGAGGCGCACCCCATGATCGACAACATCGCTCAGGCGATCTGTTTCGAATCCCCCGCCAAGTTCGACCGCATGGAGGCCTTCCTCCAGCGCACGAAGGAGAAGAACCAGTGACCACCCACACCCTGCCCGCCCGCATTGGTGTTCTCGGGGGCGGCCGCATGGGCGCCGGCATCGCCCATGCCTGCCTCATGGCCGGCGCCACCGTTACGGTCGTCGACATCAGCGTCGAAGCCACGAAGGTGGCGCGCGCCCGCATCACCAAAGACGTCGACGGCTCCCTCGCCCGCGGCGCCGAGGGCACAAGCGAGGAGATCCTCGGCCGCCTGCAGCTCGCCACCGATGTCGCGGCCTTCGCCGACTGCCCCCTGGTCATCGAAGCGGTGCCCGAAAACTTCGAGCTCAAAGCCGAAGCCTTTCGTAATATTGCCGCCGCGAACCCGGAGGCCATCATCGCCACCAACACCTCCTCGATCTCCGTGAGCGACCTGGCGGCGACCCTCGAGGATCCCGCGCGGGTGCTGGGCCTGCACTTCTTCAACCCGGTGCCCGCCAGCACCCTGGTGGAAATCATCCAGGCCGAGCACACCCCAACCGCGCTCATCGACCGCGCCCGCGGCTGGGTGGCGGAGCTGGGCAAAACCCCCGTCGTCGTGCGCGACGCTCCCGGCTTCGCCTCCTCCCGCCTCGGGGTGGCGATCGCCCTCGAAGCGATCCGCATGGTGGAGGAAGGCGTGGCCAGCCCCGAGGACATCGACACCGCCATGGTGCTCGGCTACAAGTTCCCCGTCGGCCCGCTGAAACTCACCGACATCGTCGGCCTCGACGTGCGCCTCGGCATCGCCGAATACCTCGAATCCACCCTCGGGGAGCGCTTCGCGCCCCCGCAGCTCATGCGCGACATGGTCGCCGAGGGCCGGCTGGGGAAGAAAACCGGCGCAGGTTTCTACACCTACTAGCGCTCCACCAGGGCGTTCGTGATGCGGGCGGTGCACAGCCGCCGGCCCGCCTCGTCGACGAGGACCACCTCGTGGCTCGTCAACGTCCGCCCCAGCTTGATGGCGGTGGCGGTGGCGGTCACGAACCCCTCGGTGGCGCTGCGGTGGTGGGTGGCGTTGATATCCACCCCGACGGCCACCTTGCCGGACGCGGAGGCATGAATGACGGCAGCCCAGCTGCCCACCGCCTCCGCGAGGCACACCATCGCACCCCCGTGCAGTAGGCCTAAGGACTGCCGATTGCCCTCCACGGGCATGCGGGCCACGACCCGCTCGGCGGACTGCTCGAGGACCTCGACGCCCATCTTCTCGTCAAGCTGGCCGAGGACAATCTCCCACGTGTCTTTGCACATGCCCTCCACCTTACCGACCGGATAGTCGGCAGGTGTTCTCTTCTCAACAAAGGATGACTCACATGACCACCCCCGTTCTGCCCAGCTACCTCGGCGACACCTGGGTCGCCCCCGACAACCCCACCCGCGCCGCCCTCGCCGTCGACGCCTCCACCGGCGCCGAACTCTACCGGGTCTCCACCGAGGGCCTCGACATCGCCGCCGCCGTCGACTACGCCCGCACCACCGGGCAGCGCAGCCTGGGCGCGCTCACCTTCCACGAGCGGGCCCTGAAGCTCAAGGAGTTGGCTACCTACCTCAACGACCACCGCGAGGAACTCTACGAGATCTCCGCGCGCACGGGTGCGACCCGCCGCGACAGCCTCATCGACATCGACGGCGGCATCAGCACCCTGTTCACCTTCTCCTCCAAAGCCCGCCGCGAACTACCGAACTCGCAGGTCATTGTCGACGGGCCCACGGAGGTGCTGTCCAAGGACGGATCCTTCCTCGGCACCCATATCTACACCCCGCTGCTGGGGGTGGCCGTGCAGATCAACGCCTTCAACTTCCCCGTGTGGGGCATGCTCGAAAAATTCGCCCCCGCCTTCATCGCCGGGGTCCCCACCATCGTCAAGCCCGCCACCCCCACCGGCTACCTCACGGAAGCCTGCGTGCGGCTCATCGTCGACTCCGGCATCCTGCCCGCAGGCGCACTGAGCCTCATCTCCGGCTCCGCCCGCGACCTGCTCGACTACCTCGATTACCGCGACCATGTCGCATTCACCGGCTCCGCGGCGACCGCGAACCTGCTGCGCAGCCACCGCAACGTCGCCGAGGGTGGCGTGCGCTTCACCGCGGAGGCCGACTCCCTCAACGCCGCCATCCTCGGGCCCGACGCCGACGACGCCGAATACCAGGCCTACCTCAAGGTGCTGTTCCAGGAACTCGCCGCCAAAGCTGGGCAGAAGTGCACCGCCATCCGCCGCGCCATCGTGCCGGCGGACCTCGTGGAGAAGGTCGCCCGCGACCTCGCCGCCCAGGTCGAGGCCAAGGTGCGTCTCGGCGACCCCCGGGACGACGGCACCACTATGGGGCCGCTGGCCTCCACCGAGCAGTGCGCCGACGTCACCCGCGCCGTCGAGGCACTCATCGCCGCCGGCGGGAACGTCGTCCTCGGCGGCCCCGAAGGCGCGGAGGGGGCGTTCTTCCCGCCGACGATCCTCACCTTCACCGGTGAGACCCCCGACGCCGTCCACGACACGGAAGCCTTCGGCCCCGTCGTCAGCATCCTCGGCTACCGCGACCTCGACGAGGCCATCGCACTCGCCGCCCGCGGCCAGGGCTCCCTCGTCGCCACCGTGTGCACCCACGATCCGGCGGTGGCCCGCACCCTCGCCCGCGGCATCGCCGCCCACCACGGCCGCATCCACCTCCTCGACCGCGACGACGCGAAGACCACCACCGGCCACGGCTCGCCCCTGCCGCACCTCATCCACGGCGGCCCCGGCCGCGCCGGCGGCGGCGAAGAACTCGGCGGCATCCGCGGCGTCAAGCACTACATGCAGCGCACCGCCCTCCAGGGCACGCCCGACCACCTCACCGCTATCACCGGCCAGTGGCACCGCGGTGCCACCACCCAGCGCGTCACCCGCGCCGACGTCGAGAACGGCACCGCCGACCACCCCTTCCAAAAGGACTTGAGTGAAATGCGGCTCGGCGACCAATTCGCCTCCGACCTGCGGGAGGTCACCCTCGACGACATCACCCACTTCGCGGAGACCACCGGCGATACTTTCTACGCCCACACCGACGAAGACGCCGCCGCCGCCAACCCCTTCTTCCCCCGCCGCGTCGCCCACGGCTACCTCCTCGTCAGCTGGGCCGCAGGCCTGTTCGTCGAACCCGCCCCGGGGCCGGTGCTCGCGAACTACGGGTTGGAGAACCTCCGCTTCGTCACCCCCGTCACCTACGGCGACAGCATCCGCGTCGAACTCACCGCGAAGAAGATCACCCCCCGCGTCACCGACGACTACGGCGAAGTCGCCTGGGACACCGTGCTGTACAACCAGAACGACGAACTCGTCGCCACCTACGACGTGCTCACCCTCGTCGAAAAGCAGCGCACCACGCCCAAGCCCACCCGCGGCTAAGGCCAGGCCACTGGCCACACCCAACGCCCCCGTCGCAGCGCGCGGCGGGGGCTTTGTCGTGCCTGTGGACCAAGGTTCGCACCCCCTACCACCTGCGCACACGGTGTGGGCGGGGTGAGTTATCCACAGGCTTGCGCGCACCCCCTAGATTTCCGGGTTGCTGTGCTCTTAGGGTGTGCGGCATGGATTGGATCAGCCTCACCCAGGCCATGCCCAGCATGACCTCCGAACAGCGGCGCGCAGCGATGGAACAAGCGCAGCCGCAGCTTCGCGCTGCCCAACACCTCCTCGCCGAATACGCCTACTACGCCGATCAAGACAACGCCGGTGACGAGGTCGCCTCCCCACGCACCGAGGACTACCTCGCAGAGCTTTATGCTGTGCCCGCCCGGGAAGCAAAGAAGCTCATCACCCGGGGTGCGTCGATGTACAAGCCGGTGCGGAAAGACCAGCGCGCAGCCCAAGCCGAATTCCGCGACATGCACCTGAGTGGGCAGCTGAGTGACGCCACGGTCGATGACATCAATGCTGCGGTGGTGAAAGCCAATGAGGGCAAGGCCACCCCGGAGGATCCCACCGCGCGGTTGGAGTTGGCCCGCCTGGTGGCTGGTCGGCCGATCAAGGACGCGAAGCGCATGTTGAAGGAGCGGCAGGAGCCGGCTTCGGATCGTGAGCCTGCGAAGCCGGGGGCGGAAAGCCTGCACTGGAGCAGCACCACGGACGCTGATGGCTTGTACACGTTGACGGCGAAGTGTGATCCGACGACGAAGGGTCTTCTTGATGGGTTTATCGCCCAGGGGGAGGCCGTGATGAAGGGCGCTTTGCGGCACTCGAAGAAGACCAAGAAGAAGGATGATGAGGGGCCGAACCCGGCGTGGCTTGCGATCGAGGGTTTGAAGCGGGCTATCACTGTGGGTAGTGGGGCGCCTGCCCTGGTGGTCAGTGTCACTGCCCAGGAGTTGCTCGGCACGCAGGCTGAGTATCTAGCAAGCACCGGTGGCACGTTGAATGGCCACGAGGTGCAGGCACTGATCGATGAGGCGGATTGGTGGTTGTGTATCCACGATCCGGTCACCTTCGTCCCCATCGCACTGGGGCGCACGGAGAGGCTTGCGTCGGTGGCGCAGCGGATTGCGTTGCACGCGGAGCAGGGTGTGTGCCAGGCAGACGGCTGTAATCAGGGCAGTGCCCGGTGTCAGGTGCATCATTTGAAGGCCTGGCGGTACGGCGGCAAAACCGACGTCGACAATCTCGCGTTGCTGTGTGCCAGGCATCATGGGCTGAACCGGGACGCGGGGCCGAACCGCAGCCGGGGCCAGTTCCAGAGGGACGCTGACGGCAGGGTGAGGTTTAAGTTCCGTGGCCGGGCCACGGCAGGAGAGTCGACGATGTCGCGGTTCGCAGCGGGTGAGACGTTGCGGCACTTGCGGGGGCCGTAAGTAGTGGGGCGTGAGCAGCCCCCGGATCCAGGGGTGGTCCGGGGGCTACTCGTCGTGCCTAAAAACAGTTCTTCGGCACGCTCTCGCAGGCAACACCATCGTGATCCCCGTCGAGGCGGGAGACATAATCCGGGTTGCCTTGATACATGGGGGCAATGCCCAGCTTGTACGCCTGGCAGCAGTTACTCGCGTACACGGGCTTGGGTTCCTCCGGCGGGGGAGCAAGGAACCCGACAGGCGCCTCCGGGGTCTCCTCCGGAACATTCGCCTCGACGACCTCCGGGGTGGGCTCCACCGGAGGCAGCGGCGCAGGCTCCTCCATCGGCTCCGGCGTGGGCTCCTCGGTGGTGATGATCGTCGTGGTGCTGCTGGTGGTCCGCGCAGAGCTACTCGTGGTCCGCGTGGTGCTGCTCGTGCTGCTGCTGGTGCGCGTTGTGCTGCTCGTGGTCGTGGAACTCGTCGTTTCCGGGGCGGCGGGCTGCTGCTCTTCGAGTTCCTCAGTGTCTGCCATGGCTATGCCACTGATGGCCAGCACGATAGTTGCGATCCACACCTTGCCCCAGTGGCGCGGCCTGCGGGGTGTCGAGCCTGCGGGTACCAGGCTGTTGGTGGCGGCGCGGGAGTCCTGCGCATCCTTCCACAGCATCCACGCGCCCGGTAGGCCGAGGCCGAGGCCGGTGAGGATGAAGCTGGGGCTGCCGACCAGCGGGCCGAAGACGATGAACATGGCCGCGAGGATGAACGAGACGAAGGCAAGCAGGCGCAGCAGCGCCTTGAGGGCACGAGAGAGGGGCGACATGGTACTTACAAGGGTGTGAACGGTTGGGGAGTTTCAGCATAAGCCACGAACGCAGTGGTGGAAGTTTCAGTACCCTGGGCCCTATGACGAGCACCACACCGCAGCCTTCGACGCGTGAGCGCATCCTGGAGCAGGCGCGCCTGTTGTTTTCCTCCCGCTCCTACGCGGACGTGTCAGTCAAGGACATTGCGGTGGCGGCGGGCGTGTCGCCCAGCCTGGTGATGAAGCACGGCATTTCCAAGGAGCGCATCTTTGAGGACACCTTGGATTTCTCCGCCTCCGGGGAGACGATGTTCGGCGGCCCTTTCCCTGAGGTGGGGCGCGCGGCCGTCGCCGAGACGCTGTCCGCCCCCATCGATGCCCCGTATTCGATGGTGCGGATCCTGTGCGTGGCCGGCGGCTCCGATGCGACGTTGGCGGCGATGGGGGAGCGCATCAAGCGCGACATTACGGGCCGGCTGTGCGCCCGCATAGCGGCGGAGGCGCCCCACCCGCACCCCGCCCCGGAGCAGCGCGCCCAGGCCGCCGTTGGGCTGCTCATCGGCTTGTCGTTCATGCGCCGCGTCGGCGACCCCGATTTCGCCACCCACCCGACAGAGGTGGTGGAGGACTACTACGCGACACTCGTCCAGTCGGTCATTGACGGCTATTAGGCCACCAGGTGCACCAGGCCGAGTACGACGCCGAGGACGATGATGGGCACCGCGATCGTGACCGCCGCGATGTCCTTGTAGGACTGCTTGTGGGTCATGTTGCACACCAGCAGCATCGTGAGGATGGCGCCGTTGTGCGGCAAGGAATCGAAGGACACGGACGCCATCGCGATGATGCGGTGCAGCAGCTCGACTGACAGGCCCTCCTGGGCGGCCATTGTGGAGAGCTGGTCGGCGAACGCCTCCAAGGTGATGGAGAGGCCGCCGGCGCTGGAGCCCGTGATCCCGGAAATCACCGCCGTGGACAACACGCCCACGGTCAGTGCGCCGCCGCCGACCTCAAACAGGGAACTCTTGATGAAGGCAAACACCGCCAGGGACGCCACCACCGCGCCGTAGCCCACCTCGCTGGCAGTAGTGAAGCACGGCAGGATCGCATTCTTCGCCCCCTCGGACAGTTCGCTGAGCATCAGCGGCACGAGCCGGGGTCGCACCGCGAAGATGAGGATGATGGCGGTGACGATCGCGACGACGACACTCCACACGCCCTGCACGGCCGTAATGCTCGTCGCCCCGTACTTGTCCTCGGCGAGGTAGTCGAAGTTCATCCGCTGCGCGAAGACGCTGAGGAACAGGTAGTTCATGCCGATGACGACGGCCACCGGTGCCAGGCCCATCAGCGCCCGCAACTGCCACCGGTTCGCGCCCGCGCCGGCAACATGCTCGACGTGGGTGTGGCTCGCCGGATCCTCCAGGTGCGTGACGACGTGCCCCGGCTCCACGTGCGGCTGCGGCTCAATCGCCGGCTCCACGAAGGGCACCGCCGCCGGGTCCGCCGGCGCATCCGCAGCCTCCGCGGGCAGGTACGTCTCCCCGGCGGCCCGCAACGCCCTGATGCGGTACTCCAACCACGCCATCCCCAACGTGAACATGATGACCGCAGCCACCAGCCCCAGCACCGGGGCCGCGTACGTCGTCGTCGCGAAATACCGCGTCGGAATCACGTTGTGCACCTGCGGGCTGCCCGGCAGCGCCGCCAGAGCAAACGTGATCGTGCCCAGCCCCAGCGCGGCCGGCATCAGCCGCTTCGGAATCCCCGCCTCCTGGAACAGTGCCGAGGCGATCGGAACGATCGTGAACGCCACCACCCAGGCGCTCACGCCACCATAGGTCAACAGTGCCGTCGCTACAACGGTCGACAACATGGCCCGCTTCGGCCCAAAGAGGCGGGAAATACCCTGCGCCAAGTCCGCCGCCAAGCCGGAGGAACTCATCAACTTGCCGAAGATGGCGCCCGCAAGGAACAACGGGAAGAACGACACGATGAACTTCCCCAACGCAGGCATGAAGATCTGGGTATACGTCGCCAGGAGCGGCACGCCCGAAAACACCGCCGCCACGAGTGCCGCAATGGGGGCCACGGCCACGACGCTATGGCCGCGATAGGCCAACACCAGCAAGACGGCCAGGGACAATACGATGCCAAGAAGGGGAATCGTCACGGGTACCTCCCACACGTGTCAGGAACATGCTGCACAGCGCAGCGTGGCTTGCGACACAGATTACTGTGAGCCGCGCAATGGTGCGGGATTTTTCGTGACGGTGAACACTATGCACCCCCACGGTGCAGGGGCAAGGCGCGCCGGCGGGGGTAACGCGTGCTGTGACAAAGTCCATGGCCGCAGCAATTCTCAGCGTTGTCCCTGATAATGCGCGGTCGACGCAGGGGCGTGGCGAAAGAGTGTGACAGGGGGACCGATGCGTCCGGCCTGTCGGTGATAGCGTGGCGGCACCCAGGCGACGGACAAGGGGCGGCAATGGCGTGGTGGAAACGACTCTTTAAGAAGAAGGAATCCCAGGACGACAAGGGATACTTCTACGTTGTCCGCCCTGACGGCGAACTGCTCCGGGCTGAGTACAGGACGTACGGGCCGCCGGGGACGGTCCCTATCCTGCCTGACGGTTACCTTGAGAGCCTCACCGATGAGGACTTCGAGGAAATGGCGCGGGACTTTGACCGCGCCGTCGCGAACGCCACGCCTATCAACGAGACTGCAGGGGGCAAGAGATGACGTGGCTGCGTCGCCGCAAGAATAGAGGCCGCCGACTCGCGAGGGGCACGTACTACATCCTTCACCCCAATGGTGAGCTGGAGCGGGTTGACTACGAGTCTGACGGTCCCCTCGGAACGGATCCCTATCTCTCGCCTGAATACGTGGAAGAGATGATCGAGGCCGTCGTCAATCGTGCTCGTCAGCGAGCCGGCTTGGAGTAGTCGTAGTAGGTCAAGGTCGTCCACATCCATCCGGCGAATCCGAAGAGGAGAAACAGGGTGCCGACGGTGTGCACGGCGGAGCCGACGATGGGGAATTCGGAGCTGAGGTCGGTATCGGTGGCCGTCACTTCCGGGGCGGCGTGGGCGGCGGGCAGCGTCGAGAAGGGCAGGGTGCATACTAGGAGGGCGGCGGCAAGGCGGCGCATGGCGGATCTCCAAACAGAGGGGGCCTACAGGGGGAGTTACTGCTGGTCTTTTTACGCCCACTCTAGCGCGAGAAAACCCCCGCAGAGCTGGCTGCGGGGGTTGTGTTAGGCGCTGCGGAGCGTGTCGTAGATGACGGAGAAGTCTTTCGCTCCGGCGCCGCTGTCGGCCAGGTGGCGGTAGATCTCGGCGGCGAGTGCGCCGAGCTGCGCGCGGGTGCCGGTGGCGGCCACTTCGTCCATCGCGAGACCGAGGTCTTTGACGATGAGGTTGGTGGCGAAGCCGGGGGTGTAGTCGTTGTCGGAGGGCGCGGTGCCGAGCACCCCGGGGGCGGGGCAGTTGGTGGTCAGTGCCCAGCAGGCGCCGGTGGAGTTCGACACCACGTCGAAGAAGGCCTGCGGGTCGAGGCCGAGCCTTTCGCCGAGGGTGAGGCCTTCGGCGATGGCGATCTGCTGGATGCCGAGGATCATGTTGTTGCACAGCTTCGCGGCCGCGCCGGCGCCGACGGGCCCGCAGTGGGTGGTGGAGCGCCCCATGATGTCCAGGGCGCAGGCGGCGTCCGCGAGGTCGTCTGCTGCGCCGCCGACCATGAAGGCGAGGGTGCCGGCGGCAGCACCGGTGACTCCCCCGGACACGGGGGCGTCAATGTAGCGGTGGCCGGCGGCGGCGAGGTACTGGTGGTTGTCTTTGGCTTCGCCGACACCGATGGTGGAGGAGTCGACGAAGAGGGTGCCGGGGGTGCACTCCGGGGCGCACTCGGCGAGGACGCTGCGGACAAGGCTGCCGTTGGGCAGCATCGTGACGACGATGCGTGCCTCCCGTGCGGCGTCCGCGGCCGAGTCGTGGAGCTGCACCCCGGCGGCGGCCGCTTTCTCCCGGGCGATGTCGGTGACGTCGAAGCCGTGGACGGTGTGCCCGGCGGCGACGAGGTTGGCCGCCATGGGGCCGCCCATGTTGCCGAGGCCAATGACTGCGAGTTCCATGGTGCTCTCCTTAATCCATGACGGGCATGACGAAGGATGCGCCGGCGGCGTCGTCGAGCCAGCGGGACGTCACCGTCTTCGTCTTGGTGTAGAAGCGGAAGGAGTCGGGGCCGTGCTGGTTCAAGTCGCCGAAGCCGGAGGCCTTCCAGCCGCCGAAGGTGTGGTAGGCGATCGGCACGGGGATGGGCACGTTGATGCCGATCATGCCGACCTGGACGCGCTGCGCGAAGTCGCGGGCGGTCGCCCCGGAGGAGGTGAAGATCGCCACCCCGTTGCCGTACACGTGCTCGGAGGGCAGGGCGAGGGCCTCCTCGTAGGAGTTCGCGCGGAGGATGCAGAGCACGGGGCCGAAGATTTCCTCCGTGTAGATGCTCATGTCGGGGGTGACGTGGTCGAAGAGAGTCGGCGCGACGTAGTAGCCGTCGGCGAGCGACTGGCCGTCGAACTCCGCGTCCGTTGCGCCCTGCCCGCGGCCGTCGATGAGCAGCTCCGCGCCGGCGGCCACACCCTCGCCGATGAGGGTGGTGATGCGTTCCTTCGCGGCGGGGGTGATGACGGGCCCGTAGTCGGCCTCCGGGTCGAGGGAGTGCCCCACCTTCAGCTGCGGGATGCGCTCCAGGAGCTTGTCGCGCAACTTCTCAGCGGTGTCTTTGCCGACGGGCACGGCCACCGAGATCGCCATGCAGCGCTCCCCGGCGGAGCCGTAGGCGGCGCCGACGAGGGCATCGGCCGCCTGGTCGAGGTCCGCGTCCGGCATGATGATCATGTGGTTCTTCGCCCCGCCGAAGCACTGGGCGCGGATGCCGCGCTCGGCGGCGGTGGTGTAGATGTACTGGGCGATGGCGGTGGAGCCGACGAACCCGACTGCCTGGATGGCGGGGTGGTGCAGAACCGCGTCGACGGCTTCCTTATCGCCGTTGAGGACGGTGAACACCCCGGGCGGGCCGCCGGCCTCGGTGAACAACTCCGCCAGGCGGAGCGGCACCCCGGGGTCCCGTTCGCTGGGCTTGAGGACGAAGGCGTTGCCGGCGGCGAGTGCCGGGCCGGCCTTCCACAGCGGGATCATGGCGGGGAAGTTGAAGGGGGTGATGCCGGCGACGACGCCGAGGGGCTGCCGCATTGAGTAGGTGTCGATGCCGCCGCCGACAGAGTCGGAGAACTCGCCCTTGAGCATGTGGGGTGCGGACAGGGCGAACTCGAGCACGTCGACGCCGCGGATGACGTCGCCCTTGGCGTCCTCGAAGGTTTTGCCGTGCTCGAGGGCGAGGACTTCGGCGAGCTCGTCGAGGTGCTCGCCGATGAGCGCGATCCACTTCATGAGGACGCGGACGCGCTTCTGGGGGTTGGTGGCCGCCCAGCCGGGCTGTGCGGCGACGGCGGTGGCGATGGCGGCGTCGACTTCCGCCGCGCTCGCGAGGTCGACGGTGCCGCGCACCGCGCCGGTGGCGGGGCAGAACACGTCCTGGGTGCGGCCGGAGGTGCCGGCGGTGCGGGTGCCGTTGATGTAGTGGCCGTAGGAAACGGGGCTCATGGGGACAACTCCAATCGTGGGAAAAGTGACCACCGCTACATGGTGTGGCTCACAGCCTAGTGTGAGCCAGCGTTCTGTGCGGCGAATTGTGTGTCGGTGAACACGATTCACCCCCGTGGGTCCTGGCTGCGCGGCTGCCGTGGGGGTAGCCCGAATGGGGTTAAGCTGGGCCCTATGACTGCTTTCCGTCCCCGCCTCGCGCTGCTGGGAGTTGCCTACGGCGCGCTCGCCGGCGCGATTGCCGCCGCCGTGTTCGTGGCGATGCACGCCGCCCAGCACACCCTCTGGGAGCACTTGCCGCAGCGGTGGATGATCGCCCCCATCGTGTTCGGCGCCGGCGCGCTCATCGCCTACCTGGACACCCTGCTGCCCGGGGCGGGGCACCGCCGCCGGGGCGCCGTGCTGGCGCTCAGCGCGTTTCTCGCGGTCGTCGCCGGCGGCGCCATCGGCCCCGAGGCGGGCATCATCGCCGTGGTGGGGGAGTTGTCCGCCCTCGTGGCCGCCCGCCTGCGCGACGCCCACGAGCGGGACCTCATCGCCGAGATCGGGGTGGACGCCTCCCTGGGCGCCCTCTACGGCTCCCCGGTGGCGGGTGTGCTGTTGGGCTCCCGCCGCCTCGACGGGCGAAAGGTGCTGCAGCTCGTGGCGGCGACCGCCGGCCTGGGCGCGTTTCTCGGCGTGGTGATGCTCAGCCACACGCCCTCGCTGCGCATCCGCGCCGAGATCACCCTGACCTGGGATGCGCTGCCCGCTGTGGTGGGGGCGGCACTGCTCGCGGCGGCGGTGGGCTGCGCCTACACCTGGGCCGACCGCCTCGCCGTCCGCCCGCCCTCGGCGCGGGTGACGCTCGTGGGCAGCGCCCTGCTGGCGGTCGTGTTCACCGCGTGGCCGCACCTGCGCTTTGCCGGCGATCAGGAGCTGCTGCAGATCGGCACCCACCCCGAGGCCTACGCGCCCGCGGCACTCCTGCTGGGGGCGGTGGCGAAGCTGGGGGCGGTCATCCTCACCGTGCGCTCCGGGTGGCGCGGCGGGGTGATCTTCCCCATGCTGCTCGTCGCGACGATGCTCGGCACGGCGGTCGCGCCGGTGGGGGTGACGGCGGTGGCGGCGATGGGCGCGCTGCTCACGGTGGTGACCCGCAAGCCGCTCGTCGTGTTCTTCGTCGTGCTCTTCCTCGTGCCGGGCCTGGCGTACGTGCCGCTCGTCATCGGCATTGCTGCCGGCGCGCTGGCGGCGCCGCTCGCGGCGGAGCCCACAGAGCACCATTAGGTAGCAGGCGTGCTGCGGCGTAGGGTGGGGGATAGTCCACACGGCTGATGCTGTGTTTCTTACTCACAGGAGTTTTTCTGATGCCTACCCAGCGCCACTGGCGCACTCTCGCAACCGGGGTGCTGTTCATCATCACCGGCTGCCTCATCTTTGCCAACCCCCTGTGGAACATGGCGTTCCTCGGGTGGTTCTTCGCTTTCTGCGTCTTCGTCGACGGCATCGTCAGCCTCGCCGACTACTTGTCCCATGAGAAGCGCTCCGGATGGAAGCTTGTCTCCGCGATCCTCGGCATTCTCGTGGGCATCGGCCTGCTCGCCGGCGGGCTGCTGGAGCAAGCCAGTCTCGTACCCTTCTTGCTGGGCTTCTGGCTGCTCATGGTCGGCATCGGGCGCATCATGCTTGCGGTGAGCGAGGGGAAGGTGATCGGCAAGCGAGCCACCACGGTGCTGCTGCTCAGCGGGGTGGCAAGTGTAGTGTTCGGCCTCGTGGTGCTGGCGAACCCACTGCTCTCCGCCGTGGCGGTGGTGTACGTCATCGCCGTGACCTTCATCGTCTACGGAGTGCTGCGCATCGTGGAGTTCTTCAAGACACCGGCCTCATAGCACACCCCCTGCCCTGCTTTGCGGGGCATTTTTTTTCGTTTCCGCCCTCACCCTCCCTCTCGCGCTGTACATTGGGTCACACGAGAGGAGGGGCCATGATCACACCCAGCGATCCCCGCTACCACCCCCAGTGCGCCGCGCCCACCACCTGGGAGGCGGACGTTGTTCTCGCCGACGGGGCGGTGGCGATCCTGCGCCCGGTGCGCGCCGGCGACGCGCCCGCCATGGTGGAGTTCTACGCCGGCGTGAGCGAGGAGTCGAAGTTCCTGCGCTTCTTCGGCACCCACCCGGAGCTCAACGACGAGGATTTGCGGCGCTGGCTCGCCATCGACCACGCCACCCGCGTCACCCTCGTCATCGAGGAAAAAGAACGCATCATCGGCACCGCCCGCTTCGAGCTGGTGCCGCAGCTGCTCCCCGCGAAGGTCGGCGACGTGAGTTTCCTCGTGCAGGACGCCCACCAGGGGCGCGGGGTGGCAAACATTTTGCTCGAGCACCTGGCGCACATCGGCCGCGAGCTGGGGGTGGAGCGCTTCTTCGCGGAGATGCTCACCCACAACCGCTCCATGGTGGCGGTGTTCCGGCGGGCCGGCTACGCGGTGGCCCCACAGCTGGAGGACGGGTTCATTGTGGTCGATTTCCCCATCGACCCGACCGCAGCCTCCCGGGACGTGATGCTGCAGCGGGAGCACCGCTCGGAGGCGGCGGCGATTCGCCGCATGCTGCACCCCCGCAGCGTGGCTGTCGTCGGCCGGGTGGACACCATGGAGGGCATCATTGCCTCCGTGGTAGGCGGCGGCTACCAGGGCACCCTGCGGATGATCACCTGCACCCGAAACACCGCAGCTGAAGCCCTCGACAGCATCGCCGAGGACGTCGACCTGGTGGTGGTGCAGTACGAGCCCGACACCCTCGGCGACGTGCTGGCGGCCACGGCCCGGAAAAACGCCCACGGGGTGGTGGTGTTGGCGCGCGGCCAAAACCCCATCCTCGATGCGCGGGCGGCGCGCGAGTTCGTCGCCCACGCCCGCGCCCACGGGGTCCGCGCCCTGGGGCCCGCCTCCCTCGGCATGCTCACCACCGACCCCGCGGTGCGGCTCAACGCGACGGCGGCGCCGATGCCGCGGGCGGGCGCGGTGGGCCTGTTCACCCAGTCGGCGGGGGTGGCGACGCTGGCGCTGGCGCGGGCCACGACCCGCCAGGTGGGCGTGTCGAACTTCATCGCGACGGGTGCGTTCGCCGACGTCACCGCGAACGATGTCATCCAGTTCTGGTTCGACGACGCGCACACGCGGATTTGTTTGTTATCGCTCGATGCGATTGGGAACCCGCGGAAGTTTTTCCGGGTGTTGCGCCGCCTCGCGCTGGAGAAGCACGTGGTGATTTTCACGCCCTCGCGGGCATTGTCCTCGGCGCGGCGTTCCGAGCACCTCCCGGAGGCGACCCCGGGGGCGCTGGATGAGGTCATCGGGCAGGCGGGCGCGATGGTGGTGTCGCAGCGGGACACCATGTATGACGTGGCGACGATTCTGGCCCGCCAGCCGGTGCCGCGGGGGCCGCGGGTGGCGGTGGTGAGTAACTCGGCGGGGCTCAACGAGCAGATGGTGGCCGCGGGCCTGCGCTTCGGGCTGGAACCCCAGGCCACCACCATTGGTGGGGACCCGGCGGCGGGGGTGCTGCGGGCGGCAGAAGAGCAGCTGCGCGGTGAGGTGGATGCGGTCGTGGCGGCCATTGTGGAGATCTCCGAGCCGGTCTTCGAGGAGGTCTACGCCGGGCTCAGCCTGCTCGCGGAGACCTCCCCCATCCCGCTCATCGGGGTGTTCGTGGGGTTCCGCAGCCCACCCCAGCCGGACATCACGGTCCCGGAGGGGCCGGGACAACTGCCCGTGTTCGAGGCCTACGCCGAACCCCTGGAGGCGTTGAGCCTCATCGTCGCCAACGAACGCCGCCGCGCCGCCGCCCGCCCCCACCCGGACGACACGGTCCTCGCCGGCGACCGGGCGGCCGCCCGCGCACTCATCGCCGAGACCTGCGGCTGGCTCGACGACCACACGGTGGTCGAACTGCTCGCCACCTACGGCATCACGGTCGTGCCCTGGCAGCCGGTCGGCACCCTCGACGAGGCTGTCGACGCAGCCTCCGCCTACGGCTGGGATGTCGTGCTCAAAGCGACGAGCCCCGTGGTGCGGGGCCGCCCGGAACTCGCCACCATCGCCCGCGGCATTCGCGACCGGGAGGCCATGGCGACAGCGTGGCGGCACATGGGGCGCATCGCCGCCGACATTGCCGACACGGGCACCGCCGGCCTGGGGCTGACGGTGCAGCCGGAAGTACCGGCGGGCAGTTCGTGGACGCTGCGCGCCATCGAGGACCCGGTGCTGGGCCCCATGATCAGCGTGGGCGGCGCCGGGTTGGCCTCCGACCTGCTGGGGGACACCGCGTGGCGGGTGCCGCCGCTGCGGCCGCAGGACGCCCGCAGCATGCTGCTTGGGCTGCGTGCCGCGCCGCTGCTCACCGGCTACCGGGGCACCCGCCCCGCCGACATTGACGGCCTCGTCGACGTCCTGCAGCGGCTCGCCGCCCTCAAAGACGACCACCCCAGCATCGTGGAGGTCGAACTCACCCCCGTCATCGCGGCCGCCGCCACCACCAGTGTGGTCGGCGCCCGGGTGCGGGTGGCACCCCTGCCGGAGGAACGCGACCCGCTAGCCCGCAACCTGGAGACACCATGAGGCACTACACCCCGATGGGGCAGCAGCCGCCCGCCCGGCCGCTGCTCGTCTACTCCGAGGACCTCACCGGCTACTCCTACGGCCCGCACCACCCCATGGGGCCGGACCGGGTGCGCCTCACCGTGGAGCTGGCCGACTACTTCCACCTGCTCGACCTGGTGGAGGTCGCGGCCCCCGATCCGCTGCCGGAGGACCTGCTGGCCCGCGTCCACGACCCCGAGTACCTCGCCGCCCTCGACTCCGGTGCCGCCCACCCCGAGTTCGGCATCGGCACCGAGGACCACCCCGTCGTGCCGGGGCTGGCGGCCCACGCCCGCGCCGTCGCCGCCGGCACCCTCCACGCCACCCGCGCCGTGTGGGAGGGCACCCACCCGCGGGCGCTGAACATCAGCGGGGGTTTGCACCATGCGGGCCGCCGCACCCAGGCGGGGTTCTGCATGCTCAACGACGCGGCCGTGGCCATCGAATGGCTGCTGCAGCAGGGGGCGACGCGGGTGGCGTACCTCGACCTGGACGCCCACCACGGCGACGGGGTGGAGCAGCTGTTCTGGGACGACCCGCGGGTGCTGACGATCAGCGTGCACGAATCGGGGTTGTTCCTGTTCCCCGGCACCGGTTTCGGCCACGAGATCGGTGGGCCGCACGCCGCCGGCACGGCCGTCAACGTGGCGTTGGAGCCCGCCACGGGCGACATGGAGTGGCTGCAGGCGGTGCACGCCATCGTGCCGCCGCTGCTGCAGAAGTTCCGCCCGCAGATCCTCATCAGCCAGCACGGTGCCGACGGACACGCATCGGACCCGCTCACCCACCTGGAATTGTCGGTCGACGCGATGGGCAAAAGCTACCGCAGCGTGGCCCGCTGGGCGGAGCGTTTCGCCGGGGGCCGCTGGGTGGCGCTCGGCGGGGGCGGCTACCAGCGGGACGCGGTGGCGCGGACCTGGGTGCACGTCCTCGCCGCGGTGGCGGGCGTGAAACTCGACGGGCAGGCGCCCATGCCCGCCGACTGGGAGGCGCGCGCCCGGGTGGCGGCCTCGCCGACCCTGGGGGATGCGGGGGCGGCGCAACGACTGCAGGAGTATCACCCGGAGCGTGTGCTCAGTGATACTCCTGCAGGGCCGGTGGTGGCGACCTCCCGGCACGTGTTCCCCTACTGGGGGCTGGTGCCCTACCGGGGCTAGCGGGGCGGCATCCGCAGCGCCCCGTCGAGGCGGATCGTTTCCCCGTTGAGGTAGGAGTTGCCCGCGAGCATGAGCACCAGCTGGGCGTACTCGGCAGGGGCCGCCATGCGCGCCGGGAACGGCACGAGCTTTTCCAAGGTCTCCCGGAACTCGGGCGTGATGCCCGCCATCATGGGGGTGGCGACGATGCCGGGGGCGATGGTGCACACCCGCACCCCCTGGGAGGCGAGATCCCGCGCGGCACTAATCGTCAGCGCCTGCACGCCGCCCTTGCTGGCCGCGTAGGCGGCCTGCCCGACCTGGCCCTCGAAGGCGGCGACGGAGGCAGTCGTGACGATGAGGCCGCGCTGCCCGTCGGCGTCGACGGGGTCCTGGGCGGCCATCTGGGCGGCCGCACTCGTGAGCAGGTGGAAGGTGCCGGTCAGGTTCACGGCAATGGTGGTGGCGAACAAGCCCGGGTCGTGGGGGCCTGCGCGGCCCACGATCCGCTGCGAGGGGCAAATCCCAGCGCAGGCGACCGCCAGCCGCAGCGGGGCGGCCGCCGCAGCCTGGGCGACGGCGGCCTCCACCGCCGCCGGGTCCGTCACATCGCACGCCACATAGGTGACCTGGGGGATAGGGGATGCAAGCGACTCGATGGCGGACGGCAGGTCGCAGGCGAACACCGTGACCCCCGCCTCGGCGAGCGCCTGGGCGGTGGCCGCCCCCAGCCCCGAAGCGCCACCGGTGACAACAGCAGAACAGACAGAATCAATGAGCATGAGGTCCTCCTAGACGAATGCGGACTGGCCGGTGATGGCGCGGCCCACGATGAGCGAATTGATTTCGTAGGTGCCCTCGTAGGTGTAGAGGATCTCCACGTCGTTAAACAGCTTCGACAGCTCGAACTCGGTGACGATGCCGTTGCCGCCACCCAGGCCCCGGGCCAGCCCCGCGGACTCCCGCGCCAGCCGGGTCGCCGTCGCCTTCGCCAGTGCCGCGTGCGGCATGTCGAACTGGCCGTGCTCCTGCAGCCACGCCACCTGCGCGAGCATCGCCAGCGAGGCCGCCGCGTTGCCGCAGATCCGGGACAGCTGCTCCTGCACCAGCTGGAACTTCGCCAGCTTCTTGCCGAACTGCTCCCGGCTCAGCGTGTAGTCGCGCGCCCGGTCGAGGATGCCCAACTGCACGCCCGCGCCCTGCCAGCCGACCCAGGCGCGCGAGTTCCGCAGCATCACGTTCGTGCCGGCGAAGGTCTGCGCGCCGGGCAGCAGGGCCGAGGCGGGGATGTGCACGTTGTCGAAGGTGATGTCGGCGTTCTGCATGATGCGCAGGCCCATCTTGTTGCAGATTTTCGTGGCGGTGACCCCGGGGCGGTCCATCTCCACGAGGAAGCCTTTGACCTCGCCGTCGCGGGTGTCGCGGGCGAAGACGACGGCGAAGTCGGCGAAGGTGCCGCCGCCGATCCAGCGCTTGGCGCCGTTGATGACCCAGCCGTCGGCGGTGGCCTCCGCGGTGGTGGCCAGGCCGCCGGCGATATCGGAGCCGTGGTCCGGTTCCGTCAGGGCGAAGCAGCCGACCTTCTTGAACGTCTTGAGGTCCTCGAGCCAGGTGGCCTTGTGCTCCTCGGAGCCGAGGTACTCGATGGCGCCGACGATGAGCTCGTTGTGGATGCCGACGAGCGCCGACAGGGACACGTCGGCCCGGGTGACCTCGGCGTAGAGCAGGCCCTTGAGGAGGCGGGAGTGGCCACCGAGCTCAATGTTGCCGAGCCCGTACTCGGCGAGCTTCGGCAGCAACTCGAAGGGGAACTCCTCCCGGTCCCAGTAGGGGCCCACCACGGGGCGGATCTCCTCCTGGAGGAAGCGGTGCACCCGCTCCAGGTGGGCGCGCTCGGAGGCGTCCAGCTGGTCGGCGACCTTGAGGAGGTCGGCGTCCGGGAAGTGCACGCGGTCGAGGAGGGAGGGGGTCAAGGGGGCAGAGCTCATGGCAACTCCTTGGAAGACAGGTGAAAGTGACAGGGGGGAATCGGTGAGCGCTAGTGTAGCCACGGCGCGCCGCGCATGTGGCGGGATGCGGAATGGGTGCACCCAGTGGCCACCCCCACAGTCTTGCAAAGGGTGTGCCCCACATCGCAGTGTCTCGCGGGAGAAAATCTCCTGGTCGAATCGGGTGATGGATATGTGCCTGAACTGCCGTTTTATGGGCGCATGGTGGTGTGGTGCCCGGTCGTGCATGGGCATGTGAAGTGGGGTGGGTGTGAGCCGTTGCAAGATTTGCTGCCGGGGGTGGGTGGGGCGTGTCCGGGGGTGGTTCCACTGCGCGATGTGCGCCGCGCCACTACACTCGCCGGTGTGGGTCACACTGCACTGCTGGCGGCGTGTACCCCCTAAACAAACATCTGACCTTTGTTGCGGTGTGGGTTTTCGCCCGACGTGACGGAAAGAGAGCACAAGCCTGTGAGCACCAACCCAACCACCCAGGCCTACAAGGCCGCCCGCGACCTGCTCCTCGAACTTCGGGAGGACTACCCGGCCGCCCGGGAGCAGTTCACCTGGCCCCGCTTCGAGGAATTCAACTTCGCCCTCGACTGGTTCGACTACCTCGGCACCGACCCCGAGACGAAGGACCGGGAGGCGCTCGTCATCTGCGATATGGACGGCACGGAAACCCGCCGCACCTTCGCCGAGATGACCGCCCGCTCCAACCAGCTGGCGAACTGGTTCACCACCCTCGGCATGCAGCGCGGCGACCGCGTCATGCTCATGCTCAACAACCAGGTGGAGCTGTGGGAGACGATGCTCGCCTGCATCAAGGGCGGCTTCGTCCTCAACCCCGCGACCGCGATGCTGGGGCCCGCGGATCTGGCCGACCGCACGGAGCGCGCCGAGATCAGCTGGGTCGTCGCCAACCCGGACGATGCCGCCAAGTTCGGGGCGGTCCCGGGTGACTTCACCGTCATTCAGTGCGGCGACGAGGCCCCCGCCCAGCAGACGCACCTGACGATCCAGTACGCGGAAAGCTACGCGGAGCCCACCACCTACATTCCCACCCAGCCGACGCGCGCCGACGAGACGCTGCTGTTGTACTTCACCTCCGGCACCACGTCGAAAGCCAAGCTCGTGGAGCACACCCACACCTCCTACCCCGTCGGCCACCTGTCGACGATGTACTGGATCGGGTTGGAGCCCGGCGACGTGCACTTGAACGTCGCCGCCCCGGGCTGGGCGAAGCACGCGTGGTCGAACTTCTTCGCCCCCTGGATCGCGGGCGCCACGATCTTCCTGTACAACTACGCCCGCTTCGACGCCGCCGCCCTCATGGACACCATGGCGAAGGAGGGCGTGACTTCCTTCTGCGCGCCGCCGACGGTGTGGCGCATGCTCGTCCAGGCGGACCTCAGCCGCCTGGCGACCCCGCCGAAGAAGGTCGTCGCCGCCGGCGAGCCGCTCAACCCCGAGCTCATCGCCACGGTGGAACGCGCCTGGAACACCACGATCCGCGACGGGTTCGGGCAGACCGAGTCGAGCGTGCAGATCGCGAACTCGCCCGGGCAGGCCATCAAGCCCGGCTCCATGGGGCGCCCCCTGCCCGGCATGGACGTCGTCCTCATTGACCCCGCCACCGACGAGATCGGCGACCACGGGGAAATCTGCCTCGCCCTCGACCCCCGCCCCGTGGGGCTCACCCCCGGCTACTTCGGCGATGCGGCGAAGAACGCGGAAACCTTCCGCGACGGCTACTACCACACCGGCGACATCGCGGAGCGCGACGCCGATGGCTACCTCACCTACATTGGCCGCTCCGACGACGTGTTCAAGGCCTCCGACTACCGGCTGAGCCCCTTCGAACTCGAATCCGTCGTCATCGAGCACCCGGCCGTCGCCGAGGTCGCCGTCGTGCCCTCCCCGGACCCGGTGCGCCTGGCCGTGCCGAAGGCCTATGTGGCGCTCGCGCCCGGCTATGAGGAATCCCCGGAGGTCGCCGAAGCGATCCTCAAGCACTGCCGCGAGGGACTCGCCCCCTACAAGCGCATCCGCCGCCTGGAGTTCTTCGACCTGCCGAAGACCGTCTCCGGCAAGATCCGCCGCGTCGACCTGCGCAAGCGGGAGGACACCATCCACGCCGCCGACGGCGGAGCCTCCACCGTGGGCCGCGAGTACGCCGACAGCGACTTCGCGAGCCTGCGCGGCTAGAGAACCGCGAAGCCCCGCTCGGTCTGAGCGGGGCTTTCGTGCTGTTAGCGGTGTTCCCAGCGCCGTTGCAAGCCAATCCAGTAGGCGGCGGTGGTGCCGAAATGGTCGGCCAGCCGGAACGCCAAGTATTCGTTGACGTGCACATCGCCGTCGATGAAGGCGGTGAGCAGCTTCTCCGACAGGCCGGTCGCCCGGGCGAGGTCGGCGCAGGAGGTGCCGGAGGGGCGAAGGAACAACATCGACAGTATCGCCCCCGGGTGCCGAGGGATATCCACGGCCGTCATTCTACCGGTGGGTGAACTGCGGGTCTCGCTTGGTGACGAAGGCGTCCATGCCTTCCTTCTGATCCTGGGAGGCGAACCCCGAGTGGAACACCCGCCGCTCGAAGAGCACCCCCTGGGCGAGGGTCGTCTCAAAGGCGGCGTTGACGACCTCCTTGACCATGACGGCCGCGACCTTCGACTTCCCGGCGATCGTCTCCGCGGTCGCCAGCGCCTCCTCCAGCAGGTCCGCCGTCGGCACCACCCGGGCCACCAGGCCGGAGGCCTCCGCCTCCGCGGCACCCATCATCCGGCCCGTTAAGCACATTTCCATCGCCTTCGCTTTCCCCACCGCCCGGGTCAGCCGCTGCGAGCCGCCCATCCCGGGGATGACGCCGAGGTTGATTTCCGGCTGCCCGAACTTCGCATTCTCGGCGGCGATGATGAAGTCGCACATCATCGCCAACTCGCAGCCGCCGCCCAGCGCGTAGCCGGACACCGCGGCGATGATGGGGGTCTTCACCCGAGTGAAGTCCTCCCAGGGGGCGAAAAAGTTCGCCATGTACATCTCCGTCGCGCCCTGGGACGCCATCTCCTTAATATCGGCGCCCGCGGCGAATGCCTTCTCGCTGCCGGTGACGACGATGCAGCCGACCTCCGGATCCCCGTCGAGGGCGCGGGCGGCGGCCACCAGCTCCTCCATCGTCTGGCTGTTCAGCGCGTTGAGCGCCTGCGGCCGGTTGAGGGTCACGAGCGCGACGCGGCCGCGCCGCTCAACAACAATGGTCGTGTAGTCCATGGGGTTGCTCCTTATTTACAGTCCGAGGGGAGAAAAACGGGGGTCCTGGATGGGGCCGAACATGGCGGCCACCTCCTCCGGGTCCACCTGGTCGAAGCGCGCGGGCAGCCAGGTGGGGTTGCGGTCCTTGTCGACCAGCTGGGCGCGGACCCCTTCGCGGAAGTTGGGGTTGCGGTGCATGTTGAGACTCACCCGGAATTCCTGATTGAGGGCCTCCGCGAGGCTCAACCCCCGGGCGCGTTCCAGGGACTCCCACGCCACCGCCGCCGCCAGCGGGCAGGCCCGCCGAATCCGGCGCGCCGCATCCTGGGCGTCCTCCGTGCCGAGGGCGTCAAGGTTGTCGAGCACCTCCTCGACACTGTGGGCGTCGTAGGCCGCAGCAAGGCCCGCGAAATTGAGATTGCCTTTGCCCGGCTGGGCGAAGGTCTCAATGACGCCGACATCCCCGGTCGCGGCGAGCCGCTCCACGAGGTCGGGGAGAAGGTCCTCAGGCACAAAATAGTCCGCAAAGCCCGCCGCCAGCGCCGCCTCCGGGCCCACATGCGCCGCCGTCAACGCCAAGTGCCGGCCGAAGCCCTGCGGCGCCCGCGACAACAGGTAGGAGCCGCCCACATCGGGCACGAACCCGATACCGACCTCCGGCATGCCGATACGCGTCGAATCAGTGACCACCCGGTGGGAACCATGCGCGGAGACCCCAATCCCGCCGCCCAACACAATGCCCGTCATGAGCGCCAGATACGGCTTCGGGTAGCGCGCAATCGCCAGGTTGAGCTGGTACTCGGTACGCCAAAAATGCTCCCCGGCCGTCCCCTTCGCCAGCGCATCCTCGTACAGCATGACCACGTCACCGCCGGCGCACAAGGCCCGGTCGCCCGCGCCCTGCAGGATGACGACCCGCACCTGCGGGTCCTGGCGCCAGGCATCCAGTGCTGCGGTCATGAGGTCCACCATCTCCTGGGTGAGCGCATTGAGCGCCTCCGGGCGGTTGAGGGTGAGAATCCCGGCGCGGCCCCGCACCTCAGCAACAACGGGCGGGGCATGAGTCGTCGTACTCATCGTGTACTCCTTATGAATTGAATTTAGGTCTCCAGCAGCAGGGCCTCGCCCTGCCCACCGCCGCCGCACAGGCCCACCGCGGCGCGCCGGGCGTGGCCGGCGGCGATCTGGTGGGCGGCGTGGACGGCGAGCCGCGCCCCGGACGCGCCAATCGGGTGCCCGAGGGCAATGGCCCCGCCGTGCGGGTTGAGGACCTCCTCCCGGATGCCCAGGTCGCGGGCGGAATGGAGGGCCACATCGGCGAAGGCCTCGTTGATTTCCACCAGGTCGAGGCTGTCTGCCTCCCAGCCCTGCCGGCCGAGCGCCTGGGCGATGGCGTGGGCGGGCTGCGCCTGGAGGGAGCTGTCGGGACCGGCGACCTGGCCGACGGCCCGCAGGGTGGCCAGGATCGGCCAGCCCGCGGCGCGCGCCCGGGTGGTGAGGACGACGGCGGACGCGCCGTCGGAAATTTGGCTGGCGTGGGCGACGGTGAGCTGCCCGTCGGCGACGAACGCCGGCGACAGGCCTTTGATGTCGGCGAGGGTGAGGTGCGGGCGGATGCCCTCGTCGCGGGTGATGGTCTCCCCGCGGCTGGTGGTGATGGGGGCGACTTCCGCGTCGAAGACGCCCGCCTCCCAGGCGGCGGCTGCCCGCCGGTGGGAGGCCACCGCGAACTCGTTGCGTTCGGCGGCGGTGACGGGGAAGCGGTCGGCGTGGGACTCGGTGAGTTCCCCCATGGAGATCCCCAGCTTCGCGCACGTCAGCCCGTCGGATTCCATATGGTCGCGGGCCGTCCACGCGCCGTAGCGCTGGCCGGTGCGGGAGTGGGGGAGAAGGTGCGGGGCGTTCGACATGGATTCCATGCCGCCGGCGACCACGATGTCGGCCTCGCCGGCGCGCAGCAGGCGGGCGGCGTCGATGATGGCCGTGAGCCCCGACAGGCACACCTTGTTCACGGTGCTGGTGTGGGCGCGCTGCGGCAGGCCTGCGGCGAGTGCGGCTTGTTTGGTGGGGTTTTGGCCCACGCCGGCCTGGAGGACCTGGCCGAAGATGACGGCGTCGACGGCTTCCGGGGGGATGTCGCCGAGGGCGGCGGCGATGGCGTGCGCGCCGAGCTGGGGCGCGCTCATGTGCGCGAGGCCGCCCTGGAAGCGGCCGGTGGGGGTGCGGGCGGCACCGATGATGACGATGTCGTGTGCAGATGTCACGGGAGCCTCACAAGGGGTCACAACAGGGCATGGTGTGTGCCATGCTACAGAGGCCTAGTGACCGCCGCCACGATATGGGGGAATTTTTTCCCAGGCCACACCCGGGTGGGGGTGAATGTCATTCACGCGGTAGGGTGCGGGGCAGCGCACCCGACGTGAGGAGAATCCCCATGGCCACCGCCACCCAGGCCCGGCGCTCCCTGGGCATCGCCGCTCTTGGCACCATCATCGAATGGTTCGACTACTCCCTGTTCTTCTACCTCGCCGGCGCCCTGGCCGCGACGTTCTACCCGGGCCGCGATGATTCCCTGCTGCTGGTGCTCGCGACCGGCGCCATCGGCTTCGTCTTCCGCCCTCTGGGGGCCGTCGTCTTCGGCCACATTGGAGACACCCGGGGTCGCGCGACCGCGCTCGTCGCCTCCGCCGGGCTCATGGCGGTGGCGATGGCCGGCATCGCCGCCATGCCCGCGGGCACCTGGGGCGGGGTGGGGGTGCTGTGCTTGCGGGCGCTCGCGGGGTTCTCCGTCGGGGCGGAATACACCGGCATCATGGTCTACCTCATGGAAAACGCCCGCCCGCACCGCCGCGGCTTCGTCGCCAGCTGGGCGGCCGCCGGTAGTGAAGTCGGTGCCCTGCTCGCCGTCGGCAGCGCCGCCCTCGTCGGCGTCGTCCTCGGGGAGGAGGGGCTCTACGCCTGGGGGTGGCGGCTGCCGTTTGTTGTCGGCGCGGTGCTGGCGGCGGCGATGATTCCGCTCCGGCGCTGGCTGGTGGACACGCCCCCGCCGGCGGCGGGGGAGAACCCCCTGTCCGCGGCGCTGCGCACCCAACGCCGCGCCATCGCGGTGAGTTTCCTTATCTCCACCGTCGGCTCCGCCACCTACTTCCTCACCATCACCTACATCCCCACCTTCATGGAGTCCACCGGCATGGCCGGCGGGCGCGCCGCGCTGAGCTACGGGGTCGCGGCCGCCGTCGCGGCGATCCTCGTCACCCCCGCCGTGGGGTGGGTCTCCGACCGGGTGGGCCGCCGGGCGGCCTTCGCGGCGCTGCTCGCGGCGGTCGTCATCGTCGTGGTGCCGGGCTACTGGCTGCTCGGGGTCGCCGCCCTGCCCGCGGTCGTGCTGCTGGCGGTGCCGGCCGCCGGGTGGAGTGCCGTGGCTGCGGCCGCCGTGCCGGAACAGTTCTCTGCCTTCGGCCGCTACTCCGGCATGGCGCTCGGCTACAATCTCGCCACCGTCATCTTCGGTGGGCTCACCCCGCCGGTCGTGGAATGGCTCGTGCACGCCACCGGCAATCACCTCATGCCCGCCTACTATGCGGGCGGCATCGCGGTGCTCGCAGGTATCCCGGCGCTGATGTATTACCGCACGAACACACCGCAACCTGTGGGGCGTGAGTAAACCACTGCAGCGCAAAAACTACCCCCGTCGCCGCCCCCATTTGGGTTGTCCCAGCGTACGGGGCTACAACTAGGGGCGAAAAAAGTCCACCCGCGCCCACTGGGAGCCACCTCACAACCGGTGGGAGGGTGCGCAGCTGTCGTCCGCAGCGCACCCGCACTCCCAGTGCGGCGCGGAGCCCGAAGTAGTTGAAGGATGCCCGCTATGTCCTGCAAGACCCGCCTGGTCGCCCTGGCAACCGGCCTCGCCGTCGCCGCCACCGCCGTCGTCCCCGCTGAGGCCGCCGAGGCCCAGCAGTCCGGCTCGCTCACCGTCACGAACCAGACCTCCACCGATAAGGAAGGCTCCTCCGAGGGCTCCAGCGACAACGAGGCGCTCATCATCGGCGGCGTCGTCACCGTGGCCGCCCTGGGTGCCGCGGGCGTGGCCGCCCACAACTTCCTGCAGGATGTGGCCGCCGGCCGCGTGCCGAACCCGCTGCCCGGCATCATCCCCGGCCCGGCTCCTGCACCGGCACCGGCTCCCGCTCCGGCACCGGCTCCGGCACCGGCACCTGCGCCTGCTCCGGCACCTGCGCCTGCTCCGGCGGCAGCCCCCGCCCCGGCTCCGGCCCCGCGTGCGGCTGCCGCGCCGGCCCGCCGCGTGCCCCCGGCAGGTGCGTCCTACCGCTCGTGCGCTGCGATGCGTGCCGACGGCTACGGCCCCGTCTACCGCGGCGAGCCCGGCTACAGCGCCCGCCTCGACCGCGACAAGGACGGCGTGGCCTGCGAATAAGCCCACATACGCTCACACCCCACAGCGCCTGGCGCTGTGGGGTGTGTGTTTGTGCGGTGTTAGAAGCGGGGCATGAGGCCCAGCCAGGACAGGACCGCCACGATGAGGGTGACGACGACCATGACGGCCTGCATGGACTTCATCCCCTTGTAGGAAGACAGGTCCACCCCCTGGGTGTCGGTGTGCTGGGTGGTGGAGTTCGCCGCGTCGGTGGTGTCCTTCGCGGGCGTGGTGGTGTCCGGCTTCGCCGGGGTGACCTGCGTCGTGGTGGTGCGGCAGGCGGGCAGGGCGGCGGCGAATGCGCCCGGGCCTGCGGCCTTGGCGTAGGCGGCACCCGTCGTCGCGACCGCGACGTCGGCGCCGGCGAAGGCGGGCGCGAACAGGGCGGAGTGCTTCGGTGCGAAAGTGCCGAAGGGGGTGGCGGCCGCGGCGGCGGCCTCCGGCTGGAGGCCGGCCAGGCGGGCCACCTCAGCGTCGGTGTCCTCCTTCGGGTTGGCCAGGTAGCCGTGGAAGGTGGACTGCAGGGAGTCGAGCACCTGCTTCGCCAGGGCTTCGCCGGTGGCGAGCACGTTGGCGATCTCGTCCTCGGTCGCGCCCTGCGCGGCCAGGCCCGTGCGCAGCTGGGTGGCCAGTGCCTCCACGCGGGTCTTCTCTGCGGCGCTGAGGTCCTTGCTGTAGGTGGCGCGCCGGTGCAGCGGGAAGTACTCGGCGTAGGCCGTGCCCAGGTCGCCCGTCAGGGTGGCGGTGATGGCGTTCTCCGACTGGGTGCGCAGCGCGACGTAGAGGTCCTGGTAGGCCTTCGTGGCCGCCGCATCCGGGGTGAATTCGCAGGTCTTGGCGGTGGTGGGGGCGGTGGTGTAGCCGGCGTGGGCCGGGGCAGCGCCGGTAGCGATGAGCCCGGCCGCCAGGGTGGCGGCGCCGAGGGCGCGGAGGGAGCGGTGCATGAGAGTCTCCTCGAATTTCAGTGTTTTCTCAGGCTGGGTGTGTGTTCAGCATAGCCGCCCACGCCGCCCACGCCTGGTCGATGGTGCGGTGGGCGTCTGCGGGCGCGGTGGAGGGGAGTTTGCCCTCGAGGGTGAGGGTGGTGATCCCGTGGGCAAAGGACCAGATGGCCGACATGGCGGCGGGCGCGTCTGCGGGCGCGATGCCGGCGGCGGCGACCAGGTCCAGGCAGGTGGTGGTGATGCTGTCGACGGCGGCGACGCGGTCCGGGGAGGTGGGGTCGCAGTCGGTGGTGAACATCAGGTGGAAGGTCGCCGGGTGCGCGAGCGCGAAGTCGAGGTAGGTGTGCGCGACGCGCACGAGGTCGCCGGGGGTGTGGATGTCGAGGTCGGCGAGCTGGCCGTCGAGTGCGGCGAAGCCCTGGGCGGCGAGCGCCGATTCGAGGGCGTGTTTGTCGCGGAAGTGCCGGTAGGTGGCGGCGGGGGAGACGCCGGCGGCAGCGGCGAGTTTGCGCAGCGAGAGAGGCTCGCCGGCGGCGAGGGCCTCGGCCGCGAGGGTGAGGAGGGTTTGTTTGAGGTCGCCGTGATGATACGCCAATGTTGACACCGTTCACTTTTCTCGTCTAGGGTGCGATGTAAACAACGTTAACATCTTTGTTGGAGGTTTCCCCCATGTCCCTGTTCACCCCACTCGCCCTCCCCCGCGGCGTCGAACTGCCCAACCGCATCGTCAAAGCCGCCATGGAAGAATCCCTCGGCACCGACGAGCACGTCCCCGGCGAGGACGTCTTCCGCCTCTACGACACCTGGGCCGCCGGCGGCGCCGGCACCCTCATCACCGGCAACGTCATGGTCCACGACGCCGCCCTCACCGGGCCCCGCGCCATGGTCCTCGACGCCGCGCAACCCCTCGGCCCTTACGCCCGCTGGGCGGAGACCGCCCACCGGCACGGGGCGCGCATCATCATGCAGCTCAACCACCCGGGCCGGCAGATCCCCCAAGGCCAACCCGGCGTCGTGTGGGGCCCGTCGGACCTGCGCGTCGACATCGGCAGCAGCCGCGTCACCTTCGCCCAGCCCGTCACCATGACTCCTGCCCAGATCGACGCCACCATCGACCGCTTCGTCACCTCCGCCACCCTGGCGGCCCGCGCAGGCTTCGACGGCGTGGAAATCCACGCCGCCCACGGCTACCTGCTCAGCCAATTCCTCTCCCCGCGCGTCAACACCCGCACCGACAGCTACGGCGGCAGCCTCGCCAACCGCGCCCGCCTCCTGCTGGAGATCGTCCGCCGCGTCCGCGCCGCCGTCGCCGACGACTTCATCGTGGCCGTCAAACTCAACTCCGCCGACTTCCAAAAAGGCGGCTTCGACATTGACGACGCCCGCCAGGTGCTGCACTGGCTGGCGCCCGCCGGCGCGGACTTCGTAGAACTCTCCGGCGGCTCCTACGAATCGCCCGCCATGACCGGCAACGCCGCCGATGAGAAAACCCAGGCCCGCGAAGCCTACTTCCTCGA
Source organism: Corynebacterium sp. 13CS0277 (assembly GCF_002994655.1). Lineage (GTDB taxonomy): Bacteria > Actinomycetota > Actinomycetes > Mycobacteriales > Mycobacteriaceae > Corynebacterium. Next base: position 56,181 of record NZ_PPDL01000013.1, read on the forward strand.
CATGGCCACCACTCTCGTCGAGGACTCGCCCCTGCCGCTCATGGTCACCGGCGGCATCAACCGCGAACCGGTGGCCCGCCGCGTCCTCGACAGCGGCGTCGACCTCGTCGGCATCGGCACCGCCCTGTCCGCCGCCCCCGACCTGCCCGCCCGCTGGCGCGCAGGCGACGTCGACGCCACCCCGGACATCCCCACCACCTCCATCACCAACAAGGCGATCGCCTCCGCCGCCTCCATGGCGTGGGTGCGCCGCAACATGCGCCGCCTCGGGCGCGGCAAAGCCCCGCAGACCCACCTCGACCCGCGGGCCGCCCTCGCCGCCGACGTCCTCAGCACCCGCGGCGCGAACGCCACCTACGAACGCTGGCTCGCCGACCGCCACCAGACGGGCAACACCACCGTCCTCTTCGTCGTCACCGCCGCCACCCAGTGGACACTCGCCGACGGCACCGAGCACCCCACCGGCTACTGGGCCGAAGAACTCGCCGTCCCCCACGAGCTGTTCCGCCGCGCCGGCTGGACCATCCGCATCGCCACCCCCGGCGGCGTCGCCCCCACTCTCGACCGGCTCAGCCTCGGCATCTCCGGCGGGCTGCCCGCCACCCGCCGCCACGCCGAGGCCTACCTCGACAGCATCGCCTCCGAACTCGCCCACCCGGAAGTCCTCGAAGACCTCAGCGCAGACGACATCGCCGCAGTCGACCTGGTCTTCTACCCCGGCGGCCACGGCCCCATGGAAGACCTCGCCGTGAACGCCGCCTCCGGGCGGCTGCTCGCCCAGCGCGTCGCCGCCGAACAACCCGTTGCCCTGCTGTGCCACGCCCCCGCCGCGATCCTCGCCGCCGTCGACGACGACGGCCGCAACGTCTTCGCCGGCCGCCGCATGACCGGACTGTCCAACCGCGAAGAACGCATCAACCCCTTCGCCTGGAAAGCCACCTGGCTCCTCGAAGACGCCATGAAAGACGCCGGCGTCGACTACTCCAAGGGCCTGCCCGGCCGCCCCCACATCGTCGTCGATGGCGCCATCTACAGCGGCGAAAACCCCCAATCCAGCCGGGCACTCGCCACCCGCCTCATCGCGGACCTGGGGCACTCGCCGGCATAGCCTCCAACAACACCGTCGCCGCATGCCATCACCCGACGCTCATGCGATCTACGGCACGAGTGCAGTGGTGTTGCAGCAGCACACGCCCGCGCCCAGCTACCCCCACGGGTGTACTGGTTCGGGCACTGGCCAGGCTGCTGGCTATGCTTTGGGCGTGCACGTAGCCGCGTCCGATTGTCCTGCTGGTTTCGTGCCGGCACCGGGGGCAAGAGTGCCGGCACTGTAAGACACACCGCCGAAGACTTCACATTCTTTTCACGAGGGAGACACCGTGGCGCGAGTAGTCGTCAATGTCATGCCAAAGCAAGAGATTCTGGACCCGCAGGGCCAGGCCGTTCACCGCGCACTGGGGCGCATCGGGGTTACCGGTGTCGCGGACGTGCGCCAGGGGAAGCGTTTCGTGATCGACACGGACGTCGACCTGGCACCGGAGCAACTGGAAGAGATCGCGTCGAAGCTGCTGGCGAACACCGTCATCGAGGACTTCGAGATCGTCGTTGAGGAGGCCTAGATGGCGATCGGTGTGATCACCTTCCCGGGCACCCTGGACGATGTGGATGCGGCCCGCGCCGCCCGCATCGCCGGCCACGACGTCGTTGACCTGTGGCACGCGGACCCGGATTTGAAGGGGGTGGACGCGGTGGTGGTGCCCGGCGGGTTCTCCTACGGCGACTACCTGCGCAGCGGCGCGATTTCGGCGCTCGCGCCGGTGATGCGGTCGGTGGTGGATGCGGCGGCGAAAGGCATGCCGGTGCTGGGCATCTGCAACGGCTTCCAGATTTTGACGGAGGCTGGCCTGCTGCCGGGCGCGTTGACCCGCAACGAGGGGCTGCATTTCCACTGCGTGGACACCTACCTTGAGGTGGAGAACAACTCCACGGCGTGGACGAACCAGTTCGATGCTGGCCAGAAGATCCTCATCCCGGCGAAGCACGGGGAGGGCCGTTTCCAGGCGTCGGCGGAGACGATCAAGGAACTCGAGGGGGAGGGCCGTGTGGTGTTCCGCTACACGGACAATTTCAATGGGTCCGTCAACGCCATCGCGGGCGTGTGCAGCCCCAATGGGCGGGTGGTGGGGCTGATGCCGCACCCGGAGCACGCCGTGGAGGCGCTGACGGGTCCGAGTGTTGATGGGCTGGGACTGTTTGAGTCTGTGGCCACCGTTGTAAAGGAGCTGTCCCTGTGAGTGTGCACAACGATACGGTGGCCCACGCCCAGGCTACCCCGGACCTGGAGCAGCCGTACGCGTCCCTCGGTTTGAAGGATGACGAGTACGCCCGCATCAAGGAAATCCTGGGCCGCCGCCCCACCGACGCCGAGCTGGCGATGTACTCGGTGATGTGGTCGGAGCACTGCTCCTACAAGTCCTCCAAGACGCACCTGCGCTACTTCGGCGCCACCACCACCCCGGAGATGGCGTCGAAGATCCTCGCCGGCATCGGTGAGAACGCCGGCGTGGTGGACGTGGGCAACGGCCACGCGGTGACCTTCCGCGTGGAGAGCCACAACCACCCCTCCTACGTGGAACCGCACCAGGGTGCGGCGACCGGTGTCGGTGGCATTGTGCGCGACATCATGGCGATGGGTGCCCGCCCGATCGCGGTGATGGACCAGCTGCGTTTCGGCCCCGCCGACGCCCCCGACACCCAGCGCGTCTTGCCGGGTGTGGTCGACGGCATCGGTGGCTACGGTAACTGCCTCGGCTTGCCGAACATTGGCGGCGAGACCGTCTTCGACGAGTCCTACGCCGGCAACCCCCTGGTGAACGCGCTGTGTGTCGGCACCCTCAAGGTGGAGGACCTGAAGCTGGCGTTCGCCTCCGGGCGGGGCAACAAGGTCATGCTGTTCGGTTCCCGCACCGGCCTCGACGGCATCGGCGGTGTGAGCGTGCTCGCCTCCGACACGTTCGAGGAAGGCGCGGAACGGAAGCTGCCGGCCGTGCAGGTCGGCGACCCCTTCGCCGAGAAGGTCCTCATCGAATGCTGCCTCGACCTCTACGCCGCCGGCGTCGTCGTCGGCATCCAGGACCTGGGCGGCGCCGGCCTGTCGTGCGCCACCAGTGAGCTCGCCGCCTCCGGTGACGGTGGCATGAGCGTCAACCTGGACGCGGTGCCGCTGCGCGCCGACAACATGACCGCCGCCGAAATCCTCTCCTCCGAATCCCAGGAACGCATGTGCGCGGTCGTGGAACCCCACAACGTGGCGAAATTCCAAGAGATCTGCGCCCACTGGGATGTGCCCTGCGCAGAAATCGGCGAAGTCACCGACGGCAAGCACCTCGTCATCACCCACCACGGTGAGGTCGTCGTCGACGCCCCGGCGCACACCATCGCCAACGAAGGCCCCGAATACGACCGGCCCTACGCCCGCCCCGCCTGGCAGGACGAGGTGCAGCAGTACACCCCCGTCGACCGCCCCGCCGACCTGCGGCAGGCCGTGCTCGACATGGTGTCCTCCCCGGCGCTGTGCTCCCGGGCGTTCATCACCGAACAGTACGACCGCTACGTGCGCGGCAACACCGTGCAGGCGAAGGACGCGGACGCCGGTGTGCTGCGCATCGACGAGGAAACCGGCCGCGGCGTCGCCGTCAGCGCCGACTGCTCGGGCCGCTACACCTACCTCGACCCCAACATGGGTGCCCGTCTCGCTCTCGCCGAGGCGTACCGCAACGTCGCCGCCACCGGCGCGAAACCCATCGCGGTCACCAACTGCCTCAACTTCGGCTCCCCCGAAAACCCGGACGTGATGTGGCAGTTCAAGGAAGCCGTCCACGGCCTGGCCGACGGCTGCCACGAGCTCGGCATCCCCGTCTCGGGCGGCAACGTCAGCTTCTACAATCAGACCGGTGACGTGCCGATCCTGCCGACCCCCGTCGTCGGCGTCCTCGGCGTCATCGACGACGTCCACCACGCCATCGGCACCCGCGTCGCCGCCGGCCAGGACCTCATCCTCCTCGGCACGACCCGTGAGGAGTTCGGCGGCTCCATCTGGCAGCAGCTCTCCGGCGGCGGGCTCAACGGCCTGCCCCCGCAGGTCGACCTCGCCGACGAAGAACGCCTCGCCGCACTGCTCCACGCCCAGGCCGTCGACGGCGGCATCTTCGCCGCCGCCCACGACCTCTCCGAGGGCGGCCTCGCGCAGACCCTCGTCGAACTGGCCGTGTGCAACGGCGTCGGCCTTGACGTCGACGTCACCGCCGCGCACAGCGACCCTTTCGTCGCCCTGTTCAGCGAATCCGCCTCCCGCATCGTCGTCGCCGTCGACCCGGCGCACACGGCTGTGCTCAAGGAACTCGCCGACGCCGCCGGCATCCCTGCCGTCCGCCTCGGCCAGACCACCGCCACCGACACCGTCAACCTCGGGCCCGTGACCCTCGGCCTTGAGGAACTCGACACCGCGTGGCGCGGCACCCTGCCGAAGCTTTTCGGCCACGCCGTCGGCGCGAACTCCGTCGTCGAATAACCCGGCACACGCCCCCGTCGCAGCGCGCGGCGGGGGCTTTGTCGTGCCTGTGGACCAAGGTTCGCGCCCCCTCTACCCTGGGCAAACAACCCGTGCGGGGCGAGTTATCCACAGGCTTGCGCGCACCCCCTAGATTTCTGCTTGGCCGTGCTCCTAGGGTGTGCGGCATGGATTGGATCAGCCTCACTCAGGCCATGCCCAGCATGACCTCCGAACAGCGGCGCGCAGCGATGGAACAAGCGCAGCCGCAGCTTCGCGCTGCCCAACACCTCCTCGCCGAATACGCCTACTACGCCGATAAAGACAACGCCGGCGACGAGGTCGGCTCCCCGCGCACCGAGGACTACCTCGCAGAGCTCTACGCCGTGCCCACCCGGGAGGCGAAGAAGCTCATCACCCGGGGCGCGTCGATGTACAAGCCGGTGCGCAAAGACCAGCGCGCAGCCCAAGAAGAATTCCGCGACATGCACCTGAGTGGGCAGCTGAGCGACGCCACAGTGGACGACATCAATGCTGCGGTGGTGAAAGCCAACGAGGGGAAACCCACCCCGGAGGATCCCGCCGCGCGGTTGGAGTTGGCCCGCCTGGTGGCTGGCCGGCCGATCAAGGACGCCAAGCGCATGTTGAAGGAGCGGCAGGAGCCGGCTTCTGATCGTCAGCCGGCGAAGCCGGGTGCGGAAAGCCTGCACTGGAGCAGCACCACGGACTCAGATGGTCTGTACACGTTGACGGCGAAGTGCAATCCGACGACCAAGGGGCTTCTCGATGGGTTTATCGCCCAGGGGGAGGCCGTGATGAAGGGCGCTTTGCGGCACACCAAGAAATCAAAGAAGAAGAAGGATGATGAGGGGCCGAACCCGGCGTGGCTGGCGATCGAGGGTTTGAAGCGGGCCATCACTGTGGGTAGTGGGGCGCCCGCCCTGGTGGTTAGTGTCACTGCCCAGGAGTTGTTGGGCACGCAGGCTGAGTACTTGGGCAGTCATGGTGGCACGTTGAATGGCCACGAGGTGCAGGCACTGATCGATGAGGCGGATTGGTGGTTGTGTATCCACGATCCGGTCACCTTCGTCCCCATCGCACTGGGCCGCACCGAAAGACTTGCGTCGGTGGCGCAGCGGATTGCGTTGCATGCGGAGCAGGGGGTGTGCCAGGCAGACGGTTGTAATCAGGGTAGTGCCCGGTGTCAGGTGCATCATTTGAAGGCCTGGCGGTACGGCGGCAAAACCGACGTCGACAATCTCGCGTTGTTGTGTGCTAGGCATCATGGGTTGAACCGGGACGCGGGGCCGAATAGGCGGCGGGGCCAGTTCCAGCGGGACGCGGACGGCAAGGTCAGATTCAAGTTCCGTGGCCGGGCCACGGAGGGCGAGTCCACGATGTCGCGGTTCGCGGCGGGAGAAACACTGCGGCACTTGCGGGGGCCGTAAGCGGTGGGGCGTGAGCAGCCCCCGGATCCAGGGGTGGTCCGGGGGCTACTCGTCGTGCCCTTTTTCCAGGGCGCGCAGGAAATCGGCGGTGCGGTGCACCGTCGCGAACTCGCCGTGCAGGTTCGCGCCAGTGACTCGCTGGAGTTCGTCGGCGCTGATCACGGTGCCGTCGATGTCCTCCCGGCCGAACGTGGCGGTGGCGTCGAGGAGGAAGTGTACGTCGAAGCCCAGGTTGCCACCCATCCGGGCCGTCGTTTCGCAGCAATGGTTGGTGGTGATGCCGCAGATCGCGATGCTGGTGATGTGGCGGCTTCGCAACCAGGCAGCAAGGTCCGGGGTGCCGAGGAATGCGGAGTTCACGTCCTTGGTGACGAGCAGGTCGGCGTCGACGTCGAGGGTGAGGGCGTTGCCGGGATGGCTGGGGTGCAGCGGCGAGTCCGGGTCGGCGCTGTCGTGGCGCACCATTACAATCGGCCAGTTGCGGTCCCGCCAGGCAGCGAGGAGTTGCGCGACATTGCCCTCGAGGGCGGGGTTGTTGCGGCCGTCGCGGTCGAAACCGCGTTGGAAGTCGATGAGGATGAGCGCCATGGGGGTCATGGGTGCAGGCTACACTGGCATCCCATGCAGAAGTTCCGGCACGGTGCGAAACAAGTCACCGACGCGTTCTGGTTTGTTCCCGCCGCCCTCGTGGCGTGCAGCGTCGCGTTGGCGGTGGCGCTCATCTGGGCGGAGCGCTCCGCTGGGGAACCGGAGTGGTTGCGCTTCGTCTACGGCGGCGGCGAGTCCGGTGCCCGCAGCCTGCTCGGCGCGGTGGCGAGCGCCTCCATCGGGGTGGCGGGCACGGTGTTTTCCATTACGATTGCGGCGCTGTCGTCGGTCGTGTCCACCATGGGGCCCCGGTTGCTGCACGGTTTCCTCGCGGACCGGGGCATCCAGGCCACCCTGGGGATTTTCGTCGCCACGTTCGCCTTCTGTTTGGTGAGTCTGCGGGCGATCTCAGGCGATTTTGTGCCGCACTACAACGTCACGGTGGCGATGCTCTACGCGGCGGCGTGCGTCGGCTTCCTGGTGTACTGCATCGGCCACATGGCGAGAAGTATCTCCATGACGCGGGTGGTCAACCTCCTGGCCCGGGATCTGGATCGGGCGATTGATGCGGCGACGGAGGAGGCGGCGGGGGAGAAAGCCCCCGCAGGCTACTTCCTCGGCGCCCGTGAGGTGCGGGCGCCCCGGGGCGGCTATGTGCAGTCGATTGACTACCAGGCTCTGGGCCGGGCGGCGGCCGCTGCGGGCGCGGCGGTGGAGTTGCTGGTGCACCCCGGCGACCACGTCCTCACCGGCAGCATCATTGCCCGCGTCAAGGGCGAAGGCGAGGAGTTCGTGCACCGGGCGATGATTGTGGGGTCCAGCCGCGACGACACCCAGGACCTGGAGTTCAGCGTGCGCCAGCTCCTCGAAGTGGGGGTGCGGGCGTTGAGCCCCGGCACCAACGACCCGTTCACCGCCATGGACGTCATTGATCGTTTCGCGGAGGCACTCGCCCGCCTCGGGGCGCGGCCGCTGCCGGTGGGCGTGGTCGTTGTCGACGGGGTGTTGCGGGTGCAGTACACCGTCACCACCTTCGAAGGTCTCGTGGACGTCATGTTCCACCAACTGCGCCAAAACGCCGCCGGCACCACCGCCGTCTACCTCCGCCTCCTGGAGGCCTTCGCGAGTGTTGCGGCGGTCGTCGACATTCCTGCCCGGCGGGACTATCTCGCCGCCCACGGGCGGCTCGTGTGGGAGGACGCGCGCCGCGAGGTCGCGAACGCCGCGGACCTCGCCGACATTGAGGGGCGCTATGAGAACCTGTTGCGCTGCTCCACGGCACGGAACACGATGTAGCCCACCAGCCCCAGCACGGAGAACACCGCGACCGCGCCGGAGGTCACCACCGCCCGCAGGGTCGACGAGCCCCGGCGCAGCTCGACGAGGAGCACGATCGTGGCGGCCGCGATGTTGAACAGGAAGAACGCGTTGGCGAGCATCATGGGAACTTAGTCTAGTTCCATGGGGTTGTGGTGCTTGATGAGCGGCAGCGGGTGGTACTTGGCGCGCAGCTCCCGCAGGATGGCGGCGTGCCCGGCGAGGCGCTGGTCCTCTTCGGTGCGGGGCACGAACTGGCGGGCCGGCAGCGGGTGGCCGTCAATGTCGACACCAATGTAGGAAATCGTGGCGTGGATGGCGTCCTCCAAGTGGCCTCGCCCGCCCGTCGGCGCCCCGGAGCGCACGTGCACACTCATCTGCATGCTGCGGGCGTCGGTGCGCATGAGCCGCGCATCTACCTCAATAAGATCGCCGATCTGGATGGGCCGGTAAAAGCGGATACCGCCGGCGTAGACGGCGACGGTGTGCTCCCCGGAGAACTCCATCGTGCAGGCCGTCGCCGCCTCGTCGATCCACTCCATGGCGGTGCCGCCGTGCACCTTGCCGCCCCAGTTCACGTCCGTCGGCTTCGCCAGGAAGCGGGTGATGAGCCGCGGCGCATCGGAGGGGCCATTGTAGGTCTGCTTCTCCATCTCCTCCTCGATGGCTTTGCGCAGCTCAATGCGGGACTCGGCGGCGGCGAAGACGCGCTCCTCCTCGGCGTTGCGGGGCACGAACTTCGGCACCTCCATCCCCTTGCCGGTCGCGGGATCCTTCGCCACGAAGATGACGAGGCAGTCGCAGGCGCGGGTGAACACGCCCTCCCGCGGGTCGGCGGACAGCACCTCGTTGATGATGTGCATGCTCGACCGCCCGGTCATCGCGATGCGGGAGCGGACCTCCACCATGTGGCCGGAGGGGATGGGGCGGGTGAAGTGAATGTGACCCACGTAGGCGGTCACACAGTAGGTGCCGGACCAGCCGACGGCGCAGGCGTAGGCCGCCTTGTCGATCCACTCGAGGACGCGGCCGCCGCCCACGCCGTGGGAGCCGGCCATGATGATGTCGGTGGGGGCGGCCAGGAACCGCAGGGTCACTTCAGGGGAACGATGCATGGGAATCCTTCGAAGAAGAGAGTGTGTTCTGTTGCACTTTACTAGCATGGGTGGGGTGAGAAAAGCCCCCGATCCGGCCGCGACCCGCGCCGCCCTGCTCAACCCCGACGCCAACCTCGCCGAGGCGGTGCGGCTGTCCGCCCGCACCCTCGCGCACCTCGCCCCCGGCCACGCCGTGGAGCTCCGCATCCCCCCTTTCGTGGCCGTGCAGTGCATCGACGGCCCCCGCCACACCCGCGGCACCCCGCCGAATGTGGTGGAGCTGCCGCCGCAGGTGTGGTTGCAGCTCGCCAGGGGGGAGCGCACCCTCGAGGAGGTGGCGGGTTTAGCGGGGGTAGAGATTTCGGGCACCCGTGCCGGCGAGATTGCCCACTATCTGCCGCTGCTGTAGCCACCCCCGCGGGGTGGGGCGCGGCGTGGCAAGGGCTGCGGTGCAGCCACTAGCATGTCGCCCGTGGCTCAACAGCGTTGTGCGGCTGGTTCCGCATCCACCGATGTCTTTGTCCCTCCAAGTCCACTGGACGACCACGGCGAGCAACCCCCACGCGAAGAGTGTGGCGTGTTCGGCGTGTGGGCGCCCGGTGAGGACGTATCCAAGCTGACGTATTACGGCCTGTACGCCCTGCAGCACCGCGGCCAGGAGGCCGCCGGCATTGCGGTGGGCGACGGGGATCAGGTGGTCGTCTTCAAAGACTTGGGCCTGGTGTCCCAGGTGTTCGACGAGCAGTCGCTGGCGGCGCTCAAGGGGGATGTGGCCATTGGCCACACGCGCTATTCGACGGCCGGTGGGGCGGCGTGGGAAAACGCGCAGCCGATGTTCCGCATGGCGGCCGACGGCACGGATGTGGCGCTCGGCCACAACGGCAACCTGGTCAACTACCTCGAGCTTCTCGACGAAGCCGCCGAGTTGGGCTTGGTCAACAAGGACACGCACCCCTCCGACTCGGATGTGATGTGCGCGCTACTGGCGCACGGGGTGGACGAGAACACCAACCTGGTGGCGAGCGCGAAGCAACTGTTGCCGCGGCTTCAGGGCGCGTTCTGTTTGACGTTCACCGACGGCAAAACCCTCTACGCGGCCCGTGACCCGTTCGGGGTGCGGCCCCTGTCGATTGGGCGGCTGGATAACGGCTGGGTGGTGGCCTCCGAAACGGCCGCCCTCGACATCGTCGGCGCCTCCTTCGTGCGGGAGGTCGAACCCGGCGAGTTCGTCACCATTGACGCCTCGGGTGTCCACTCGGAACGTTTCGCCCCCACCACCCACAAGGGCTGCGTTTTCGAGTACGTGTACTTGGCGCGCCCCGACTCCGTCATCCGGGGCCGCGCCGTCAACGCCACCCGCGTGGAAATCGGCCGCCAGCTCGCCATCGAGTGCCCCGCGGACGCCGACATGGTGATCCCCGTGCCGGAATCCGGCACCCCCGCCGCGGTGGGCTACGCCCAACAGTCCGGGATTCCTTTCGGGCAGGGCCTGATGAAGAACGCCTACGTGGGCCGCACCTTCATCCAGCCCTCGCAGACGATCCGCCAGCTGGGCATCCGCCTGAAGCTCAACCCCCTGCGGGAAGTCATCAACGGCAAACGCCTCGTCGTCGTCGACGATTCCCTCGTGCGCGGCAATACCCAGCGGGCGTTGATCCGCATGCTGCGGGAGGCGGGCGCGGCGGAAGTGCACGTGCGGATCGCTTCGCCGCCGGTGAAGTGGCCCTGCTTCTACGGCATCGACTTCGCCTCCCCCGGCGAGCTGCTCGCCAACTGTGTGGAGGGCGACAACGAGGCCGCCATGGTGCAGGCGGTGTGCACCGCCGTCGGCGCCGACTCCATGGGGTACGTGTCCGTTGACGCGATGGTGGATTCCACCAAGCAGGTCTACCCCGAGCTGTGCTGCGCCTGCTTCGACGGCGTGTACCCCCTGGGGTTGCCGGCGGGCAACGCCAACGCGGACCTTGTGCGCACCATGCAAGGCATCTAAAGACTTTTGAAGGACGACAATGACTGAGAACATTTCCTACGCCGCCGCTGGCGTCGATATTGAAGCCGGCGATCGCGCCGTGGAACTTTTCGCCCCCCACGCCAAGCGTGCCTCCCGCCCGGAGGTGCGCGGCGGGCTGGGTGGCTTCGCCGGCCTGTTCGCGCTCGGCAAGTACACCAACCCGCTGCTCGCGGCCGGGTCCGACGGGGTGGGCACGAAGCTGGTCATCGCGCAGGCGATGGACAAGCACGACACCATCGGTATTGACCTCGTGGCCATGTGCGTGGACGACCTGGTGGTGTGCGGCGCGGAGCCGTTGTTCCTGCAGGACTACATTGCCGTCGGCAAGGTGGTGCCGGAGCACGTCGCCGACATCGTCAAGGGCATCGCGGAGGGCTGCGTGCAGGCCGGCTGCGCCCTCCTCGGCGGCGAGACCGCCGAACACCCCGGCGTCATGGAGCCCACCCACTACGACGTGTCGGCGACCGCCGTCGGCGTCGTGGAGGCCGACGAGGTGCTCGGCCCGGACAAGGTGCGCGCCGGTGACGTGCTCATCGGTATGGCGTCCTCGGGGCTGCACTCCAACGGCTACAGCCTCGCCCGCCACGTCCTCCTCGACACCGCGGGCCTGCCGCTCGACGGCTACGTCGACGAACTGGGCCGTACCCTCGGCGAGGAACTCCTCGAACCGACCCGCATCTACGCCCTCGACTGCCTGGCACTCGCCGCCGAGTGCGACACCCACACCTTCTGCCACGTCACCGGCGGCGGCTTGGCCGGCAACCTGGCCCGCGTCATCCCCGAGGGCCTGACCGCCGATGTGTCCCGCGCGACGTGGACGCCGGGGCAGATTTTCCGCACCATCGCCACCGTCGGCTCCGTGCCGATGGAGGAGATGGAGAAAACCTTCAACATGGGTGTCGGCATGATCGCCGTCGTCGCCGCCGAAGACCGCGACCGGGCGCTGGCGATGCTCACCGCCCGCCACATCGACGCCTGGGAACTCGGGCACGTGCGCCCCAGTGACGGCGACCCCCGCGTCGTCATGCACGACACGCACCCGAACTGGTAGCAGCAAAAAACCAGCACCCCGCGCGGGGTGCTGGTTTTTTTATCTAGCGCCAGTCGTCCTCGTCGGCCCACTCATCGTAGGGCGAGTGCGAGGACTCATCGGACTTGTGCACCAACTCGCGTTGGAGCGAGTCGAGGTCCATTTCCGGAGTGCTGTACTTGAGCTTGCGAGCAACCTTGGCCTGTTTCGCTTTGGCACGACCGCGACCCATGGTTGGACCCCCTTGATCTTCGCCGGGGCGCGAGGGTTCGCCCCGAGAGCTTTCAACGTTTATCTTCCTGTCAGACACAATAGCCGGAAAGCAAAAAGTTTGGCGAACATGCCAGTTCACCGGGGGTGCCTGAGGCGCTGCTGCGCGAGTTTCCCCGCCTGCGGGGCGCCCTCGGCGGGCAGGGTGTCCGGGTCGATGGCGAGTGCCGCATCGCCGGCCTGCAGCGAGGCGCCCAGGGCGCTGCGCTTGATGGTGCCGAGGGCAACCGGCCCCCACTGGTGGTGGTGGACGATGGTGCCGAGGCGGCCGACGGTGCGGCCCCCGGAGGTGATGGGGGTGCCGGTGGTGGGCAGCTGGGGGGCGGAGCCGTCGACGTGGAGGCGGACGAGGACGCGGGGGGAGCGGCCGACATTGTGGACGCGGGCGACGGTTTCCTGCCCCCGGTAGCAGCCCTTGTCGAGGTGCACGGCGGAACCAATCCACTGGGGGTGCTCGTGGGGGATGGTTTTCTCGTCCGTGTCGACACCGACGACCGGCTCGAGGGACATCACGCGGTGCGCCTCGAAGGTCAGCAGGCCCGCCGGCGGCAGGGGGGTGAAGGCGTCGTCGACGAGGATGTCGACGCGGGGGCGGTCCTGGCCGAGGACGGGGCGGACGATGCCGGCGCCCTGGGCGATATCCGCGAGCGCCCGGGTTTCGGCCACGGGATCCCCGGACCCCAGGAGGGTGACGATGCCGGTGTCGCGGGCGGTGATGGTGACGTCGTTCCAGAACTTCATGCGCTCCAGGTACTCCTGCAGCCGGGCGGTTTCCGCCGCTTCCGTGGTCAGCAGGATTTCGTCGTCGAGGACGGTGACGTAGGCGTGCTCGAGGACGTGGCCCTGGGCGTCCAAGTTCAGCAGTTCGGTCTGGGTGCCGTAGACAGCGTCGTCGAGCTTTTGGGTGAACAGGCTGTGCAGGTAGCTGCGGGCGTCCGGGCCCGCGACTGCCACGGAGCGCATGCCGCGCCGGTCGATGGCGACCCGGGGCAGGGTCTGCTCCCCGAGGGGGTCCCCGTAGTGCCAGGCCACCCCACTGCGGTGGGGGAGGGCATCGTCGTGGAGCGCGGGGGTAGGGGCGGGTATCTGTTCAGTCACACCCGCCATGGTAACCGCTGCATGTGCAGCGCAAGTTCTATGCTGGAAGCCATGAGCACCGAGCCCGTCATTGTTGTCGTGGAACCCTACGGGGGGTCCACTCGCATGCACAGCCCCGAGCTGCCGCACATCTTCTGGGACGATGCGGCCGTCACCCGCGGCGACGCCGTCGTGGAGACCCTCCTCATTCGGGGCGGGCGGGCCCGGAACCTGGAACGCCACCTGGAGCGTTTCGCCCAGTCGGCGGAGCTGTTTGGGTTGCCGCCGGTGGCGAAGGACTCGTGGCGGAAAGCGACCGCGGAGGCCGCAGCCGCGTTCGGGGCGGAGGGGTGTTGCCGGTGGACGTTGTCGCGGGGGCGGGCGGCGACGGGGAACGCCACGGCGTGGATTGTGGTGACCCCGCTGGGGGAGCAGCTGCTCGAGGAGCGGCAGCGGGGTGTGAAGGTGATGCTGGCGCCCCGGGGGTACAGCCTGCCGCCGAAGAAGGCCCGCAAGAAGGCGCCCTGGTTGACGCCGGCGGCGAAGTCGGTCAACTATGCGGCGGCGATGGCGGCGCTGCGCTATGCGCGCGCCCACGGCTTCGACGACGTCATCTACGTGGAGGACGAGCACGTGTTGGAGGGGGCGACGTCGACGGTGGTGGTGGCGCGCGGCAATAAGCTGCGCACCCCGACGGGCTTGGATTCCATCCTGGAGGGCACCACTCAGGCGATGCTCTTCGCCTACGCCGAAGCCCACGGCATCAGCGTGAAGGCGAAGGACCTCACCGTCGATGATCTGCGCGCCGCGGATTCGGTGTGGTTGCTCAGCGCCGCCCGCACCGCGGTGCGGGTCACGCATCTGGGGGAGGAGAAACTTCCGAAGCCCAAGGGGGGCTTGAATGTCGCCGCCCTCGTCGATGAGGCGTTGGAGGCCAACTAGCCTGGCGCGGTGCCGCACTGCGAAACGGCACGGCCGAAGGGCGCTCACCCCGCAGGGAATCCCTGCGGGGTGAGTGTGTTATCCGGCGACGCGCTGCAGCTGTGCCGACATGCGCGGCTTGAGTTCCTCGTCGACGAGGCGCTCGTCAACCCAGCCGAGTTCGTTGGTGGGCAGCAGCCCGTAGAGGCGCTTGCCGGGGCCGAGGGCGCTGGGGCCGGTGGCGGTGACCATGGTGGAGGCGCTTTCCAGCTCCCAGGCGCGCTCGTTGAGCGGGTTGCCGTAGAAGATCTCCACCACGCCGGTGGAGTGGGTGAGGATGAATTCGATCTCGTCGGATTCGGAGATGCGCCAGAAGCCGAGTTCGCGTTCGGTGAACCCATCCTCCTTCGGGTTGCCTTCCTCGTCGAGCTGGTAGAGGCGGGACTCGTAGGACAGGTAGTTCTCCCCGTTGTGGGAGACGATGATCTGCTGGCCGAAGGGGAACTGGCCGTGCTCTGCGGTGTCGGCCTGGCCTTCGCCGCGCCACACGCCGACGAGCGGTAGTAGGGCCAGCAAACCGTCGTGGAGGTTCGGGCCGAGGCGCAGGTTGGCGGTGTCTTCCGGCACGGGCAGGCCGGGGAAGGGGGTGATGTTTTTGTCAGAGGTGCGTTTGGCTTGTTCAGCGGCGAGGTTGACGGCGTCGCTGCCGGAGAGCTTGTCAGTCATGTGCCCCAGCTTAGCGCTTAGGGGGTAAACAGCTCCGGGGACAGTGGCGTGGGGGTGTTGATGCCGGAGTCGAGGAAGAGGCTGCCGCCGCGCACCCAGAGACTGTTGGCGGTGCCGACGACAGGGAGGGTGTCGGCGGGGGCACTCCAGCGAAAGGCCGCGGCCCCGCAGGAGGGGGTGGTGGCGGGCTCGATGGAGACGATGTGGTCGCGCACCCGCAGGTCGGCGAGGACGGTGACGGGTTCCGTGCAGCCGGGGGGTGTGCCGCGCAGCTGTGCCTGCGGCAGCGGGGCCGCGCCGGGGCTGATGTCTGTCGGGTTGGAGATGTCCATGTCCGGCATCCCCAGCAGCCGGCCGAGGGCTGCGGCGTCGATGGTTGCTGAGCGGCTCACTGTGTAGCCCACCAGCCCGTCGAGGCGCCCGTCGAGGAGGCTGTCGGTGGGGCCTTGGACGTCGTGGGCGGTGGTGGTGACGTTGACGGGGCCGAGGGAGGTGTCGGTGTCGATGAGGGACACCTGGATGTGCGCCACCCCTTCCTGGAGGGCGGAGGTGACAAACGGGAAGCCGGCGATGGAGACCCGCGGGGTGGTGTCGGCGGGGATGAGGTCGCTGATGTGGGCCTCGGCCCGGGCGGCGAGCAGCGTATCTGCGCCCCAGGCGAGGCCGGCCGTGGCGGCCACAGCCAGGGCGAGCCACTGGAGGCGGGGATGAAGGTTCGGCACGCGTCTAAGTGTAGGGCGTACCCTGCACCACATGGACGCACACACTCTTGCTCTTCCCACGGACGACTTCGCAGATCTTCTCGCGGCCGCCGAAGCCCATGATCACGTGCCCCCACTGTCGGAGGCCTACCTGCGGGCCTTGGCCGCCGGTGGCGGCGAGGCGTGGGCGGTCGGCGAGGAGGGCCTGGCGGTGCGGCTGCCGGACGGCAACGTGGAGCTCGTCGTGCACCCGCGCGCGCGGCGCCGCGGCATCGGCACAGCCCTGTGGCGGGCGTCGTCCGGGCGGGGCGCGTGGGCGCACGGCGACCTGCCGCAGGCGCGCGCCGCAGCCGAAGCGTGGGGGTTGCACAAGACTCGGGAGCTGTACGTCATGGCGATTGACCGGGAGACCGCCCTGCGGGGGATTGCCGCCCCGGAGGTCAGTGGCCTGCGGCGCGCCACCTATGCGGAGGCGGTGGCGGACTTCGGTGCGCAGGTGGTGGATGCCGCCTGGGTGGAGGCCAACAATGATGCGTTTTCCTGGCACCCGGAGCAGGGCGGCTGGGATGTGCCGCGCCTGCACGCGGCGATGGATACCGACTGGTTCGACGCCGACGGGGTGGTGTTCTATCTCGACGGTGCGCGGGTCGCCGGGTTCCATTTCACCAAGTGGCACGGCCAGCAGCCGTCGTTGCTGGGGTCGGGGCGGACTGTGCGCGGCGAGGTGTATGTCGTGGGCCTGGCGGGCGACTATCAGGGCCGGGGGCTGGGTACCCCCATCGTGGCGGAGGGGGTGTGGCATCTGCTGCGGCGCGGCGCGGGCGAGATTGTGCTCTACGTGGAGGCGGAAAATGCGCCGGCGGTGGCGACGTACCAGAAGATGGGGTTCCGGGTGGTGGAAAGTCACGCCCTGTACACCACCTAGGCGGGGGTAGTGTGGCACCCCCGCCCGCCTGGGTGGTGCCACACAGTGGGGGAGTATTAATGGCGGAAGGAACTCATCATTGAATTTCTCCACTATGGGGCCAAAACTACCCAATATGGGGGTGCTTGCTCAGGGGCGTGTGGGGTGGAAAAAATTAATGGGAAAATCCCCATAAATGCACTCTTTCAGCTGGTAGGGGCGTGTGTTTGAAGGGGGTTGGGCGGGCGTTTCCCTGATGTTCATCTTTTTTCGCTGGCCTTTTTCGGCTTTTTCTTTATTGTTGTTTCTAGCCGCCCTGACAGTTCTGATCAGCTCGCGGGGGCGGCCCCCGCAAAACCCACAACAGTGCACGCATCTGTGCCCAGAAGGACCCAGCATGACCCTCACCCCGACCATCCTCCGTTCCCGCCGCATCGTCGCCCTCGCCGCCCTCGGGTTGGGTCTGGTGGCGTGCTCCGACGGGGCGGGAGGCGAGCAGGCCGCCTTGCCGGCGGAGGCCGCCGAGAAGCTCAGCGGCCAGGCCGGCACCCTCGTCGCGGAGGGCGCCTCCTCCCAGCAGAAGGCGATGGACATCTTCGGCACCGCCTACGCAGCCGCCGTCGATGGTGCGACCCTGTCGTACACCCCCTCGGGCTCCGGCGCCGGCCAGAAGCAGTTCATCGCCGGCCAGGTCGCCTTCGGCGGCTCCGACTCCCCGCTCAAGGAGGAGCAGCTCGCCGCTGCCGCCGCCCGCTGTGGCGGCAATGAGGCTTGGCACCTGCCGATGGTCATCGGCCCCGTCGCCGTCGCCTACAACCTCCCCGGCGTCGAGCAGGTGACGCTCACCCCCGCCGTCATCGCCGACATCTTCTCCGGGAAGGTGACCTCCTGGAACGATCCCGCCATCGCCGACCTCAACGCCGGCGCCACTCTGCCGGACACCCCCATCAACGTCATCTACCGCTCCGAAGAATCCGGCACGAGCGACAACTTCCAGAAGTTCCTCAAGGCCGCGACGAAGGGCGCCTGGGAGACCACGGGCAAGGCGTTCCCCACCGCCACGGGCTCCGGGGCGAACGGCTCCACCGGTGTCGTCGGCCAGGTGCAGCAGATCGAGGGCGCGATCACCTACGTGGAGGCAGGTTTCGCCACCGAGGCGGGCCTCGGGGTGGCCGCCATCGACTTCGGCTCCGGTGCGGTGGAACTCAACCCCACGACCGTGGGCACCGCCCTCGACAACCTGACCTACTCCGGCGAGGGCCACAACCTCGTGGTGGACTCCACGAAGCTGTTCGAGATGAACCAGCCGGGGGCTTACCCGCTGGTGCTCACCACCTACGAGATCGTGTGCTCCGCCGGCTACGACGAGACCACCCGCAACCAGGTCAAGGACTTCCTCACCGTGGTGCTCGAGTCGCAGAACGAGGACCTGGCGGCCGCCGGCTACATCCCCGTCGCGGGCGACTACAAGGCCAAGCTCGCCGCCGCCGTCGAGGCGATCGGGTAGACCACCATGACTGTTCGTACCGCACCGGCGCTGCGCGCGCCCACGACCCCGCAACCCCCGCCCGACGTGCAGGGCGGCAGCCACCTCGGCGACCGCCTGTTCCTCGGGGCGGCCCGCGGCAGCAGCCTGCTCATCACCGGGCTCATTGCCTCCATCGGGCTGTTCCTCCTGTGGCGGGCGGCGCCCGCCCTGGCGAACAACACCGGCGGGGTGTGGGGGTTCCTCACCTACCGGGGCGACTGGAACACCCAGGACCCGCAGGCGATGACCTTCGGCATTGCCAACCTGCTGCTCGTCACCGTCACGATTTCCGCGGTGGCGCTCGCACTGGCGATGCCCGTCGCCCTGGGTATCGCTCTCTACCTCACCTGCTACGCGCCGGCCCGGGCGAAGGGGGTGCTCGGCTGGCTGGTCGACATCCTCGCCGCCGTGCCGTCGATCGTCTACGGCCTGTGGGGTGCGATGGTGCTGGGCCCGGCGCTCGGCCCCGCCTTCGAAAAGCTGCACTCGGTCCTCGGTGGGGTGCCGCTGTTCGCGCACTACGCGAACTCCCCGGCGTTCGCCACGAGCCGCACCATGCTCACCGGCGGCATCGTGCTCGCCATCATGATCCTGCCGATCATCGCCGCCACCGCCCGGGAAGTCTTCGCCCACACCCCGAAGGGGCACATTGAGTCCGCGCTCGCGCTGGGCGCGACCCGCTGGGAGGTCGTCAAGCTCACGGTGCTGCCGTTCGGGCGGACCGGTTTCGTGTCGGGCGCGATGCTGGGCCTCGGCCGCGCACTCGGGGAGACCATGGCCCTGTACCTCGTGGTCAGCCCCTCCAGCGCGTTCCGCGGCTCCCTGTTCGACGGCGGCACGACCTTCGCCACCGCGATCGCGAACGCCGCCCCGGAATTCAACGACAACCTCAAAGCGGGTGCCTACATTGCCGCCGGCCTGGTGCTGTTCATCGTCACCTTCGCCGTCAACGCCGCCGCCCGCGCCATCGTCACCAGGAGCACCCGATGAGCACCACGTTCCTCCCGCCCTCCCGCGCCCGGGTGGCGAAAAACCGCATCGCCACCATGGTCATCACCGGCACCCTCGCGCTGGCGCTGCTCCCGCTGGCGTGGCTGCTCAGCGACCTGGTGTCCCACGGGGCGGCCGTCATCGCCCACACCGACTGGTGGGCGTACAGCCAAAAGGGGGTGCTGCTCAGCTCCCCGGGCGGCGGTGCCGCCCACGCCATGATCGGCACCCTCCTGCAGGCGGGCATCACGACCGCCATCAGCGTGCCGATTGGTGTCCTCGTCGCCGTCTACCTCGTCGAGTACGCCGGCACCGGCCGCCTGGGGCGGGTCACCACCTTCATGGTGGACATCCTCTCCGGGGTGCCGTCGATCGTCGCCGCCCTGTTCATCTACTCGGTGTGGATTGTGCTGTTCGGCTTTGAGCGTTCCGGCATCGCCGTGTCGCTGGCGCTGGTGCTGCTCATGCTGCCCGTCATCATCCGCACCACGGAGGAGATGCTACGCATCGTGCCGCAGGACCTCCGGGAGGCCAGCTACGCGCTCGGCACGCCGAAGTGGCTCACCATCGTCCGCATCGTGCTGCCGACGGCCGCCTCCGGCATCATCACCGGCATCATGCTCGCCATCGCCCGCGTCATGGGGGAATCGGCCCCGGTGCTCATCCTCGTGGGCTCCACGCAGGCCATCAACTGGGATCCGCTGAACAACCCCCAGTCCTCCCTGCCGCTGATGATGCTCGACATGTACAAGGCCGGCTCCGCGGATGCGGTGGTGGCGAAGATGTGGGGCGCGGCAGTCACCCTCGTGCTGCTCATCGCGGTGCTCAACATTGCCGCCCGCGCCATCGCCGCCCGCTACTCCACCGCCCAGCGTTAACACACTAAGGATGAACATGACTGCTCCCACCACCCAGACCGCGACGGTGCCGACCGCCGGCCCCATGGCGCTCACCCTCGACGACGTCAACATTTTCTACGGCGACTTCCACGCCGTGCGCGGCGTCAACCTCGACATCCCCGCGAACGCTGTGACGGCGTTCATTGGGCCCTCGGGCTGCGGGAAGTCGACGGTGCTGCGCACCCTCAACCGCATGCACGAGGTCACCCCCGGTGCCCGCGTGGAGGGTCGCATCGCCCTCGACGGGCAGGACATCTACGGCCCCGGCGTCGACCCCGTGGCGGTGCGCTCCACCATCGGGATGGTGTTCCAGAAGCCCAACCCCTTCCCCACGATGTCGATCGAGGAGAACGTCGTCGCCGGCTTGAAGCTGGCGGGCTGCCGGGACAAGAAGAAGCTGGCGGAGACCGCGGAGCGGGCGCTGCGCGGCGCGAACCTGTGGGAGGAGGTCAAGGACCGCCTCGGCAAGCCCGGCGGGGGACTGTCCGGCGGGCAGCAGCAGCGCCTGTGCATCGCGCGCGCCATCGCTGTGGAGCCACGGGTGCTGCTCATGGACGAGCCGTGCTCCGCGCTGGACCCCATCTCCACGCTCGCGATCGAGGACCTCATCACCGACCTCAAGCAGGACTACACGATCGTCATCGTCACCCACAACATGCAGCAGGCGGCCCGCGTCAGCGACCGCACCGCCTTCTTCTCCCTCGAGGCCACCGGGAAGCCCGGGCACCTCGTCGAGGTCGGCAACACCGCCGACATGTTCGCCAACCCCGTGCGGAAAGAAACAGAAGACTACATTTCCGGCCGCTTCGGATAAAACGCGAAAAAGCGGGCGCACCCCATGATTTCTCGTGGGGTGCGCCCGCCTTCTTTTAGCTATTCAGCCGGCGTTCCAGATCCGCAATATCGGTCTCAATGTCGAGCAATTCCTGCTCCCGGCGGGCCAGGTAATCCTCCTGGTGCAACCCCGTCGCGAGATACACCACCCGGGCGCCGACGTGGACGGCGTGGTCCGCGTAGCGCTCGTAGAAACGGCTCGCCAACGCCACATCGATGGCCTCCGTCGTGGAGTGCGGCCAAGGCTGCGTCGTCAGCTGTGCGAAGAGGTAGGCGTGGAGCTCATCGATCGCGTCGTCATCCCGCATGAGGGAGGAGGCGACCTGGGGGTCGGGGTCGGCGAGAGTGTCCCGCATGCGGCGCGTCAACGCCAGCGCCACCCGCCCCATTTCCGCCAGGTAGGGGCGTAGATCGGCGGGGATCGCGGGGGAGGGGGCGCGGCGGCGGGCGATGCGGGCCAGGTGCCGCCCCAGGGCCGCCATGCGGCCGAGTTCCTCCACGATGTAGATGGAGGAAATCACCTGCCGCAGGTCCCGCGCCACGGGGCCCTCGGTGGCGAGCAGCCGCACCGCGCGCTCCTCGCAGCGGGCCCGGATGGCCGTCTCCTCGGGCTTGAGGGCGAGCGCCTCATCGCTCATGTGGCGGTTGGCGTGCAGCAGGGCGTCGTTCGCGTGGCCGAGGATTTTCTCCACGCATTCCGCGAGCGACACCACGTCGGCGGAAAAATCATGCAAAGACTGGGCGTAGGAATCGCGCATGCCACGCATTCTACGGGAGAAAAAGCGCGAAAGAAAACGTATTTACCCGCCGGAATGCATGATGTCGGCGCCCTCCGGGACGGAGGCATCCTCGGGGTCGTCCAGCCACCCCTCGGGGAGCACCACCTTCGACGGGGAGCCCTGTCGGCCGCGAGGGCCTTCCGCATCGTCCGCGAGGGCTGTCGAGTCGCGCAGCGGCGCCAGGATCTCCTCCAGCTGCGCCTGGGAGGTGATGGTGGACAGCTGGCGGCGGGTCTCCCCACCGACGGGGAAGCCCCGCAGGTACCAGCCCATGTGCTTGCGCAGGTCCCGGCAGCCCTTCTCCTCCCCGTCGTGGGCGATAAGCAGCTCCGCGTGGCGGGCGATGATGCGCGCGACCTCGCCCAGGGTGGGCTCCGGGGGCAGCGGCTGGCCGCTGAGCTCCGCGGCGAGGGCGGCGAACAACCAGGGGCGGCCCAAGCAGCCGCGGCCAATGACGACGCCGTCGCAGCCGGTCTCCGCCATCATGCGGGATGCGTCCTGCGCGGCGAAGATGTCGCCGTTGCCGAGCACCGGGATGCCGGTGTGCGCCAGGTGCTCCTTGAGGCGGGCGATCTCCGACCAGTCGGCCTGTCCCGAATAGCGTTGCGCGGCGGTGCGGGCGTGCAACGCCACCGCCGCCGCACCCTCCTCCACCGCGATACGGCCCGCGTCGAGGTGAGTCTTGTGCTCGTCGTCGATGCCGACGCGGAACTTCACCGTGACGGGAATGTCGGTGCCCTCCGTGGCGCGCACCGCGGCGGCGACGATGTTGCCGAACAGGCGCCGCTTGTACGGCAGCGCCGAACCCCCGCCGCGGCGGGTCACCTTCGGCACCGGGCAGCCGAAGTTCATGTCGATGTGGTCGGCGAGATCCTCCTCCACGATCATCTTTGCCGCCTCATATGTCCAGTGCGGGTCCGTGGTGTACAGCTGCAGGGACCGGGGCTGCTCGTCCGGGGCGAACGTCGTCATGTGCATCGTTTTCTCGTTGCGTTCCACGAGTGCCCGGGCGGTGATCATCTCGCACACGTAGAGCCCGGCAACGGAGCCGAACTGTTCGCGTTCGAGCTCGCGGCACAGGGTGCGAAACGCCACGTTCGTCACGCCCGCCATCGGTGCCAGCACCACGGGGGAGGACAAGGTCAGGGAACCAATCTGCACAGACATGGGTGGCATTGTCCCATGCCGCGCCGCGTCGGGTCCACGCCCACACAATTACCCCCTTGTGGGGGTGATTTTGCGCCGCCGCTGGGGCTGCAGCCGGCGCTGGGCTCGCGCGCGCTGGGCGACGGGTTCCCGCTGCTCGGGGGTGGCTTTGGGGGTATGTGGGAGAAAAAGTTGCCACAAAGCGCCCCGCCGCACCTCCCGAATCGATTACTGTGGGCACCGTAACTGGCGCGCGAAACGCGTATGCTGGGTCACATTGCCCCGCGTTGGTCGGGCGCACACATACACATCACGGCGGCCCCGGGTGTTTCACGGGGCCACGTCTCAGGAGGAATACATGTCTGATCGGATTGCTAACGCCAAGCTGCGCAGCAAGGTCATGTCGGCCGAGGAGGCCGCCCAGTTCGTCAACCACGGCGACAAGGTGGGCGTCTCCGGCTTCACCGGTTCCGGCTACCCGAAGGCACTGCCCACCGCCATCGCGGAGCGCGCCAAGGAAGCCCACGCCCGCGGCGACGAGTTCATGATCGACCTGTTCACCGGTGCGTCGACCGCCCCGGACTGCGACGGTGTGCTGGCGGAAGCTGATGCCGTGCGCTTCCGCACCCCCTACCAGTCCGACCCGATCATGCGCGCCAAGATCAACGACGGCACCACCTACTACATGGACTACCACCTGTCGGAGTCCGGCATGTACGTGGAGCAGGGCTTCTTCGGCAAGATGAACGTCGCCATCGTCGAGGCCGTCCGCATCACCGAGGATGGCCACATCGTGCCGTCCTCCTCCGTCGGTAACAACGTCGAATACCTCGACGCCGCCGACAAGATCATCATCGAGGTCAACTCCTGGCAGTCCGAGGAGCTCGAGGGCATGGCGGACATCTACCGCATCGCCCCGCTGCCGAACCGCCAGCCGATCCCGATCACTGAGGCCGGCCAGCGCATCGGTACCACCTACATCGACATCGACACCGACAAGGTTGTCGCCGTCGTGGAGACCGACGCCCCCGACCGCAACGCCCCCTTCAAGCCGATCGACGACCAGTCGAAGCAGATCGCCGGCCACTTCCTCGACTTCCTCGAGGGCGAGGTCCGCGCGGGCCGCCTCACCTACGACGGCTACGTCATGCAGTCCGGCGTCGGCAACGTCCCCAACGCCGTGATGAGCGGCCTGCTGGACTCCAAGTTCGAAAACATCAAGGCCTACACCGAGGTTATCCAGGACGGCATGGTCGACCTCATCGACGCCGGCAAGATGTCCGTCGCCTCCGCCACCGCCTTCTCCCTGTCGCCCGAGTACGCGGAGAAGATGAACCGTGAGGCTGCGAACTACGCCAAGTCCATCATCCTGCGCCCCCAGCAGATCTCCAACCACCCCGAGGTCGTCCGCCGCCTCGGCCTCATCTGCACCAACGGCCTCATCGAAGCCGACATCTACGGCAACGTGAACTCCACCAACGTCGTCGGCTCCCGCATGATGAACGGTGTGGGCGGCTCCGCCGACTTCACCCGCAACGGCTACATCAGCTCCTTCATCACCCCCTCCGACGCCAAGGGTGGCGCCATCTCCGCCATCGTGCCGATGGTCTCCCACGTCGACCACACGGAGCAGGACGTCAAGGTCATCATCACCGAGTACGGCTACGCCGACCTGCGCGGCCTGGCACCGCGCCAGAAGGTCGAGAAGATGATCGCCCTCGCGCACCCGGACTACCGCCCGATGCTGCAGGACTACTACGACCGCGCCCTAGCTGCTGCCAAGGAAGACAAGCTCATGCAGACCCCGCACCTGCTGGATGAGGCCCTGTCCTTCCACCAGCGCTTCAAGGCAACCGGCACCATGAAGCTGGTCTAAAAAGCCACAACGGGTGATCCCCCGTCCCGCGACGACGTCGTGGGCGGGGGATTTCCTCTGTCGGGTGTCCGTCAACTAGAATGAACACGCTTTGTGCGCGTGCGCACACGCCGGGCCTTTAGCTCAGTTGGTAGAGCTACGGACTTTTAATCCGCAGGTCGTGGGTTCGAGCCCCACAGGGCCCACTGTCAATCCCTCCACCACGCAGGTGGAGGGATTTCCTTATGTGCAGGTGGCTAGTCCTCGAGGTGGTCGTGAACTCCTCCCAGCTCATCACGGCTCATCGCCATGTCCTCTAAGTACGTCGTCGCGGACTCGTTGTAGTCGACGGCCCACTGCGCGGCCTCCGGCGGGAAGCCCTCGCTGACGAGCTGCTCGGAGACGCCCGCCGTCGACATGTGCATGGCCGGGCACATCCGGCTTCTGCGCGGCCTTATCCTTCGTGTCAGGGGCCTCCAGGGGGCTATCGAGGGCGCTTGGGTGGTGGAGGGCGTGGCGTCTTGGTCGCCGCCCAGCATGGTGGAGTAGGTGCCGGCGACTACGGCCCATGTGAGGCAGCCACGCTTGGCCGGCTGCGGGTGGTCATGAAAACTTCTCACGACTGGAGAAACGACGGGAAGCGCTGCCGACGCCACGAAGCCAAAAAGCCAGGTCGGGAGCGGAGACCGGGTGATGTCGCGTGATCGTTCGCTGGGGTGCGTCCGTGCGCGGATTTCTGTACTTGTCCCGGACCTGACCGTCCCGTGCCGTCGCACTGATTCGAACTCCTCGCACCGGGCTTTTCTTGGCGTTGAGCTGTGATTTTTCTGCTCGTGGGGTTGTCGTGTACTATGGTGCAAGTCGCAGCGAGCGCCAAGGTAACTTTGGTGTTTGACGCGAGCTCCCATCGTCTAGGGGCCTAGGACACTGCCCTTTCACGGCAGCGACACGGGTTCGAATCCCGTTGGGAGTACCAGGTTTCACCATCGTGAAGCCAGTGGCCCTGTGGCGCAGTTGGTTAGCGCGCCGCCCTGTCACGGCGGAGGTCGCGGGTTCGAGTCCCGTCAGGGTCGCAAAAGAAAAGCGCCAGTCTTCATTCGAAGGCTGGCGCTTTTTCGTTTGTCTGCCGGCGGGGGTTAAGTGTCAAAAAGTGTGGACGCCGGCGGGGTGGGAATTCTCCTGGCGTGTTTTTCGCCCTGACGTGGGGATTTGTCGCACTGCTGTGGTCTGTGTAGTATTTCAACTCGTGCAACAGAGAGCGAGGAGCTTGTCTCCTCGTCTCGCACACGCAGGAATTGGCCCTGTGGCGCAGTTGGTTAGCGCGCCGCCCTGTCACGGCGGAGGTCGCGGGTTCGAGTCCCGTCAGGGTCGCCATTCCACTTCTGTGGGATATGGCCAGATAGCTCAGTCGGTAGAGCGTTCGCCTGAAAAGTGAAAGGTCGCCGGTTCGATCCCGGCTCTGGCCACAATGAAACCCTCACACGAATTACTCGTGTGAGGGTTTTTGCGTGCGCGGGGTACAATGGCGCGCACTGTTGTCGACTGTGGAAGGCTGTGAGCGCCGTGCAGGACATTCACCACGAGGTGGAACGTCATCGCTTTGTCATTGCTGTAGACGGCCAGGAGGCGGGTTTTGCCGCCTACCGTGACCGTGAGGGGGTGCGGGACTTCAACCACACGGTGGTGGATCCCGCGTTCCGGGGGCGGGGGTTGTCGTCGCCGCTGATTGCGGCGGCGTTGGATGCGACCCGTGCGCAGGGGCTGCGGGTGCGGCCGTCGTGTTCGGCGGTGGCGCACTTTGTGTCCAAGCACCCGGAGTACGCGGACCTGGTGGCCTAGAAACGCGCACAGCGCCTGCGGGGTGCAGGCGCTGTGGGGGCTAAATCTGGAAGGTACCGACGACGTAACAGTCGGGGTCGACGAGTTTGACTCGTTCGTTGTCTTTCCGGGGCCGGTTCTTCGCGGGGATACCGACGGCGATGTGGTGGTCGGGGACGTCCTTGGTGACGACGGCGTTGGCGCCGATGGCGGAGCCTTCGCCGATGGTGATGGGGCCGAGGACTTTCGCACCGGCGCCGACGGTGACGTTGTCTTTGAGGGTGGGGTGGCGTTTGGTCTGGGTGAGGACCTGCCCGCCGAGGGTCACGCCGTGGTACAGCATGACGCCGTCGCCGATCTCAGCGGTCTCCCCGATGACGATGCCCATGCCGTGGTCGATGAAGAACCGCCGGCCGATGGTGGCGCCGGGGTGGATTTCGATGCCGGTGAGGAAGCGGGTGAACTGGCTGAGGATGCGCGCGGGTGCTTTGAGGTTGCGGACCCACAGCCAGTGGGCGACGCGGTAGGACCAGATGGCGTGCAAGCCGGAGTAGACGATGGCGTTTTCGACGTCGCCGCGGGCGGCGGGGTCGTGGTCGCGGGCGTTGGCCAGGTCTTCCCGGATCATCGCGAGGAGGCGGTACATGGTGTGCAATCCTAGCAACGCCAGCGGTGCGTTAGAACTCGGCGCGGATGTCTTCGAACAGCGGGGTGGAGACGTAGCGCTCGCCGTAGTCGCAGGCGACGGTGACGATCGTCTTGCCCTTGTTTTCTTCCATGCCGGCCAGGCGGAGGGCGGCGGCGATGTTGGCGCCGGTGGAAATACCGCCGAGGATGCCTTCCTTCGCGGCGAGTGCCCGGGAGGCCTCCATGGCTTCCTCGTTGCTCACGGTGAGGACGTCGTCGAGGACGCGGCGGTTGAGCACGTCGGGGATGAAGTTGGCGCCGATGCCCTGGATCTTGTGGGGGCCGGCCTTGCCGGTGGTGAGCAGTGCGGAGTCTTTCGGTTCGACGGCGTAGACCTGGATGTCCGGGTTGCGGTCTTTGAGGACTTCGCCGACGCCGGTGACGGTGCCGCCGGTGCCGAAGCCAGCGACGAAGATGTTGAGGTCGCCGTCGGTGTCTGCCCAGATTTCTTCGGCGGTGGTGGCGCGGTGCACGGCCGGGTTGGCGGGGTTAGCGAACTGGCGGGCGAGGATGGCGCCGGGGCGTTCGGCGACGATCTCGTTGGCCTTGTCGACCGCGCCCTGCATGCCGGCGGCGCCGGGGGTGAGGACGATTTCGGCGCCGTAGGCGCGAAGCATGATGCGGCGTTCCATGGACATGGTCTCCGGCATGGTGAGGACGACGTGGTAGCCGCGGGCGGCGCCGACCATGGCCAGAGCGATGCCGGTGTTGCCGGAGGTGGCTTCGACGATGGTGCCGCCGTGGGTGAGGCTGCCGTCTTCTTCGGCGGCGTCGAGGATCGCGCGGCCAATGCGGTCCTTGACGCTGTTGGCGGGGTTGAAGAATTCGAGCTTGACGAGGATTTCGGCGTCGAGGCCCTCGGTGAGGCGGTTGAGCCGCACGAGCGGGGTGTTGCCGATGGTTTCGGTGACGTTGTTCTTGATGTTGCTCATGGCGAGTCTTTCTGTGTGGGGCTTATGCTTGCGGCTCACTATACACGCCAGGAATAGACAGGCAAGTAGACAAAGTGGTCTATATGCTGGGGTTTCTCACCGCGGGGGTGGCCCCGCAACCCACGCGCAACCGTGCATGAATTCCTGCGGAAGTGCCCGGTGAGCTGCACCCCCGCTGCACCCCCTGGGGGAGTGTCACATCACCCCCGTCGGGGGCAGCGCTTCGAAGAAGACGGACCTGGGGAGTAGTTTTGAACGTCGTTGCAGTGCACGGGAATGCCGATGGAAATTCGGCAGCGGCCCTCGCCACTGTGAACCCACACGCGCACGCTGTGCGCCCCGCGTGGGATGTTCACTGCGCAGCCGTAGGGCGCGTGGGAAGGACATCCCCGACGTATTCGGCGGGTGGGTAAGCCAGGAGACCGGCTGCAACGAGTGTCCGAGCCTGCGCTGCGCGCGGGTGTTTTGATCGGCCCGCGAGGCGCTGGGCCGCGACAAGAAAGGTTGTGCACGTCATGCACATCGCCGAGGGGTTCCTCCCCGTTGAGCAAGCAATCGGGTGGGGCGTCGTCGCCGCACCCTTCGTCATCCACGGGGCGTATTCCGTGAAAAAGCAGCTGCAGCAGCACCCCGACTCGGGCCTGCTGCTGGGCGCGGCGGGTGCGTTCAGCTTCGTGCTGAGCGCCCTGAAGATCCCGTCGGTGACGGGGTCGTGCTCCCACCCGACGGGCACCGGCCTGGGCGCGGTGCTGTTCAAGCCGCCCGTCATGGCGTTCATGGGCACCATCGTGTTGCTCTTCCAGGCGCTGCTGCTCGCCCACGGCGGTCTGACCACCCTGGGGGCGAACGTGTTCTCCATGGCCGTTGTTGGCCCCTGGGTGGGCTACGGCGCGTGGCTGCTCGCCCGCAAGGCCGGCCTGAGTGTCACCTGGGGCGTGTTCTTCGCCGCCTTCTTCGCCGACATCAGCACCTACATCGTCGCCGCCTTCGAGCTGGCGCTCGCGCACCACGCCGGCGGCTTCGGCTCCAGCTTCCTGCTCTTCGTGGGCCTGTACGCCCCGACGCAGCTGCCGCTGGCCGTCATCGAGTCCATCATCACTGTCCTCATCGTCATCAGCCTGAGGACCATCGCCTCCCGCGAGCTCATCGATTTGGGTGTGCTGCGCCGCGATGAGACCCCGGCCCCGGTGCCCGCCTAAGACTTCGATGCGTGAGGAGAACCCCATGACTACCACCACTACCCGTAGCAACAAGCCGCTGGTGATCGGGCTCATCGCACTGGCGATGTTCCTGGCCGCGTTCCCGATGTTCTTCAACTTTGGCGACCCGAACGCTGAGGAGCAGTTCACCGGTACCGACGATGGTGCGGAAGCCATCGTGGAGGAGCAGAACCCCGGCTACGAGCCCTGGTTCGAGCCCGTCATCGGCGAACTGCCTGGCGAGGTCGAATCCGGCCTCTTCGCCCTGCAGGCGGGCCTCGGCGCCGGCGTTGTCGGCTACGCGCTCGGCACCTACCGGGGCCGCCGTAAGGCCGAAGAGCAGCTCGCCGCGAACTAACGCTCCGGCGATGAGCGCGTAGACACGATGAATCCTTTGGAACGTGCCGCGGCGGCGAGCCGGTGGGCGCACGCCTCCGTCGCGGAGAAAGCGCTCGGCCTGCTGGGCTTGCTGCTGCTTGCGGTGAGCGTCCCGCCGTGGCCGCTGCTGCCCGTCATCGCCGCACTGGTCCTCGCGGCGGCTGTCGCCGCCCGCGTGCCGTGGCGGCTGTATGCCGCCCTCGTCGCGGGGCCCGCCACCTTCGTCCTGCTGGGGCTGGTGCCCCTGGTGTGGCAGGTCTCCCGCGACGGCATCCACCTCATTGACGGCGGGGTGCAGGACGCGGCGACGGTGCTCGCGCGCTGCACCGTCGGCATGGCCGCCACGATGCTGTTCGCGGTGACGACACCGATGGCGCAGCTGTTGGTGTGGTTGCGGGCCCACGGTTACCCGGAGGAGCTCGCCCACGTGACGATGATGATGTACCGCATGGTCGGCACGCTCATCGCGACGGCCCGCACGATGTGGGACGCCCAAGCCCAACGGCTCGGCCACTCGAGCCCCCGCCGCTGGGTAACGTCGGTGGCGAGCCAGGCCGCCACCCTCTTTGTCATCAGCATCAGCCGGGCCCGCAGCCTCCAGGAAGGCCTGGAGCTGCGCGCCCCCATCGGTGCCACCGCCACCCTCGACACGGTGGCACCCGCCCGCCCCCGCGTCATCGCCCTGCTGGGCGCGCTGCTCGGCGCCCTCGTCATCGCCGCGGTGCTGCTGCGCGGGCACTGACCACCCCCCTTCTTTGTGCGAAGAAAGGCCGACGCCCTTGAGTGATTCCACCCCGACTGCGAGTGTGCTGGCGGCCCGCGGCGTGCACTTCCGCCACGACAACGGCCACCAGGTGCTCGCCGGCGTCGACCTCGATATTGCCGCCGGCGCCCGGATCGCCCTGCTGGGGGCCAACGGGGCCGGCAAGTCCACCCTGTTCCGCATCCTGGCCGGGGCCTGGAAGCCCACCGCAGGTGCCGTGGAGCACCACGGCGCCCCGGTGGCCTACACCCGCTCCGGGCGGGACGCGCTGCGCCGCAGCGTGCAGCTGGTGCTGCAGGAACCCGACGATCAAATCTTCGCCATGTCGGTGGCGGCCGATGTCTCCTACGGGCCCGTCAACCAGGGGCTCGACCCTGTGGAGGTGGAGGCGCGGGTGGCGGAGGCGCTCGCCGCCGCAGAAATCGCGGACCTCGCCGACAGGGTCCCCCACCAGCTGTCCTACGGGCAGCGCAAACGTGTCGCACTGGCCGGCGCACTCGCGATGCGGCCTGAGGTGTTGCTGCTCGACGAGCCGACCGCGGGACTGGACCCTGCGGGCGCCCGGCAGCTGCACCGCACCCTCGATGCCCTCCACTCCGAGCGCGTGGCCGTCGTGCTGTCCACCCACGATGTCAACCTGGCCTACGAGTTCGCGGACCTCGCCGCCATCCTTGTCGACGGCACCCTCCACGCAGGCCCCCCGGCGGAGCTCATGACCGACCGTGATCTCATCGCCCGGGCGCGCCTGGAATTGCCGTGGGCCCCCATGGTCTCTCACGCGCTTGGCCGCCCCGTGGCCCGGCCCGAGGACCTCATTCGATAAAAAAAAGGGGGGTTACGTGCCCGCGGGGGCGGGGTTCGTGCGCGCCGTGACGTGCAAGGGGGACAGTCACCCCCGGGGGTTGGAGACCCCGGGGTGCCAGGATCCCCCGCACAAGGTCCGGGGGTGGCAGAAAAGCGATGCTCCGACGAGGTGCCTGTCCGCGGGCACGTAACCGTCGCCACCGGGGGAGAACACGGGCGCGGGGTGCCGCCCGGCGCTGCGGATCGTCTCCTGGTGGCACAACTGGCAGGTGTCGGGCTTTCACCGTTGCGGGACAGCTCCGAAGTTTCATCGGATTCCCTCTTATCGTCGCGCGTGCGCGCGAACCGAGTTGCACCCGCACATCTTAGTCGCCGCCGCGCGGCGGCGACCGCCCGCTACCCCCGCCCCCGCGCGCACCCCGGGGGAGTGTGTGGGGCGTGCGGGCGGGGGAGAAACGGGCACAAGTGGCGCTTCGCGCGGGCCTCCAACCCCCGCCCGGGGGGAAGCTATCAGTGTAATACGCCCCACAATCTGAGCCGGCCTACACGGCGCGGGCACGGCGGGGGTGGTGAGCGCGGTCGACTCAACTGGGTGTCGAACTACCCCCGCCGGCGCGTTCACACAGCCCCGCCGAATATTAGCCACGCCGCATGACGGTCGGTGGTGTGGTGGGCGCGGCCGCTTGGGGCGCGTGTGCCCGGTGGCCTGCGCAAACCTGAAGAAAACCTGTGTGCCGCCTGGGGGTGTGACGGGGCGTGCGGGTGGGGTACGGGTGTGGCCAAAAGTCGGCGTGTGTGTACGTCCGACCCTCACTATGGGTGCCCCTGTGGGGAGGGCGACCAGGGGCCGGGGGTGGCGGAGTGTGGCTGGGGTGGAAGAAAAAACAACACGAAAACGTGGGCAGGTGCCCCCGGTTGGCAGTTATAATCAGCCACGTACTTTGTGGGTGACCCCCACAGTGCGAGCCCCGCCCGGCATCCGCAGGCGCCGGGTGCGGGCGCGCTTCTTTCAGGCCCCTTGATTGAGGAGGATCGCGTGGAATCTGGACGTCTCAAAGATGACGAAGACGCCATTCGCGCCGCATTAACCCAGCTGAAGAGTGCCACGGGTATTCCCGTGACCATGTTTGCTGGGGTGTTGCCTGACGGCCGGCTGCAGATCCACTCGTGGGTGGGTTTGCGCACCCCGGCGCTGCAGAACCTCATCATTGACACAGGCTGCGGTGTCGGCGGCCGCGTCATGTCGACCCGCCGCCCCGTCGGCGTGTCCGACTACTCGCGCGCCAACGTGATCAGCCACGAGTACGACGACGCGGTCCTCGACGAGGGGCTGTTCTCCATCGTGGCGGTGCCTGTCATCGTTGGTCGGGAGATCCGTGGCGTGCTCTACGTGGGTGTGCACTCTCCGGTGCGTCTCGGCGACAAGGTCATTGAGGAAGTCACGATGACCGCCCGGGTGCTGGAGCAGGAGTTCGCCGTCAATGCGGCGTTCCGCCGCAATGACATGGGGCGCCTCAACCCGATGAAGCAAGGCCGGATGATGAACGGCGCCGAGTGGGAGCAGATCCGCTCCGCGCACGGCAAGCTCCGCATGGTCGTCAACCGGCTCGAGCACTCGGAGCTGCGTCAGGAACTCGAGGAAGTCTGCGACCAGATGGTCACCCCCGTCCGCGTCAAGCAGACCACCAAGCTGTCCGCCCGCGAGCTCGACGTGTTGGCCTGCGTGGCGCTCGGCCACACCAACGTGGAAGCCGCCGAAGAGATGGGCATCGGCCCCGAGACCGTGAAGAGCTACCTGCGCTCCGTCATGCGTAAACTCGGCGCCCACACCCGCTACGAGGCGGTCAACGCGGCCCGCCGCATCGGCGCCCTCCCTTAAACCCCCAACACCACCCCCGAGAATCTCGGGGGTGGTGCTCTTCTTTATGCCTCCCGCTGGCCGCCCGGCACCCAGGTGACATCCCCGCCCGGGTTCGCCACCCGGGAGGCGATAAACAGCAGATCCGACAGGCGGTTCAAATACTTCGCCGGGGTGACGTTCGTGGTCTCCGGATTGGCGCGCACCGCCGCCCACGCGGAGCGCTCCGCCCGCCGCACCACGGCCCGCGCCGTGTGCAGCAGCGCCGCCGCAGCCGTCCCGCCCGGCAGGATGAAGGAATCCAGCTTCGGCAACTCCGCGTTGAGCGCGTCGCACTCGGCCTCCAGGCGGTCGATGTAGGCCTGCTCCACCCGCAGCGGCGGATACTTCGGGTTTTCCTCGACCGGGGCGGCGAGATCCGCGCCGCAATCAAACAGTTCGTTCTGGATCCGCAGCAGCATGGGCACGAGTTCCTCCGGGGGGTTGCCCAGGGCGAGCACCTGGCCGATCGCGCAGTTCGCCTCGTCGCAGTCGGCGTAGGCCACGAGCCGGGGATCGTCCTTGGGCACGCGGGTGAAATCCGCGAGCGCGGTGGTGCCATCGTCGCCGGTGCGGGTGTAAATCTTCGTCAAATGCACAGCCATAGCACCCAGCCTAGCCCCGCAGGCTGCGGCTTCGACCCCGTGCGCCGCGCGCGCGGGTTTCGGTAGGCTGGTTCGACGTGAAAGACATTTTTCTCGTCACTGGTGGTGCCCGCCTGCAGGGAGCTGTGAAGGTAAGCGGCGCGAAGAACTCCGTGCTCAAGCTCATGGCCGCAGCGCTCCTCGCGGAGGGGACGACGACGCTGCATAACTGCCCGGAGATCCTCGACGTGCCGCTCATGCGGGACGTGCTCGTCGGCCTCGGCTGCGAGGTCACGATTGACGGCCAGACGGTGCGTATCACCACCCCGGCGGAGCTGCGCAGCGACGCCGACTTCGATGCGGTGCGCCAGTTCCGCGCCTCGGTGTGCGTGCTCGGGCCGCTGACTGCCCGCTGTGGTCGGGCGAAGGTGGCGCTGCCCGGCGGCGACGCCATCGGTTCCCGCCCCCTCGACATGCACCAGTCCGGCCTGGAGCGCATGGGGGCGACGACCCGCATCGAGCACGGCTGCGTCGTCGCCACCGCCGAGCACCTGCGCGGCGCGCACATCAAGCTCGGCTTCCCGAGTGTGGGCGCGACGGAGAACATTCTCACCGCAGCGGTCCTCGCCGACGGGGTGACCACCCTGGATAATGCGGCGCGCGAGCCGGAAATCGTTGATCTGTGCACCCTGCTCAGTGCGATGGGCGCGAACATCGAGGGCGCGGGCACCAACACCATCACGATCACCGGTGTCGACAAACTGCACCCCGCCGAGCACTCGGTCGTCGGTGACCGCATCGTCGCCGGCACCTGGGCCTATGCCGCGGCGATGACCCGCGGCGACATCACTGTCGGTGGGATTAGCCCCAAGGCGCTGCACCTGCCGCTGGAGAAGCTGAAGTACGCCGGCGCAGACATCGAAACCTACGAGCAGGGGTTCCGGGTGCGTATGGATAAGCGCGCCAAGGCCGTCGACTATCAGACGCTGCCGTTCCCCGGGTTCCCCACCGACCTGCAGCCGATGAGCATTGGGCTGGCCACCGTCGCGGACGGCACCTCCGTCATCACGGAGAACGTCTTCGAATCCCGCTTCCGCTTCGTCGACGAAATGCACCGCCTCGGCGCGGACGCCTCCGTCGACGGCCACCACGTGGTGCTGCGCGGCGTGGAGAAACTGTCCTCGACCGACGTGTGGAGCTCCGATATTCGCGCCGGCGCCGGCCTCGTTCTGGCAGCACTGTGCGCGGAAGGCACCACCACCGTTCACGACGTCTTCCACATTGATCGCGGATACCCGCACTTCGTGGAAAACCTCCGCGCCCTCGGCGCCACCATCGAACGGTCCCAAGAAGCCTAAAACGCAGACACCTCCCCACACGCTTGTGGGGAGGTGTCTGCGTATCTCCACCCGAAAACCGTCTCTGTGCTGGGGATTTGTGTGGTGTTCGCGGTGTGTGTAACTTTATCCGGGTCAGCGAGACAGCCCAGCGCCTCAAATCAGGGGAAGCAAGCAGTCAACATACGGTGCTGACACACCGGATTTGCACTCGCACGTTCTTGTTGTGTAGTGTCGGTGGAACCGCCGTGAGGCAGTCGCAAGCGTGGCTGTGTTTGTGGTGGTGCACGATGTTTGAGAACTCAATAGTGTACCAATGTACTAGTTTTTTGTGCTGGTTCGATGGTTTGTGCTGCCGGGGACTGCTTGTCCCTGACGCAACGCTTGCATGACACGAGTGTG
>NZ_PPDL01000014.1 GCF_002994655.1 Corynebacterium sp. 13CS0277
GATGAGCGGAAGCGGATGCGGCAGGACTACGAGCGGGAGTTGTTCGGAACGTACTAACCCAAATTGTGAAACTCAGGGGACCTTGGGCTCCTCGCGGAACTCGCCATCACCCACGACTGTCTGGTGCTCTCGGACGAGGTGTACGACAAGCTGGCGTTCTCGGGCCACACGCACCTAGCGATCGCGACGCTACCCGGCATGCGGGAGCGCACGATCACGGTGTCGAGCGCGGCGAAGTGTTTCAACGCCACCGGGTGGAAGACCGGCTGGGCGCTCGCCCCGGCCCCGCTGATTACGGCGATCCTCACCGCGAAACAGTTCTTAAGCTTCGTCGGCGTCAGCCACGTCCAGCCCGCCGTCGCGCTCGCGCTGGCCACCGAGGCGGCGTGGACGGCGCAGCTGGCGCGCACCCTCGAGCGCAACCACGACGCACTGCGGGCAACGTTGACGGAGTGCGGGTTCCCGGTGTGCGAGACCGCGGGCGGCTACTACCTCGTGGCCGACGTGTCCCACACGGGGATGGACGCCCAGGAGTTCTGCTTTGGCCCGCTCCTCGACGCTGGGGTGGCGGCAATTCCGGTGTCCGCGTTTGCGTCCGGCCCGGAAGCGCAGCGTTTCCGGACGCTGGTGCGGTTTGCGTTCTGCAAGGACCCGGACGTCATGGCCGAGGGCTGCCGTCGCCTCCGCGCCGCGTTCGCGCCGAGTGCTGCGGGCGACTAACGGCTCACCGACCGCACATAGACAATCACCCCGGCAACCGCTCCCCTTTCGCCCTGTGCGGGCATGAGGGTGAGTGGCTACCGGGGTGTGCCGTTGCGGGGTGAGCCGCGGCCCGAGGCTCACGCACATATCAAGGCTTGGACCTTGTTTGTACGCCCGCCTGTCGGGTGTTTTTAGGCATTGCCGCGCACCGGGGTGGTCGCCCACTCGTGGGCGGCGCGGGCGGCTGCTTCGACGCGCTCGCGCTGCTCGGCGACGCGCACGCCGGCGGTACCACCACGGGTCGCGCGGGAGGCGACGGCACCGTCGATGGTGAGCACGTCGCGCACGGCGGGCGTGAGTCGCGGGTCGACGGAGGCGAGTTCCTCGTCAGTCAGGTCCTCCAACGCCTTGCCCTGGGCCTCAGCGATGCGCACGCAAGCCCCGGAGGCTTCGTGGGCTTCGCGGAAGGGCACGCCCTGGCGCACCATCCACTCGGCGAGGTCGGTCGCCAGGGTGAAGCCTGCCGGCGCGAGCTCGCGCAGGCGCTCCTCGTGGAAGGTCAGGGTGGAGACCAGGCCGGTGAGCGCCGGCAGCAGCAGCGCCAGCTGGTTGACGGAGTCCACGATGGGCTCCTTGTCTTCCTGCAGGTCGCGGTTGTAGGCCAGGGGCTGCGCCTTGAGCGTGGCCATGAGGCCGGCCAGGTTGCCGATGAGGCGGCCCGTCTTACCGCGGGTGAGTTCCGCGACGTCGGGGTTCTTCTTCTGCGGCATGATCGACGAGCCGGTGGACCAGCGGTCGTCGAGGGTGACGTAGCCGTACTCGGGGGTGCACCAGTAGATGATTTCCTCCGCCAGGCGGGACATGTCCACCGCGATTTGTGCGAGCACGAACGCGGTCTCGGAGGCGAAGTCGCGGCTGGAGGTGCCGTCGATGGAGTTGTCGGCGGCCGCATCGAAGCCGAGTTCCGCGGCGATGGCCTCCGGGTCGAGGGCGAGGGAGGAGCCGGCAAGCGCACCGCCACCGTAGGGGGACACCGCCAGGCGGCGGTCGAGGTCCCGCAGGCGGTCAATGTCGCGCAGCAGCGGCTGCGCGTGCGCGAGCAGCTGGTGGGCGAGCAGCACCGGCTGCGCGGCCTGGGAGTGGGTCTTGCCCGGCATGATGGCGTCCGGGTGGGCCTTCGCCTGCGCGACGAGTGCGTCGACGAGGTCGGCGACCTCTGCGGCGATGCCGCGGATCGCGTCGCGCACCCACATGCGGAACAGGGTGGCGACCTGGTCGTTCCGGGAGCGGCCGGCGCGCAGACGCCCGCCGACCTGGGGGCCGACGATGTCGATGAGGCCGCGTTCCATCGCGCCGTGCACGTCCTCATCGGTGGGCAGGGGGCCGAACTCGCCGGAGGCGACCTTCTCCCCCAGTTCCTTCAGGCCCGCCAGCATGGTGGCCAGGTCCTCGTCGGAGAGCAGGCCGGCGTTGTGCAGCACTTTGGCGTGCGCGGTGGAGGCCAGGATGTCGTAGGGGGCCAACACCCAGTCGAAGTGGGTGGACACGCTGAGCGCGAACATGGCCTCGGAGGGGCCGCCGGCGAAGCGGCCGCCCCACAGGGCGCCTTCGTTGGTTCCGTGGTGCTGCATAACTGTGGTCAACGTACTTTCGTGAAAACGGTGGCTCGCGTCGGGTGCGCGAGGGGTGGACGTGCGTGCGGGGCGCAGCGGTTGCTACGCCCCGTGTGCGCGTGGGTGTGCGTGGTGCGCGGTGGGCGGGTTAGGCCTCGCGGTCGCGCTTGCAGGCGATCTTGGAGGACAGGCCGTGCAGCTGCACGAAGCCCTTGGCGAGGGTCTGGTCGAAGGTGTCGCCGGTGTCGTAGGTCGCCAGGTTGAAGTCGTAGAGGGACTTGTCGCTGCGGCGGCCGTTGACGGTGATGCGGCCGGCGTGGAGCACCAGGCGGATGTCGCCGGTGACGTTTTCCTGGGTGGACTCGATGAAGGCGTCGAGGGAGCGCTTCAGCGGGGCGAACCAGAGGCCGTCGTAGACCTCCTCGGACCAGCGGGCGTCGATGAGGCGCTTGTAGCGGGCGAGCTCACGCTCCATGGTGACGTCCTCGAGGGCCTGGTGGGCGGCGATGAGCACCATCGCGCCGGGGGCCTCGTAGACCTCGCGGGACTTGATGCCGACGAGGCGGTCCTCCACCATGTCGAGGCGGCCGACGCCCTGGGCACCGCCGCGGCGGTTGAGTTCCTCGATGGCCTGCAGCACGGTGACGGGGCGGCCGTCGATGGCGACCGGCTTGCCGGCCTCGAAGGAGATGATGAGTTCGTCGGGGGCGTTGCCGAGGTCCGGGTCTTCGGTGTAGGCGTAGAGGTCCTTCGTCGGCGGGTTCCACAGGTCCTCGAGGAAGCCGGTCTCAATGGCGCGGCCCCACACGTTCTGGTCGATGGAGAACGGGGACTTCTTCGACTGCTCGATGGGGAGGTTGATCTCCTCGGCGAAGGCGATGGCCTTGTCGCGGGTCCAGGCGTAGTCGCGGGCCGGGGCGATGATCTCCAGGTCGGGGTGGGTGTCCATGAAGCCCACCTCGAAGCGGACCTGGTCGTTGCCCTTACCGGTGCAGCCGTGGGAGACGTGGGTGCCGCCGAATTCGCGGGCGGCCTCCACGAGGTGCTTGACGATGAGCGGGCGGGAGATCGCGGAGACCAGCGGGTACTGCTTCATGTACATGCCGTTGGCCTTGATGGTGGGCAGGCAGTACTCGTTAGCGAACTCGTCCTTGGCGTCGATGACGATGGACTCGACCGCGCCGCAGTCCAGGGCGCGCTGACGCACGCTGTCCATGTCTTCGCCGCCCTGGCCCAGGTCCAGGGAGACGGCGATGACTTCGCCGCCAGTCATCTTGGCGAGGTAGGGGATCGCGACGGAGGTGTCGAGACCACCGGAGTATGCGAGGACGACGCGTGCGGTCATAGTGAAGTGATGCTCCTGAAAAAGCGTGGGGGTTAGACAAAGTGGTGCGCCGGCGGCGCGCGGGGCGCGGTGCCGGGCTGCCCCGCGGGCGCGGGGATTTTTCGCCCCTGAGCTTAGCAACACTTGGGGGCAGGTGGGGTGTTGGCCATGCTCCTCCCCCGCGAGGTAGAGGGCGCGGGGGAGGTGGCCTGACAGCACCCACCACCCTAAAGGATTATTCCACCGAGCGCAATTTATGCATTTTGGGCGACGGTATGCAGCCCCCAGACGACCGGGCCACACACCCTACAGCGGGCCGCATCCAACGGCTGCGACGCCGCACACACCACACCCGTCGAGGTGAGGGCCATGACACCCAACTTACGAACAGGGGCCCTTTTCCTCTACAGTGCACGAAGTTCGCACGAACCCGCGCGCCCACACCCACAGGTGGGGTGCGCGGGCTCGTGCACTGCCCTGTTGTATTGATATCCCCGCATGGAAAGGTCACTGAAGGTACCTGCGTGACAGACCGCATGACATCCTCGAAGACTCCCAGCACCCCGCAGTTGACGACTGCAGTGCTGGCCACCCTGGCTCTGCTGTCTGCAGCGGGCCCGTTCGCCATTGACCTGTACCTGCCGACGCTGCCGTCGATCGCCCGCGATCTCAACGCCTCGGACGCCCTGGTGCAGTTCACGCTCACTGGCTTCATGCTCGGCATGGCCTTCGGCCAGTTGATCATCGGCCCCCTGGCCGACCGCATTGGTCGCCGCGGCCTCATCCTCGGCGGCGCGGTGGTGTTCGCACTGGCGTCCTTCGTGTGTGCTGTGGCCCCCAGCATCCACGTGCTCATCGCGGCCCGCATCGCCCTCGGCCTCGGCGGCGGCGCCTGCGTCGTGGTCTCCCGTGCGGTGGTCGCCGACCTCGCCCACGGCAAGGCTGCCGCCAAGGCCTTCGCCCTGATGATGATGATCCAGGGCCTGGCCCCGGTCATCGCGCCCCTGGCGGGCGGCCTGCTCGCGGAGCCGATCGGCTGGCGTGGCCTGTTCGGCGTGCTCGCCGGCCTCGGCGTCATCCAGCTCGTCATCGCGTTCTTCCTCGTCAAGGAGTCGCTGCCCACCGACAAGCGCATCGATGAGCCGCTGGGCCACACCGTCGCCAGCATGCTGCGCCTGCTCAAGCTGCCCGTGTTCACCGGCTACACCATTGCCTTCGCGTTCGGCATGGGTGCGATGTTCTCCTACATTTCCGCCTCCCCCTTCGTGTTCCAGAACATGCTGGGCCTGAGCCCGCTGATGTTCTCCGTGGTCTTCGCCGTGAACTCCCTGGGCATCGTCGTCGGCTCCGCCGTGTCCGCGAAGCTCGTGGGCCGCGCCGACCCGCACGTGCTGCTCCGCAACGCCGGCGTCGTCATGGTGCTGGCCGCCGCAGTCGCCACCGCCGATGCGGCCACCGGCCCGCACCTGTTCGTCCTGCCCTTCGCCCTGCTCGTCATGGTGAGCTGCCTGGGCTTCGTCCTGGGTAACGCCACGGCCCTGGGCACCGCGGCCGCCGGCCCGCGCGCCGGGTCCGCCGCCGCCGTCATGGGCTGCGTCCAGTTCATCATCTCCGGCGTCGTCAGCCCCCTGTCGGTCATCGCCGAGAACCAGGCCCTGTCCATGGGCATCTGCGCGCTCGTGTGCGCCGCGATTGGCGTGGGCGGCACCGTTCTCGCCGGCCGCGCTCGCCTGCGCGCCGCCACCGAGTAACACCCCACCCCGGGCACCACACACAAGCAAACGCCCCGGCACATCCGCTCCCCCACGTCGACAGCAATGTCAGTGGGGAGGTGATGCGCCGGGGCGTTGTCGTATGCGACGCGTCCCGGAGGCCTTAGCTCTGCAGGCGGCGCATGAAGTACTCGCCGAGCTGGCGGCCGCTGAGCGGCTCCCGGGCGAGCACGAAGATCGTGTCGTCGCCAGCGATACACCCCACCACCTCGTGCAGGCCCGCTCGGTCAATGAAGCTCGCCAAATACTGGGCGGCACCCGCCGGGGTGCGCAGCACCGCCATATTGGCGCTGTGGTCGACGGAGACCAGGATGTCCTCGAGGACGCGGATGAGCTTCTCCCGGGGGCCATCGAGGTGATCGGTCAGGGGGCCATCCGCGCCGGGCGCGGTGTAGGTCGACTTGCCCTGAGAGTTGCGGGTTTTCACCACACCCAGCTCGTCCAAGTCACGCGACAGGGTGGCCTGAGTGGTGGCACACCCCTGGGTGAGCAGCAGCTCGGCGAGCTGGCTTTGGCTGGTCACCTCGTGGTGGTCGAGGGTGCGCAGGATGAGCGCGTGCCGGGCGGCACGAGTCTGCGGCGCGTTCACTTCGTGTTCCTTTCCAGCAGCCACACCATGAGCGCCTTTTGGGCGTGCAGGCGGTTTTCTGCCTCGTCAAACACCCGCGACTGCGGGCCATCAATCACCCCGGCGGTGACCTCACTGCCCCGGTAGGCGGGCAGGCAGTGCAAGAAAATTGCCCCCGGCGCAGCCGTCGCCATGAGCTCCTCGGTGACCTGGTACGGCAGGAACGGGGTGCGGCGGTCGATGCCGTCGTTTTCCATCCCCATCGACACCCACGTGTCGGTGATGACGACGTCCGCGCCAGCCACGGCCGCCACATCGTCGGTGACGGTGACCGTCGCCCCGGTCTCTGCGGCGCGGGCGCGGGCCCGGGCGACGAATTCCGGCTTCGGCTGGAAGTCTGCCGGCGCGCAGATCGTGATGTCCATGCCGGCGGTCGCGAAGCCAATCATGTAGGAGTTGGCCATGTTGTTGTCGCCGTCGCCGAGGTACACCGCGCGGCGGCCCTTGAGCCCCGCGGGCCCTTGGTCAGGGCAGAGGTTTTCCACACAGGTCTGCAGGTCGGCCAGGATCTGGCAGGGGTGCAGGTCATCGCTCAAGGAGTTGACGATCGGCACGGTGGCGGTCTCCGCCATGGCCTCCAGGTTGGACTGGGCGTAGGTGCGCCACACGATGAGCTCGACGAAGCGGCTGAGCACCGCGCCGGTGTCCTGGTAGGTCTCCCCCTTGCCCATCTGGGTTTTGCCCGTGTCCGCGACGATCGCATTGCCGCCCATCTGGGCGATCGCAGCATCGAAGCTGAATCGGGTGCGGGTGGAGGTCTTGTCGAACAGCACCGCCACCGACAG
Source organism: Corynebacterium sp. 13CS0277 (assembly GCF_002994655.1). GTDB lineage: Bacteria > Actinomycetota > Actinomycetes > Mycobacteriales > Mycobacteriaceae > Corynebacterium. The sequence goes on from NZ_PPDL01000014.1 coordinate 6,825, forward strand.
GCCGCCCTCGAGGGGGCGGCGGGACAGCGGGGCGGCCTTCAGCTCGGCCGCCAACGACAACACCTCTGCTTGCTCCGCAGGGGTCAGGTCATCGTCGGCGAGGAAGTGCCGGAGAGTACTCATGAGGCGGATCCTTGGGGAGAAAAAGTGGACATGGCGGAGAAAACGCACGCATCAGAAAAAGACGAGTGCCGACACAGCGGCGACAGTGTGCGCACCCACGCCGCACCCACAGTGGGCGCGGTGTGAATGTGGGAATCAAGCGCTGTTTAAGACATACAAAGCTTAGCGAACCTGCCAGCAGGATGTCTCCGCGATGCCCTGCACGTTACCCCATCACCCCGAGAAAAGGTCTGATGTCTGCGCGGCGTGGAACAGCAGCGATACCCCAGGGGGTGTCGCCACGCGCGTGCCTAATCACCGCAGGCAGCACCCCTACAGCCCCGCCACGCCCACACTCGCCACCGCCGTACCAGCACCCGTTAGTGCTGCTCATAGCCGTCCCGCCACGTGAGAAATATGCAGCGCGCCTCGCGGCACGCCACCATACCAGCACCCCGCGCAGCACCCCCACCACCGCTAACGCACTTGTGCTACATCACAGCCAGGTGTGAGGGGTGCCCAAGCGAAGGCAACCCCACCCCACCCATGTGGGGGCACCCAGACGAGGGCACCACCACCGGCTGCGAGCCTCCACTCACGGCACGTGGGACCGCACGCTCCGACGCCGGAGCCGGCGACACCCTTAGCCCGCGTGGGCGGCGATGAGCTCGCCGAGGATACGGATCGCCTCATCGATCTCCTGCGCGGAGATCACCAGCGGCGGGGTCAGCCGCAGCACCCTCTCATTGGGCGCGTTAAGGATGATGCCCGCGTCATAGCCGGCGGCCACGATCTGCTTGGCGATGGGGCGCTCCAGCACGACGCCCAGCATGAGGCCCCGGCCGCGCACGTGGTCCACCCCAGGCAGGGCGGAGACGCCAGCGGCGAGGCGCTGCCCCTTGAGCCGGATCGCGGCGAGGCACTCCTCATCCAGGTGGTCGAGCACCACGTTCGCCGCCGCGCAGGCCACGGGGTTCCCGCCGAAGGTGGTGCCGTGGCTGCCCGGAGTAAACAGCCGCGCCGCCTCACCACGGGCCACCACAGCGCCGATCGGCAGGCCGGCACCCAGCCCCTTGGCCATCGTGACGACGTCCGGCAGCACGCCTTCGTGGGCGTGGGCGAAAAACTCGCCGGTGCGCCCCGCGCCGGTCTGCACCTCGTCGACGATCATCAGCGCACCGATCTCATCGCACAACTCCCGCACCGCACGCAGGAAGCCCTCGGGCGCCGGCACGACACCGGTCTCCCCCTGAATGGGTTCCAGGATGATCGCAGCCACCTCCCCTGGGGCCTGCAACGCCAACGCCCGCAGCGCCTCGGCATCACCGTAGGGGTAGAACTCGACCCCACCCGGCAGCGGGGCGAAAGGTTCCCGCTTGTCTGGCTGACCCGTCATCGCCAGGCTGCCCATGGTGCGCCCGTGGAACCCGTGCTCCGCGGCGAGGATCCTCCCCCGCCCGGTCAGCCGCGCCAGCTTGAAGGCCGCCTCGTTGGCCTCCGCACCAGAGTTGCAGAAAAACACCTTGACCTCCGCCCGCGCCTCCGGGTCCTGAGGGATCAGCCGCTGGCGGAGCTTTTCGGCCACCATCACCGCCGGGGCGGTGGCAAACAGATTGGAGGTGTGTGCGAAGTTCGCGACCTGCTCGCTCACGGCCTTCACGACCTCCGGATGGCCGTAACCCAGGGAGTTCACGGCAATGCCGGCGAGCATGTCGAGCATCACCCGCCCCTGCTCGTCGACGAGGGTACTGCCGTGGCCGCGCACGATGGCCACCGGCGGGGTGCCGTAGTTGTCCATGAGGGAATGGCTCCAGCGGGAGGCGAGTCCGGCATCGGCCAGGGCGGCAGCGGTGGGGGTTGCAGGTGTCGTCATGGGGTGTCGCAAATCTGTGAAAAAGAACCAGTGGGGATGGGCAGCGCCGCGCCCACAGGCGCAGCGGGGCACGCCGCCGGCGAAGCAGTGTCGCCGCGCGGGTGCGGCTAGGTGGTGCGGTACTCCGGCGCAGCCAGGGCGCCGTCGTCTTCGGGGTCGTACACCATGGTGCCGATACCGCCCTCGGTGAGCAGCTCGAGGAGCACCGAGTGGGCAATGCGGCCGTCGATGACGTGGGCGGCGCGCACCCCCTGCCGCACGGCCGCCAGGCAGGACTCCATCTTCGGGATCATGCCGGAGTCCAGCGAGGGCAGGATGGCCTCGAGGTCGGTGGGCGAAATCTTCGACACCAAAGAGTCCTTATTCGGCCAGTCGGTGTAGAGGCCCTCGACGTTCGTGAGGATGAGGAGGCGTTCCGCCCCAATCGCGGCCGCCAGGGCACCGGCGGCGGTGTCGGCGTTGATGTTGTACACCTGGCCCTCCTCATCGGGGGCGATGGTGGACACGACGGGAATCCGGCCGGCATCAATGAGGTCCATGAGTGCCGTGGCATCCACCTGCGCGATATCGCCGACGAGACCGATGTCAGTGAGTTCGCCTGCGACCTCGACGAGGCGTTTGCGGGCAGTGAACAGCCCGGCGTCCTCACCACTGGTGCCGACCGCATACGGCCCGTGGGAGTTAATCAGGCCGACGAGTTCGCGGTTGACCTGGCCGAACAGGACCATCCGGACGATCTCCATGACCTCCGGGGTGGTGACACGGAACCCGCCCAGGAATTCCCCTTCCAGCCCCACGCGGGACAGCATGGAGGAAATCTGGGGGCCGCCGCCGTGCACGACGACGGGTTTCGCGCCGACGGTGCGGAGGAACACCATGTCGGCGGCGAAGGCGGCCTTGAGGTCCTCATCGACCATGGCGTTGCCGCCGTATTTCACCACGACGATTTTGTCGCGGTAGTGCTGCAGCCAGGGCAGCGCTTCGGCCAGGACGTTGGCCTTGGTTTCGGGGGAGAGGTTTTTCAGCAGGTGGTCCATGGGGGCCTTTTCGCGGTCACGACGAAGCAGGGGCAGGTCAAGGGGCGGGGCGTGTTAGGTGGAGTAGGCGCTGTTGATTTCGACATAGGAGTGCGACAGGTCGGTGGTGCGCACGAACCCGCGGCCGGGGCCACCGGTGCCCAGGTCGATCTCCACGTGGATGTCGATGCCGGAGAGATCGACGGTGCGGGCGTCCGGGGTGCCGGCGGTGTGGCGGCACACCGTGTGCCCGTTGAAGGCGACGGAGATGTTCTCCGCATCCATGTCCGCGTCCGCCATGCCGACAGCGGCGAGCACGCGCCCCCAGTTCGGGTCGGAGCCGAACATGGCGCACTTGAAGAGGTTGTCGCGGGCGACGGTGCGGGCGGCGTTGACGGCCATGTCGTCGTCCCCAGTGCCGGTGACGGTCACGGTGATGCGCTTGGTCACGCCTTCGGCGTCTGCCTGCATTTGTTCGGCCAAGCGGTCGCAGGCGGCCGCGACACCGGAGTTGAGTTCCTCCTGGGTCGGCGTATAGCCGCTGCGGCCGTTGGCCAGGATGATGACGGTGTCGTTGGTGGAGGTCGCGCCGTCGACGTCGAGGGTGTTGAAGGTAACTGCGCTGGCGCGCTCCAATGCCTGCTGCAGTGCGGCGGGGCTGGCCTTCGCATCGGTGGTGAGCACGACAAGCATGGTGGCGAGGCTGGGGGCCATCATGCCCACACCCTTGCCCATGCCGCCGATGGTGAAGGCACCGTCGCCGACGTGGGCGACGACGGTCTTGACGGTGGTGTCGGTCGTCATGATCGCTTCGGCGGCGTCCAGGCCCGCCTGGGTGTCATCCGCGAGGCTGTCGATGAGCCCGGGGATGGCGTCGAGCATCTTCACCAGCGGCAGCCGGTCGCCGATGAGTCCCGTGGAGCACACCGCCACATCCTCCGGGGCGCAATCGAGCGCGAGGGCGGTGGCGTTGATCGTGGTCTGGGCGTCCGCCTCCCCGAGCTGGCCGGTGCAGGCATTGGCGTTACCGGAGTTGAGCAGCACCGCGCGGATCGTTCCGTCGGCCACGGCAGCCCGGCTCAGCTTCACCGGCGCGGCGAACACCCGGTTGCGGGTGAACACGGCGGCCGCGTCATAGTCGGGCCCGTCGTTGATGACGAGCGCCATGTCCGACCTGCCGGAGGGTTTAATCCCGGCGGTGGCGGCTGCCGCGCGGAAGCCGGCCGGGGCGGTCGGGCCGGCGGCCTGATCGGAGGGCAGCTCCACGTGAATCGACGCGGCGGGGTCAGTGTGGGACGAGTGCATAGAGTTCAGCACAACCTTTCCTGCATCCCCCTTCTCCCCCGCCCAGCCGGAGGGCGGCGGGGACGACACAGGGAGGAGGGATGCGCGGGATGGTTCACGCAGGCACCCGGGGGCGATCCTGGGACCTGCGGGAATGATGGGAAGACGAGGACAGCGAGAAGAAGAGACTGTCAGTGCGCGGGCGCCGCGCCGGACAGCGGCGCAGGCGAGTTCACACACAGCCTAGCGCGCACCCCGGGGCTGGTGTGGCACAACCGGGGAGAGTGTGACGCGCGTGAAATTTAGGGGGCGAGCCCAACCTGCGGGAGGCCTGCGGTTTCCTCCCAGCCGAGTGCGAGGTTCATGCACTGCACGGCGGCGCCGGCGGTGCCCTTGGTGAGGTTGTCGATCGCGGAGGTCATGAGCAATCGGCCGGCCGCAGCATCGTATTCGACCTGCACGTGGCAGGTGTTGGCGCCCTGCACGGCCTGGGTCTGCGGCTGCACGCCCTCGGGCAGCAGGTGGATGAAAGGCTCCTCGCCGTAGAAGGAGGCGTAGGCGGCGCGGGCCACGCGGGTGACCTCCTCGGCGGGCAGGGAGGCGAGACCGGGTGTGATCGGCGCGGTGATCGTGGTGAGGATGCCGCGCGGCAGCGGTGCCAGCACCGGGGTGAAGCTCACGGTGACGGGCTCATCGGTGTATTCGGAGAGGTTTTGGACGATCTCCGGGTTGTGCCGGTGCTTGCCGGCGGTGTTGTAGGCCTTGAGGTTGCCCATGGTTTCCGCGCCGAGCAGTCCCACCGCGGCCTTCTTGCCCCCGCCGGAGGTGCCGGTGATCGACACGACGGCGAGCTCGGGCACGATGAGCCCCCCGGCGACTGCGGGAAGGGCGGCAAGTGTCGCCCCGGTCGGGAAGCAGCCGGGCACCGCGATGCGGCGCGCCCCCTGGAGCTCTTCGCGATGGCCGGGCATCTCGGGGATGCCGTAGGGCGCGGAGCCGGCGTAGTCGCCGCCGTAGAAGGCGTCCCAGTCGGCTTTGTTGCGGAGCCGGAAGTCGGCGGCGCAGTCAATGACGATGACGTCGTCGCCGAGTTGCTGGGCGATGCGGGCGGAGTGGCCGTGCGGCAGCGCGAGGAACACGACGTCGGAGCCGGCGAGCACCTCAGGGGTGGTTTCCTGCACGACCTTGTCTGCGAGCTGCGGCAGCTGCGGAAGGTGTTCGCCGAGCAGGGTGCCGGCAGAGGAGCCTGCGGCGAGCGCCCCGAGGGTCAGTTCGCCGCTGGCGTAGCTGGGGTGGCCGACGAGGAGGCGCAGGATCTCTGCCCCTGCGTAGCCGGTGACACCTACGACGCTTGCTGTAATCATGCCGTCCATCATAAACAAATATACGCACGACTGCAATTTATGCAGCAGTGCGCGAGAGTTCCGCCCCCGACCAGCGCACACCCGCAGCCACCCCCACCACGGGCACGCGCCAGCCCCACAAAGAAGTAGTGGCTAGTTCGCCGCCTTCTCCCCCTCTGCGGGCTTTGCCTCCTCAGCGGGTGCCGGCTGGGTGTCAGCCTTGTTCTCCTCGGGCTTGGCCTCGGCAGGCTTGGCCTCGTCCTTCTTCTCCGCAGGCTTGGCGTCTTCCTTCTTCGCCTCCTCCTTCTTCGCCTCCTCGGCCGGCTTGGCGTCGTCCTTCTTAGCTTCCTCGGCAGGCTTGTCCGCCGGCTTGTTCTCGGCCGGCTTCGCCCCGTCGGCAGGCTTGGCCTCACCGGCGGGAGCGCCGGCCGGCGCGGCGGCACCCCCGCCGCCAGCGGGATGGCCACCCCCGGCGCCGGAGGACTTCTCGCCAGCAGCAGGCTCGGCCGAGCCACTTCCACCGGCAGCGGTCTCACCGTCGGCGGTGGAGGTCGGAGCTTCCGCCGCGGAGGCCGTGGTCGAGGCGCTGGTGGAGGGCGACTCGGCAGAGTCATCCCCACCGCAGGCGACCAGGGTGCCTGCAGTCAGCAGCAGCGCGGAGGCCAGGGCACCAGAGCGGAGGCGGCGGGAGGTGCGGAACGAAGCGATCATGGGAAAGGGTCCTTTCACGGATGACGGCCACACACTCCATCCCAGAGATACCGCAGGATAAACGGTACACATGAGGAGGGAGTGACTGTTGTGGCGGATGGTGTGGTGGCTAAGGCTAGCAAGACACCACAATGAAAAGAAATCTCATGCCCGCACCTCACCCCCACCGGCCACCCCCGCACGCCTGTCCAACCCCTGACATACCGAAGGCCCACCCGAAACCCCACGCAAGTGAGGAACGGATGGGCCAGGCGCGCGCCACGGTCACCGTGGCGCGACGAGCAGTCGACTAGCCGCGCAGCACGGCGCCGAACTCCTGCTCCGCTGCGGCGATGGCCTGCTTGCGGAACTCGGAGCACTCATCGTCAGTGAGCGTCCGGTCCGGCGCACGGAAGGTCAGCGCGTACGCCAAGGACTTCTTGCCCTCACCGAGGGACTCGGAGGTGTAGATGTCGAACAGGGTGACCTTCTCCACGAGGGGGCCGGCAGCGGCCTCCACGGTGCGGCGCACAGCCTCAGCAGGCACGTCCGCATCCACCACGAGAGCAATGTCCTGCAGCAGCGCCGGGAACGCGGACAGCACCGGTGCCGGGGAGCTCGGGGCGAACGGCAGCGCGGAGACGTTGATCTCCATCGCGCAGGTGCGCGCCGGCAGGCCGGCTCGCTCCAGGACCTGCGGGTGCAGCTCACCGGCGTAGCCGACGACCTCGCCGTTGACGAGGAGCTCAGCACAGCGGCCGGGGTGCCAGGGCAGCTTCTCAGCGTTGCGCACATCGAGCTCGACGTCGGCGGCACGGGCCACGACGCGGGCGGACTCGATCGCGTCCGCGTAGTCGTAGGCGCGGCCGTCACCCCAGGGCCCTTCGAGGACCGCGAAACCGCAGCCGACGGTGGCGACGTGCAGCGGCTGCTCCGGCAGGGAGGCCAGCAGCTCCTCCAGGGTGGCGGCGTCGGGGCGCTGCTTCACCGACGGCATCGGGGAGATTCCCTCGCCGCGGGCGATCGTCACCTGCTCCTGGCCGAACAGCGCGAGGCTGGTGATCCCACGGGCAACGTTGCGCTTGACGGCCTCCAGCATGCTCGGCAGCAGGGTGGTGCCGAGGATGGCGTAGTCGGCGTCGAGGGGGTTTTGCACCGCCACCGTGCGGCGACGCTCATCGTCGGCCTCCAGGCCCCACACGTCGAAGACGTCGTTCGCGATGAACGGGGTGGGCAGGATCTCGGAGTAGCCGTTGTAGGCCAACGCGTGGCCGATGGCACGGCGGCGCAGCTGCGCCTCCGACAGGCCCTGGCCGGCGGGGGCGGTCGGCACGATGGAGGGGATGTCCTCCAGCCCCTCGAGGCGGAGCACCTCCTCCACCAGGTCGGCAGCCATGGTGATATCGGGGCGCCACGTCGGCGGGGTGACAGTGAGCTGCTCCCCGTCGCGCGCCACCGAGCAGCCGACCTCGGCCAGGCGGGCCAGGACCGTGTCTTCGGAGTACTCCACGCCAGCAACATCCGAGGGGCGAGTGATCGCCATCGGCACCTCGGGCATCGCGGGCACCGCGCCCAGCAGGGTGCGGCCCGGGGCCACCGTGCCGCCGGCAATGGCCTGCAGCAGGCCCGCCGCCAGGTCGAGAGCCACCTCGATGAGCGCCGGGTCGACGCCACGCTCAAAGCGACGGGAGGCCTCAGAGGACAGCTTGTGGCGGCGGGACGTCCGCGCCACGGTGATCGGATCCCAGTGCGCCGCCTCAAAGAACACGGTCGTCGTGGAGTCGGAAATCTCGGAGGTCGAACCGCCCATGACACCAGCCAGGGACTGGATGCCCGACTCGTCGGCGATAACGATGTCCTCGGCGTGCAGCTCGCGCTCCACCCCGTCGAGGGTGGTGAGCTTCTCCCCAGCCTGGGCGCGGCGCACCACAAGCCCACCGTTGAGCTTGTCGCCATCGAAGGCGTGCATCGGCTGCCCCAGCAGCATCATGACGTAGTTGGTCACGTCGGTGGCGGCGTTGACGGGGCGCTGCCCGCAGAGCATGAGCTCGCGCTGCAGCCAGAACGGCGACTCCACCGTCGGGTCAATGCCCACGACCTGACGCACACCAAAACGGTTGCAGGGGGTGCCGTCAGCAATGCTCACCGACAGTGCCTCGCCCTCACCGATCACCGGGCGGGTCACGCCCATCTCCACGAGCTCCGCGACGGTGGCGAAAGGATCCTCGGCGACGTCGACGAAGCCCGTCGCGAACGCCGAGGCAATCTCCCGGCTCAGACCACGGGCCGACAGCGCGTAGCCGCGATCCGGGGTGACGTTGACGTCAAACACGGTCTCATCCAGGCCCAGCACTCCGCGGGCGTCACTGCCCGGTTCGCCGACCGCCGGATCCTGCGGGTCGAGCGTGATGATGCCCTTGTTCTGGGCAGAGGCCAACCCCAGCTCCGCGGCCGAGCAGATCATGCCGGCGGAGGTGTGCCCGTAGGTCTCACGGGCGGAAATAGCGAAATCGCCCGGCAGCACCGCACCCGGGAGGCTGACCACCACAGTGGATCCCTCCTCGAAATTGCGGGCACCACACACGATGGGCTGCAGCTCACCCGTGCCGTTCGCCTGGCCGACGTTGACCTGGCAGAAACGAATCGGCTTCTTAAAACCGGTGAGTTCCTCAATGGACTCCACCCGGCCGATCACCAGCGGGCCGGTGGTCACCGGGATCGGCTCGTAGCCCTCGGTCTCGAAACCGACGCGGACGAAGCCCGCGTCCATCTCCTCATCAGTGGTGGAAAAACCAGGCGCCGCCTGGCCGACCAGCCGTTCAACCCAGCTCTTTGCGATCAACATGACTTGTGTCTTCTCCTGTCGTCCGCACCCCACTGGCACCCAGCGTGCTGCGCGGGGCACTCCCGTGACGGGGGACGAATCGTAGCTCTGTGCGCGGCGCCTCTCCCCTGCCTGCGGCACCCCGCCTGGGGTGGCCGCACGCGTGGCAAAAGTGGGCGCCGAGAAAAATATGAAAGGGAAAAAGTGTTTCTTGCTCGGCGTGCGCCGATTTAGGCGTGCACGCCGAAGGGCATGGTGAAGCGCAGATCGCCCTCCACCATGTCGCGCATGTCGGTCAGGCCGTTGCGGAACTGCAGGGTGCGCTCCAGGCCCATGCCAAAGGCAAAGCCGGTGTAGACGTCGGGATCGATGCCGGCCGCGCGGAGCACGTTCGGGTTGACCATGCCGCAGCCACCCCACTCGATCCAGCCGGCGCCACCCTTCTTGTTCGGGAACCACACGTCCACCTCGGCCGAGGGCTCGGTGAAGGGGAAGTAGTTCGCACGCATGCGGGTGTGGGTGTCCGGGCCGAACAGGGTCTTGGCCAGGTGGTCGAGGGTGCCGCGCAGGTTCGCCATCGTCAGCCCCTTATCGACCGCCAGGCCTTCGACCTGGTGGAAGACGGGCGTGTGGGTGGCATCCAGCTCGTCGGTGCGGAACACGCGACCCGGGCAGGCGACGTAGATCGGAACCTCGCGGGACAGCATGGTGCGCATCTGCACCGGGGAGGTGTGGGTGCGCAGCACCTGCTTGGAACCCTGCGGAGCAATGTGGAAGGTGTCCTGCAGGGTGCGGGCCGGGTGGTCCGGGAGGAAGTTGAGCGAGTCGAAGTTGAAGTACTCGGCTTCCACCTCGGGGCCGTCGGCGATCTCCCAGCCCATGCCGACGAAGATGTCGGCGATGGACTCAGACAGCTGCGTGATGGGGTGCAGCGCGCCGGGGTTGCGGCGGGTGGTGGGCACGGTGACGTCGACACGTTCGGCGACGAGCACCTCAGCGTTGCGCTTCTCCTCCAGGCGAGCCTTAGCTTCCGCAAAGACCTTCTCCACCCGGCCACGAGCCATGTTGACCAGGCGGCCGGCATCCTTGCGGGCCTCCTTCGGGAGGGAACCCAGGGACTTGCGGGCCACGGCGATGGGGGCGTCGTCGCCCAGGTGCTCGCGGCGTGCGACCGCCAGTTCCTCAAGGTTGTCTGCGGACTCAAAGGCCTCGACTGCGGCTGCTGCGGCAGCGTCGAGCCGTTCTTGGGTCAGAAGTTCTTCGGACACTAAATATTCCAGCTTCTCGTCGTTTTTCTCGGATACGAGCGCCGATGCGGCGGTCAAACTAACCCCTCCATGATAGCGGAGCACACCGCAGTGCCGAACAGGGGATTCTCCCCCACCCCACACGATCACCCCACAGGCCCGGCAGGCTGCCCGATCCCGGCTCCCACCAGCACACTCACCCCGGCGCAGTAGCACCTGTGCCACGCGTCGTCCCACACCCCAACCAGCACGGCCGCATCTGCCCCGTCACCACCCCGCCACCATCACCCGCGCCGTCCCCCGCCGCGCGGCATCCGCTGCGCGGCGGAGAAGCGCGGCGGGTGCGGATCCTAACGGCCGGCGGCGTACAGGTGCTTCGCCGACTCGTAGAGACAAATACTCGCCGCCGTCGCCAGGTTGAGGGACTCGGCGCGACCCCGGATGGGGATACGTACCCGGTGGGTGGCGCGGGCCAGCAGGTCCTCCGGCAGGCCGTGGGCTTCGTTGCCGAACAACCAGGCCGTCGGCTGCGCGAGCAAATCCCCCGCCTCGTCCAGGTTGACTTCGCCGTCGGCAGTGGTCGCGAGGATATTCAACCCCTTGGCCTGCAGGCGATCGAAGGCGGCTTGGATGTTCGCCTCCCGGGCCACGGGCACATGGAACAGGGAGCCCGCCGACGAGCGCACAGCCTTCGGCCCCTGGGGGTCGACAGCATTACCCATGAACATCACCGCATCCGCGCCCACCGCGTCAGCGACTCGGATCAGCGTGCCAGCGTTGCCCGGCTCGTTGGTTTCAACGGGCACGGCAACGAGCCGCGGAGAGCGGCCCAAGACCTCCTTGGCCGGCCAGAGCACCGGCTCACACACCGCGAAGATGCCGGGCGGGGTCACCGTGTCCGACAGGGACTTGGCGGCACGGTCCGTGATCGGGCTGCAGGACACGCCAAGGTTCTTCGCCGCCAGGACGAGGTCGTTGAAGCGCTCGGCACCGTGAGCCGTGACGAAGACTTCGCGGGCAGCACCGGTTGCGATGGCGGCATCCACACTGTTGGGCCCCTCAGCAAGGAAGAGATTCGCCTTTTTGCGACCCGCCGAGCGCAGAAGCTTGGCGGACTGCACGATGCGCGGGGTGCGTTCGGTGAACGCGGAGTCAAAGTCGAGTGTCATGGCACCCAACATACCGCCGGAGCATCCTGGTTCCCGCATTACCCGTGACGAAAACAGTCTGCTGAGCGAAAAACGACTCCCCCTCCAGATCTCCGCCGAGCGAAAAAACTTTTTACGGCCCAGTTCACATCAATACGGCATCGAACAGACTATCTAAATATTGCGCCGAGAATTCCGTCACACTCCTTAGACTCACCCTCACCGAGCGCGGCCACTGCAGCACGTCAACGCCATTCGGAATCCCATCCACAGGGTGCCGAAAGAGAACACAACGCCACAGCGCTGTGCGCACACACCATCGCGCCGAACGCGACCACCCACCCAGACCAGTCAAAGGAGAGAGACCACATGTGCCCCCTGTTCAGCTACCCCGACCGTCTCGCCATGGAGGCCGTTGGAATCGAACGAGCCCACGACACTGACGCTGATATCACCGCCACTGCGGCTCCTGCAGGCGGCACCGCCCGCACGCCGGCGTCGTCGACGCGCCCCCGCAAGCGGACGCGGAACCGCAGCCCGCAACCGGGAGGCCCCCAGGACCGCGCCGCGCGCGATGCCTCCCGGCCACAACAGGTCCCGCCCGAGGACACCGTCCAGGACGTCTGCCGACACTTGCGAGCCATTGATGCCGCCGCCGCTGACCTCCGCTCCGCGATCCGCACGCTCGAGCGGCGCATCACCGCCGACAGCATCGCCACGACGGACGTGATTCGCACGGTGCGGCCGCACCTCGCTGCACTCACCACGCGCGCCGAAGACTTGGCAAGGTTGTCTGCCCCGGCGACGAGCGACGATGGGCAGAACACCCCTGGCACCGCGCCCCGGCGGCACGCCGACGATACCGACTATGTCCAGGAAGATCCCCCGCAGAGCGCACAGCCCGTGGCGCAGCGGGTGGCGCCTGCCGAGCACGCGGCACGCCGTGTGCGTCGCCCGTCCTACCGCTTCGGCATCATCAAGGAAGCCCGCTTGCGCAGTGACCGCGAGGCCCTCGACGCCTACCTGAGCTATCGGCAGCGGCGCGACGAGCTGGTCGCTTTTCTCAAGGAGGAAGACAACGCGGCCACGCGGGATGCCACCAGGCAGGCCATCGCCCGCGTGGAGCAGGAGTACACCGAGATCTGGTGGAGCCTGCGCCACGGCACCCGTGGAGTCGAGCACCTGCAGGACATCTACGAGGAACGCGCCCGCGCCGACTACGCCTACCGCAACCCGGCGCACACGGACATCGATGGCACCGACGGGGACCCGGACATCCCCGCGTTCCAGCCGCCGCGCGCCCAGATCCACACCCGACTCACCCGCTTCCCCCGCCGCGAAGTGCTGCAGGCAATCGCTGCGACCCTCGACCGGGCCTACGGCACCACCTACTGCACCATGGTGGCGCAGCTCCACCTGGCCCGCGACCACCAGCCCGACGACGGGCGCGCGAACAAGCGCACGCGCGAGGCGACCGGTGTCCGGGAGCGGGCGGCGCGCACGAGCCCCGGTCACGTCCGCACCGACAGCTGGAGTATCCGGCGCGCCTGAGCACCCTCGTCGCCCCCGCAGACAAGAAAAACCCCTGGGTGTGCTGCTGCACAAGGGGCAACAGCACACCCAGGGGCCTCATCGGCCACCGCCTAGCACATTCACGTGCGTGTGAGCGGAGAGGTTAACCCTGTCCATGGCCAGGTGCACGGGGCGCAGAGGATTTAGTCGAAAGGAATCCCGCGGGCGTCGGTCGCGTACCACCCTGAGCGCGTGAGGATCATGATGAAGTCCAACAGGCACCACAGCCACACGAAGGGGATGAAGAACCACAGCAGGACGAGCGACAGACTCACGCCGAGCTTGATGACGCCCCGGATATGGTAGCCACTGTAGAAGTCATGCACGCCGAAACTCCCCAGGAAGAAGCAGAGGAGGGCAGCGATCGCACGAGACTTCTGAGGCACTGCGTAGACCGGCATCTGCGGCATTGCCGCATACATCTGATGCGGCGCCGGAACCGGGGCGTAGGCCTGCGGCGGGGGCGCGGTGAAAAAGTTGCGCGGCTGGGCCGGCGCCACCGGCAATCCGTCGACGTTGTACTGCACGGGCTGCTCTGGTGCGGGCATCGGGACCTGCGGATCACGCAAAAAGGGCGGCACATAGCCCTGACCGTCCGGGGAGGAACCGTAAACGTTCTCCGGTCCAGGGGTTGTCATCGAAACTCCATCCACGTCCAAGGGGTGCGAGCACGCCCCCGGCGATGTGGGGCCGAGGGGTGACACGTACAAGTGCGATTCCAGTCTAGACCGCACCCCGAATCCTTCGAGCTCTCACGCACAGCCCGGAATTCGACCACCGCCCCGCAGCCACCCACCCGCTGCTGCTGAGCGTGCGCATCCAGCGTCCGCACCCGCGCCACTCCCCTGTCCCCAACAAGGGCCTCAGCACACAGAGGTCCGCCCACATGCCAACGACCGCCGGCCCACAACAGGGGCAACGGCGGTCGTTGGAGAGTTACTCGACGCGGTCAGGCACGGGCGCTGAGCACCCGAGCCTTGCGGCATGAGTAGAAAGTGCTTAGGCAGCCTTCGGAGCGTTGACGTCCTCGGGCAGAGCAGCCTTGGCAGCCTCACAGATAGCGGTGAAGGCAGCGAAGTCGTTCACGGCGAGATCGGCGAGAACCTTGCGGTCGACCTCGATCTCAGCGAGACGCAGGCCCTGGATCAGGCGGTTGTAGGTGATGCCGTTCATACGAGCAGCAGCGTTGATGCGCTGGATCCACAGCTTACGGAACTCACCCTTACGGGCGCGACGGTCCCGGTAAGAGTAGGTCATGGAGTGCAGCCACTGCTCCTTGGCCTTACGGTACAGGCGAGAGCGCTGGCCGCGGTAGCCCTTAGCGGACTTCAGAATTTCGCGACGCTTCTTCTTGGCGTTGACGGACCGCTTGACACGTGCCACGGTGATACTTCCTTACAGGTTGTTCTTAGAGATGAAGGGGAATTGGCTGGTGGGGGAAGGCCTTAGGCCTTGCCCAGCAGACGCTTGACGCGCTTGGTGTCAGCCTTGTCGACGTCCGTCGTGCCCTTCAGGCGGCGGGTGCGGGTGGAGGGCTTGCCCTCGAGCAGGTGGCGGCGGTTCGCCATCTCGCGACGCAGCTTGCCGGAGCCGGTCACCTTCACGCGCTTAGCGGTGCCCTTGTGGGTCTTCTGCTTCATTTGTTCGTCGTCCTTTTGGGTGAAACGTAGAAAGTTGTTACTTCTTGGCCTTGCGCAGCGGGCCGATGACCATGGTCATGTTGCGGCCGTCCTGCTTTGCCTTGGTTTCCACGGTGCCGTACTCGGCAACATCGTTGGCAAGGCGGTCCAGGAGGCGGTAACCAAGTTCGGGGCGCGACTGCTCACGACCACGGAACATGATGGTGACCTTGACCTTGGAGCCCTTCTCCAGGAACCGGATCACATTACCCTTCTTCGTCTCGTAATCGTGATCATCGATCTTGGGACGAAGCTTCTGCTCCTTGACCACAGTCTGCTGCTGGTTCTTCCGAGACTCACGCGCCTTCTGGGCGGCCTCGTACTTGAACTTGCCGTAGTCCATGATCTTGCAAACCGGCGGCTTCGCGTTCGGGGCCACCTCAACCAGGTCGAGGTCGGCGTCGTACGCGAGCTTGCGGGCGTCCTCAATGCGGACGATCCCGACCTGTTCGCCACCGGGGCCGACTAGGCGGACCTCGGGGACTCGGATGCGCTCATTAATGCGAGCTTCAGCGCTGATGTGTACTCCTCAAGTAGCAGTGGATAATGCACATACCCTTTTACCGCGTAGGAGGTGCGTGGCACAGCAGATGATATCTGCCGCAACCCACGCAAAAAGCCCGTTCACCAACCTCGGGTGAACGGGAGATCCTCGTGACACACAGGCCTGCGACACGGTGCCGGACAATCTGATTGCCTTCCACTGGTGTGCAGCGTGTTGAATGAACCATGATCCGACCGAGAGTCTCGGCGGCTTCTGGTGGGAGGGACCTCCACTTGCGGCCTGATGGCTGAACACTACGAGTCAGCCTCAGGCGGTAGTGCGGTTAAAGATAGCACGGCAGGAAGCGTTTCGCCAAAGCTGCGACACGCGGCGTGTCGACGGGCGATGCCTTCACCGCGCCGCAGCACAGACATTGGCCGCCTTGCCCCTCCCCCAGCCCCGGTTCTAGCATGCGGCGACACCCGTCACCGCCGGTGGCGACGACGGCACGCCCCGAACGGTACTGCGGCCAAGCCGACGCGGCAGTTGGACCACCGTGACAGAAGTGGTTCCCCCATGAGGCGCAGGCGGGGCCCGGTGTGACTATTCGCCGTCGAGCGTTGCCAGGGACTCGTAGACCACGCCCATGCCCAACGGTGCGGTGCAGACGACAGGCGACTGTTGTTTCTTAGTCGGGTCCAGCAGGCTACAGGTCACTGTCATCTGGCGGGCGCGGTGTTCGTTGTAGAGGGGCTCCACCACGCTGACGCCACGATGCTGGTACGGGATCCTGCTGGCTGCACTGCCCGTGCCCACATCGAAGGGGTTGGGCTGCGGTGCCGGGTCGGGCAGGCTCGTAATCGCCGCAAACGAAGGGGTGCCGCCGCCGACGGTGAGCGCTTGTCGCAGCTGCGGGAGCAGCTCCCCACTGATTGTTTCGGCGAAAGAGCAGCTCATGGAGCCGATCGTGTAGGCCTCCGGCATAGGGCGGCTGACGTAGCGGGCGGGGTCAAGTTCGTTGTCGTCGGGCGCGCAGCGGCGACCATTGCTCGGCGGGAAGCTATCGACCGCGACCCGGGTACCGAGGTCGTCGACCGGCAGGGTGACCGCTTGGGGGTTCGTGTCGGCAGCTTGGAGGCTGGTGCGGTTGAGCAGCAGCATGCTGCCGTAAAGGGCGGCGACGAGCACGATGAGCGCAGAGAGCAGGAGAGCAACCGTGGAGCGCAGCCGCGGCTGGGCGCCAGGCACGGCATAAAGAGCTTTCTGCATGGTGGGTGTCTTCGCCTCAACGATGGGGTTGTAGGGACAAGGGGGCTGCGCGGAGTGCGCCGACAGGCCAGGCGCGCGTGCGGGTGAAAAGACTAACACCGCCCGGTGGCCACGGGGTGGGTGGCGCGGGCGGTGTCGACAGATGTGGGGCGGATTGTCAGGTATCTCTCAGGCTTGGCCGGAAAAACCGTGCCGAACCCAAGAGCGAGCTGAGAAACACTGCGCGCTACTGTGCACGCACATCAGGGCACGACACGCCCCACACTGCCCACAGCAGACCTATGAGGCTGACTTCTTCGCAGCTTTCTTGGCTGCTTTCTTCGTCGCCTTCTTGGCCGCCTTCTTCGCGGGTGCCGCGAGCGCCTTCGCAGGGTTCGGCACCTCGCCCGGCGGGTTCGTCACATCGACGAGGGTGGCGAGGAAGTGCCCGGTGTGGGAGCCTGCCGCCTGGGCAACCTGCTCCGGGGTGCCTTGCGCGACAACGGTGCCGCCGCCGGCACCACCCTCGGGACCCATGTCGATGATCCAGTCGGCAGCCTTGATGACGTCGAGGTTGTGCTCGATGATGATGACCGAGTTGCCCTTGTCCACGAGGCCCTGGATGACGAGCATGAGCTTGCGGATGTCTTCGAAGTGGAGGCCGGTGGTGGGCTCGTCGAGGATGTAGACGGTGCGCCCGTTGGAGCGTTTCTGCAGCTCCGCGGCGAGCTTCACACGCTGCGCTTCGCCACCAGAAAGGGTGGTGGCCGACTGGCCGAGGCGCACATACCCCAGCCCGACGTCGACGAGGGTGTCGAGGTAGCGGTGGATGGAGCTGATCGGCGCGAAGAACTCGGCGGCCTCACTGATCGGCATGTCGAGCACTTCGGCAATGTTTTTGCCCTTGTACTTGACCTCCAGGGTTTCCCGGTTGTACCGGGCTCCGTGGCACACCTCGCAGGGGACGTACACGTCCGGCAGGAAGTTCATCTCAATCTTCAAGGTGCCGTCGCCGGAGCAGGCTTCGCAGCGGCCACCCTTGACGTTGAAGGAGAAACGACCGGGCTTGTAGCCGCGCACCTTGGCTTCCGTGGTTTCGGCGAACAGGGTGCGGATCTTGTCGAACACGCCCGTGTACGTCGCCGGGTTGGAGCGCGGGGTGCGCCCGATGGGCGACTGGTCGACCTGGACGAGCTTGTCGAGGAACTCCATACCGTCGACGCGGGTGGCCTTACCCGGCACGTGGCGGGCACCGTTGAGGGTATTGGCCAGCACCTTCGCGAGGATGTGGTTGATGAGGGTGGATTTGCCGGAGCCGGACACGCCCGTGATGCAGGCGAGCACCCCGAGCGGGATGCTGACAGTGACGTCCTGCAGGTTGTTTTCCCGGGCGCCGACGACGGTGAGTTGGCGCTCCGGGTCGACGGCGCGGCGGGTGGCGGGCACCGCGAGTTCCTTCTTGCCGCTGATGTAGGCGCCGGTGAGCGATTCGGCGACCGACCCGATGCCCTGCGGCGGGCCCTGGTAGACGACTTCACCGCCGTACTCGCCTGCTTTGGGTCCGATGTCGACGAGCCAGTCGGCGGCCTTGATGGTGTCCTCGTCGTGTTCGACGACGATGAGGGTGTTGCCAATGTCGCGGAGGTGCTCGAGGGTGGCGATGAGCCGCTGGTTGTCCCGCTGGTGCAGGCCAATGGACGGCTCGTCCAGGACGTAGAGCACGCCCGCCAGTCCGGAGCCGATCTGCGTGGCGAGCCGGATGCGCTGGGCTTCGCCGCCGGACAGGGTGCCGGCCGCGCGGTTGAGGCTCAGGTAGTCGAGGCCGACGTCGAGGAGGAACTTCAGGCGGGCCTGGATTTCCTTGAGCACAGCACCCGCGATGATTTCCTCCCGGGCCCCCAGGGTGAGGGAGTCAAGAAACTCGGACGCGTCGGCCACGCTCAGCGCCGTGACGCCAGCGATGCTGAGATCGCCGTGGGTGCCGGAGCTCAAGCGCACGGAGAGGATCTCCGGCTTGAGGCGCGTGCCGGCGCACGCCGGGCACGGCACTTCCCGCATGTAGCCGAGGAGGCGTTCCTTCTGCGAATCGGACTCGGACTGGTCAAGTTTGCGCTTGAGGTACGGCAGCACGCCCTCGTAGGGGGCAGTCCAGGTCCGCACCCGCCCGTATCGGTTCTTGTAGCGGACGGTGACTTTCTCCGGGGAGCCATGCAGCACTGCGTGGCGGTGTTCCTCCGACAGGGAGCTCAGCGGCTGGGTTTCGTCGAATCCGAGGACCTCCGCCAGGGCGGTGAGCATCTTCTGGAAGTACTTGGTGTTGAACCCGGTCGACCAGGGCTGGATGGCGGAGAGCACCGGCGCATCCCAGTCGGGCACGACGAGGTCGACGTCGATTTCCAGGGCGGTGCCCAAACCATCACAGGTGGGGCAGGCGCCGTAGGGCGAGTTGAAGGAGAAAGAGCGGGGCTCCAGCTCGTCGATACCGAGGGGGTGCCCGTTGGGGCAGGCCATCTTCTCACTGAAGCGGCGGTAGCGGTGCGGGTCCGTGTCGTCGAGGCCGACGAAGTCGAGGACGACGACACCGTCGGCAAGCTCCAGTGCGGTCTCCACCGAGTCGGTGAGCCGCTGCCGTGCCGAGGGCTTGACCTGCAGACGGTCGATGACGACCTCAATGTCGTGCTTGACCTGCTTCTCGAGCGTCGGCGGCGCGGAGAGCTGGTAGACCTCCCCGTCGACTTTCACGCGACTGTAACCTTGGGCGGCCAGGTCGGCGAAGAGTTCCACGAATTCGCCCTTGCGGGTGCGCACCACCGGGGCCAGCACCTGGAACTTCAGCCCTTCCTCCATCTCAAGGACCTGGTCGACGATCTGCTGCGGGGTCTGCCGCTGGATCGGGGCGTCGCACTTCGGGCAGTGTGCGGTACCGGCGCGAGCGTAGAGCAGGCGCAGGTAGTCGTACACCTCGGTGATGGTGCCGACCGTGGAACGCGGGTTGCGGTTCGTCGACTTTTGATCGATCGACACCGCCGGCGACAGTCCTTCGATGAAGTCCACGTCGGGCTTGTCCATCTGGCCCAAGAACTGGCGGGCGTAGGAGGATAAGGATTCGACGTAGCGGCGCTGCCCCTCGGCGAAGATCGTGTCGAACGCGAGGGAGGATTTCCCCGAGCCGGACAAACCGGTGAACACGATCATGGTGTCACGGGGCAGATCGATATCGACCCCTTTGAGGTTGTGTTCCCGCGCGCCGCGCACGATGAGCCGTTCAGCCATGAGCCTGCCAGCTACCTTTCTGCCCTGGGGCACCGTCTACCTGCCCGCGGGGTGGCGCGGGCAGCAACAGTCGCCGTCATTTTCGAACTTCATCGAACATACCAGCTTCCCGCACCACCGCCACCCGCCACCGGCGCTGCCCCTGTGCACAACCGCGCTCCCCGCCACAGACCGGGCGGCGGGGACGCGCGCCACGGGCTTAGAATGTGCCCCATGACTGCCGCTGATTCTCCCTCCCTGCCGGGTCTGCACCTGGCGCAGACCTCCGTGTCCGAGATGGACAACAACGTCTATCTCCTCATCGATACGACCCGCACGCTGCCCGCGGGCACGCACCCTGCGTTGCTCATTGACGCCGCCGACGATGCGGCGGCGGTGCTGGCTCTCGCCGCCGACAACAACGCCACGATCACTGATGTGCTCACCACGCACCAGCACTGGGATCACGTGCGCGCCACCGAGGAGGTCCTCGCCGCCACCGGTGCCCGCCACATCGTTCCCGCCCCGGATGCGCCGAATATTCCGGGCCGACATGATGTCGTCGCCCACGACGGCGACGTCCTCGACTTCGGCGACTACCGGCTGTCGCTGCGGGTGGTGGGTGGTCACACCCCGGGCGGGTTCCTCGTGGAGGCTCCCATCGCCACGGACGCGGGCACCGCAACCGCGCTGTTCGTGGGCGACAATCTTTTCCCCGGCGGGGTCGGCATGACGGAAACCCCGGAGGCGTTTGCCGAGTTGCTCGACGGGATTACGGCCGCCGTGTTTGACGTCTACGACGACGAGGTCCTCGTCTACCCGGGCCACGGGAAGCACACCACTGTCGGCGCGGAACGCCCGCAGCTTCCCGAGTGGCGCGAGCGCGGCTGGTAGCCCCCGCCACACCCCTCACACAGCAGAGGTGCAGTCTCGTCCGCGATCCGGGTGTTTCCCACCGCCGCACGCGTGCGCGGTGGGTTTCTTATACATTGGTTAGGAGGACCCCACCCACTGGCCCGATCACCCATCGCCGCACCGCGCCGTCACGGCGGCGCACGTGCCCTGGCGCTTCCGAGCCGGGCGGTGGTGCGAAGTCCGTGATGCTTTTGCACAGTTTTTTATTGTCGACACCTTGGGAGACCCCATGATTCTGCGCACTCTTGCTCGCCCCATGCTGGCCAGCACCTACATCTACGATGGCGCCACGATGGTGGCCAAGCCGGAGGTCTACGCCCAGGGCGCCGAGGCCGTGGTGAACCGGGTGAAGACGGTGCTGCCGCGCCAGTACTCGGCGTGGCTGCCGACTAATGGCGAGCTCATCGCCCGCGGCGTGGGCGCCACGAAGGTGTCTGCGGCGGCCCTGCTTGCGATGGGGAAGGCGCCGCGCCTGTCCGCCACCGCCCTGGCGCTCATTGAGGCCCCGACGGTGCTGTCCCGCTACGCCTTCTGGGAGACCCAGGAGCCGGCGGAGAAGAAGGAGCGCCGCAACGGGCTGCTCATGTCGCTGGGCACCCTGGGTGGCTTGCTGCTCGCGTCGGCGGATACTGCCGGCAAGCCGGGCCTGGTGTGGCGCACCAACCGGGCCGCCCAGGACGCCAACAAGGCCATCCAGCGGGCTCTGCCGACGAAGTCGGAGACCGAGAAGTTCGCGGAGGCCGCCTCCACCCAGGCGCAGCTGCTGGGTGAATCCACGAAGGGCTTCTTCCAGGACGCCTCCGAGAAGGTGGCCGACGTTGCGAGCGATGTCATGGACTTCGTCGACGACAACAAGGACGACTGGTTGGCTGCCGCGCAGTCCAATGCGCAGGCCGCGAAGAAGAAGGCCGTGAAGCTGGCCGTGGCCGCCCAGGAGCGCGCCGATGAGGCCCAGTCCTCGACGTCGAAGAAGGCAGGCAAGTACCAGAAGCAGGCCGATAAGGCCCTGGCGAAGGCCCAGAAGAAGCTGAAGAAGAAGTTCGACTTCTAAGTCACCTCTCGCCTTTCACGGTCTTTTCGACCCGACTGTCTTACACGCCGCTCGGCGGCGCGCTGCAGACTCTCCCCTTTTTTGTGGGAATGCAGCCGCCCCGGGCGGCGTTGTGCGTCTGCACGCAGTTTCCCGTCGTCCTCAGCCGCGTCCGCACCCCTCCGCCCACCACGTGGGGGTTCGCGAGCCTGGGGCCTGGTGCGGGTAATCTTAAATGCTTCTTTTTCTTTTCAACCCGCATCCCCCAGTGGGGTCGCTTCTCCCCTGTCCCGTCGCAGCCGCGCACCAGTCGCCGGCCGCCGGGCGCGGACACAGCGGCCACACGAGGTGGGGATGCGCTTGTGCGAGGAGTTCAACTCACCGTGTGTTCCCACCCCGATGCCCACCCGTCCGACACCCCGCCACCCAGCACAGACGCCTCTGCCACCACACAGCACAGCATCGCTGAGGAGCAGGCGTACGTCGATGAGCTGTTCCGCCGCCTCGACGGCGAAATCACCCAGGCCCGAGCCCGCCTGGCGGAGGTGCAGGCCGCCGTCGATACGGCGACCCCCGACGCGGAGGCGTTGCTCAAGCGCGAGGTCGAATACCACGGGCTCAACGACAAACTGGATCGGCTAACGATCGCCCAATTGGGGCTCGTGTTTGGGCAGATCACGATCGCCGCCGGGGAGCACGGCGGGGTCGGCGTGCCGGTCGACGGCCATCCCGAGTGGGAGCGCCGCTACATCGGGCGCATGGGCATCGACGACCGGGCGGATAACTACCGGACCCTGCTGTTGGACTGGCGGGCTCCTGCGGCCCGCCCCTTCTACGTGGCAACAACCGCCCAGCCGGAGGGGGTGGTGGCGCGCCGCCACATCCGCACCCGCCGCCGCACCGTGGTGGGCGTGGATGACGAGTTTTTGAGCGCCGATGCCCCGGGCGCGGCGGCGCTCAGTGATGCCGCGCCGTCGGTGGTGAGCGAGCAGGCGCTGTACCGCGTCCTGGAGCGGGCCCGCACCGCCCACATGCCGACGATTGTGGAAACGATTCAGCGGGAACAGGACGCGATCATTCGCGACGCGACCCGCAAAGTCATGGTGGTGGAGGGCGGCCCCGGCACAGGAAAAACGGCCGTCGCCCTGCACCGGGTGGCGTACCTGCTGTACACGTGGCGGGAGCAGTTGGAGAAAACCGGTGTGCTCATCATCGGACCGAACCGGGATTTCCTGTCCTATATTTCGCGGGTGTTGCCGGAGCTCGGCGAGACGGGCGTGGTGTTGAGCACCTGCGGGGAGTTGTACCCCGGGCTGGTGCCGGTGACCGCCGGGGCGGACGGGACCAGTGTGCCGGCGGAGTCGGTCGCCGCCCAGGAGATCAAGGGCAGCGAGGAGATGGTGTACATCCTGAAAAACCTGGTGCGCAGCTACCAGCGCACCGGGGCGACGTCGGTGCTGCTGGATCGCACTGAGGTGGAGATCACCACGAAGATGGTGACCGCTGCCCGGACTCGCGCCCGGCGCAGCCGCCTGCCACACAATCGCGCCCGGGCGGTGTTCCGCGACGCCCTGCTGGAGAGCGTGGCGCGCGCCTATGCGGAGATCCTGTTCAGCGATCCCCTGGGCCCGACGGTGGTGCCGGAGGCGGAGGTCGCACAGCTGCACGACGAGATCGCAGAGGTGGAGGCCGTCGAGGAGTTCATCAACTCCTGCTGGCCCCGCCTGGAGCCGCTGGAGGTGTTGGCGGAGTTCCTCTCCAGCGAGGAGATGATTGCCGCCGTGGCGGGCGAGTACGACGAGTACACCCAGCGCGCCCTGTACCGCGCCGATGGCGCCGCCTGGCAGGCCTCGGATGCCGCATTGGCGGACGAGCTCGCCGAGCTCATTGGTGTCGAGGATGAGCAGCAGCTGCGGGCCGCCCAGGAGGCGGCGTGGCGGGAGGAACTCGAGGACGCGCAGATTGCTCTCGACATTCTGGAGTCTTCACAAACCCAGGATCTCGACGATGGTTTCGACGCGGAGATCCTGCAGGCCTCCGACGTGGTGGATGCGGCGACACTGGCCCGCCGCCAGGAGGTGGGCGACCACCGCACGACCGCGCAGCGTGCCGCCGCCGATGAGCGCTGGGCCTACGGTCACGTCATCATCGACGAGGCTCAGGAATTGACGCCGATGGAGTGGCGGATGGTGATGCGGCGCTGCCCCTCGCGGTGGATGACGCTCGTCGGCGATACCGCGCAGACGGGCGCGCCGGCGGGTGTGGATTCGTGGGCGCAGGCCTTGCAGCCTTTCGTCAAGGGGCGTTTCGTGCACCACGAGCTGACGATCAATTACCGCACCCCGGAGGAGATCATGGCGGTCGCCGCCGAGCTGTTGCCGGTGGTGGCCCCGGAGCAAACCCCGGCGACGTCGTTGCGGCGCGGTGGGGAGGGCACGGTGTCCACCATCGACGCCAGCGGTGCGGCGGTCGCCGACCGGGTGGTCGAGCTGCTGGGGGCGGATCGTGAGCGCCGCATTGCGGTGCTTCTCCCCCAGCCGGGCGGGCTCCTGCCGGAGGGCGTGGACGACGAGGACGACCCGGAGGTTGTCGCGGCGCGTGCCATCCAGCGGCGGGCGGTGGCGCGCGCCGCGGAGGTCGCGGAGGCGTTGGCGGCACGTGGGGTGGATCCGCAGGGTCCGGCCGCGGCGGGCCGTGTCGTGGTGGCACCGACCTCCCAGGTCAAGGGCCTGGAGTTTGACCACGTCATTGTGGTCGATCCGGAGCTCATGGTGGAGGCATCCCCGCAGGGCTGGCAGGACCTGTATGTGGCGTTGACGCGTGCCACGCAGACGGCGACGCTGGCGGGCGGGATGGTCACCCCGCAGCTGGTGGGCTAGCCCACCCCTGGGCGCATGCGAACACCCCGGCGGTGGCGAGTGTGGGACTCGCTGCCGCCGGGGTGTGTGGTGTCTCGCCGGGGGTGGTTTAAGAGACGGTGTGGACGATCATGACGTCGCACTGGGACTGGCGGGCCACGTCGGCCGGCACGGAGCCGAGGAGGCGGCCGGTGAGCGAGTTGATGCCGCGGTTGCCGACGACGAGGAGGTCAGCCTGGTTTTCGTTGACGATAGCCATGAGGGCTTCGACGGGGGTGCCGGGCTTGATCTGGGTTTCGATCTTCTCGCAGCCGACGGCGCGGGCGGCCTCGGAGGCGGACTCGAGGTTCTTCTGTGCCGGGTCGTCGCCGAGCACGGTGACAGAGTCCTGGCGCAGGGTCTTCGAGGCGTCTTCCTTGCTCTCGTAGTAGGCGCAGCCGATGATGAGGGTCGCATCGAAGGCGGCGGCGATCTTTGCTGCGCGCTCCACGGCGAGCATGGACGACTTGGAGCCGTCGGTGCCAACAACAATCTTGGTGTAGTCGCTCATATCCAAACCTGTTTTTCTTGTGCTTTGTGGTCGGTGCTCGCGCGCAGCCGCGCGGGGTGCGACTGCGAGAGATTTTTCTGTCTCACAGTACCAAAACTTGCCCACCCGACAGGGGGTTTCGCCCCTGCTGCGCGGGGGTGTGATTGCCCGCCCACCCGCACCCAATGTGACGCGGGCGACAAGTGGGTGGGGCGCTGTGGGCTTTAGAGTCCCGCGTCGCTCATGCCGCGCAGTTCCTTCTTCAGGTCCTGGATTTCGTCGCGCAGCCGGCCGGCGAGTTCGAATTTGAGCTCCCGGGCGGCGTCCTTCATCTGCGCGGTGAGGTCGTCGATGAGGGCTTTCACCTCGTCGGAGGGCATGGTCTTGGCCCGCTCAATGACGTCCGCGCCTGCGACGACGGCGGCGTCCCCGCGGGCGGTGGTCGTCTCCTGATCCTCGTAGACCTCGTCGAGGATGTCGGCGATCTTCTTGCGCAGGGGCTGCGGGTCAATGCCGTGTTCGCGGTTGTAGGCGATTTGTTTCTCGCGGCGGCGTTCGGTTTCGTCGATGGCTTGCTGCATCGAGTCGGTGATCGTATCGGCGTACATGTGGACTTCGCCGGAGACGTTGCGGGCGGCGCGCCCGATGGTCTGGATGAGCGACCTGGTGGAGCGCAGGAAGCCTTCCTTGTCGGCGTCGAGGATGCTCACCAGCGATACCTCCGGCAGGTCGAGGCCCTCGCGGAGGAGGTTGATGCCGACCAACACGTCGTACTCGCCGAGCCGCAGCTGGCGGAGCAATTCCACGCGCTGCAGGGTGTCGATGTCGGAGTGCAGGTAGCGCACTTTCACCCCGTGCTCGAGGAGGTAGTCGGTGAGGTCCTCGGCCATCTTCTTCGTCAGGGTGGTCACCAGCACGCGTTCGTCTTTGGCGACGCGCTGCCGGATCTGTTCGATGAGGTCGTCGATTTGCCCCTTGGTGGGTTTGACGACGATCTTCGGGTCGACCAGCCCTGTTGGGCGGATGACCTGTTCGACGAATTCGCCGCCGGCGGCCGCGAGTTCGTAGGTGCCGGGCGTGGCGGAGAGGTAGACGCATTGGCCTTTGCGTTCGTCGAACTCCTCCCACGTCAGGGGCCGGTTGTCGAGGGCGCTGGGCAGGCGGAAGCCAAAGTCGACGAGGTTGCGTTTGCGGGACGCATCGCCCTCAAACATGCCGCCGATCTGGGGAACGGTGACGTGGGACTCGTCGATGATGGTGAGGAAGTCCTCGGGGAAGTAGTCGATGAGGGTGGCGGGCGCGCTGCCCGGCTCCCGGCCGTCGATGTGGCGGGAGTAGTTCTCGATGCCGGAGCAGAACCCGACCTGTTCGATCATTTCCAGGTCGTATTCGGTGCGCATCCGCAGGCGCTGCGCTTCCAACAGCTTGCCCCGGTTTTCCAGGTCGTCGAGACGCTCGGCGAGTTCCTCCTTGATGGCGGCGACGGCTTTTTCCATGCGCTCCGGGCCGGCTACATAGTGGGTGGCGGGGAAAATGCGCAGCTCGTCGACCTGGCGCACGACGTCCCCGGTGAGGGGGTGAATGTAGTAGAGGGCGTCGATCTCGTCGCCGAAGAATTCCACCCGCACGGCGAGCTCCTCGTAGGCGGGGATGATGTCGACGGTGTCGCCTTTGGCGCGGAACGTGCCGCGGGTCAGGGCGACGTCGTTGCGGCCGTACTGGATGTCCACCAACAGCCGCAGGAGGCGGTCGCGGTCGAGTTCGTCGCCGACGCGAACCACCAGGGAGCGGTCGAGGTACGACTGGGGGGTGCCCAGGCCGTAGATGCACGACACGGACGACACGACGACGACGTCGCGGCGGCTGAGCAGCGCGGAGGTGGCGGAGTGGCGCAGTCGTTCGACGTCTTCGTTGATGGAGGAGTCTTTTTCGATGTAGGTATCGGTCTGCGCGATGTACGCCTCGGGTTGGTAGTAGTCGTAGTAGCTGACGAAGTACTCGACTGCGTTGTTGGGCAGCAGGGTTTTCAGCTCGTTGGCGAGCTGCGCAGCAAGGGTCTTATTCGGTGCCAGCACCAGGGTGGGGCGTTGGACTTGCTCGATGAGCCAGGCGGCGGTGGCGGACTTACCGGTGCCGGTCGCGCCCAACAGGACGATGTCGCGTTCGCCGCGGTTGATGCGTTCGGTGAGTTCTTTGATGGCGTGGGGTTGGTCGCCGGCGGGCTGGTAGTCACTGATGACTTCGAAGGTGCCCGCGGCGCGTTCCACCTCGCCGACGGGGCGGTGTTCGGAGTGGGACAACACGGGGTGTTCTGCTGCAAACGCCATGGGGTTCAACATAGCGCACCGCCGGGCGCGATGCGCGTCCACTGTCGGCGCACGGCCTACTGTGCGTGCAGCGCACGATCCTTTGCACCAGGGGCACACGTTCGCACTAGCCTCGGCATGGCTAGCCTCATCATCACTACTGTCGGCACAATGACAACACTTCACTCCCCCACACGCGCCCGCACGGCGCTGCTCACCGTCGCGGCGTCCACCGCAGCCCTCCTGACCGCGCCCCTCCCCCAGGCGGTGGCGGACCCCTGCACCACCTACCAGGCCGCCGCCCACGCCGACCGGGCGCGGCTGCGCGCCCTCGGGCAGAACCCCTCGGGCAGCAACTCCCTGTCCTCAGGGTCCTCGGACGCCTACGACGCGGCTGCCGAGTGGCCGGAGGACGTGCGCGATTCCGGCCAGCTGTCCGCCGGGCGGAACTCTCCCCCGTGGCTGCGCGGCAAGCCAGGCCAGCTGCCGGTGCTGCGCGGCCACACGGAGGCCCTCCACCTGCTCACCGGGCCGGGTTCCCCGCAGCGCACCCACGAACGTTTCGGCATCGGCGGCACCGACCTCGGCATCTCTTTCACCGACGCGCGGGGCCGGATGTACTTCGCCTTTGGAGACACGATGCGCTGCGGCGGGGACTTAGGGTGGCGCTCCAATGTGCTGCTGCGCACGACGGACAATAACCCGGCCGACGGCATCGACGACCTGCAGGCATGGGCGCCGGGCGGGTTCCGGGACTCCGGCTACGCCGGCCAGTTCATCCCCTCCCTCAAGGACCCCGGCGTGGAGCACACCACCATCCCCACCGCCGGCATCGCCATCGGCGACACCCTCTACGTCGACTACATGTCGGTGCGCTCCTGGGGGCAGCCCGGCGAATGGGTGACGAACTACGCGGCCACGATGGCGTCGACGGACGGGGGCACCACCTGGCACCGGGTGGAGGATTCACTCCGCCCGAACACGACCGTCGGCACCCCCTACGGGGTGGGCCGCCACCGCGGCCGCGCCGGCGAGGAACGCACACAACAGTCCGCCCTCGTCGCCCGCGACGGCTACGTCTACCGCTACTCGACACCGTCGGGGCGGGCGGGAGACGCGATCCTCGCCCGCTTCCCCGAGGCTCAATTCCCCCGGGAGGACGCCGCCGAGTTTTTCGTCAACGGCACCTGGGAGGCCACCACCCCCGACCGGGCGAGCGCCGTGTTCGACGCGCCAGTCAGCGAAATGTCGGTGACGTTCAACGAGCACCTCCAGCAGTACACCGCCATGTACTACTCCCACGGCGGCATGGTGCTGCGCATGGCACGCCACCCCCAGGGCCCCTGGTCGGCACCCCGCGTCGTCGTCGACGAGGGCACCATCCCGGACCTCTACGGCGCGTTCCAGCTGCCCAGCGTCGACGGCAACCACCTGTACTTCGTGGCGACGACGTGGTCCAACTACAACGTCATGGTGATGCGCACCGACCTGCAGCAGCTCTACGCCACCCCCGACCCGCAGGCGCGTACCCGCATGGCGGTGCCGAAGTCGCAGGGCGCGGCCACGTACAACCCGCGGGTGGATGACGGCCTGTCGGTCGAGCGTTGGGTGAGCTACGCCGACGACGGCACCCCGAGCGATGTCGCCGACTACCCCGGGGCCGACACACGATCGACGCACGCCCAGTAGCGGACGCCTCCTACCCGCCAGCCCGGGACCGCCTCTCCCCCGCTAGTCCTTCACCAGCGGCACCCCGAGGCGGGCGGGCAATTGAGCTGCACACTGCTCCACCTGGGCGCGCAGCTCCTCGAGGGTGCCGTGGTTGTCAATGATGACGTCGGCCGCGGCACGGCGCTCCTCCTCGCTCACCTGCTGAGCGATCCGCCGCCGCGCATCCTCAGGCTCCAGCCCCCGGTGGGCGACCAAGCGCCGCACCCGCTCCTCCGGATCAACGGCGACCACCACGACGAGATCCATGTCCTTATCGAGGCCCAGGTCCACAAGCAGCGGCATGTCGTAGACCACCACCGGGTGCCCGGCCGCGTCGAGCTCCGCCAAGCGACGCGCCGTCTCCTGGCGGATACGGGGGTGCATGATCGCGTTGAGGCGGGCGGTCGCAGCATCATCCGTGAACGCCCGCTCGGCGAGCACCCCGCGCCGCAACGCCCCGGTGTCATCCACCACGTCCGCACCGAACTCGGCGGCGAGCTCCGCCAGCGCGGGCGCGCCGGGTTCGACGATGTCGCGGGCGATCTGGTCGGCGTCGACGACCGGTATCCCCAGGGCGGCGAGCTGCGCGGCGACCGTGGTTTTTCCGCTGCCGATACCGCCAGTGAGGCCAAGTGTTTTCATGCCCGCCATGCTAACGCACCCACGCCTCCGCGCCGCAGCCTGACAGGGCAACGATCACGCGGGTGCACGCGGCACGTGACTCCGCCGCCCCTGAAAAAACACAGCGCCGCCCGCACCCCACGAGGTGGGAGGTGCGGGCGGCGCTAGGCATGTCACCACACCCGGGTGAGGTCAACCTCGCCCGGCTGCGTCACCGAGTGTTTACTCGGCGGGCTTGGCGGTGATCTTCAGGAGTTCGGTGCCGGTGCCAACGGTGGTCTGTGCCTCGTTGGCCTTCTCGACGTCAGCGAACTTCTTGTAGTTGGTGACGAGCACCGGGGTGATGGTCGGGTAGCCGGCCTTCTCGATCTCAGCGGTGTCGAAGGTGATGAGCTTGTCGCCCTTCTTCACGCGCTGCTTGCGCTCGACGTGGGTGGTGAAGCCGTGGCCGTCCATCTGGACGGTGTCGACACCGACGTGGATGAGCAGCTGCACACCGGAGTCCAGGTTGAGGCCGACGGCGTGGCCGGACTTCTGGATGGTCATCACGGTGCCGTCTTCGGGGGCGTAGACGGTGTCGCCGGTGGGCCAGATGCCCACGCCGTGGCCGACAGCGCCGGAAGCGAAGGCTGCGTCCGGAACCTCATCGAGCGGGATGACGGTGCCTTCCAGCGGTGCGGACACGAGGGTCACGGCACCCGGAACCAGGGCCGGCTTGACGGGCTTCGTCGCGGTCGCGGTGGCAGCACCAGCAGCGGCGGCTGCGGGGGCAGCTGCAGCCTCGGCGGGAGCCTCAGCTGCGGCCTCGGCCGGAGCGTCCTCGGCAGCGGCGATCTTGGCGAGATCGTCAGCCTTCTCTTCCTTCGAGCGGTAGTCGAAGAAGACGGTGAGCAGGAAGGACACGGCGAAGGCCACGGCGATACCGATGGCGTAGCCGCCCCACGGGTCCATCGCAGGGATGGTCAGCAGAGAGGTGAAGACGAAGGCGTTGGCCTTGACGTCGAACAGGCCCATGACGATACCGCCGGCTACACAACCGGGCAGCAGACGGTAGTAGGTCTTACGGAAGCGCAGCAGCACACCGTAGAGAGAGGGCTCGGAGATACCGCCCAGCAGGCCGGCGAGCATGCCACCCATGGACACCTGACGCATCGTGGCGTTGCGCTCCTTGATGGAGAGCACCAGCACGCCGGCGACGACGCCGAAGCAGGCGAAGTTCCAGGCACCCATCGGGCCCTGAATGAAGTCGTAACCCAGGGTGTTGATGTTCTGGATCATGATGGCGTTGAGCGGCCAGTGCAGACCCAGCGGCACCAGGAAGGGGTACAGGCAGGGGATGATGACGGCGAGCACGAACGGGTTGAAGTCGTTGACTGCAGCCAGGAAGTTGGAAATACCGTTGCCGACGCCGATGCCGATGGGGCCGAAGATGAAGGCGGTGGCCGGGATCATGACGAGCATCGAGAAGAACGGCACGAAGACCATGTGCACGGCCTGGGGGATGATCTTCTTGAAGGCGCGCTCCACCCACAGCAGGGCGATGGCGGCGATCAGCGGCGGGAACACCTGCCCGCCGTAGTCGTTGATGACCATCGGCAGGCCGAAGATGTGGTAGGTGTACACCGTACGACCAGCGGCCTCGGACGCCTGCGCGAACTGGGTCGCGTAGTCCGAGTCGGAGAACTTGAGGAACTCCGGCGTCATCAGGGCTGCGGGGATCGCAGCGCCGACCCACTCGTTGGCGCCGAGCTTACGGGCAGCACAGGCGCCGACCATGATCGGCAGGAAGTAGAACACCGAACGCCACATGGCGTGCATGAACAGGTACGTCGGCGGCTGGGTCTCCGCGCGGAAGTCCTGCCAGCCGAAGGTGTCGGCCAGCACGAGCATGGTGATGATCAGGGAGGCGCCCAGCAGGGCCCACAGGATCGGGCGGAAGGTGTCGGAGAGCACCTCGAAGCAGTAATCCACCCAGGAGTACTTGCCACGGACGCCGCCGTAGTCCTTGCTGTTGGAGCGTGCCTGGGTCTCACCGTCGCCCATGCCGGGCTGGTCCTTGATGCCCTTGTAGTAGTCGGCCACGCCGCCACCCATGATGACCTGGAGGCCGGTGGAGCCCTGCGGGACGACGCCGAGGACGTCCTCGTTGTTGTCGAGGGCGTCGATGTCTGCCTTGGACTGGTCTGCAAGCTGGAAGCGCAGACGAGTCGCGCAGTGAGTCAGGCTGACGACGTTGTCAGCGCCGCCAACCTTGTCGAGGATAAATTGCGACGTTGTCGCAACATTTGTCGCCATTAGTGCGAACCTTTCTTCTCACATGAGACCCGCAGTCCTCGCAGGCGCGGCGTTGGTGCCGAACACTGGAGTGATGTGTGCGGGGTCAGTGGGTTGGGAGGAGTCTCGACGCATCCGAACGTCACGCGAGGTTTGTGACCCAGTGCATGATTGCCCGGTTGGCAGAGAGTTATCACAATAATAAACCTAAAACCCACATTCCCAAGCATTCAGACAGCCCGCACCCAGCTTTCACCCACACCCCCACAGGTTCCCCAGCTGAAAGCCACACATTCGGAAATGAACATAGGGAAACACCCCACAGAACAAACCGCCAGGACACCACGCACCCCTACCCCCATTTCCACCTTTTCACTACCCCCGGGCCGCATGATAGCGCGGGTGCTGCACCTGCATAATCTTTGGTCACCAATGTGAAAAATCACACTCTGCCCACGCGAGCGCCAGCGCCCACCACGAGGCCAGTAGGCCGTCACACCCGCCCCATGCATCACACTGCATAGCACGGCATCGTCCCAGACCACCGCCCGGAATGAACACCGTGCGAGCCCCCGCCACCGGTAGCGTCTATGCACACGCACAGAAACCCCTTGGGCGCTGCCGCCAAAGGGGTAGTTGCGCCGGAGCTTGAGCGATCTGAGGTGTACCGAGCCACACGCCCGGCTCAGATGCCAGGCAGACACCACCGTGCGCCCGACCCCGCCGCACGAGCGCACCACCGTGCGCCCGACCCCGCCGCACGAGCGCACCACACAGCCCTCCCCTCCCCACCATGTGCAGCTGCGCACCACCGCGTCCCCGACACGCCCGCGCCCCGCATGCCTTGCGTACTGTGGGCGCCGCGGAGCCCTCGGCGGCCACCAGGACACTGCCGACACCGCAGGGCATGGCGCGTCATGGGCGTGCAGGCATGCGAACACCCCCGCCGCGGTCGCACCACAGGTGGTGCTGTTGCGACGGGGGTGTGTGTTCGCTGTGTGCGCCTGGCACGGGGTGTCAGGCGCTAGCGAGGTGCGTCTTAGAAGCCGGCCAGCTTCTCACGCAGTGCAGCGAGCTGCTCGTCGGAAGCCAGGGAGCCAGCCTCAACGGTCTCCTCGGCGGCCGCGTCAGCGGACTCGGAGGAGTAGTTGGTGGCGCCAGCGTCGGCAGCCTCGGCGGCAGCGGCGCGGTGCTTCTCGATCTGAGCGGTGTGCAGCTGGTGGCGACGCTCGGACTCGGCGTAGCGGGCTTCCCACTCGGCACGCTGGGTCTCGAAGCCCTCGAGCCATTCGTTGGTCTCGGGGTCGAAGCCCTCGGGGAAGATGTAGTTGCCCTGCTCGTCGTAGGAGTCGGCCATGCCGTACTTGGACGGGTCGAACTCTTCGGTGTAGTCCTCGTCAGCCTGCTTGAGGGACAGGGAGATACGACGACGCTCGAGATCGATGTCGATGACCTTGACCATGACCTCTTCGCCCACGGAGACAACCTGGTCCGGAACCTCGACGTGGCGCTCGGCCAGCTCGGAGATGTGAACCAGGCCCTCGATGCCCTCGTCGACGCGGACGAACGCACCGAACGGCACCAGCTTGGTGACCTTGCCCGGGACGATCTGGCCCACGGCGTGGGTGCGGGCGAAGACGCGCCACGGATCCTCCATGGTGGCCTTCAGGGACAGGGAGACGCGCTCGCGGTCGAGATCGACGTCGAGCACCTCCACGGTGACCTCGTCGCCGACAGCGACAACCTCAGACGGGTGGTCGATGTGCTTCCAGGACAGCTCGGAGACGTGCACCAGGCCGTCGACACCGCCGAGATCGACGAAGGCGCCGAAGTTGACGATGGAGGAGACAGTGCCCTTGCGGACCTGGCCCTTCTGCAGCTGGTGCAGGAACTCGGAGCGGACCTCGGACTGGGTCTGCTCGAGCCATGCACGGCGGGACAGAACGACGTTGTTGCGGTTCTTGTCCAGCTCGATGATCTTGGCTTCGATCTCCTGGCCGATGTACGGGTCCAGGTCGCGCACGCGGCGCATCTCGACGAGGGAAGCCGGCAGGAAGCCACGCAGGCCGATGTCGAGGATGAGGCCACCCTTGACGACCTCGATGACGGTACCGGTAACCGGCTCGTCGTTCTCCTTGAGCTGCTCGATGGTGCCCCAGGCACGCTCGTACTGAGCGCGCTTCTTGGACAGGATCAGGCGGCCTTCCTTGTCCTCCTTGGTCAGGACGAGAGCTTCGATCTCGTCGCCAACCTCGACGACCTCGTCCGGGTCGACGTCGTGCTTGATGGACAGCTCGCGGGAGGGGATGACACCTTCGGTCTTGTACCCGATGTCGAGCAGAACCTCGTCGCGGTCAACCTTGACGACGGTGCCGGTCACGAGATCACCATCGTTGAAGTACTTGATGGACTTCTCAACCGCGGCGAGGAACTCCTCAGGGCCACCGATGTCGTTGATGGCAACCTGAGGGACGTTGTTGGTGGGCATAAATAGTGCTCCGAGAAAATAGGAAGACAGGGGGTTTGCATGTGTACGCATCCATCTCCTAGACCACAGTCACCGCCACCGCCGAGGCGACCCGAAGGCCGTCAGGGCAGCGCCCGCACCAGGGGCGCGGAGCAGCGATGTGTAGTTAAAGAGACGTGTTCGACGAACCTCGTTCCAGCCTTCCTATTTTTACCGAAAGAGATCCGCGAACAGATACGCTGCGTCAACACTACAAGCCTTCAAGCCACAATGCAAGCGCTTCCACCTGCGCATTCCCCGCGTTTCCGCTAGAGAACCCGCCACGCAAACCCGCAGGTCACGACAAGCACCCCATCACCGACCCGCCACAGCAGTCACATCTCCCCCACCGGCCACCACCGCCGCCAACCGGCGACAAGTCCGCCTGTCAAAGAATCCAGCCTCATGGCTTGATTATTCGGACTAGCCCGGGGTGCGTCGCCGCTGCCGTGTCATCCCCGCGCCCTTCGCCAGGCCCACGCATCGCACCTGCGGGGATGGTGGCTGTGGCGACAGGGCTTAGGCTCAAAGCATGCGCCAGACGAACCAACCCCCGATCAGTAATGAAGAATCGGTCGCCGCGAACCGCAGCTGGTGGGACAGCGACGCCGAGGACTATCACGCCGAGCACCCCTCGTATCTGGGGGCAGAGTCCCCGTGGGGCGAGTTTTATTGGTGCCCGGAGCAGGTGCATGAAAAGGACGTGCGTTTGCTGGGAGATGTGCGCGACAAGCGGGTCCTGGAGATCGGCTGCGGTTCCGCTCCCTGCGCCCGGTGGTTGGCCCATGACGGTGCCGGCCAGGTCGTGGCGTTCGACCTGTCGGCCCAGATGTTGCGGCATGCGACGCGGGGCACCCAAATCAATCCCGGTGTCGGCCTGGTGCAGGCCGATGCGACAGCGATGCCCTTCGCGGACGATTCCTTCGATGTGGTGTTCTCTGCCTTTGGGGCGATTCCTTTCGTGGCGGATTCGGCGGGGGTCATGGCAGAGGCGGCCCGGGTGCTGCGCCCGGGTGGGCGTTTCGTGTTTTCGGTGACGCACCCGATGCGGTGGATTTTTCCCGATAATCCCGGCGAGCCGGGGCTGACGGTGTACACGTCGTATTTTGATCGCGGCGGCTACGTGGAGCGCGATCCGGACACCGGTGTGGCGACCTATGTGGAGCACCATCGCACCCTGGGCGACCGGGTCCGCGAGCTCGTTGCCGCGGGATTCGTGCTGCGGGACCTGGTGGAGCCGGAGTGGCCGGCAGGTTTCGACGAGACCTGGGGCCAGTGGTCGAAGCTACGCGGGGAGCTGTTTCCCGGCACGGCGATCTTCGTCGCGGACCTCGCCCCGAGCTAAAGCCCCCTCGCAGTCACCGTCCTACACTTTTCGCCCCGGAGCATCGCATGCGCCCGGGGCGAGAAGTGTTTAGTGGGCAGCGGCGTCCCAGTTGGGGCCCACGCCACTGGAGACGTCGAGGGGCACCCGCAGGGAGATGGCGTGGCTCATCTCCTCCTCCACGAGGCGGGAGACGGTGTCTTTTTCTCCGGGGGCGATTTCGACGACGAGTTCGTCGTGGACCTGCAGCAGCACCCGGCTGCGGAGCTGACGTTCGGCAAGCGCCCGATCGACGCGCAGCATCGCAATTTTGATGATGTCGGCGGCGGTGCCCTGGATGGGGGCGTTGAGTGCAGAGCGCTCAGCGTTTTCGCGGGCGACCCGGTTGGCGGAGCTCAACTCCGGCAGGTAGCGACGGCGGCCGAAGAGGGTGGCGGTGTAGCCGGTGGTGCGGGCGTCGTCGACGATGCTGTCGAGGTAGCGTTTGACCCCACCGAAGCGCAGGAAGTAGTTATCCATGATGCGCTTGGCTTCGCCGGGGGCGATGTCGAGCTGGCCGGCCAACCCGAAGGCGGACAAACCGTAGACCAGGCCGTAGCTCATGGCCTTCACGCGACGGCGAATCTCGGGGGTGACGGCGTCGACGGGAACGTCGAAGACGCGGGAACCGACGTAGTTGTGGAGGTCTTCGCCCTGGCGGTAGGCCTCGATGAGTCCTTCATCGCCGGAGAGGTGCGCCATGACACGCATTTCGATCTGCGAGTAGTCGGCCGTGAGCAGGTCC
This sequence comes from Corynebacterium sp. 13CS0277, assembly GCF_002994655.1. Classification (GTDB taxonomy): domain Bacteria; phylum Actinomycetota; class Actinomycetes; order Mycobacteriales; family Mycobacteriaceae; genus Corynebacterium. Next base: position 43,444 of record NZ_PPDL01000014.1, read on the forward strand.
TCGTAGCCGGAACCGACGACGAACGCGGAGCGGATGCGCCGCCCGGCGGGGGTGCGCACGGGAATGTTCTGCAGGTTCGGGTCCGAGGACGACAGGCGCCCGGTGGAGGTGGCGAACTGCTGGAAGGTGGTGTGGATGCGCCCGTCGTCGCCGACGGCTTTGATGAGACCATCGATGGTGGTCTTCAGCTTCTGGTTTTCGCGGTGGCGCAGCAGCTCATCGAGGAAGGGGTGGGGGTGGTTTTTCGCCAGCTGTTCGATTTCTTTCGCGGCGGTGGAGTACCCCGTCTTCGTCTTCTTCGTCTTCGGCATGCCGAGGGTGTCAAAGAGGACGACCTGGAGCTGTTTCGGGGAGCTCAGGTTGAGGTCCGGGGCGTCGGCCAGACGACGGGCGGCGTCCTGGGCGTCGTCGACGGCGGCGGCGAAGACGTCGCGTTCTGCCTCCAGGGCCGCGACGTCGACCGCGATGCCGGCGGCTTCCATGCGCGCGAGCACGAGCGCCAGCGGCAGCTCCACATCCTGGTAGAGCTCGTAGGCGTCGATCTCGTGCAGCTGCATCACGAGCGCGGCCGCAAGTTCGCCGGTGGCGCGCGCCGCGCGCAGCAGGGCCTCGTGGTCCGGCATGTCGAGGAGGGTGAGCTGCCCGTCGGCGGGCTGGTCCTCCGGGAGCTCGGCGTGCAGCTGGCGCAGCAGCACGTCGGCCAGCGCATAGGAGCGCTGCCCGGGCTGCAGCAGGTAGGCCCCGAGGGCGGTGTCTTGCACGATGCCGGCAAGCTCGAAGCCACGGCCATGCAGCATGTGCCAGGTCGCCTTGGTGTCGTGCACGATCTTCGGGTGACTGCTGCCCAGCCACGCGGCGAGCGTCTGCTCGTCGTCGACGGTGATGGTGTCCAGGCTGAAAGCTTTGCCGGTGCCGTCCGCGCCGACGAGGGCCACGGCTGTGGCGTCAGAGGCTCCCGGGGTGGCGGTGCCCTCCACGGTCAGGGCGACGCCCTCGTCTTGGTGGGCGTCCAGCCACTGCGCCAGCGTGCCGGAGCCTTCAACGACGTCGAAGTCGTGGCCCGCCTCGGGCGCTGCGGTATCCCCCTCGCCGAACGCGGTCAGCACACGCTCCCGCAGGTGGGCACCGAACTCCAGGGCGTCGAACTGCTCGAAGAGGGCGATTTTGTCCATCGGCTGCCGGGCGGTGTCGTCGATGGTGACGGGCAGGGCGACGTCGCGGATCATTTCCGTCATGGTGCGGTTGAGCTTGACCTGGTCGACGCACGCCCGGAAAGAGTCCCCCACCTTGCCTTTAATCTCGTCGATGTGGGTGATCGCCTCGTCCAGGCTGCCGAACTTGTTCAGCCACTTCGCGGCGGTCTTCTCCCCCACGCCGGGCACGCCAGGCAGGTTGTCGGATTTGTCGCCGCGCAGGGCGGCGAAGTCCGGGTACTGGGCGGGGGTGACTCCATACTTTTCTTCCACCGCCTCCGGGGTGAAGCGCTTCAACTCGCTCACGCCCTTCATGGGGTACAGCACCGTCACCCGGTCGGTGATGAGCTGGAAGGAGTCCCGGTCGCCGGTGACGATGAGGGTCTCCAGGCCCTGCTCCTGCGCCGCCGTCGCCAGGGTGGCGATGATGTCGTCGGCCTCGAAGTTTTCCTTCTCCAGGGTGACGACGTTGAGCGCGCCCAGGACCTTCTTCATCAGGTCGACTTGGCCGCGGAAAGGCTCCGGGGTGGCGTCGCGTTGCGCCTTGTACTCGGGGAACATCTCGGTGCGGAACGTGTGCCGGCCGACATCGAAGGCCACCGCCAGGTGAGTGGGTTCCTCCTGGGCGATGAGCGAGTTCAGCATGGTGATGAACCCGTAGACCGCGTTGGTGGCCTGCCCGCCGCCGGTGTTGAACTTCTCCGGGGGCAGCGCGTAATAGGCGCGGAACGCCATGGAGTGGCCGTCGATGAGCATCAGGCGGGGCGCTGCGGCGGGGGTGGTGGTGCTTTCGGTCGTCACGGTTGGCCATTGTAGGCAATACCCCGGGATCGGCCGCAGCACCGCGCCCACCCCGCACACGACGGGCGCAGGCAGGCACCGGTGGAGGGGTCGTGTTGCACCGCCGTATGGGGCATGCGCTATGCTTGGCGAGTCGCTTGCCGGGGCACCACCCCGAAAGAGCCGTCATCTCGCCCCAGTAGCCCAATTGGCAGAGGCAACGGATTCAAAACCCGTCCAGTGTGAGTTCGAGTCTCACCTGGGGCACATCCATCACCACCCCGGAGGTCACCGCAGTGCGCTGCGGATGGCAGCCGGGGTGGCGTGCGTTGGGGGGCACGGAGAGAACTCACAACCAGGCGAAACGTCTGATGTTTTGCGTCTCGCAGGGGGCGAACGCGCACCAACGCTTTCTCATAATATGCGTGCGGGCGTACAATTTGCCCTAGCATGCGGAGTGCATGTTTCTCCCCCGGGCAGGCCCCCACGGCCCGCCTGCCCGACCCCCGCGCGCCGCGCCCGCACATCCACCAATCAGGCGGATGAGCTGGGACAATCCCCTCCCCCAACCACCGCACCCACGTGGCCGGTGGGGAGCTCGCCCCCTCGACTGTCGCACACACCGGCGCGCACCCTTGAGATGAAAAACGGCCTTTTAGCAGTGAATAAGCTAGACTCAACGACCATGAATTTTCCTCAACGTCGCAGGATGGCGACGTTGGCGATGACATGTGCCCTTGCACTTGGACTCACCGGCTGCGTCACCAACACCGAAGGTGGCCATCCGGAGGGGTGGGAAGCGGTCATCCCCGCCGCCGACCCCGCCGTGCAGGCACTTGTCCCGCAGCACATCGCGGACAAGGGTGTCATCACCATCGCCACCAATCCCCCGTTCGCGCCGGCAGAGTTCAAAGACTCCGATGGCGTCATCATCGGCTTCGAGATGGATTTGGCGCGTGCCGCCGCCGCCGTCATGGGCCTGGAGTTGAACATCCAGGACCAGGACTTCTCGATGATTCTGCCCGCCGTGCAGGCCGGCACCATTGACTTCGGCGCCTCCGGGTTTACCGATAACGAGGAGCGCCGGAAGCAGTTCGACTTCGTCGACTTTTTCTCCGCGGGCATCCAGTGGGCGAGCCAGACGGGCGCGCCAGTCGACCCGGACAATGCCTGCGGCCTCAAAGTCGCGGTGCAGCGCGGCACGGTCTCCGATACCGATGACGTGCAGGGCCGCAGCGAAAAGTGCGTCGCCGAGGGCAAGGAGCCGATTGAGAAGCTGGCCTACGATTCCTCCGACGCTGCGGCCACGGCGTTGATTCTGGGCAAGGCGGATGCGTTTTCCGCCGACTCCCCGGTCACGGCGTATGCGGTGGCCCGGTCCGAGGGCCAGATTGAGCTCACCGGCGAGATGTTTGACGCCGCCCCCTATGGCTGGCCGGTGCCGAAGGGAGACGAGTTGTCGCACGCGTTGGCTGCGGCCCTCGACACGCTCATCGCTTCCGGCGACTATGCCCGCATCCTGGGCTACTGGGGCATCGATGAGGGCTTGCTGCCGCAGGCCCTCATCAACGGCGAACCCGCCTAACACCCCACCTGTGAGCGGGCAGCACCGCCCGTATCGTGTTTCACCCCCACACGTCCCCCACCCGCGGGTGGTTGGCGACGTCGTTTCACTCTTTCGTGACGAGGAGAACTATCCATGTCATCCCCTGCTCCGTCCGCTGCGGGTGCGGCAACCGCCCCGAAGCCGATTGAGGCTAAGCAGCTGCACCACCCCGGCCGCTGGATCGCCGCCGCCATCCTGCTCGCACTAGCCACCCTGTTCATCATCAATGCCGCCACCAACGAGGCGTACCACTGGGACACCTACCGGGCGTACCTGTTTGATACACGCGTGGCGACGGCCGCCCTGCACACCCTCGAGCTGACGGTCCTCGCCATGCTGCTGGGCGTGGTGCTCGGCGCACTGCTCGCGGTGCTGCGCATGTCGCCGAACCCGGTGTTGCGGGCCGTCGCCTGGACGTACCTGTGGGTGTTCCGCGGCACCCCGGTGTATGTGCAGCTGGTGTTCTGGGGCCTCATGTCGTCCCTCTACCAGTCGATTAACGTCGGCTTCGCCGAGATCGACATCCAGCAGTTCCTGGAAAACACCTTCATCCTCGCGGCCCTGGGTTTGGGTCTCAACGAGTCGGCCTATATGGCGGAAATCGTCCGCGCCGGCATCCAGGCCGTCCCGGAGGGCCAGACGGAAGCCTCCAAGGCGCTGGGCATGTCGTGGTGGCAGACGATGCGCCGCACGGTGCTGCCGCAGGCGATGCGCATCATCATCCCGCCGACGGGCAACGAACTCATCAGCATGCTGAAGACGACCTCCCTGGCGGTGGCGGTGCCGTATACCGCGGAGCTGTACGGCCGCAGCATGGATATCGCCAACAACTTGTTCCTGCCGGTGCCGATGCTGCTCGTGGCGGCCACCTGGTACCTGGTGGTCACCAGCATCCTCATGGTGGGCCAGTTCTACCTGGAGCGCTACTTCTCCAAGGGTGCGACCCGGCAGCTGACCGCCCGCCAGTTGGCGGCGCTCGCCGACGCTGAGGGCAAGCCCCCGGCGAACGTGACCGTCACCGACGAGCGCGTCTAGCGCACGCACACTTTTTACAATCCCATCCTCTTTTTCGCCCCACCCCTCAACGTTCGAGGGGGCGCGGCCGGCACGCACTCGTGTCAGCCGCAGCCACCGCCACCAGCAGAGTCGTGTGGCCGTGTGGCACTGCGACACCGCCCACCTGTCGGGTGGGGCACCCCAACGAAGGAAGAACCACGTCTGTCATGACTGATTTGATGATTGACTGCCAGAAGGTGTGCAAGAACTTCGGGCACCTTGAGGTGCTCAAGGGCATTGACCTGCAGGTGCCCCGCGGCACCGTCACCTGCCTCATTGGCCCGTCTGGTTCCGGTAAGTCCACGCTGCTGCGCTGCGTGAACCACCTGGAGAAGATCAACGCCGGGCGGCTGTATGTCGACGGTGAGCTCATCGGCTACCGGGAGAAGGACGGTATCCTCTACGAGATTTCCGCCAAGGATGCCGCCAAGCAGCGCGCCGACATCGGCATGGTGTTCCAGAGTTTCAACCTGTTCCCCCACCGCACGGTGCTGGAGAACATCATCGAGGCGCCGGTGCACGTGAAGAAGCAGCCGGCGGAGAAGGCGAAGGCCCGCGCCATGGAGCTGCTGGAGCAGGTCGGTTTGGCGCACAAGGCGGACGCCTACCCGGTGCAGCTGTCCGGCGGACAGCAGCAGCGTGTAGCGATCGCCCGCGCGGTGGCGATGGAGCCGAAGCTGATGCTCTTCGATGAGCCGACCTCGGCCCTGGACCCGGAGCTCGTAGGTGAGGTGCTCGGTGTCATGCGGGGCCTGGCCGATGAGGGCATGACGATGCTGGTCGTCACCCACGAGATTGGTTTCGCCCGCGAGGTCGCCGACCAGGTGGCGTTCATGGATGGCGGCGTCGTCGTCGAGGTCGGCCCCCCGGAGCAGGTCATCGACAACCCGCAGCACGCCCGCACCCAGGAGTTCCTCTCCAGCCTGCTCTAAGCAACACAGCCGCACGGATATCCCCCACTGGTGCCCGCCCGTTCACCTCTCCCAGGTGCCGGGGCGGGCACCAGTGTTTTCACCCCACCCCACGGGCCTAAAGACGCGCCACGGCCCTGCCGCGCGCACTCTCGCAACTAGCCCAGAATTCCGATGAGTCCGTGGAGGAGCGCACTGATGGCGCCCGCGATCGCCACCGTCAACGCCAGCACCCGCGCTTTGTCTCTGGGCACTCGCCGCGCCAGCCTGCCACCGGCAAACACCCCAAGGGTCAAGCCGGCGACGCCAGCCGCCCACACCGGCCACGGGGTATCCGTCACATGGCCCGCGCCCACGAGTGTCTTCATCGCGACGGACAGGAACCCGGTGACGATAAACAGCGGCTGGAGGGTCGCCGCGAAGCGGTGATGCTCCCACCGGGAGGCCTGCGCGTAAACCGTGATCACCGGGCCGGCAATCGCGGCGAGAGTATTCGTGAACCCGCCGACAACACCGGCGAGCATCGCCCACGCGTTGCTGGTCACGCGCGGCACCCAGCGCTGCCCAAACGTCGTCACGCTAAGCGCGATTAGCAGCGTCAACCCCACCAGCACCTGCAACCCCGACTTATCAATGCGGGTAATCAGCAGCGCCGCGGGGAGACTGCCCAGCACCATCACCGGTGCGATAAGCGCGAACTTCCCCCAGTCGACATCCCGCCGCGCCGCCCACGTGGTGCTCACCGCGGTGAACACGGCCAGCACGTTGACGATGAGCACACCGTCGACGGGGCCGATCACCACCGACAAAATCGTGGCCGCAATGAGCCCGAGCCCCATGCCGGCGACGCGTTGCAGGCCTGCACCCACAGCCACCACGATGAACACGATCGGCACCAGCCACAGCGATGTCAGAGCAAGCACATGCACTCCCCTTGTCTTCGGTCACCCCGCTACTGCGGGGGCGTTATCCGCGCAGTTTCGCCGCGATGGCCTGCACGACGTTGTCGGGCAGGATCCCTGACACGTCGCCCCCGTAGCGGGCGACCTCTTTACACAGAGTGGAAGAAATGTACCCGTACTTCGGGTCGGTGAGTAGGAAGAAGGTATCCAGCCCGCTGAGCCGCTTGTTCATCTGCGCCATGGGGAGCTCGTACTCGTAGTCGAGCCCACTGCGCAGCCCCTTGATGAGCGCGGTCACGCCGTGGGCGGTGGTGTAGTCCACGAGCAGCCCGGACCAGGAGTCGCAGGTGACGTTCGGCAGGTGGGCGGTCGCCCCACTGATGAGTTCGAGTCGTTCCTCGATGGTGAACATGCCCTGCTTGTTGGGGTTGTGGGTGACCAGGACAGTGACCTCGTCGAATTGGGCGGCGGCGCGCTCGAAGACGTCGAGGTGGCCCATGGTGACGGGGTCAAAGGATCCGGGGCAGACGACTCGCATGGCGGGCACGTGCCTTTCTGGGAACGAAAAATCGGTCGATGGGTGGTTTCAGGCTAGCAGCCACCCCACCCGCAGGTGGCGTGGCTAGGCGCGCGCGGGGTCGAGTTCGGCGTGGTAGACGGCCATGTCCATTCGGGCGATGCCGTAGGTGCGCTTCTTCAGCTTTTGGGTGGTGGGCACGAGGCAGTCGGGCCAGTCGGTCTCCGGGGAGTCGCGGTGGCGTTCCACGACGACGGCCGCGCCGTCTGTGAGCGCCGGCAGGATGGCGCGCACCATCTCGGCGACGGCCTCGTCGGCCAGCTCATAGGGCGGGTCGGCGAGCACCATGGTGAAGGTGTCGCGGGGCGCGGTGGCGACGTAGCTGGAGGCTTTCATCTCCACCACGTGGACGTCCGGGTGGCCGACGACGCGGGCATTGTCGCGGATGATCTGGCAGGCCTTCGGGTTGTCGTCGACGAGGACGACACGGTCGGCGCCGCGGCTGGCGGCCTCCAGGCCGAGCGCCCCGGAGCCGGCGAACAGGTCGAGGACGACGGCACCGTGGAAACCGAAGCGCACCTGCAGGGAGCTGAACAAGCCTTCGCGGGCGCGGTCGCTGGTGGGCCGGGTGCCGGCGGGCGGCACGCTGATTTTGCGGCCGCGCGCCTCGCCGGAAATGATGCGGGTCTGACCCATGGGGTGTGCGTTCCTCTCCGAAGGGGGGTGGGGTGCGAAGACGATTGACTGGGGGGATACGCCCTAGGCTTCGATCTCGAGCAAAGGGTCGCCGCCCTGGACGTCGTCGAAATCTGTGGCGAGGTGTCGGGTGACGGTGCCGGGCCCGGGCGCTGGGAGTGCGGCTTCGAGTTTGACGGATTCCACCATGGCCACAACGTCCCCGGTCTCAACGGGGGTGCCGGGGGCCACGAGGTAGTGGACGATGCCGGCGAACGGCGCGCAGATTCTCATGCGGTTAACTGTAGCGGGTGCTCCCCCACCGCGCCCGCAGGGGTCCGTGGGGTGGCGTGTGCAGCCACCACCCACCACGCATGCACCTGGACTTATGATTTTTCGATGTATTCCTGGGCTGCCACATCGACGTCGCTGACGAGCTGCTCCGCCAGCGCGCGATCCCGCGCGACAAGAGCGTCGGCGTCCGCCGCGGCGCGCGCAATGAGCGCCGCATCGTCGACGAGGCTGAGCAGCTTCACGCGTTTCATCGACCCGGATTGGGCGGTGCCGAGCACATCCCCCTCCTCACGGGTCCGCAGGTCGATCTCCGCGAGCTGGAAGCCGTCCGTGGTGCCGGCCACCGCCTCGAGACGCGCGTAGCCGGGGGTGTCGGGCGCGCTCGTGGTGTGCAGCAGGCACAGCCCCGGCAGCCCACCACGGCCCACACGCCCCCGCAGCTGGTGCAGCTGGCTCACACCGAAGCTGTCAGCTTCCCGGATGTACATCACGGTGGCGTTTGCGACGTCGATGCCGACTTCGATGACGGTGGTGGACACCAAAATGTCCGTCGCCCCTGTGGCAAAGGCATGCATGGCGGCATCCTTGTCCTCGGCACTCATCCGCCCGTGGATAATGTCCACGGTGTAGCCGCTCAAGGGGTGCTGCGGGTCCGTGAGCTGTTCGTAGAGGGCGAGCACCCCGCCCTCGCCTTCGATGCGGGGGCAGACGATGTACGCCTGGTGGCCGGCGTCGATCTCTTCGGCGATGCGGGCGTCGGCGCGCGCCACCCACGCCGGCTTGCTGTCCGGAACGACGGCCGTGCTGATAGGCCTCCGCCCGCCGGGCAGCTCCCGCAGGGTGGAGGTCGCGAGATCCCCGAAGGTCGTCATGGCGATGGTGCGGGGAATTGGTGTGGCCGTCATGACCAGCAGGTGCGGGGTGAGGCCTGCAGGCCCGGCAGCGCGCAGCGCGTCGCGCTGCTCCACACCGAAGCGGTGCTGCTCATCAACAACAGCCAGCCCCAGGTCAAAGAACTCCACATGCTCTTGGATGAGGGCGTGCGTGCCGATAATGATCTGCGCCTCCCCGGAGACGATGTCGAGCAGTGCCTGCCGGCGCGCGGCCGCCGAGAGCGACCCGGTGAGCAGCACGACCCGCGCCTCAATTCCGGCGGATGCCAGGGTGGCGCGGATGCTGTGGGCGTGCTGCGTGGCAAGCACCTCCGTCGGCGCGAGCAGCGCGGCCTGCCGGCCGGAGTCGAGCACCTGGCACATCGCCAACAGCGCCAGGATCGTTTTCCCGGAGCCAACCTCCCCCTGCAGCAGCCGGTTCATCGGCACCGGCCGCGCCAAGTCCCGCGCGATCGTGGCGGCGACGTCTTTCTGCCCGGCGGTCAGCTCAAAGGGCAACCCCGCCAGCAGCTGCGCCCGCAGCCCTGCGCGCCGCCGGGGGTTGGGTGCGGCGTGGGCGGCGTCGGCGTCGGCCCGGCGCAGCGCCATGACGAGGGCGAGGCTTAAGGCTTCGTTGTATTTGATGCGGGTGATGAAGGGTTCGGGTCCGCGGTGGTCGGGTTGGTGGATGCCGCGGAGGGCGTCGTCGAAGCTGACCATGTCCGCGGGTGGGATGTCGAGGGGTTCGGGGATGGGGGGAAGGTGGTGGAGGACGGCGTCGACGGCGCCGAGGATGGCCCAGGAGGTGGTGCCTTTGCGGGCGGGGTAGACGGGGAGGTAGTCGAGGCTGCCGAGGAGTTCTTCGAGTTCTTCTGGGCTGCCGAAGGCGGTGAGGTGGCGCAGGTTGCCGTTGGCGTAGGCTTTTCGGGTTTTACCGCCGCGGCCTGCGGTGTCTGTGTCCCCGGGAAGGAGGACGTAGGAGGGGTGGGAGATCTGGACGTCGCCGTTGAACGACTTGGCTTTCCCGGAGAACATGGCGCGGACCCCGGGCACGAGTTGGCGGGAGGGGAGCTTGGCTTGGAAGAAGGTGGCGGGGATCTGGTTGTTGCCGTCGGCGATGACGATGCGGTGCATGCGTTTGCCGCTGGCGGTGTAGGAGGTTTTTGCCCAGATGACTTCGCCGACGCAGGTGACGGTGTCGCCGTCGTCGGCGGCGTCGATGTTGACGCCTTGGCCGTGGTGGGAGTAGCCGCGGGGGTAGTGCTCGAGCAGGGCGCTGATGGTGGTGGCGCCGAGGGCTTTGCGCAGGCTGGTGGCCACGGTGGCGGGGATGATGCCCGTGAGGTTGGTGTCGTTGACGTAGCCAAGCATGGTTATTCGACTCCGATGCTCATGCGGGCGGTGATGCCGTCGGCGGGATAGCAGACGACGTCGATGGGGCGGCCGCAGGTGTCTTCGATGCGTGCCGCGAGTGTGTGGGGGTCGATGGGGTCGGTGTGGCGGTGGAGGACGGTGAGCATTTCTCCCCCGCTGGCGAGCATGGTGCAGGCGGCGGCGAGGAGGCAGTCGTGGGCGGTGTCTGCGGCGGCGAGGACGCGGCTGGAGCTGGTGGCGATGTAGTCGCCGGCGGCCCAGGCAGCGTGGGTGGACAGGCCGGCGTGGGTGGCGGGGGTGATGTCGGCGGTGCGGACGGCGCTGGCGGCTTCGCTCATGGCGAAGGTGTCGACGGCGAGTGGTTGGGTGGGGTCGTGGACGGCGAGGGCGGCGAGTCCGGCGAGGAGGTGTTCGGTGTGGACGATGGCGAGGTGTTTGCCGGTGGCGTGGGCGGTGAGTTCTGCGCTGACCATGTGGGTGCGGGTGGCGTGGCCGTTGGGCAGGAGGATGATTTCTTGGGCGCCGTGGCTGTGGATGGCGTGGCTGAAGTCGGCGACGATGTCGTCGGCGCCGATGGTGGTGGCGTGTGCCTGCTGGTAGAGCTCGGCGAGGGGGCCGGTGGGGACGACGGCGACGATGAGCCGGGTGGGGCCGGCGATGATGGGGGCGGGTGGGAGGATTTCGATGCGCAGGTCGCTGACGGTGCCCATGCGGTAGAGGGCGGCGATGGTGTCGCCGGCGTGGTGGGGGGCGACGTGGATGTGGATGGTGGAGGCTGTATCGCCTGCGGGGGCGACGATGAGGCTGTCGCCGAGGACGCCGAGCGCGGTGCGGACTGCGGGGATGTCGGCGTCCTCGAGGTAGCACATGATCTCGAGCTGGTGCTCCCCCGCCACGGCCGCGTGGTGCATGCCGGAGACCGTGGCCGCGGCGCCGCCCGTGGCGCTGATGTCGGTGTGTGCCTCCGGGCGCTCGGGGTGCGTGGCGTCGGCCTGCGAGCCTTCTCCTTGCGTCGCGGCAGCATCCGCGGGCTGGGTGAGCGCGTGGCGGGTGGGCTGCGGCGCGCCGGTGACGGTGTCCAGGAGAGCGTCCATGAGGAACACGAATCCCTGCCCGCCGGCATCGACCACGCCCGCCGCCCGCAGGGTGGGCAGCTGGCTCGGGGTGAGTGCCAGCGCCTCGCGGGCTTGCCGGGTCGCGGCGCGCACCACGTCGACCAGCGGCATGTCTGGGGCGGTGTCGAGGGCATGGTTGGCGGCGGTGGCGGTTGCCCGCAGCACCGTGATGACGGTGCCTTCCACGGGCTGGGTGATGGCCTCGTCGACCATGCGGGATGCCCGCGTCAACGCCGCCGCGATGGCGTGGGCGTCGACGGGCCCGGTGGCGGCAGCTTCCGCCAGCCCCCGCAGCACCTGGGAGAGTACTACCCCGGAGTTGCCGCGCGCGCCGCGCACCGCACCCCGGGCGAGCGCCTCGGCGACCTGGCGGGCGCTGGGGTTGCCTGCGGCGTACTGTCCTGCTTCAGCGAGCGCGGACTCCATGGTGTACGCCATGTTCGACCCGGTGTCTGAGTCGGGCACGGGGAACACGTTGAGGGCGTTGATGTCGGCGCGCCGCGCGCGCAGCGCATCCACGGCCCGCTCGGCCCAGCTGTAGAGGGTGCGGCCATCGAGTTCCACCGGCAAAGACATGCTGGCAATTTTAACGCGTGTGGGTGCTACCCCACTCGATGGGCGAGTGCCCCCTGTGGATAAGTGCCGCGTTGGCGGCGCTGAACGGCCGGGAGCCGAAGAATCCGCGGCGGGCCGACAGTGGTGAGGGGTGCGCGCTGGCGATGATGTGGGCCTCGGGCAGCAGCTGCGCGTACTTCCTCGCGTGGGCGCCCCACAGGATGGCTACGAGGTCAGCCCCGTGGTGCGCGCCGAGGGCGGCGACTGTGGCGGTGGTGACCTCCTGCCAGCCGCTGCGAGCGTGCGCGCCGGCGGCGTGCGGTTCCACTGTCAGCGTCGTGTTGAGCAGCATGACGCCTTGCTCCGCCCAGCCGCTTAAGTCCCCGTCTTCCGGTGTCGGGCATCCGATGTCCTCGTGCAGCTCGGTGAAGATGTTGGCGAGGCTGCGCGGCACACTTCCACTGTCGGGGGCGGTGCTAAACGCGAGCCCCATGGCGTGCCCCGGGGTGGGATAGGGGTCTTGGCCCAGGATCAGCACCCGGACCTCGTCCAGGGGTGTCTGGTAGGCCCGCCAAATATCACTGTGGTGTGGCAGGAAGCCGGGCCCGGTGGAGGCGCACTCGGCAAGCATCGCGTTGAGCTCGTCGATCTGGGCCTGCAGGGGTGTGAGCACGGGCCGCCAGCTGGGGTGCACGGGCATCTGCCCTTCAGCATCGTGCAGGGGGCCGAAAGGACCGAAGGGCCCCCGGTCGCCGCCGGCGGACTGTGGTTGCGGCGGGCAGGCACCGACCTCGGCGAGGGTGAACAGCCCGTCCTCAGCCGGCGCCGCACCAGCGCTCGAGTGACGCGACGCAGGCTGCTGCGCTGCAGGGGGACGCGGGGTCATCTCACACCACCTAAAAACAGTGCACGCCTGCGGGCGCAGGCAACACATGGACACAGGAACACGGGACACACACGCAGCACTCACCGCACACCGCTGAGCGGGCGGCCGCTGGCGTGTCGGGCTAGGACGGCTGGTCGAAGGCGGCCCAGCCGCCATCGTAGGCGGGGTCCTCCCCGTCGACACTGACGGGCAGGTGGCCGCGCTGCTTGTGGACGCGGCCGATGGTGCGGAAACCACTGGGCGGCTCGAAACTCGTCGTCGCCAGCAGCGTGTGGTCTTCCCCGCCGGCCAGCACCCAGGACCAGGGGTCCACCCCCAGGAGTTCGCCTGCCTCCACGAGTTGCGGGCTCGGGGCGATCGCGTCGGCGAACAGGTCGATCCGCACCCCACTGGCGCGGGCGATGGCGGTCAGGTCATGCACGAGCCCGTCGGAGTTGTCCGTCATGCTCGTCGCCCCCGTCGCACGGGCCACGAGCCCCCGGCCGGGGGTGAGTTCCGGGTCTTGCTGGGCGCGTGCGAGCGACTGCAGGGAGGCGGGAATGTTGTCCCGCCCCAGCCGGGATAACAGCTCCAGGCCGGCTGCGGCGTGCCCGATGTGCCCGGCGGCGACGAGTGCCTGCCCGGGGCGGGCCCCCTGCAGTGTCAGCGGCGGCCGGTCGCCGCCGATGAGCCCGATGGCGGTGACCGCGATCGTCAGCGTCGTGGAGGCGGTGACGTCCCCGCCGACGAGTTCGGCGGAATAGTCCCGCAGCCGGGAGTTCATCCCCCGCGCCAGATCCTCCACCGCAGCCACCGGGGTATCCGGGGGCGCGGCCAGTGCGAGCACGGCGGCGATGGGGCGCGCACCCATCGCCTCAATGTCGGCGAAGTTTTGGGTGATCGCTTTCCTGCCGACCTGGTAGGCGGTGGAGTAGTCGGGGTGGAAATGCCGCCCGCACACCAACGCGTCGGTGGCGACGACGGTGCGGGAATTCGGGGCGGGGGCCGCCAGGACGGCCGCGTCGTCGCCGTTGCGCCCAGAGGGGGCGTGGAGGCGGATCGCGTGAATGGTGGCGTGTTCGCCGGCGTCCCCCAGGGTCAGCCCCGGGTACTGGCTGCTGCTGAACGTCGCGGGGGCGGCGGGGGTGGGCGCGGTTGTCTCGGCTGTGTGGGACACAAGGTTGTACTGTAATTGACCCCGCCGCATCCCACACCACATACCGCACCGTTACCCAACCGCCCCCACGAGCGCCCACCACAGGCACCCCACCTCACCGGAGAAAAGACGCGCGTTAAGCTATGGGCATTATGACGCCCCCGGATTCGCCGCACACCCCCGACCACGACGCAGAAAACACCACCGGCCCCACCACAGCTCCCGGACACGCCGCCGCTGCGGGCCTCCACTCCTCCGGTAGTGCTGCGGCGGCAGCCGACGCGGTGGCCGTCAGCGAATTTGAACGCCGCGTGCGCGTCCCGATGCTCCTCGCGCTGGGCCTTTCGCTGTTGCTGGTCGCGGGTGTGCTCGTCGGCGCGAAGGTGGTCTACAACCGTGCCGCCCACCAGCCGGTGAGCCTCTCGCCAGTGGCGGCTCCCGACGCCGACTCGCCGGAGTGCAGCGCCCTGTTGGACCGCCTGCCGCAGAAACTGGCGGGCCTGCGGGGCTTCCAGCGCGCGGACATCGCTGACCCGGCACCGGCGGGCGCTGCTGTGTGGTCGAAGGACTCGCAGACGATGGTGAGTCTGCGCTGCGGGGTCAGTGTGCCCGGCCAATACACGGTGGCATCGCGACCGACGACCGTCGAGGGGGTTGCGTGGCTGCAGGTAGGCGACGACACCCCGGGCAGCGATTTGGCGTCCTGGTACTCGGTCAATACCCAGCCGGTGGTGGCGGTGACCGCCACCCGGAATGACGACCCCACCACGGCGCTCAGCGCGGCACTCGCCCCGCTGCCGCAGGTACAGCGCACCCCAGCCCCGCTGCCGCTCGTCGCGCTTACGGCGGACCCGGAACACCCCCAGGATGCGACGAGGGACGTGTGCGCCCCACTGCTGCAGGCCCTGCCGGACCACCTCGGGGAGGACTACACCCGCGCCTCTTCGGACGTAGCGACCCGCCTCGAGGTGCCGGAGTCCACGGCGCTGTACACCGCGGATGCCGGGGAGCCGGTCGTCGTGCGCTGCGGGGTGGCATTCCCCGCCGAGTACGAGGCGGGCGCCCGCCTCGACGAGGTCAACGGGGTGCCGTGGTTGACGTCCACCACCCTGGCGAACGGCACCACCGCAGGCACGTTTTTCGCCCTCGGTTTTGACCGGGTGGTCGCGGTGAGCACGCCCCGCGCCGTCGGCGGCACCGCGATCGCGAGTGTCTCCGAGGCAATCACCGCGAACCTCACGCCGACGAGCGTGCAGTAGCCGCCCCGTGAATCCACCCCACGACCTCACACGACATAGCTCGACGCCCGGCACAGGTTCCTCTGCGCCGGGCGTCGTCGTCAGTGGCCGTTAGTCCTTCGGCCCGTGGGTGACCAGGGCGCGCTCGATGAGCAGGCCCAGCAGGTCGGCGTAGTCGATGCCGGAGGCGGCGAACACCTGCGGGTACATGGAGATCGGGGTGAAGCCCGGCATCGTGTTGATCTCGTTGAGGACGGGGCCCGCGGCCGTCATAAAGAAGTCGACACGGGCGATGCCCTCACAGTTCAGGGCGTGGAAAGCCTCGACCGCGAGGGAGCGGATGTGCTCAATGTGGTGCTCCGGCAGGGGTGCCGGAATGTGGGCGGCGACCACATCTTCGAGGTATTTGGTGTCGAAGCCGTAGAAGCCCTCCTCGGAGGCGTCGGTGCCGACGAGCTGCGCCGGGACGGAGGCCACGACCTCGCCGGTGGGCTTTTGCAGCACACCGACCTCAATCTCGGCGCCGAGGATCTCGGATTCGACGATGACCTTGTGGTCGTGTTCGCGGGCCAGGTTCACGGCCTGGGGGAAGTCCTCCCAGGAGCTCACCTTGGAAATACCGATCGAGGAGCCGCCGCAGGCAGGTTTGACGAACACCGGCAGGCCCAGCAGGTCTTTTTCCGCCTCGGTGAGTTCGGTGCGGCCCCGCATAACAACGTCCACCCCGATGGGCAGGCCTTCGGCCTGGAAGAGCTTCTTCGTCGCTTCCTTGTCCTGCCCCGCCGCAGAAGACAGCACCCCGGTGCCGACGTAGGGCACCCCGGAGAGTTCGAACAGGCCCTGGATGGTGCCGTCCTCACCGAAGCGGCCGTGGAGCACGGGGAAAATCACGTCCGCGGTGGCGTAGAGTTCGCCCACCTGCGGGCCGTCCGCGTAGCGGAACTCGCCCTTGTGGGCGGGGTCGATCGCAAGGGTCAGCGCCTGGCCACCGGTGACGGTGGGCAGGGTGCGGCCGTCGATGCGCAGGCGCTCCGGGTTGTGTTCCCCCACGACCCAGGTGCCGTCCTGGGTAATACCGACGGGGATGACGTGGTAGCGCTCGGGGTCGAGGTGGCTCATGATGGCGCCGGCGGACACGCAGGAGACGCTGTGTTCGGAGGAGCGGCCGCCGTAGACCACGGCGACGTGAATGCGATCGGTGTTTTTCACGCGGGTCATTGTACCCGCTCGGCCACCCCCGCCCGACAGGCGCACCTCAGCCGCCACGGGGCACAACGGCGGCAGCCACCCGCCCCTCCCGGGCACACCCCCTCGGGCGAGGGCCCCGCCACCCGTGGCGACCGGGTGGCGGGTGGAGACTACTCGGCTTTGGTGCTGCGCCCCATGAGGTTTTTCACCATATCGGCGACGTTGCCGTCGGCGTGGCAGACACCAAAGACAGCTTCGGTAATTGGCATGTCCACTTCGTGCGCCTGGGCGAGGTCCCACACGGAACGGCTGCTGGTCACGCCTTCGGCGACTTGGCCGTGGGTGGCGTGGGCGGCCTGTTCGAGGGAATCGCCCCGCCCGAGACGCACGCCGAAGGAGCGGTTGCGGGACAGCGGGGAGGAACAGGTGGCGACCAGGTCGCCGAGGCCCGCCAACCCGGAGAACGTGCGGGCGTCGGCGCCGAGCGCTTCGCCGAGACGGGCGATCTCCGCCAGGCCGCGGGTGATGAGCGAGGCGAGCGTGTTCTCCCCCAGCCCGCGGCCGGTCGCCATGCCGCAGGCCAGGGCGATGACGTTCTTACAGGCGCCACCAATTTCGCAGCCGATGACGTCAGTGTTGGTGTAGGGGCGGAAGTAGCCGGTGGCGACGGCCTGCTGCACGGCGCGGGCGCGCGCCTCGTCGGTGCAGGCGATGACGGTGGCGGCCGGCTGCTCGAGGGCGACCTCCCGGGCGAGGTTCGGCCCGGAGAGCACCGCGATCCGTTCCGGGGAGGCGCCGGTAACCTCCGCGATGACTTCACTCATGCGCAGGTGGGTGCCCTTCTCGATACCTTTCGCCAGGCTCAGCAGGGTTGCTTCCTCCGGGATGACGTCCCGCCACTGGGCGAGGTTGCTGCGCAGCGTCTGGGAGGGCACGCCCAGCACGACGATGTCAGCGCCGGCGAGCGCCGCCGCGGCGTCCGCGGTGGCGGTAATCTCGTGCGGCAGCGTCAGCCCGGGCAGGTAGTCGACGTTTTCCCGGGTGATCTGGATGGTCTTCGCAACCTCTTCGCGTCGCGCCCACAGGCGCACCGTGGAGCCCGCGTCGGCGAAGACTTTCGCCAGGGTGGTGCCCCAGGATCCTGCACCCATCACTGCTACTGTGCTCACGTCTGCCTCGCCTCTTCACATGAAGTCTTGGTCGGTGTCGTTCGCGGCACCCGGCGGGAGCCCTCGCCCCCGCGCAGCACCGCTTGGTCGGTCTTCCAGTGTAGCCAGGCACCCGAGCCGACCGCGCGAGAACGCCGCATACGACGTCCACGGCTGCGCGATCCGCACGCATCAGTGTGCCCCGCAGCTCCGCGCGGTGGTTCAATAGAGCACAACACGTCGTCCCCATCCCCTGCTTGGAGGTACCCCTTTTGTCCCGCGGCCAGCACGAAGACGCCAAGGATTCCGGCGGCACCACCGCCCTGACCGGCAGGTACCAGACGATCCCGGCGAAAGTCGCAGAGATGTTTACCCGGCCCACGTTTGCGGCCGGTGCGGTGCTGTGGCGTTTCCACCCCGACCAGGATGCCCACCCCGGTGAGCGCCAGTTCGCGGTGATTCACCGCCCCCACTATGACGACTATTCCCTGGCGAAGGGCAAGGTCGACCCCGGCGAGAACCTGCCGGTGTGCGCGGTGCGCGAAATTGAGGAAGAGACTGGGTACACGGTGCGCCTGGGTCAGCTCGTCGGGCACGTCACCTACCCGGTGGGGTCCCGCACCAAGGTCGTCTACTACTGGCTCGCGGAAGTCACCGGCGGCGAGTTCGTGGCGAATAAGGAAGTCGACGTCATCGAGTGGGTGGATGCGGACACCGCGCAGTCCATGGTTTCCTATGACCTTGACCGGGACGTGCTCGCCAAGGCTGTCAAGCGGCTCGGCCTCGACGTCGATGCGCAGCTGATCTTGGTCCGGCACGCGCACGCGCACGCCCGCCGCACGTGGGCGGGCAATGATGCGCTGCGCCCGCTGGATAAGAAGGGCCGCCGCCAGGTGGAGTTCCTGCCCGGGATGGTGGCGGGCTACCGCCCGACGGCGGTGATCAGCGCCCCGCCGAGCCGCTGCCTGCAGACCGCAGAGCCGCTCGCGCAGGCGCTGGACCTGCCCTTGGAGGTCGATGAGCTGCTGGGCGATGAGGCGTGGGTGGCACAGATGGCGCAGGCCAAGGCCCGCATCAGTGAGCTCGTGGCCTTTGGCGAGTGCCCGGTGGTGGTGTCCCAGGGGCTGGCGATTCCGGACATTCTTGCCTGGTTGAGTGCCGATGGCCGCTTGCCGCTGGACGAGGTGGAGACGAAGAAGGCAGGTGTGTGGGTGCTGGGCTTCCACGCCGGCGAGTTGGTGTGCGCTGACTACCTGGCCTCGCCCCTGCCGCTGAAGTAGCGCCCCTCCCCTGCGTCGCCCCGTGACGAGCATCCGGGGCATCACGCGAAAAAACACCCGCGGGGGACGTGATGAGGTTTTTTGATCACGTCCCCCGCGGGTGTCTGCGTCTGTAGGCGGCTGCGGTGCTCGCTGTCGCACAGTACCTCGCTATCGATGATGGAGGTACTACCCCAGGCACGGTGATGCGGGGAGCAAAAGCACAATGACCCAGAAAAGCAGACGACCTCCGGAACTGAAACCAGTTCTGGAGGCCGTCTACCTTTCTCTTCTTCGTGTTCTAGTTTACATACACACGAAAGATGCGCAAAATCGGGGCTTGACCTGCGCGAACAGTGGAATTTTTGAGCCCTTCACAGCGCAATGGTCGCATCATTGCGTGCGTGCTTATGCGTTCGCAGTGTCCTCGTCGACGCGGGCTGGGAGGGTGGCCGGCTTGAAGGCGGGGCGGCGCGCCTCGTAGGCACTGATCGCATCGTCCTGCCGCAGGGTCAGCCCGATATCGTCGAGGCCTTCCATGAGCCGCCAGCGGGTGTAGTCGTCCACGTCGAAGGTGAACACGTGCGCCCCTGCGCTCACGGTGCGGTCGTCCAGGTTGACGGTGAGTTCCAGGCCGGGGGTCTCCTCGAGCAGCTTCCACAGCAGCTCAATGTCGTCCTGTGCCAGGGTGGCGGCCAGCAGGCCGGCCTTGCCGGCGTTGCCGCGGAAGATGTCGGCGAAGCGGGAGGAGAACACGACGCGGAAGCCGTAGTCCATGAGCGCCCACACGGCATGCTCACGGGAGGAGCCGGTACCGAAGTCGGGGCCGGCGACGAGAATGCTGCCTTGACGGTAGGCGTCCTGGTTCAGCACGAAACTGGGATCATTGCGCCAGGAGGAAAACAGCCCGTCCTCGAAGCCGGTGCGGGTGACGCGCTTGAGGTAGACGGCGGGGATGATCTGGTCGGTGTCGACGTTGGAGCGGTTGAGCGGCACGCCGACGCCGGTGTGGGTGAGGAACTTGTCCATGAGTTTCTTCTCTGCGGGGGTTGGGATGAGTGTGGGGTGCGCGGCTTAGACGGCGGCGAGATCGGAGGGCGCGGCCAGGTGGCCGGCGACGGCGGTCGCGGCGGCCACCTGGGGGCTGACCAGGTGGGTGCGGCCACCCTTGCCCTGCCTGCCTTCGAAGTTGCGGTTGGAGGTCGATGCGCAGCGCTGGCCCGCGCTCAACTGGTCGGGGTTCATCCCGAGGCACATGGAGCAGCCCGGCTGGCGCCACTCGGCACCGGCAGCGCGGAACACCTCGTCGAGGCCTTCGGCTTCCGCGAGCTGCTTGACGCGCGCAGACCCGGGGACGATGAGCATCCGCACCCCGTCGGCGACGTGGCGGTCGCGCAGGATCTCGGCGACGGCCCGCATGTCCTCAATGCGGCCGTTGGTGCAGGAGCCGACGAACACGGCGTCGACGTCGAGGTCGCGCAGCGGGGTGCCGGGGACGAGGCCCATGTAGTCGATAGCCTTCGCGGCCGCCTTGCGCTCTTCTTCGTCGGTGAAGTCCTCGGGGCTGGGCACCGCCTCCGACAGGGGTAGCCCCTGCCCCGGGTTGGTGCCCCAGGTGACGAAGGGGGTCAGTGCGGAGCCATCGATATCGACGACCGTGTCGAAGGTCGCGCCCTCGTCGCTCTTCAGCGAGGACCAGTACTCCACCGCCGCATCCCAGTCGGCGCCCTGCGGCGCGTGGGGGCGCCCCTTGAGGTAGTCGAAGGTGACCTGATCGGGGGCGATCATGCCGGCGCGGGCGCCGGCCTCGATGCTCATGTTGCAGATCGTCATCCGGGCTTCCATGGAGAGCTTCTCAATGGCGGGGCCCCGGTATTCGATGATGTGCCCCTGGCCGCCGCCGGTACCGATCTTGGCGATAATCGCCAGGATCAGGTCCTTCGCGGTGACATCCGGGCCGAGTTCGCCGTGGACGTTGATGGCCATCGTCTTAAACGGCTTGAGCGGCAGCGTCTGGGTGGCCATGACGTGCTCCACCTCGGAGGTGCCGATGCCGAAGGCGATCGCCCCGAACGCGCCGTGGGTCGCGGTGTGGGAGTCGCCGCACACCACCGTCATGCCCGGCTGGGTGAGCCCCAGCTGGGGGCCGACGACGTGCACGATGCCCTGCTCCGTGTCGCCCATGGGGTGGATGCGGACGCCGAACTCTTCGCAGTTCTTCCGCAGGGTCGCGACCTGGGTGCGGGACACCTCGTCGGCGATTTCCTGGATCGCACCGGTGGAAATGCCGGTGGTGGGCACGTTGTGATCCTCGGTCGCGATCGTGAGATCCGGGCGGCGCAGGCGACGCCCGGCAAGCCGCAGGCCGTCGAAGGCCTGGGGGCTGGTCACCTCGTGCAGGAGGTGGAGGTCGATGTAAATCAGGTCCGGCTCGTCGCCGGAACCTTGTGCCACGATGTGGTCGCGCCAGACTTTCTCGGCCAGGGTGGTGGGCTGGGTGGCCGTGGAAGCGGTCATGTGCTCCTCCAGGGATGTGCCGTCGAGCGGCAAAGGGTCGAACAGGAACGGGTGTGGGATGAGGGGTCGAAGAAGAGGGCGGGGCACCGGGCTGCGGCACGACGCTGGGGGTGAGTCCAGCGGGCACCGCGTCTAGGGCCCTGGGCGCGCGGTGCGCCACGCACACTCTACGGCGGCGACGCGGCGCGCGGGCGGGTTTTCCACCGGCAACTGCGCACACTCACCCCTTCGACTACCCCACCTTCAGGGGTGTCGGGGGTGCGGCGGGCGCGCGCGGAATGACACTGGGAGCCGTTCGCGACGGCGGGTTCCCGCCACGGGGCTGCATCTCACGGTGTGAGCCGTTAGACTAGCCAGGGTTCCACCGCGTGAAACCCTGTCCCGCGATAAGGGATACGACTCACCATATACGAGATGGTAGTCCCGCACAATGAGACGCTAGTATCACCATATGGGAAAGAATAGCATGACTGACGCTCCCGCCGAAAGCGGAATCAAGGTCCTCGACCGCGCCGTCGCGATCCTCACCACGGTCGCCGCCCGCCCACACTCCCTGGCGGAACTGTGCGCAGCGACCGGCCTGCCCCGCGCCACGGCGCACCGCCTCGCCACCGCCCTAGAAACCCACCGGATGCTGGCCCGCACCTCCGATGGGCGCTGGAGTATCGGCAGCACCTTCTCGTCGCTGTGCGCGTCCACCCCGGACCGCCTCATCGACGCCGCCACCCCCGTCATGTCCGCCCTCATGGAGGCCACGGGGGAATCCGTTCAGCTGTACCGCCTGTCCGGCACGCACCGCATCTGCATCGCCGCTGTCGAACCCTCCTCCGGGCTGCAGAACACCGTGCCGGTCGGCTCCCGCATGCCGCTCACCCACGGCAGCGCCGCCCGCATCTTTATGGCCTATGCCTCGGAGGCGTTCCGCCAGGCGATCCTGCCGACCGCCGTCTTTGACGAGACTGATTTGAGTCGAGTGCGCGCCCAGGGCTTCGCCGCCACCGTCGCCGAGCGCGAACAGGGGCTGGCCTCCATCAGCATGCCGGTGTTCGACCACGGCCACGTCGTCGCCGCGCTCAGTGTCTCCGGCCCGGCGGAACGTTTCCTGCCCTCCCCGAAGGAGCGCTTCTACGACCAGCTCCACGACGCCGCACGGCAGCTCTCCGACGCCTTGGCGTAATACTCACACCCTGTCCCCGGCCCCGGCGGCATCCCACCACAACCCCCTGCGGGGAGGATGCCTGCCGGGGTCGACGCGTACCCGCACCACGCTGTGGGACTTACACGCGGGGCACGCCCTGCTCCACCCGCACCGTCATGTCGAGGCGCAGTGTCTGTCCCGCCGGCAAGGGCTCCCCATCGCCTGCGGCACCGTGAATCATCGGCTCGACGCACACGAAATCCAACCAGCCCTCATCCGGCATGTCGGCGAAACCACGTGCTTGCTCCACACCGGGATTCCACACAACGAACGTGTCCGCCGCATCAGAGGACACCGTGATGGTGCGTCCCGCCACCGGGTCGACGATCGACAGCGTCCGCGCCCCGCGCACACCACGGTCGTATCCGGCCTCCGTGAAAGTGATGGTGTCTTTCATCGGGGCCTGGAACGTACCCGGGCCACGGAAGTCAGCGATCACCGCCGCGCCAACGCCCTTCACGGTGGCCTGGCGGACATCCCCAAGGGCGAAGTACGGGTGGAAGCCCAACTGCAGGGCCATGTCCTCCACGCCTGTGTTGCGGGCCTCCAGGCGGCACACAAAACCCGACACCGCAGCGGCGGCAGCATCAGCGTCTGCGAGCTGCACATCGACCGTGTAGCGATACTCCACCCCATCGAACGTCAGGGTGGCTTCCAGGTGGGTCTCCGTGGCGTCGACAATCGTCCATTCTTCCCGCCGCAGCACCCCGTGGCTGGGCAAGGTCGGGAACGCTGCCGCCATGCGGGTGCCGAACTGCGGGCCAATGAGCGGAATGCCGCCGCGGATCGGAGCCTCAGGCATCCGCCGCGTCTCCGGGGAGGTGTACAACACGTCTCCGATCGCGGTGACGTGGGCACCAGCGGTGTCACAAGCAAGGATTGAGTCAGTCATGCTTCTAGCCTAGGCCTGCAGCCTGCTCCCCCGCCGCCGCATCATCCACAGCCATAGGTCCCACGGCCACGTGAGTCCGCCCCTTGAGGACAAAAGCAAAACCCGCCTCAGTTTTCACTGAGGCGGGTGATGTGTACCCCGTACGGGATTTGAACCCGTGTTACCGGCGTGAGAGGCCGGCGTCCTAGGCCGCTAGACGAACGGGGCTCGTCTGTGTCCGTATCGGACTCGCACAATAGTAATGACGCAAGGCCACGGGCACAAATCGCCACGTCAGGAACCTGTTTATCCCGCAGTCCATCACAGTGGCGACAGTGCCCCACGCACCCCCAGTTGGGGCGTAGCCATCACCGGGAAGCAGATATGCGACAACCTCCCACGACAAGTGTCGGTGGGAGGTTGTCTCGTTGTACCCCGTACGGGATTTGAACCCGTGTTACCGGCGTGAGAGGCCGGCGTCCTAGGCCGCTAGACGAACGGGGCGCGGTACAGCACTCACCACATCTGTGGTGTGTGCAGCTGCCCTACCTGGACTCGAACCAAGAATAAAGGAACCAGAAACCTTCGTGTTGCCAATTACACCATAGGGCATCTGTTGCATCACAGGAGCCACGAGCCCTTGACGGACCCTGTCACTCCAGTCGCGCAACGAGAAGCTATTTAACCACACGAATTCGACGTGTGACAACAGGCTTCCCCTGGGCGGCCGCGAGCGCCGTGCGCTCACCACCGCGCTGAAGCATGCGAAAACCTCCCACGATAAGCATCGGTGGGAGGTTATGCATTGTACCCCGTACGGGATTTGAACCCGTGTTACCGGCGTGAGAGGCCGGCGTCCTAGGCCGCTAGACGAACGGGGCGCGGTACAGCACTCACCACATCTGTAGTGTGTGCAGCTGCCCTACCTGGACTCGAACCAAGAATAAAGGAACCAGAAACCTTCGTGTTGCCAATTACACCATAGGGCATTATCTTCGCTTCGCTTCCCACTGTGGGGCGCTCGGCGCGACGGGAGATAATATAACCATACGGCGAGAGCCTTGACAACTCCCCTGGTCAGAGCGCCTCTGGGACCTTCCACACGCGGACACCCCGCACCCCCACAGATAACTGTGGGAGGGCGGGGTGCGCGAGTTCGCGGGTGCGGCGGCGTCGGCCGGGCGCGTGTTAGGCCTCCGGGGCGACGTAGGGGGTCACCGCGAGGGCTGCCTTGAGGCGCGCGAGGGTGGATTCCTTACCGAGGAGTTCCATGGACTCGAACAGCGGCGGGGAGATCTGCTTGCCGGAGATCGCGACCCGCAGCGCACCGTAGGCCTTGCGGGGCTTGAGTTCGAGTTCCTCGATGAGCCGGCTCGACAGGGCTGCCTCAATAGGGCCGGTGGTGAAGTCCTCGACGCCCTCGAGGACGGCAATGGCCTCCTCCAGGGGCTGCACCGCATCCTCCTTGAGGTTCTTCTTCGCCGCCTTCTCATCGAGCACCAGGTCGGCGTCGCTGGTGATGAGGAAGCGCAGCAGATCGTCGGCGTCTTCAAGCTTCTTGATGCGGGTCTGGACGAGCTCCGCGGCGAAGGCGAACTTGTCGGCCGGGTAGTCGGCGGGGAAGCCCTTGTAGGTCTCCAGGTAGTCGCGCAGGCGGCCGGTGAAGTCCTCCAGGCTCAGCAGGCGGATGTGGTCGGCGTTGATCGCTTCCAGCTTCTTCTGGTCGAAGCGCGCCGGGTTCTTCAACACGTCTGCCACGTCGAAGTTGGCGACGAGCTCCTCGATGGAGAAGATGTCCTGGTCCTTGGACAGCGACCACCCGAGCAGCGCCAGGTAGTTGAGCATGCCCTCGGGGATGATGCCGGCGTCGCGGTGGTGGAAGAGGTTGGATTCCGGGTCACGCTTGGACAGCTTCTTGTTGCCCTCACCCATGACGAAGGGCAGGTGCCCGAACTGCGGGGTCTGCGTGGCGACCCCGATGCGCTCCAGGGCCTCGTAGAGGGCGAGCTGGCGGGGGGTGGACGGCAGCAGGTCCTCGCCGCGCAGCACGTGGGTGATGCCCATGAGCGCGTCATCGACGGGGTTAACGAGGGTGTACAGCGGCGCACCGTTGGAGCGGGCGACAACGTAGTCGGGCTGCGTCTCCGGCTGGAATTCGATCTCCCCGCGCACGAGGTCGTTCCACTTCCACACCTTGTGCGGCATCTTCAGACGCCACACCGGCTTGCGGCCTTCGGCCTCGAAGGCGGCGATCTGCTCGGCGGTGAGGTCGCGGTCGAAGTTGTCGTAGCCGAGCTTCGGGTCGCGGCCGGCGGCGACGTGGCGGGCCTCGACTTCTTCCGGGGTGGAGTACGCCGGGTAGACGTCACCGGACTCCTTGAGCTTGGCGAGCACATCCTGGTAGATGTCCGCGCGCTGCGACTGGCGGTAGGGGGCGTCCGGGCCGCCGACGTCCACGCCCTCATCCCAATCGAGGTGCAGCCACTTCAGGGAGTCAATGATCGCCTGGTAGGACTCTTCCGAGTCGCGGGCCGCATCGGTGTCTTCGATGCGGAAGACCAGCTTGCCGCCGGTGTGGCGGGCATAGGCCCAGTTGAACAGGGCGGTGCGGACCATGCCGACGTGAGGGGTACCCGTCGGCGAGGGGCAGAATCGTACGCGAACTTCCTTCATGGTCGACAAGCATACCGCCCACCGTCGCATCCGCCGCCGGCGGCCTGTCACCCCCGGGCGCAGTAGAGTCAGTGGGGTTATGGTCGATTCCCGCCCCGCCGGCATCCCCGCCGGCGCCCCTGATTTCCTGCTGTCCCGCGAGCATTCCGCGATCCGCACCCGCGGCCGCCGGGAGGTGTTCCGCAACCCGTGGGATGCGGTGGAGGCGCTGCGGTCCGGCGCGGTGGACATCGTGGTCGGCGCGCTGCCGTTTCTGCCGACCTCCGACGGCACGACCGCAGAGATCACCAGTGGGGTGGCCAGCGAGGGCGCGCCGGCGGCGCTCACGGTGCCGGAGCACATCGAGCGGAGCAGTTCTCCCCTGGAGCCGCCGGCGTACTACCGGGCGAGCATGGGGGCGCCGGTACACAGCCGGGTGCTGGGGATGGCGCCCGGCCGGGAGGAGCACCTGGCGACGGTGGCGGCGGCGATCGCCACGATGGAACGCACCAGCCTCGACAAGGTGGTCCTTGCACGCCGGGTCGATGTGGAGTGCACCCCGGGACTGGACCCACGACTCATCGCGGCGCGGCTGCTACATGACGAGGAGTTGCGGAACTGTTTCCTCGCGGACCTCTCCCCCGCCGGTGGCGGCACCCTGGTGGGGTCCTCCCCGGAAGTGCTGATCCAGAAGCAGGGCCGCCGGATCTCCGTGCAACCGTTGGCGGGCAGCCGGCCGCGCCGGCGGGCGACCGCCGGCAGTTGTGCCGCCCGGTCAGCGCACAACGCCCGCGATTTCCGCGCCGCCGAGGCGGAGCTGCTGGCCTCGAGCAAAGACCTCGCGGAGCACGCGTTCGTGGTGCAGCACCTGCAGGAGGCGTTGGCTCCGCTGGCGCGGAACCTGCGGGTAGAGGGCCCGTTCGTCACAGGCACGACCGACATGTGGCACCTGGCGACCCGCATTGAGGGCGAGGTCGACGATGCCGAGTGCACGGCACTGGAGTTGGCGTTGCTGCTGCACCCCACCCCGGCGGTGTGTGGCACCCCGACGGAGGAAGCCTACGCGCTCATCGACCTCGCGGAGGGCGACAGCCGGGGCTTCTACGCGGGCGCGGTGGGGTGGGCGGACCGTCACGGCGACGGGGAGTTCATGGTGGCGATCCGCTGCGCGGAGGTCTCCCCCGACGGCCGGCACCTGCGCGCCTGGGCGGGCGGTGGCATTGTGGCGTCCTCCGACCCGCAAGCCGAGTACGCGGAAACCACCGCGAAGCTGCGCACCATCATGCGCACCCTGGGCTTCCGCCCCGAGGAGTACAGCGACTAGCGGACCGCACCCGCCGCGCGCGGCAAGTCCCGACGCTTGATATAGACGACCGCCAGGGACACCAGCGCGACGATCGCGAGCACGAACAGCTGGTGGAACACCACATCCCAGTGGTGCGACAGCTCGAAGGGCGGGATGAGGCGCAGCACGTGAATCCGATCGTCCGGCCCGGAGGGCAGTCCGCGGTCGATGCGTTCCCGGATCAGGGTGATGATGAGCAGGACGACCACAAGCACTGCCCCGATGATGCGGAAACGCCGCTGCGTGGGCGCCCACAGCGCCACGATCGCCAGCGCAATGCTGACGTAGACGATGCCGTAGGCGACCTGCTCGATGGCGAGGAAGAGCCGGTTGCTTCCCGATTCGTCGTCGAGCAGCATGTAGGCAATGGGGCTCAGTGCGCTGAGCAGCCCGAGGAGGATCGCAGCCCCGAGGAGGGCGAGTGCTTCGAAGCGTTGCGCGAGCAGCCACCCGCGGGCGAGTCCCTTGCTGCGGTAGGTGAAGATCTCCGCCGAGCCGAGGGCGGATGCCGCCGTCGCCACACTGAGCGGCATGTGGAGGTGCATGCCGAAGTTATGGTTGATGCCCCACAGGAGGCACAGCGCAGTAAAAATCACGCCCTGGCCAATGGCCAGCATGCGCACCGTCGGTTGAAGGTCCGGGTCGGCAACTGTCACTGCGCGCACGCGCCATCCTTTCGCACGGGGAGGAAAACCACGCTGGGGCCCAGCGGGTCACAGGTGTCTATCGGCCCCATGGTAGCGGGGGAAGACACAAACACCAGCGCCCGCGCGAAGGAGAAGATCCTCGCCGGTGGGCGCTGGTGTCGCATCCGGGGGTGGGGTTAGGCGGCTTCGACCGGGTTGCCGAGGCGCCCGATGCCCGGGATTTCGATTTCGATGTAGTCGCCGGGGGTCATCGGCGCGGTACCCGCAGGGGAGCCGGTGCAGATGACGTCGCCGGGCAGCAGCGTCATGGAGGCGGTGATGAACTCGATGATTTCCCCGATGTTCATGATCATCTGGTTGGAGTTCGAATCCTGCTTGGTCTCCGTCACACCATTGTGGGTGAGGTGCGCCTTGATGGGCAGGTTGGTCACATCGATGGCGTCGAGGTTCGTCTCAATCCACGGGCCGAGCGGTGCGAAGGTGTCAATACCCTTGGCGCGAGCCCACTGGCCGTCGGCGAACTGCAGGTCGCGGGAGGACACGTCGTTGATGATGGTGTAGCCACGCACCACGCTGCGCCAGTCCTTGGCTTCCACATTCTTGCAGGGGCGGCCGATGACGAGGGCGAGTTCGCCTTCGAATTCAACCTTGGTGGCGAAGGAGGGAATCTTAATGGCCGCGCCGGGGCCGATGACGGCCGTCGGGGGCTTGAGGAACAGCGTCGGCGGCAGCGACTCGGCACTCTTGTGGAACACCTCGGCGACGTGGTCGGCGTAGTTGCGGCCGATCGCGACAATCTTGGAGGGCAGCATCGGCGCGAGCAGGCGCACATCCTTGAGCGGATATTCTTTGCCGGTGTATTCCGGGTCACCAAAGGGGTGGCCGGCGATGGCCTTCGCGACGGCCGCGTCGCCGTCGCCTTCGATGACGCAGAAGGTCATTCCTTCAGGGGTTGCAATTCGTCCAAAACGCATGCGGCAAGCCTACAAAAATTTTGTCGCCCTGTGGGAATCCCCCACCGAGGACGTCCCGCGACGTGGGAAGACCGTTCCATTTACCCCCGACGGGTGCCCCCACCGAGCCCCTCGCCGGTGCACCCCACGCCACCGGGCATCGGCCTGCACTCCCCCGCCCGGCGCGCCCCGGCGGCTACAGCAGCAGTGGGCCCAGCGTGGTGGCTTTGCCGTGCGCGACCAGGGCGAGGTAAAGCTCGGCGCAGGCGAGGGCGTCGGTGAGCGCGTGGTGGCTGCGGTAGTGCGGCAGGCGATAGCGGGCGCGCACGCGCGGCAGTCGCAGGTCCTCCCCGCGCGGGTAGGTGGCCATGCGTTCCATGTGGCGGCGTTCCAGGGCGAAGGTGTCGACGGTGGGCACGGTGAGGTCGGCGTGGAAGTGGGTGCGGCAGGCGTGCCCCAGGAAGCCGTGTTCCATGGCTGCGTAGTGGACGAGCATGGCGCGCCCCTGGAGTGCTGTGAGGAGTTGGGCGAGGGCGTCGGCGGCGGGAACGCCGCCGGCGATGTCCGTGTCGGTGAGCCCGTGGATGGTGGCTGAGTGCCCGACGGCCGGCTCCGCGTCCGCCGCCCCTTGGAGGATGACGTGGCCGGCCCCGGAGAGGTCGATGGTGAGCCCGTTGACGGGGACCCATCCGATGGACAACAGCTGGTCGCGCCCGGGGTGCAGGCCGGTGGTTTCCACGTCGACGGCGAGCAGGGGTGCGGAGTGCAGCGGGGTCGCGGCGTCGGGGTGGGGGTGGGTGTAGAACTCGGCCAGGGGGCCGTGGGCCTGGCGGGCGTGGCGTTTGCCGCGCAGGCGGTCGAAGATGCCGGCCATGGTGTGCGTGCCTCCTTGCGGTCGGTGTGGGGTGGTTGCTGGGCTGTGTGGCCGTGGGCTACATGGTGCGGATGGGGAACTTGGTGGCGAGCGCGTTTTGGATGGACTTGACGATGTGGAAGGCGTCGCGGAGGTGCTCGCGGTCGAGTTTGCTCAAGTCCTTCGGGTCGATGTGGTAGTCGGGGGTGTCGCCGCGGCGGAGTTGGGTGACTTGGTGGCGCAGGGCGATGGTGCTGAGGAAGTCGAAGGCGTCGCGCAGGTCGGCGGCACCGCGTTCGGAGAGCAGCCCGTGCCCGGCGGCGGCGGTGAGGCGTTCCCGGGTGCCGAGGGCGGGGACGTCGGCGGCGATGGCGTAGAGGCGGGCCATCTGCACGATGGCGGCGATGCCGCCTTTTTTCACGTCGAGGGTGTGGGCGTAGTCCCCGGAGCGTTCGACGACGAGGCCGCGGAAGAAGCCGAGTGGGGGTTCGCGGCGGGCGGCGAGCGCGGCGAGGTGGGCGTGGAAGCGGGGCGCGGTGTGTGCTTGGGCGACGGCGGCGTGGTGGACCGCCTCCCCGAGGCTCACCGTGCCGGCGATGGGGCGCATGTCGAAGAAGACTTGGGCGGCGAGCAGCGCGTCGGGTTCGGGGGCGGTGATCCACTGGTGGAAGTGCTGGTGCCACTGGGTGACGGTCATGCGCCAGGCGGGGTTGCTGGCCATCATGTCGCCGGGGCACAGCACTTGGCCGGCGTGGTCGAGTCCGGTGCACACCCTGCGGGACAGCTCACTGAAGTAGTCGCCGTGGGCGGCCGCATCGAAGCTGTCGTCGAGGATGAGGGCGTTGTCTTGGTCGCTGGCCAGGCCCATGCCCCGGCGGCCTTGGGAGCCGAGAACGACGAAGGCGTAGGGCACGGGCGCGGGCCCCAGCTCGTCTTCGGCGAGGTGGATCATCCGCTTCGCGAGCGCGTCCGCCGCCACGGTGAGCAGGCCGGTGACGTCTTCGGCGCTGGTGCCGCGCTCGACGAAGCGGGCGGCGACCTGCCCCGCGGAGGAGTACACGGCGGCGAGTTCCTCCGGGGTGCTTCTGCGGGAGAGGTCGGCGGTGAGGTAGATGGGGTCGTGCTGGAGCAGGCGCATGATGTCGGCGCTGGCGACGATGCCGACCAGCCGCCCCTCGTCGACGACGGGCAGGTGGTGGATGCCGAGTTCCGCCATGGTGAGCATCGCCTCGAAGGCGAGGGTGTCGGGGGTGGCGGTGCGGGGGCGGGCGGTCATGATGGCGGTGACCGGGAGGGTGACATCCATGTTGTCCGCGACGACGCGGCCGCGCATATCCCGGTCGGTGACGATGCCGTGCAGCTCGCCGGAGTCGACGACGAGGAGGGAGCTGACGTTGCGTTCCTGCATGGTGCGGGCCGCCTGCTGGATCGTCATCTCGGGGTGGACGTGGGCGGGCTCGGGGATCATGAACTCCCCCAGCCGGGTGCGCAGCACGTCACTGCCGGGTTCCTGGCGGAGCTGGGTGGCTGCGGCCCGCATGCGCGCCGACTGGGAGGAGAAGTAGCGGGCCACATCCGCGTGCGCGCCGACGAGTTTTTCCACGTGCGGGCGGGCGAGTGCGATGAGGAGGGTGTCTTCGACGGCCACCATGTCGTAGCGGCTGATGTTCTCCCCCATGATGGTGGAGTAGCCGAAGCAGCGCCCCTGATCCCGGCGGTCGAGCAGCACCCCGGAGTCGTCCACGATGTCGACCGCCCCGGAGCGGATCATGTACAGCTCATCGTTGGGGTTGCCGACGGCGATGATGGTGGTGCCGCGCCGCACATACGACAGGGTCATGTGGTGGGCGATGTCGTCGAGGACGTCGCCGGGCAGGTGGCAGAAGGGCTCCACGGTGTCCAGCAGGTGGCGGACTTCTTCAACTTCGACGCTCATGGCACGCATCCTAGCGTGTGCCGCAGAACATATCTGGCCATTGAACGTAATCCACACCATAGGGGGTAGTGGTGCGGCACCCCCACACCAGCGCCCATCCTTAGCGCAGCCACACCGAAGTGCGCGTGCTGCCGGTGGGGGTCCCTGCGCGCTAGAGTTCCACCCATGGCACCACACCCCGCCCACGACACCCCCAGCCCCAGCACCCCCGCCCCGCAGGTCGCGCCGGGAACCCGCCCGCACCCCATCGGCGACTACCGCGTGGCGTGGACCGAGGAGCTGTCCCACGCGGCGCGCCGCATCGCCGCCGCAGGCACAGCAGCCGAGGTCCTGCCGCACCCCACAGCCCCTGCGGAATCGGTGCTGCTCGCCGCCGTGGAGGAGTCCATGGTGCCCGCGGGCCACGTGCTCTTCCTGGAGGCCGGCGGCCGCACCGACCGCTCCAGCCTTGCCGCGGCGACCCTCACACCGCTTGCCGCAGACCCCTCCACCCATGCCGTGGCGATCAGCGTGCCCGCCGGCTGGGCGGGCGGGGTGCGACTGCTGCCCATCCCCGCCGGGGAAACTCCCCCGCCGGGGCCCGCGCAGCGCCAGTGGTGGCTGAACATCTGCACGCACGGCACTCGCCTCGACCTGCGGCCCGCGGGCCCTGCGGTGCGCACCTCGAAGGGAATGGTCACCGCCTTAGGTGCGGTGGAAAGCCCCCTCGACTGCGCGGCCCTGACCCCCGCAGCAACCACCTGGGTGCCGCACCCGGATGCCGCCGCGCAGGCCGCGCAGGATATCCCCGCGCTCATGGTGAGCACCCGTACGACCGCATCCGCCGATGCACGCCTCGGGGTGGTCGTCTTCGACGGGCCCCACGGGCTCGCCGCCGGCGTGCCCACCCTCCTCCACGCCGCGGGCGCCGACACCGTGCTGCTGGTGGACAACGGCCAGCAGATGGAAGTCCGCGCCCACAACCTGTTGGACTCCGAGGAGTTTCTCGACCAGGTGGCGGCCGCCATGGCCGCCCACCACACCCCGGGCATGCGGTGGGCGGTCGCAGGCTCCTCCTACGGGGGTCTCGGCGCGGCCCGGCTGGCCGCCCGGCACCCGCATCTCGTGGATGCGGCGATCTGCGCCTCCACCCCATGGGCGCGCCTCAACCTCCCCACCCCCGGCCCTGCGGCCACGACAACCCAGGCGCCCCTGGTGGTCATGGTGAAAGGCTCCGGCGAGTGGCTCTTCCCCCAGGCAGCTCAGACAGCCGCGGCGGAGACGCTGCGCGCCCGGGGCCACCGCGTGGAGGACACCACCTTCCCCGGCGGGCACGACATGACCTGGTGGCGGGAAGTCTTCGCCGCCGCCCCGCTGCTGCTGTCCGGCACGCCCACGCTGGCCGAGGCCCGGCGCGCCGCGGCCGCCCGCTACCGGCACACCACCGACACCCAGTCCGCGCAGCACTAACCCCGGGGCACGTCACCCCCAGGGGTGGCGCAAACGCATAAGGTCTGCCTAGTCTGTGCCGGTGAAGTTTTCTCCCCACTCCGTACCCATCCCCCTCGTGCTCATCGTGATGGTGATCGTGCTGGGGATCAGCTGCATCGCCAGCCTCACCGTCGGCTCCCGCGCCAACAGCCTTGCCGATGGCCTGCAGTCCATCCTGCCCGGCCTGCGCGACGACGAAGGCGCGGGCGAACTCGCCGTCATCATCCGCACCCTGCGCATCCCCCGCACCATTGTGGCGGTGCTCGCCGGCATCGCTCTCGGCGCGGCGGGCGCCCTCATGCAGGGCTACACCCGCAACGCCCTGGCGGATCCCGGCATCCTCGGCATCAACGCCGGCGGCGCATTCGGCGTCGTCGCCGTCGTGTTCTTCGGGGTGGCGGAAACCCCCGCCGAATACGTGTGGGCCGCGCTCGCCGGCTGCCTGTGCGCCACACTGGTGGTCTTCGCGGTGAGCTCCACCGGCAAGATGGCGGCGAATCCTTTGTCGGTGATCCTCGCCGGCGTCGCGCTGAGCGCACTGCTCATGGCGGTGGTGCACGGCCTGGTGCTCGCCGACTTCAACACCCTGGACACCTTCCGCGCCTGGGCAACTGGCTCGGTTGCGGATCGCGGCTGGCCCGTCATCCGGGCCGTCGCACCCCTGGCCACCGTCGGCCTCCTGCTGTCCCTGGTGCACGGCCGGGCGCTCAACGCGCTGAGCCTCGGCGGGGACGTCGCCACCTCCCTCGGCGTGCCGGTCGCCCGCTACCGGGGACTCGGCATGATCACCATCGCCTGCCTGGGCGGTGCTGCGACCGCCGCCGCCGGCCCCATCCACTTCATCGGGTTGGCCGCCCCGCACATGGTGCGCGGCATCCTCGGCGTCGACTACCGCCTCCTGGTCCCCGCCGCAGCGCTGGTCGGCGGCATCCTCGCCCTGTGGGCAGACATGCTCGGCCGCTTGATCGCCCGCCCCGGCGAACTAGAAATGGGCCTCGTCCTGGCACTGTTCGGCGTGCCGTTCTTCATCGCTCTCGTGCGCCGTAACAAGGTGGTGGCCCTGTAATGACCACGCCACACACCACCCCCACCCCGGACCGCGCCACCACGCAGGCCAACTACACGCCGCGCACGCTCCGGGCGGGCCGCATGACGATCATCGTCCACCCCCGCACCATCGTCGTCAGCGTCCTCCTCGCCGCCGGCCTCGTCGCGGCCGCCATCTGGGCCATCACCGTCGGCGACTACCCGCTGACCCCACACCAGGTCGTCGCCGCCTTCACCGGCGGCGGGGACGACATCTCCCGCACCATCGTGCTGCAGTGGCGCGCCGGGCGCGTGGCCGCCGGCCTCGCGGTGGGGGCGGCGCTGGGCATGGCAGGGGCGCTCACCCAGTCGGTGGCGCGCAACCCCCTGGCGTCGCCGGACGTGCTGGGGATTTCCTCGGGCGCGTCGGTGGCGGTCGTCGCCGCCCTCACACTGACGGGGCGGTCGGCGGTGGCGGATGCCGCGCTGAGCAACCTTGGTGTGCCGCTCATCGCCATCGTCGGCGGGTTGGCCACCGGCATCGTCATGTGGCTGCTCGCGGGGCGCACCTCCCGGGACAACATGCTGCGCCTGGTGCTCACCGGCGTGGCGGTGTCCATGTTCCTCTCCGCGGCGACGACGTGGCTGCTGGCCCGCGCGCAGCTTGACCAGGCGGCGGGCGCGAAGCTGTGGCTCACCGGCTCCCTGGTGGCCCGCGACTGGGGCGAAGCGATCCCCGCGCTTGTCGTCGTGGCCGTGTGCATCGGCTTCGCCGGCTGGTTGGCGTTCGCCCTGCAGGCGCTGACCCTGGGCCCGGATGTGGCCCACATGCTGGGGCACAATGTGCGCCGCGCGCAGGGCGCACAACTCGTCGTCGCTGTCGTGCTCACCGCCGTGGCGGTGGCGGCCGCGGGCCCCATCGCCTTCGTCGCGTTCGTGTGCCCCCAGATCGCGCTGCGGCTGTGCGGCAGCACCACCCCGCCGCTGGTGCCCTCCGCGCTGGTGGGGGCGCTCCTGCTCGTCGCCGCCGACGTGGCGGCCCGCACCGCCCTGCCTTGGGAGGTGCCGGTCGGTATCGTCACCGCCGCCGTTGGTGCCCCGGTGCTGTTGGCGCTGGTGATCCGCCTCAACCGGAAGACCACGTAAACACCGCCCACGCCCAGCCATCCACCCCGGCTCTGTTTTTTCTCTCCCGTTTTGCTCCCCTTGTTCCCGCTTTCA
Organism: Corynebacterium sp. 13CS0277; assembly: GCF_002994655.1. Lineage (GTDB taxonomy): Bacteria > Actinomycetota > Actinomycetes > Mycobacteriales > Mycobacteriaceae > Corynebacterium. The sequence continues at coordinate 78,837 of NZ_PPDL01000014.1, forward strand.
ACGTTTGGCTCCCCATGACTGCTACTCCCCCGCACTCCTCCCACCCCACACCCCAGGCGTCCCCCGCGCCGTCCGCCGCCGCGTCCGCAGCGTCCTCCCCGCAGGGGGATGTGTTTGTGCTGCGCGGTGTGGAGGCCGGCTACGGCACGCCCATCCTCCACGACGTGCACGTGAACATTCCCCGCGGGGTCCGCACCACGCTCATCGGGCCCAACGGGTGCGGTAAGTCCACGCTGCTGAAGACGATGTGCGGGCTGCTGGAGCACAGCGGCGAGGTCGAATTCGAAGGCCAGCTGTTTGAGTCCTTGGGCCGGAAGGAACGGGCCCGCCGGTTGAGTTTGCTGCCGCAGTCGCCGACCGCACCGGATGGGCTGCGCGTCATGGAGCTCGTGGCCCGGGGCCGGCACCCCCACCAATCGTGGTTGCAGCAGTTCAGTGCCGCGGACGCGGAGGCCGTGGACCGGGCCCTGGAGGCAACGAACCTGGTGGAGTTCGCCGAGCGGCCCTTGAGTGAGCTCAGTGGCGGGCAGCGGCAGCGCGCCTGGCTGGCGATGGCCATCGCCCAGGATGCACCGACGGTGCTGCTGGACGAGCCGACGACGTACCTGGATCTCACGCACAGCATCGATGTGCTGGAGATGGTGACCACCCTGTGCCGGGAGCAGGGCCGCACCGCAGTCATGGTGCTGCACGACCTCAACCTGGCGGTGCGCTACTCCGACCATCTCATCGCAATGCGGCAGGGCCGGGTGGTGGCCGCCGGTACCCCCGAGGAGATCATCACCCCGGAGCTGTTGGCCGAGGTGTTCGCCCTCGACGCGCACGTCATGACCTGCCCGGTGACCGGCAAACCGCTGATCATCCCGAAGGAACGCAACCGTCGCGCCTAAGACGCGGGCACGCACCCGGCGCGGGTGTGGTGCCGCACCTCGGCGGCACCCGGGGTGTGACGTGGGGTGTACGCTGCGGCTTTCTTCACATTCTCCCGCGGCTATGGGTCTCGCGGGGAGGGACGGCGGGGGTAAATCTGCCCTATTGTCACCCCCACACCCCGCAGATATGTGTAGGGTTACAACAGACCGACTTTCCATCCACCTTTCGGAGGACCTGACTGTTATGACTTCCCGCCGCTTCCGCCTGCGCACGACGGCTGCCATCCTGGGCGCGTCCGCCCTGGCGCTCACGGGCTGCTCCAACTCGGAGACCGACTCCACCGGTGCCGCGACCTCCACCGCCGCCACCTCCGCCGCAGCCGCCACCCAGGCAGCCGAGGCTTCCTGGCCGCGCACGATCTCCACCCCGAAGGGCGACGTGGAAATCAAGGAGCAGCCGAAGCGCATCGTCTCCACCGCGGTGACCCTCACCGGCTCCCTGCTGACCATCGACGCCCCGGTCATCGCGACCGGCGGCGCGAAGGCGGACACCCCGCTGGCTGACTCCGACGGCTTCTTCAAGCAGTGGGCTGAGGTCGCCCACGAGCGCGACGTCAAGCCCCTGTACCAGCTCACCCCGAACGCTGAGGCGATCCTCGCCGAGCAGCCGGACCTGGTGATCATGGCCGCCTCCGGCCAGGATTCCGCCGTGGATCTCTACGACCAGATTTCCGCCGTGGTGCCGACCATCGTCATCGACTACTCCGATAAGGACTGGCAGGAGATCGCCACCGAGCTGGGCGAGGCCACCGGCCTGGAGGCCAACGCTGAGCAGGCGATCGCCGACTACAACAAGGAGATCGACGCCATCAAGGCTGACATCGCTCTCCCGGAGCAGCCGACCAGCGCCCTGGTGTACAACCTGAAGAAGGCCGAGTACAACATCTTCACCAAGGACTCCGCACAGGGCCGCCTGCTGACCTCCCTGGGCTTCACCGTTGCTGAGCCGGATGCGTCCCTCGGCAACAACGCCAAGGAAGGCAAGAAGCGCTCCGACATCGTCACCGTCTCCGGCGAGAACCTCTCCCAGGCGCTCAACGGCGAGTCCGTCGTCATCATCGCGGGCGATGAGAAGAACGTCACCGCCCTCAAGGAGAACCCGACCCTGGCTGAGGCTCCCTACGTCACCGGCGATCGCGTCTACGACGCCGGCCTGGACTCCTTCCGCCTGGACTCCTACTCCTCCATCGACATGGCTCGTCGCCTGCAGGAGCAGCTCGCGAAGTAACGCAACCCCCCTGGTGTGAGAGCGGAAGCCCGCCTCACCCCGCACCCGGCCGCCGCACAGCAACCCCGATGAAGGGCGCTGTGCGGCGGCTTGTGTATTGCGCCCTCAATGTGAGGGTTCACAGCTGCCACCCGCCGTCACACAATGAAACAGCCCCTGTGTCCACGCCCCGCACGCGATGCGGGTGTGACGCAAAAAAAATGGGGCTACGTGGGGGCGCGCGTGTCTCCAAGAAACACCACCGGCCGCCGGCTCCCCCATCGGTGGGGTCCGGCGGCCGGTGGTAGGTGGCGCGTCTGTGCTGTTAGCGGCGCACGGCGGCGGCGATACGATCGCCGACCTCGGTGGTGCGGATGGGGCCGTCACCCCGCTGGGCCACGTCCGCCGCCACGGCCTCTTCGATGGCGCGGGCATTGTCCTCGTCGCCGAGGTGGCGCAGCATCATCGCCGCGGACAAAATCGCGGCCGTCGGGTCGGCGATGCCCTGGCCAGCGATATCCGGCGCGGAGCCGTGGACCGGCTCAAACATGGAGGGGTTGACCCCGGTGGCGTCAATGTTGCCGGAGGCCGCCAACCCGATGCCGCCGGTCACCGCACCGGCCAGATCGGTGAGGATGTCACCGAAGAGGTTGTCGGTGACGATGACGTCGTAGCGGCCCGGGTCGGTCACCATGTAGATGGTGGCGGCGTCGATGTGGTTGTAGTCGACGGTGACCTCGGGGTACTCGGCGGCCACCTCGTCGACGGTGCGCTGCCAGAGGGAACCAGCATTGACGAGCACGTTGGTCTTGTGCACCAGGGTCAGGTGCTTGCGGCGGGCCTGCGCGCGGGCGAAGGCGTCACGGACGACGCGCTCGACACCGTAGCGGGTGTTCTGGGAGACCTCGGACGCCACCTCGTGCGGGGTGCCCTCCCGGAGAGTGCCGCCGTTACCGCAGTAGAGCCCCTCGGTGCCTTCGCGGACGACGACGAAGTCAATCTCGCCAGGATTGGCCAGCGGGCTCGTGGAGGTCGGGTACAGCTTGCTGGGCCGCAGGTTGACGTGGTGATCCAGCGCGAAGCGCATCTTCAGCAGCAGGCCACGCTCCAGGATGCCGGGCGGCACCTGGCCGGGGGCACCGATCGCGCCGAGGAGGATGGCGTCGTGCTCCCGCAGGGAGGCCAGGTCCTCGTCGGTGAGGAGTTCGCCGTTGCGGGTGTAGCGGCGGGCACCCAGGTCGTACTCGGTGGTCTCGATGTCGTCGCGGACAGCTGCCAGGACCTTGAGTGCTTCGGCGGTGACCTCGGGGCCGATGCCGTCGCCACCAATCACGGCGAGTTTCATTCTGTGGACTCCTTTTCCCATTGGATAAGACGCCGCCTAGTCTAGCAAGCCCACCCACACCGCGCACCAGCATTTCTCCCCCACACCCCCACCCCCGGGGCGACCTACCCCAGTCGCCCCTGGTGGTAGCGCAGCGGTTCGCGAGTGACATCCACGTGACACTCCTCAACAAAGATGGTGACGATGGTGTGGTCACCGCCGTCAGCCCAGCTGGCCACCGTGCCGACGAAGAACGCCGCCGCCTCACTCAGCACCGGCACACCGGCATCACCCTCCCGACGCAATGGAACACCGGCAAAACGGTCGGGCACATGCCGGGCGAATTGCACCGCATGCTCCAGCTGCCCGTCGGAGAGCACACTCACCGCAACAGGGCATCCGGGCGCCAGGTGGGGCAACGTGTGGGAGGTGGATTCGATGGACACCAGCACCATCGCCGGCTCCAGGGACAGGGAGGCGAAGGCGCTGACCGTCATGCCATAGTCGACGCCCGCCGCGCGGGTGGTCACCACGGTCACCCCACTCGGGAACATTCCTGCCGCGCTGCGCAGCTCAGCACCACTGACCGTGGTGGGTGCCGCATCGGGGGAAAGCTCAGTCACAGCAGTCGACATTACACGTCCTTTCCTACGCTAGGCACACCTCCGGGGGCAGCGACAGCTGCCGCATCCACCCCCACATCCCCCACGCCCGCCACATCAACAGCGGGGGTAGCATCAGCCCCGTCGAGCTGGGCGAGTTCCCAGCGCAGCTGCGTCTCCGAGGGGGACTGCACGGGAATAAACGCCGCCTCCCGGAACCTGCGGGACGCCGGCGTGGACTTCGCATAGCCAGCGCCCCCGGCGACGCGGATCTCCAGGGCCGTGGCATCGACCGCCAGCCGCGCGGCCTCCAGGCGGAGTATGAGCAGCTCCCGGGCGGTGGCGCGACCCGCGCGCGCCAGGGACTCCTGGGTATCGATGGCTTCCCCCAGGCGCTGCTGCAGCTCGGCAAGATCCGGGGCAACCACCGCGTTCACCCCCTGCAGTCGGGACTGCGCCCCGCGCGCGGCCGCAGCCGCAAGGCCCAGGCACTCCGAGGTTTGCAGCACCACAAAGGTGGGTTTGACTGCGGCGACGAAGGCGGCGAAGTCGGCGGTGATGATCTGCGACTCCGGCACGAACACCCGCTCCAGGGTGACGGACGTGGAGGCAGTCGCATTCATGCCGAGCAGCTGGAAGGGCGCGCCGAGATCCACACCGGGTGCGGAGGCTTCGACGGCGAACACGATCGGCTGGCCGTCCTGCCCCAGAGCTGCGGTGACGATGACCGCATCGTCGTAAAGATTCGACGCCCACGCCAGTCGGCCAGTGACCTCCACCCCGCCCGGCACGGGCGAGGCAACGAGGTCGATCTCCCCGCAGCCGGATGCATATTTCATCGCCGCCGCCATGCCCGTCACCCCGGGGCGCACGCCGAGGGCAAGCTCATCCGCGATCTGATGCAACCGGGGACTGTGCCCCTGGCGCACATACGTCAACGCCATGAGGTGCGCCCAGGTACTAAACGCCACGGAGAGATCCTCCTCCGCCAGAGCCCGCACGGCGCGCGCCCGCGTCAACAGCGAGACCTCCGCACCGAACAGCCCCTCCTCGGCGAGCAGCGGCAGCACGTAGCGCGCCTCCAGCTGCCCTTGGTCGACAGCCGCTGCACTCCGCGCGACCTGGGCCAGAAGCGACGCATGCACGCTAGGCACAGAGTCGGCCGCGCTAAAGAATTCGGAGGCGGGAGCAGGGCGCCCCACACGCTGCCCCACCCCGGGTGGGGCCTCCCCCGCCACGCCATCAGCGGGGCGTGCAGCAGCAGCCGGGGTCGGACGGGAGGGGGACGGTTTCACAGCAGTCGTCATGTTCACAATCAACTTTCAGGGACGTGTTTACGGGGTGCAATAAGTTCTTAGCCGCGCGGCCCCACCCCCGGGGCAGCGACTGGAGTGCGCCAGGCGCATGCGTGGAGGGTGGCGGCACAGCGAATGGAGAAGAGAGGAATCGCCGCAGGCAGTCTGCGAACGGGGCTTACTTCAAGGTGGAGGTCAGCTGGGCCGGGCGGGTGTAGGTGTTGACCACCGGGGACCAGGTAATGGCGTCGTCGTGGATCTGCTGCAAGGTCTCCCGGTCGGCGTCGCCCTCAAGCTCGATGGAGACACGCACGTCGGACACGCCGGGGCGCTTGTGCTCCCCCAGATCGCCGACACCCCACGTCGGGGAGACATCGATATCGGACTCGATGTCGATGGCGATCTTGGTCAAGGTCACGCCCCGCTTGGTCGCGATCGCCTGCAGGCCCACGCTGATGCAGGATGCCAGCGCCGCCTGGGCGATCTCGGTGGGGTTTGCGGCCACATCGTCGCCGAGCAGCGCCGGCGGCTCCGCGACGACGACGGGGGCAAGGTCACGGATTTGGGTGTAATTGCGGAACTTGCCGTCAGCTTCCGTGTGCGTGCGGATCACCTTCCTGCCGCCCTCAGGGTTGGCGATGTTCTTGGCGGCGAGCTCGTCGAGACGCGCGGCGTCAATCGGCTCCAGCGGGGTGCCGTCGGCATGATTCGGAGTGAGGGAAGACATGAGTGCTCCTGTCAAAAGGCGTGTGGTCGTGAGTGTGTCCCGCCGCCCCGGGCATGTGCTCCAGGTCGACGTTGCAGACGACCATACACACTTCTAGACGGTCCTGTCTAGTGCGAGGCGACTTTTCTAAACCGCTTCGTCTATTTGTAAGAGAAGTTCCCCCCTCCCCCGCCCTGCAAATACCATCGATTGCTCCTCACCACGCCACCGCACACCCACCGCCACAAAGCGCCATCAGCGCACGTCACAGCCTTGCAGGCCGCGAGAGCTGCGCGCCCACCAGACTCACGGCGCCACCACCCACACCCACCTGTACAGACCCACCGGGCGCCACCCGCACCGACGGCCCCCACATCACCCCCGGGGGTGAATCTGCGCGCCAAGTGCCCACCCACACAGTCCACCAACAGACAGATTGGTCCACTCCCCTCGTGCAGCGGCGGCCACGGCGTACTCGGCGGGGCCATGTGATTGGATGGAGGGCATGAACAGTCTGCTTGTTGTCGGCCTCGGAAACCCGGGCCCGGAGTACGAACGCACCCGCCACAACATCGGCTACATGATCGTCGACGAACTCGCCGCCCGGGAGCACGTCACCTTGAGCCAGCACAAGAAGACCAACACGTTCCTCGGCGCCTTCAAACAGGGCGCGACCACCGTGGCGTTGATGCGGGCGCGGAGCTTCATGAACGACTCCGGCGGGCCGGTGAAGGCCGTCAGCCAGTTTTACAAGGTGCCGCCCAGCAACATTCTCGTCATCCACGACGAACTAGACCGGGACTTCGGGGCCTCCGACATCAAGCTCGGTGGCGGGGCGAATGGGCACAATGGGCTGAAAAGCATCGCGAAAGCGCTGGGCACCCCAGATTTCCCGCGCCTGCGCTTCGGCATCGGCCGCCCGCCGGGCCGGCAGGAGCCACGCAGTTTCGTGTTGAAGCCGTTCACCAAGGCGGAACAGCAGGAGCTCCCCGTCGCCATCGATGAGGCGCTGCGGGTCGTGGACGACTACATCCGGGGCCTGTAGGCCTCCCTGCACCCACGGGGCGAAGAAACAGCAACGCCGCGGCCGTCCCCGCTGTCCCGTCACATCACTGTGTCGGGGGCGGGCACTGGCCGCGGCGCGTGCGCGGTGACTGTTTAGGCGTCGAAGTCGAGCTGGATTGCCTTGGCGACGAGTTCGGCGGTGATCTCGTCGATGAGTGCCTGAGGAACTTCCGAATCGACGCGAAGCACCAGGGTGGCACCCTCACCGTCGGAGTCCTGGGACAGGGCAGCGGCGACGATGTTGACGCCCGCGGCACCCAGCTTGGTGCCGACCTTGCCGAGCAGGCCGGGGGCGTCGGTGTAGTGCAGGAACAGGTTGCGGCCCTGGGCACGCATGTCGAGGCCACGGCCGTTGATGCGGACGATCTTCTCGACACGCTCCAGGCCGGTCAGGGCACCGACGACGGAGGCGGTGCTGCCATCGGCGCCGATGGCCTTGACCTCCACGACGGAGCGGTGGGAGACGCTCTCCGGCTCCGTGGTGACCTTCAGGTCCACGCCACGCTCCTCGGCAATGCGGGGCGCGTTGACGAAAGTGACCGGCTCATCAATGATGGCGCTGAACAGGCCACGCAGAGCCGACAGGCCGAGAGTGGACACGTCCTCGCTGGACAGCTCGCCACGGGCGGTGACCTCAAGGGTGACGGGGGCGACGTCGAGAATCTCGCCGGCGACGAGACCCAGCTTGCGGGCCAGATCCAGCCACAGGGCCACCTCTTCGCCCACGCGGCCACCATCAACGTTGACGGCATCCGGCACGAACTCGCCCGCCAGGGCCTTGAGCACAGAGTCCGCCACGTCGGTGCCGGCACGATCCTGGGCTTCCACGGTGGAGGCACCCAGGTGGGGGGTCACCACAACCTCGGGGCGGGCGAACAGCGGGGAGTCAGTGCACGGCTCGGAGGCATACACGTCGAAACCTGCGCCACGGATGTGGCCGGCCTCAATCGCATCCACCAGGGCCTGCTCGTCGACGAGGCCACCGCGGGCGGCGTTGACGATGATCTGCCCCTTCTTCGCCTTGGCGAGCAGCTCAGCATCAAACATGCCGGCCGTTTCCTTCGTCTTCGGCAGGTGAATGGTGACGAAGTCCGCCCGGCCCATCAGTTCCTCAAGGGACACCAGCTCCACACCCAGCTGCGCGGCACGCGCCGGGTTGGCGTAGGGGTCGTAGGCGATGATGGTGGTTTCGAAGGCGGCGAGGCGCTGCGCGAACAGCTGGCCGATGTGGCCGAAGCCGACGATGCCGACGGTCTTGCCGAAGATTTCGACACCGGTGAAGGAGGAACGCTTCCACTCCCCCTGGCGCAGCGTTGCATCCGCGGCGGGAATCTGGCGGGCGGTCGCCAGCAGCAGGGAGATGGCGTGCTCGCAGGCGGAGTGAATGTTGGACGTCGGGGCGTTGACGACCATGACGCCACGCTCCGTGGCGGTGGGGATATCAACGTTGTCCAGGCCCACACCGGCACGGCCGACAATCTTCAGCTTCGGCGCTGCTTCCAGCACTTCCCGGTCCACGGTCGTCGCGGAACGCACCAGCAGGGCGTCCGCGTCGGCGACGGCGGCGAGAAGTTCAGGACGGTTGGGGCCATCCACCCAGCGCACCTCGACGGCGTCGCCGAGGGCATCAACGGTGGACTGAGCGAGTTTATCTGCGATGAGGACAACCGGGCGGTTACTCACGTGCTTGATCTCCTGTAAGGATATTTTTTTCGCCACTTGCGCCCGTCGGCACGACCGCGTCGACTGGTGAAAAGCGCAAGGGGTCAGCGCCGGATCACCTGGCGCGTGACTCAAGCAGCAAGCCTAGACCAACGATGCCCTAACCGCCCACTAACCAGGGGTTACGGGGGTAGGCGCATCGCCCCCGTCTGTGACGGATATCCACCACACCCCACCCCCTTCCAGCACCCCCAGCCCACTGGCGCGTCGGCTGCGGGGTTACTGGTAAGAAACGAACACCGGCTGCGGGGCGACCGCCATCGTCTCCTCTGGGGTGAACATCGGCTGGTCCTCGTCGTAGAAGTTCTTCCACGCGACGAAGATGCGCGGGTCGAGTTCCTGCCGCATCGTGTCCCACGTGAGCATCTTGTCTTCCCGGGGGCCGTGGCCGTCGACATGGATGACGGTGGCGAGTTCCGGGTGCTCGAGGTTGAGATTCTCCCGGTTGCGGATCATCTGCAGCTGGAACTGGTGCAGCACCAGCAGCTTCTGCGGAAGGTTGTTGTCCCGGGTGAGCTGGGCCAACCAGTCTGCGACCTCGTTAATTTGCTCTGCGTCGACGTGCCCCACGTTGTCACCGGGCAGATCCTCTGGCCCGAGGGCCCATTCGGGGTCAATAGCAAGCCCCACCCCGGGCCGCAGCAACAGGTCGGTGTACTGCTGCGCGAGGTTCAGCAGGCTATCCCGCCCGGGCTGAATGTCAAGGATCGCGATGCCACCGGCTGCGGTGATGGCGTCCACAGATTCCACCAGGTCAGCCGGGTCGGTTTCGTTGACGTAGTTGCCATCCGCACCGGGGTCGGCGGCGGCCACGGTGGCGATAATTTCGAAGGCGGGGACGACCGGCAGGTCACTGAACGGCTGGTAGTACTCGGCGATCTGTTGCACGCGCCCCACGGCCTCACTAGGGGGCTGCTCCCCCAGGGCACCCAGGGCAGGGCCACTGGGGTGCCCGTAGAGGGCGACGATGCGATGCCCAGGCAGCAGAGTCGTCGTCCCCGTCGGCAGCAACGGAGCCGGCGGAGCCTCACTCGTCGTCGGCGTCGCCGTCGAGCTGGCAGTGACAGGAGCGCTCGTCTGCTCGTCCGCACAGGCAGCGAGCGACACCAGTGTGCCGCAGGCCGCCAGCACTGCCACCACCCGGGTGACAGCCCGGTCACGGGCAGGCGTCAAACGGAGTCGGTTAGGCGAAGGCATTCGGCCCTTCCACCCCGCCGGTCAGGTCGTCGTCATTGACATCGCGGTGGGCGGTGGCCCCCATCGCGACGTCAATCATGTCCACGAGCTGGCTGCGCCGGTCAGCGAAGAAGGCATCCGCCTTCGCCTTGTGCAGCAGCGCCGGGTCGAGCACGTGGGTGGCGAGCACCGCATCGAACTCATCGTCCTCCATGAGCGACTTGGCCTGGACGCGGCCCAAGTAGCGGGCCGGAGAAGCCCCGCCGAGGATGACTTCCGTGCGACGTGCCATCGGGGTGCGGTTGATGACCGAGGTTGCGAGCACCGGGTCGATGCCCGCCTCCGCACAGTAGGCCAGCGGGAAAATCGGGTGGAAGTCCGTGTCCAGGGCGAAGTAGGTGTCCGCAGTGAACTCCTGGGCGGTACGCCAGTCCTTCGCGCCACGCCCCATGATGAGCGCATAGATGCCCTTATACAGGCCATCCTTTGGGGTGGCGCTGAGGAGACGGGACTCAACGAAGGTTGCCGAGGACACAGTGCCGGGCACCGGCGCAGTGTTCTCCCCGAGGGCACCATCGATAACCCACGCGACGACCTCGATGACGTCGCGGGCGGCGCGGTTAATCACGCTCGGGCCGCCGTAGAGCTCACCGAACACACCACACCAGAACCAGCGGTGCAGGCGATCAAGAGCTTCCGCGTTGGCGAGCACCCCGCCGGGCACGCCGAGTTCCGCACTCGCATCGTCCAACAAGGCGAGGATGACAGCCAGCGGAACGATCTGGAAGGTATAAGGCACCAGATCCTTGGTGAGAATGTCGCGTTCGCTGAGGAATGCCGACGCCATGACGTAGGCCTCGCGCATGCGGGCCGCACCAGCCAAGTACTCGTCCAACGACAGCCTCAGAATGTCTTCACGCTGGCCGCGGGCGTAGCCCTGCTTGGCGGTCACATACAGCGACACTGCCATGAGCCAGTCGGTGCGCTTCAGGCCCGCCAGATTGGCATGATGGGCGCGCACCTCTTCGGTGAGGCGGTAGTCGTCCATGAGAGAAAAGTCGGGGTTCTCCGATGCGAACACTGCAGTCAGCAGGTCGAACACACCCATCTGCAGGCCGGCGGAGTTGACCTGCGCGAAGATAGAGCCCACGCCGCCCTGGGCGGTTTCCCGATCAAGGCGAATCATCGGCACGCTGTAGCGAACCAAAGGCTTGGCGATCTGGTTGTGGAACTGCTTCGCCGCCTGGCTCTTTGCCGGGTCGCCACTGGCAGCCAAGTCGAAGAGCATGTCGCTGCCCCGATCAGACAGCAAAGCGCTCACGGGCATGAGCCCCTGCTCGATGGCGTGCGCATCGTTGTCGACGCGCTGGAAACGGCGGCGTGCAAAGTGGGAGCGCACCTCCCCGGAGGCGGAGACGGAAATAACGGCCTCGTCGGGCATGATGTCGTGCGCTACAGCAGTGGCGATATCGACGTAGAACTGGCGGCGAATCTTCTTATCGCGGTGGTCGACCGTATCGACGATGCCGTCGCCACGCAGGCAGTGGTACAGCGTGGTCATGCGCTGCTGCCCATCCAGGAGCAAAAGACCCGGGTTCACGTGGTTCTCAGGCGCGCCGTCCAGGGGCCGGGGCCGGAAACGCATCGGCTCATTGCGGGTATCCAGGGCCAGAAGGGCACCCATCGGGTAGCCGCGCAGCACCGTCACGAGGAGACTGCGAATGTGGTCGACGTCCCACAGGTACTGGCGCTGAAAGTCCGGCAGCTGCAAGTCACCGCGGTCGATGCGGTTGAACAGGTCGATGAGGTCATAGCTTGGCGTGGAAAAACCCATGCCTCCCACACTAGCCCCGCACGCTGCGTGCACGCACCCGGAGATTCACCACACCAGCCGCCTACCGATACCCACCCCCGGATGGGGAGGGTCTGCTTCAATTTTTGGCATAGGGCAAACTAGCCCCCAGGGGTCCCGCGCCCCGATGAACTCCCTACCTCAACACCCCGCAAGGAACCCCTATGCCCCGCTACAGCGACGACATCAAAGCACTCGTGATCGAAGCCCTCGAAGCA
>NZ_PPDL01000015.1 GCF_002994655.1 Corynebacterium sp. 13CS0277
TTGGGCAGCGCGAAGCTGCGGCTGCGCTTGTTCCATGGCTGCGCGCCGCTGTTCGGAGGTCATGCTGGGCATGGCCTTAGTGAGGCTGATCCAATCCATGCCGCACACCCTAAGAGCACAGCAATCCGGAAATCTAGGGGGTGCGCGCAAGCCTGTGGATAACTCGCCCCGCCCACACCGTGTGCGCTGGTGGCAGGGGGTGCGAACCTTGGTCCACAGGCACGAAAAACGCCCCACCGGGGTGGGTGGGGCTTTTCTCGTGGCGGCTTAGCAGTCGAAGTACATCTCGAACTCCTGCGGGGTGGGCCGCAGGCGCACAGGCGCGATTTCGTCGTCGTTCTTCAGGCGGATGTAGGTGTCGATGAGGTCATCGGTGAACACGTCGCCTTCGGTGAGGAAGTCGTGGTCCTCCTCCAGGGCCTTGAGGGATGCCTCGAGGGAGGTGGGGGCCTGCGGGATGGAGGCAGCCTCCTCCGGGGGCAGCTCGTAGAGGTCCTTGTCGACCGGGGCGTGCGGCTCGATGCGGTTCTTGATGCCGTCGAGGCCCGCCATCATCATGGCGGCGAAACCCAGGTAGGGGTTGCCGGACGGGTCCGGGGCACGGAATTCGATGCGCTTGGCCTTCGGGTTGGAACCGGTGATCGGGATGCGCACCGCGGCGGAGCGGTTGCGCTGCGAGTACACGAGGTTGATGGGGGCCTCGAAGCCGGGCACCAGGCGGTGGTAGGAGTTCAGGGTCGGGTTGGTGAACGCCAGCACAGCGCCCGCGTGGTGGAGGATGCCGCCAATGTAGTAGCGGGCCATGTCGGACAGGCCTGCGTAGCCGGCCTCGTCGTGGAACAGCGGGGTGCCGTCCTTCCACAGCGACTGGTGGGCGTGCATGCCGGAGCCGTTGTCGCCAGCCAGGGGCTTCGGCATGAAGGTGGCGGTCTTGCCGGCCCGGAATGCGGCGTTTTTGATGATGTACTTGAAGGTCTGCAGGTCGTCAGCTGCCGCCAGCAGGGTGTTGAAGCGGTAGTTGATTTCCTGCTGGGTGCCGGTGCCGACCTCCGGGTGGGCGCGCTCGATTTCGAAGCCGGCCTGGGACAGCAGCATCGTCATCTCGTCGCGCAGGTCCTCGAACATGTCGTGGGGTGCGGTCTGCCCGTAGCCGCCCTTGAGGCGGGTCTTGTAGCCACGGTTGACGGAGCCATCGAGGTTCTCGTCCGCGCCACGGTTCCACCAGGCAGCATCCGAGTCGATCTCGTAGAAGCCGACGTTGGTGTCGGTGGCGTAGGAAACCTTGTCGAAGAGGTAGAACTCGGCCTCGGCGCCGAAGAAGCAAGTGTCAGCGATGCCGGTGGAGGCCAGGTACTCCTCGGCCTTGCGGGCGACGTTGCGGGGGTCGCGGGAGAAGGGCTCGCGGGTGAAGGGGTCGTGCACGAAGAACTTCATGTTCAGCGTCTTGACCTTGCGGAACGGATCCACCACTGCGGTCGACACGTCCGGCAGGAGGTTCATGTCGGACTCGTCGATGGAGGTGAAGCCGCGGATCGAGGACCCGTCGAAGGCGAAGCCTTCCTCGGCGGTTTCTTCCGTGAACGTCGACGCCGGGATGGTGATGCGCTGCTCTGCGCCCGGAACGTCGGTGAAGCGGATGTCGAGGAACTCAACACCCTCGTTCTTGATGAATGCTACGACATCTTCGGTGGTCTCAAATGCCACAGTGGCTCCTTGGGCAAGTGGGGAAAGTGGGGCGCCGCAACCTGGCGCTGGGGTACAAGTCTAGACCAATTTCTATAACTCGACCATATTTCTCACCCCCACCGACCGCCCCCACTGTGGCTTCGCTATGGTTAACAGCATGGCTGATCCGCAGAAGAAACAGTCCTGGCTGGATACCCCCGCCATGGTCGGTGCGAATGATACTGGTGTTTCCCGCTGGCCGGGGGAGTTCCTCGGCTTGCCGCAGTCCGGCACCGGCTCCCTGGCGAGTGTGCTGCGCCGAGTCGGTGGGGTGTGGCTCGACTGGGTGTTTGCGATGATGCTCGCCTACGTTGTCACCCGGGTCACGACGGCGCTGGGGGATTTCTCCACCGTGGTGCTCATCGCATTCTTCCTTGTCAGCGTGGTCTCCGTGACGCTGTTCGCCCGCACCCCGGGGCAGGCAGTGATGGGCATGGGGGTGGCTCGCATCGACTCCGCTGATGCCCGCGTTGGTGTTGTGCGGGCCGTGGCCCGGGCGCTGCTCACGGTGCTGATTTTGCCGCCGGTTCTCGTGGACTCCGACGGCCGGGGCCTGCACGACCGCGCCACCCAAACCGCCGTCATTCGGGGCTAAAAAAGGGCCGCACCCGCGAAAAAGCGGGTGCGGCCAATGTTTTTCTCTACTTGCCGCGCTGTTGTGCGCGGCGGGCGCGGCGGTTCATGCCGCTCATGGCTTTCGCGCCTGCGGGCATGGGGCCCTTCGGCAGGCCGGGGCCTGCGGTGTCAATGGAATCGACGCGGGCCGCCAGGGTGCCCACCTCATCCTTGCTGAGGTTGCGGGGCAGCTTCATCACTTCGCGCTGCAGCTTCTTCACCGGCACCCGGCCCTCGCCGTCGCCGACGAGGATTTCGTAGATGGGGTGCTGGCCGGCGACGCGCTGCAGGCGCTTCTTCTGCTGGTTCATCAGCGGCTTGAGGCGCTGGGCGTTGCCCTCACCGACGAGGATGATGCCGGGGTTACCGACGACGCGGTGCACCACGTCCATCTCCCGGTTGGCGGCGACGGCGGTCTTGGTGTGCCACACCATGCCGACACCGTTGCGCATGTTTTCCAGCGCCCAGCCGCCGGCACCGGGCTGGTCGGAGACCTTGTCGTACATGGAGGCCTCGAGGCGGCGGGTGAACATCCAGAACGCCAGCAGGGCGCCGAACATCAGGCCCAGGATGAGCATGAACCACTGGCCGCCCCACAGCAGGCCGAGGAGGAAGAACACCAGCGCCACGCCCAGCAGGCAGGCCAGCATGATGGGAATCAGTGCCTTGTCCTGCTTGCGCTGCAGCTGGAATGCCTGCCACAGCTGTTGGCGGGTCTGCTTACGCTGCGCGCGCTTCGCTGCCTTTGCTTCCTTCTCGGCCGCACGGGCCTTCGTCTTTGCGTCTGCCATGCCATAAACAATAGGGCACGGCCCCGCCAGGCTCCATCAGCGCCCCGGGTTTAGCCCTGGCGGGAGTACACCGGGGTGTCCTCGGAGGCACCGTAGCGGGCGAGGAGGGAGGATGCTTCCTGCGCGGTGGAGCCCTCGGTGGTTTCCGCCAGGTGGCGGAGGTTTTCGGGCAGTTCCTCGCCGCGGGCGGCGATCGTCTGCGCGTACAGCCGGCCCGCCCGGTAGGAGGAGCGCACCAGCGGGCCCGACATGACACCCGTGAAGCCGAGCTCCTTGGCCGTCTCCGAGTGCTCGACGAACTCCTCCGGCTTCACCCACCGCTCGATGGGGTGGTACTTCGGGCCGGGGCGCAGGTACTGGGTGATGGTGATGATGTCGCAGCCCGCCGACCGAAGGTCGGTGAGAGCCTGGGTGATCTCCTCCCGGGTTTCACCCATGCCGAGGATGAGGTTCGACTTCGTCACGAGCCCAAAGTCGCGGGCCTGGCGGATGACGTCGAGGGAGCGGTCGTAGCGGAACGCCGGGCGGATCCGCTTGAAGATACGCGGCACCGTCTCAATGTTGTGGGCGAACACTTCGGGGCGGGCCTCGAAGACTTCCCTGAGCAGGTCGGGCTTGCCGGAGAAGTCCGGCACGAGGTTCTCCACGCCCGTGTGCGGGTTGAGGGCGTGGATCTGACGGACGACCTCGGCGTAGAGCCACGCGCCTTCGTCCTCCAGGTCGTCGCGGGTCACCCCGGTGATGGTGGCGTAGTTCAGCCCCATCTCGCGCACCGATTCAGCTACGCGGCGCGGCTCGTCCCTGTCCAGCGGCTCCGGCTTACCAGAGTCGATTTGGCAGAAGTCGCAGCGCCGGGAGCACTGGGACCCACCGATGAGGAAGGTGGCTTCCCGGGATTCCCAGCACTCGTGCACGTTGGGGCAGCCGGCCTCCTGGCACACGGTGTGCAGGGAGGCGCCCGCCACGCGTTTCTTCATGTCGGTGAACTCCGGGCCGGTTTTCGCGGTGGTGCGAATCCAGCGCGGCTTGACCTCAATGGGGGTCTGGGAGTTCTTGGCCTCGATGCGGAGCATCTTGCGGCCGTTCGGCGGTGCAATAGTCATAAGGCAATTACCCTAACTGTTTGTGCGTGTGCGGTTCAACGGCAGGGGTCCGGGGCGCTCCCCAGGTGGTGGTTGGCGACCTGCAGGCGGCCCGCCAGGGCATCGTCCAGGGCGCGGCACACCGCGGGCGCGACGTCATCGGGGGTGACCTCGCGGCCAAGCTCTGCGCTCAGTGTCGTCACCCCGGCGTCGTCGATGCCGCAGGGCACGATGTGGGCGTAGGCGTCGAGGGAGTTATTGCAGTTGAGCGACAGCCCGTGCATCGTCACCCCCTGGGTGACGCGGATACCGAGGGCCGCGATCTTGCGGTCGGGTTCCGGCAGCCACACCCCGGAGCGCCCTGCAATCCGTCCCGCCTGCGGCAGGCCCTGGTCGATGACGACCTGAATGAGGGCTTCTTCGACGCGACGCACATAGTCGACGACATCGATGGGGGTGACGAGCCGGACGATGGGGTACACCACCAGCTGGCCGGGCCCGTGCCACGTGATCCGCCCGCCGCGGTCCACATCGATGACGGGCAGCCCGTTGCGGGGCCGGTCGGAGTCTTGGGTGCGTTTGCCTGCCGTGTAGCAGGAGGGGTGGGTGAGCACCAGCAGCGTGTCGGGGGCCTCACCGCGGGCTACCTGGGCGGCGAGGTCTGCCTGCAGCTGCCAGGCGGAGGTGTAGTCCACCTCGCCAAGCTGGCGGACCTCCAGCGGGCGGGAGGTGTCACGGATGGGTTCATCGGGATCCATAAAAGGCGCACGAGGGGCGGTCATAGTTGGGTCAACACTCCAGGGGGCGGAAAACTTCCCGACAGGTACAACAAAGCCCCGCCGCTGCCGAGAGAAAACTTCCGGCGGCGCGAGGCTTCGCGTGGGGTACGTGGTGGCTAGAGGCCGAGATCGTAGTCGAAGTCGGCGGTCTCCAGGCGGTCACGGACGGTGGTCATGAAGCGACCCGCGTCCGCACCATCGACGACCTGGTGATCGTAGGTCATCGGCAGGTACACCATCTGGCGGACCGCGATGGCGTCGACGCCGTCTTCGGTGATGACGACGGGGCGCTTGACGATGGCACCGGTGCCGATCATGGCGGCCTGCGGCGGCACCAGGATCGGGGTGTCAGACAGGGCACCTTCGGAACCAATGTTGGTGATGGTGAAGGTGCCGCCCGTGAGATCGGAGGGCTTGAGCTTGTTGTTGCGGGCCCGGTCGGCGATGTCGACGATGGCCTGCGCCAGCTCCGGCAGGGTCATGTCCTGGGCGTTGTGGATGACCGGGGACAGCAGGCCCGCCGGGGTGTCCACAGCAATGCCGAGGTTGACCTGCGCGTGGTAGGTCATTTCCTTGGTGTCGGCGTTGTAGGACGCGTTCACGTTCGGGTGGCTGACCAGGGCCTCCACGATGGCCTTCGCGAAGAAGGGCAGGTAGGTGAGGTTGACGCCGTACTTGTCGGCGAAGGCCTTCTTGTTGGCCTTGCGGATCTCCGCCACCTTGGTCATGTCGACCTCGTGCAGCTGGGTGAGCTGTGCGGCGGTGTGCAGGGACTCCAGGGTCTTCTTCGCGGTGATTTCGCGGATGCGGTTGACGCGCTGGGTAGTGCCGCGCAGCTTCGCCTTCTCCGGGTCGACACGCTTGGTGGAGATCGCGGAGCCGGTCTTGGGCGCTGCGGCGGGCTGGCCACCCTCGGCAGCGGCGAGGACGTCCTGCTTGCGGATGCGGCCGCCGACACCGGTGCCGGTGATGGTGGTGAGGTCAACGCCGTGCTTGTCGGCGAGCTTGCGCACCAGCGGGGTCACGTACGGCAGGTTGTCGCCAGTGTTGACGGTCTTCGCCGGAGCCTCAGCCTTCGGAGCCTCGGTCGTGGGAGCCTCCTGCTTGGGTTCTTCAGCCTTCGGAGCTTCCTGCTTCGGGGCCTCAGCCTTGGGCTCTTCAGTCTGCGGCGCGGCGGCAGGTGCGGCGTTTTCGTCGCCGATGCGGACGATGACGGAGCCGACGTCGACGGTGTCGTCTTCGTTGGCGAGGATTTCGACGATGACGCCCGCGACGGGGGAGGGGACCTCGGTGTCGACCTTGTCGGTGGAGACCTCGAGGAGCGGCTCGTCGACGGCGACGGTGTCGCCGACCTGCTTGAGCCAGCGGGTAATAGTGCCCTCGGTGACGGACTCGCCCAATTCAGGCATCTCCACGTCGGTGGCGGCGCCACCCGGTGCGGGGGCGACCGGTGCGGACTCTTCCACGGCCGGGGCCTCAGCCTTGGGCTCTTCAGTCTTCGGTGCGGCGGCAGGTGCAGCGTTTTCGTCGCCGATGCGGACGATGACGGAGCCGACGTCGACGGTGTCGTCTTCGTTGGCGAGGATTTCGACGATGACACCCGCGACGGGGGAGGGGACCTCGGTGTCGACCTTGTCGGTGGAGACCTCGAGGAGCGGCTCGTCGACGGCGACGGTGTCGCCGACCTGCTTGAGCCAGCGGGTAATGGTGCCCTCGGTGACGGACTCGCCCAGTTCGGGCATCTCCACGTCGGTGGCGGCACCGGAGGCGGCTGCGGCCGGGGCTTCCTCCGCGGGAGCCGGTGCTTCAGCCTTCGGCTCTTCTGCAGGAGCGGCGGCAGCGTCGCCCTCGTCACCGATCTCCGCGATGATGGCACCCACCTCAACGGTGTCGTCCTCGTTGGCGAGCACCTTGAGCAGCACGCCGGCTGCGGGGGAGGGAATCTCGGTGTCGACCTTGTCGGTGGAGACCTCGAGCAGCGGCTCATCGGCAGCGACGGTGTCGCCGACCTGCTTCAGCCAGCGGGTAATCGTGCCTTCGGTGACGGATTCGCCCAATTCGGGCATCTCAACTGAGAACGCCATGTGGTTCAAACTCCTAGATGGATTGTTGATTGTTTCTCAAGGTCCCAGCCGCGCGGCCCTTTCTTTCACGTCCTCGGGTGACTAGGCGTGGGGCGCGCGCAGGCTCGGTCGCAATACTCACAAAGACTACTAGGTCTTCACCCCAGATGTCGCGTTACCCCATCCGTGGGGGTAGGGGGTAGTCCGCGGGGAGTGCCTAGGATGGTGGATTGTGTTCAACATCTTTGGCAAAGGACGCCGGAAACAAGGCCCCCGACCCCCACGCGCCCCGGGCGAGACGATCCGGGACGCGGACTTGGCAGCGCTGCGCCAGTGGGCGGCGCAGAGGGTGCTCGTCGAGGGCTACGTCGAGCCCGAGACGCTGGTCAATGAGCTTTCTGTCGTGCTCGTGGATGCCGACGGTGAGTTCATTCGCCGCCCCATTGGTGGGCCGAAGGGGATTGATGTGCTGCGCCGTGAGCTGGGTATTGAGCTGTTCGACGTGGAGGAGACCGGCTACCCGCAGCGCATGCGGGATCGGATTGAGCGGGAGCGAATCCTGCGCAAACGTGCCGAGCAGGCGGCCCGCCGCGCGGAGTGGGAGGCCCGCCGCGCAGCCGAAGAGGGCGACGCGTAAAACACAGGCGCGGGGTGGCGTTGCTGCTGGTCTCCCGGGGTCGTGCGCCCTACCCCCGGGGTGCGGAACTGTCGTGGCTGTTTTCCACCGGGGAAGCTACCCCAATCCGGGGGCAGCGGGCGTGTGGTGTCCTCGCGGGGCACACCCCGCCTGTGACGCATCACCCTCATAGGTGGTGGCTGTGAATCTGGGCGGGTGCACGCACACACCCCGGCCCCGCGCATCCTGCCGTGGGGCAGAGGCGCGCGGGGCCGGGGTGTGAAGGGGGTGCGGTTTAGCCTTGCTCGGCGATGTCGGCGAGGGTGGCGACAATGGTGCGGACCGGGTTGCCGGTGCCGCGGGCGGGGACGTAGCCGTAGGCGCCGTGGGTGTTGAAGGCGGGGCCTGCGACGTCCAGGTGCACCCACTCGACCCCGTCGGCGACGAAGTGCCCGAGGAAGGCGCCGGCGGCGAGCATGCCGCCCAGGCGGTCGGTGGTGATGTTGCGCAGGTCCGCGACGGGGGACTTGAGGCGCTCGGTGATTTCCTCCGGCAGCGGCATGGCCCACGCCTGCTCGCCGATGGAGCGGCCCAGGGCGGCCACCCGGTCGCGGAAGTCTTCGCTGCCCATGACGCCGGTGGTGCGGTCACCGAGGGCGACGAGCTGCGCGCCGGTCAGGGTGGCGGTCTCAATGAGGTAGTCGGGGTGATCCTCGCAGGCGCGCGCGATCGCGTCGGCGAGCACCAGGCGGCCCTCGGCGTCGGTGTTGAGGATTTCGACGGTCGTGCCGCCGTACTGGGTGAGGATGTCGCCGGGGCGGTAGGCGCCGCCGCCGGGCATGTTCTCCGCCATCGGCACTGTGGCGGTGACCTTGACGCCGAGACCCAGGCGGGCGGCAGCAATGACGGAGGCGATGACGGCCGCCGAGCCACCCATGTCGGAGATCATGTGGTCCATCTGCGCGCCCGGCTTGATGGAAATGCCGCCGGTGTCGAAGGTGATGCCCTTGCCGACGAGTGCCACGGACTTGGTCTCCGCAGTGGCATTGGCGGGGGTGTAGCTCAGCCGCACCAGGCGGGGCTTGCGGACGGAACCCTGGCCGACGCCGACGATGCCGCCGAAACCGGCAGCCTGCAGCTCGTCGAAGTCGAGGACCTCGACGTCGAGGCCTGCGGCCTCGCCGGCCTCGCGGGCCACCGCCGCGTAGCTGGCGGGGTACAGCGCATCCGAGGAGGTGTTCACCAGGTCGCGGGCGAGCACCACCGCGTCGACGAGGGTGACGGCGTCGGCGAAGGCAGACTCATCCTTGGCGACGTCCTGGCTGAGGAAGGTGATGTGGCCGACCGGCTGGGCGGAGTCCTCCACCGCGGCGGTCTTGCGGCCCCGGTAGGTGTAGGCGCCGAGCGCACAGCCCAGCACGGCGTCAGCCACGCCGAACACCCCGAGGGTGGTGGCGATGCGGGCGATGCCTTTGAGCCCGCGGCACGCGGAGCCGGCGGCGCGGCGCAGCGCCTCTGCATCGACGGAGTCATCCTCGCCAAGCCCGACGGCGATGACCATCTCCACCGGCAGGCCTTCCGGCGCCGGCACCCGGGTGACTTCGCCTGCCTGGCCGGTGGCCTTTACGGCGCCGAGCGCGGTGAGCAGGTCACGGTCCACCTGGTCACCCAGGCCGACGGAGGGCAGTTCCAGGCCGTCGCCGTCGCTGAGGACGGGAATGAGGAGGGCCTCGCAGTCCTCCGGCAGGCTGGCCGCGAGAGTCATCTCCGGCACGTGGCCGCGGGCGGGGAGGGTCAAAGCGTCGGACACGTCGGTCGCACTTCCTTTACAAACACACAAGGGAGAACAATGTCGTGCTCCACCGGCCGGTGATTTTTTTTGGGGCCGTGGCGTGGAGCCAGGCGCGCGGGGGTGGTGCGTGCCTGTCGGGGTCTTACTCTACCGACACCCCGCCAGGGGTAGCGGGGATTGGCAGGCTGGGCGGGGTGTATGTTTATCAGCATGTCGAACCTCACTTTCCGCGTCACGCGCACCGCGACTCCGACCGCCCCGGATACGCTGGCCGAGATTCTCGCCAACCCGGGCTTCGGCCGCGTCTTCACCGACCACATGGCCCTCATCGATTACACGGTGGACGAGGGCTGGCACAACGCCCGCATCGAGCCGTACCACAACCTGGAGCTCGACCCGGCGACGAGTGTGCTGCACTACGGGCAGGCGATCTTCGAGGGGCTTAAGGCCTACCGGCAGGCCGACGGGTCGATTAAGACGTTCCGCCCGGAGGCGAACGCGGCCCGCCTCAACGATTCGGCCCGCCGCCTGGCGATGCCGGAGCTGCCGGTGGAGCTGTTCGTCGAGTCGCTGCGCGCCCTCGTGGAAGTCGACCAGGACTGGGTGCCCGCCGCCGGCGGCGAGGAGTCCCTCTACCTGCGCCCCTTCATGATTTCCACCGAGCCCTCCCTGGGGGTCCGGCCGGCGAACACCTACACCTACGCCGTCATCGCCTCCCCGGCGGGCGCGTACTTCTCCGGGGGCATCAACCCGGTGAGCGTGTGGCTGAGCGAAGACTATGTGCGCGCCTGCCCGGGCGGCACCGGCGCGGCGAAGTTCGCCGGCAACTACGCCGCCAGCCTGCTGGCTCAGGCGCAGGCCGCGGAGAAGGGCTGCGACCAGGTGGTGTGGTTGGACGCTATCCACCACACCAACGTCGAGGAGATGGGTGGCATGAACCTGTTCTTCGTCTTCGGTGAGGGCGCGGACGCCACCGTCGTCACCCCGGCACTGTCCGGCTCCCTGCTGCCCGGCGTGACCCGCCGCTCCCTGCTGCAGGTCGCCAGCGACCTGGGCTACGCCACCGAGGAGCGCATCGTCACCACCCGCGAGTGGGAAGAAGCCGCCACCTCCGGGGCGATGAGCGAAACCTTCGCCTGCGGCACCGCCGCCGTCATCACCCCCGTCGGCACCGTGAAGAGCGCCCACGGCGACTTCACCGTCGGCGGCGGCGCAACCGGGCGGATCACGATGCAGCTGCGGGAGCAGCTCACCGGAATCCAGCGCGGCACCGTGCCGGATACCCACGGCTGGATGACCACCCTCATCCCCGCCTAACACCACTCGACCAGCCCCGTGCATCCGGGACTGGTCGAGTTTTTTTTATGCCAGCGCGTAGGTGGCGAGCACCAGCAGCACCGCGTGGGCGGCGGTGCCGACCTCAATGGCCGCGCCCAGGCAGTCGCCGTTGAGACCGGCGAAGCGGCGCGCACAGTGTCGCAGCAGGCCCGTGGTCAGCAGCCACCCACCGATGGGCAGCAGCGCGTAGACGCCCAGCAGGACCGGAAGACCCGCCGGGGTGAGGGGGAGTGTCGCCCAGGCAGCGGCGGCACTGCTGCCCACCACCCCCAGTGCGGCCCAGGCGAGGAAACCTGCGCGGGGGACAGTACCGATGGTCAGCCCCCCGAACCCGCCCGCGTGGATGGGGTGGAAGTCCGTCACGCACCCCCGCAGCGCCCCGATGCGGGCGAGCCAGGGCACCAGGGCGACCAGCACCATGGCCCGGGGGCCGGCGGCGCTGAGCAGCCCGGTGGCGGACACGGTGGCCATGAGTGTGAGCAGCACCGCCCCCATGCCCAGCGCCCCGGTGTACTTGTCGGCGAGGATCTCCTGGGCTTTCGCCGGGGGCGCATAGGAGCCGAGGGCGTCGCCGACGTCGGCGAGGCCGTCGATGTGCATCATGCGGGTGCCGAGCTCCCAGCTCACCACCACCAGCACTCCGAGCAGCAGCGCCGGGGTGCCCAGCACCCAGCCGGCGGTGACGACCGCGGCGCCGACGATGCCGAGGACCACCCCCACCACCGGCATCGCGAGCATCGCCCGGCGGCCGGTGATGGTGTCGAAGACCTCCGCGCCGCGGACCGGCAGGATGCTCAGCCAGGACAGGGCGGTAGAGATGCCCTCGACGAGGGGGTGGCCGTGGGGGCCCGTGCCGCCGGGGCCTGCTTTGCCGGACATGGGTGGGCGTTAGCCTTCCGACTCGGGGGCGTCCTTGTCGGACACACCCGCGGAGGCGAAGGTCGCCATGTCGATGAGGATGTCGGTGGCGGCCTTGACCAGCGGCAGGGCGGTCGCCGCGCCGGAACCCTCCCCGAGGCGCATATCGAACTCCACGATGGGCTCCAGCTTCAGCTTCGCCAACGCCTTGACGTGGGCGGGCTCCGCACCACGGTGGCCGGCCACCCACCAGCGGCGCGCCCCCGGGGCGAGCTTATTGGCCACCAACGCCGCGGAGGTCACCACCACCCCGTCAAGGATCACCGGGGTGCGGCGCACCGCCGCCTGCGCGAGGAACCCCGCCATGGCGGCCAGATCGGGGGAGGCGATCATCCGCAGCACCGCCACCGGGTCGTGGGTGTGGGTCCGCACCCGGAACATGGCGTCGCGTACGGCGGCCACTTTCCGCTTCCAGCCCTCGTCGTCGATGCCGGTGCCGCGGCCCACCACGACGACGGGTTCTTCGTTCGTCAGCGCCCCGATGAGGGCGGCGGCGGGCGTGGTGTTGCCGATCCCCAAATCGCCGGCGATGAGCAGGTCCGCGCCGGAGTCGACCTCCTCGTCGGCGATCTGCATGCCCATCCGGATCGCGGCCAGGGTTTGTTCTTCGGTCATGGCGTCCTCGACTTTGATGTTGCCGCAGGAGCGCTGCAGGTGCTCCGGGGCATCCGTGTCGTGGTCGAGGGAAATGTCCGCCACCCGCACCGAGGCGCCCGCCGCGCGCCCGAGGACGTTGATGGCGGCCCCGCCGGCGGCAATGTTCGCCGCCATCTGGATGGACACTTCCGTCGGGAAGGCGGACACCCCGGAGGCGGCAACGCCGTGGTCGCCGGCGAAGACGACGATGCGGGGGCGGGTGATGGGGGCGGGCGGGCACTGCCCCTGGCAGGCGGCGACCCACACGCCGAGCTCCTCGAGGCGGCCGAGGGAACCGGCCGGCTTCGTCAGCTGCAACTGGCGCTCACGGGCGGCGGCCTCCGCCGCCTCGTCGGGGGCGGCAACAAGGGGAAACAGGTTTGCTTGCGGCATGGAACACTCCAAAGCACAAAAGAGGGGACACAAGATCGACGAAGAAGGAAAGGTGCCCGCGAGGGGAGCGGGCCGGAAAGTCATGGGTGCGACAACAGCGAGGTCCTATTTCAGGTCGAGGGTGAGGCCCGCGACGATGAGGCGCACCTGCTCGCAGTGGGCGGCGAGGGCGGCGTTGAGCCAGCCCAGCTCGTCACGAAACAGCCGTGCGGAGCGGTGCTCCGGGATGACGGACAGTCCCACCTCCGGGGTGACCAGCACGAGCGGCTGGGTGCCCGGCCACGCGGCCACCGCGTCGACCAGGGCCTCCATGCGGGGGCGCAGGGTGCCCCGGGGCAACTCCCAGGCGCCCGCCTCGTCGAGGGCGTGGGTGAGCCAGGTGCCCACATCGTCGACAAGCACCGCCGTGCGCCGCACGGCGGGATCCCGCAGGGCATCGACCGCGTCGACATCATCCACGGTGACCCAGGATGCGGGGCGGCGTCGCTGGTGCTCGTTGATGCGGTGCGCGAAATCTTCATCGCCCGGCCAGGGGCGGGCGGTGGCCACATAGGTCACTGCGTCTGCGCCGTGCAGGAGCGCCTCGGCGTGCGCCGATTTCCCCGAACGCGCCCCACCGAGGATGAGGGTGCGCGGCTGGCCACTCATGGACGCGCTACTTCGTGTGGGAGCCGAGGGCAACGCGCGGCTTCGGGCTGCGCCAGCGGCGCGGCTGGTTGGCGCGCGAGTAGGCGTAGAACCCCAGGCTGAAACCGGTCTCCGTGGTGGAGGGGAACTTCGCGCGGGCGGCCTTGTTGGCCCGCCGGCCGATGGTGATCCCCTCGATGAAGAACACGAGCAGCACCACCATGACGCCGAAGCTCACCGGCGCGGCCAGCTGCGGCTGCGACTGGAACACCAGCATGAGCACCAGCAGCACCAGCGCCAGCGGCATCATGAAGTTGTTGAGGAAGCGGCGGGAATCCACCCAGTCGCGCACGAAGGCACGCACCTCGCCCTTGTCGCGGTCGAGCAGGTAGCGCTGGTCGCCCCGGTCGATCGCTTCCTGCACCATCCGCTGGTGCGCCTGGCGTTCCGCGCGCTCCTTGTTCTTCAGCGCCTTGTACTCCTCCTTCGACAGGGAAGCTTTGAGCTCTTTGCGGCGCTTCCGGGCCTCGACGCGGGTCTCCGGGGGCTTGGCTGGCCCGCGGCGGGTGCCGTGGGCGCGCTCGACGTCATTGCGCTTCGGGGTGGGGCGCCCCTTCGGCGGGGTGTAGCCCTTCTTCTGCGTGGCAGGCTTCGATTCAGTCTCGCTGTTTTTCACGCCCTTTAGGCTACAAGCATTCGCGGCTGACGTGACACGTAGGGTGGGCCAACGGCGGCGCGCGGCACCCAGACAGCGACCGTGGGGTGCGCGGGTGGGAATAGGGCACCGGTGCGGTGTGGTTGAAGTCGTAGTACCGTGGTGTGATATCCGCCGCCGCACGCGGCCGGCCCGCACGTCGGTTACTTCTTCCGACTTCACCTCTTTCGCATCATTCAAGGAGACTGCACACCCATGACTGCTCCCGAGACCAGCACTGGCGTCATCCTGACCGACGCTGCGGCTGCCAAGGCCAAGGCTCTGCTCGACCAGGAGGGCCGCGACGACCTGTCCCTGCGTATCGCCGTGCAGCCGGGCGGCTGCGCGGGCCTGCGCTACCAGCTGTACTTCGACGACCGTGACCTCGACGGCGACAAGGTCGACGTCGTTGGTGGCGTGCGACTCGTCGTCGACAAGATGAGCGCCCCGTACCTCACCGGCGCCCGCATCGACTTCGCGGACACCATCGAAAGCCAGGGCTTCACCATCGACAACCCGAACGCCTCCGGGTCCTGCGCCTGCGGCGACTCCTTCAACTAAGCCCGCAGACGAATAAAGCCGCCGCCGAATCTTCGGCGGCGGCTTTCGCATATCCAGCGCTCCTGGCGGACACGGGGAGGTGCCGCTGTTGGTCCCGGGCGGCGTGGGGGAAGGAGGGGGAAGGCTCGTTATGCCTAGAGGGTGACGGGATAGTCCTTGTCCTCGATTTGCGGGTGGATCCGATCCTCGACGAAGATGCCGTGCCAGATCATGAACGACAGCACCGTCCACAGGCGGCGGGAGTGATCGGAGATGCCCTCGCGGTGCTCTGCCAGCATCGCGAGCACAGCCTGCTTGTCGAAGATGTGCTCCGTGCCGGAGGCGGTGATCTGATCCTGCGCCCAGCCGTAGAGCTCATCGCCGGCCAGCCAGTGGCGCATCGGCACCGGGAAGCCCAACTTCTTGCGGTGCAGCACGTGCGGCGGCACGATCTGCTCCATCGCCTTGCGCAGCGCGTACTTCGTCGTGCCGTGGGAGATCTTCAGGTCGTAGGGGATGGTCTCCGCGACGGCGAAGACCTCCCGATCGAGGAACGGCACCCGCAGCTCCAGGGAGTTCGCCATGGTGATCTTGTCCGCCTTGACGAGGATGTCACCACGCATCCAGGTGAACAGGTCAAGGTGCTGCATGCGAGCCACCGGGTCCATGTGCTTGGACTCGGCGTAGATGGGGAAGGTGACGTCCGTGTGGTCCCACTCGCGGCGCGCTTCGGGAAGCACCCGCTTGAGCTGCTCCCAGCTAAAGGAGCGGGCGTTGCCGTAGTAGCGCTCCTCCATGGGGGTGGTGCCGCGCTCCAGCAGGGACTTGCCCTTCATCCCGTCCGGCAGCACCCGGCTCAGCCGGTTGAGGCCCTTGAGCAGCGGGGAGGGCACCTTCTCGAAGGGAGCGAGCGACAGCGGCTCCTTGTAGATGGTGTAGCCGCCAAACAGCTCGTCGGCACCCTCGCCGGAGAGCACCACCTTGACGTGCTTCCGGGCCTCGGCCGCCACGAAGTACAACGGCACGAGGGAGGGGTCCGCCACCGGGTCGTCGAGGTACCACATGATCTTCGGCACCGCGTCGGCGTACTCCTCCGGGGAGACGACCTTGACGATGTGCTCTGCCCCGATCGCCGCGGCCGACTCGGCGGCGACGTCGATCTCCGAGTAGCCCTCCCGCTCAAAGCCGGTGGTGAAGGTCAACAGGTTCGGGTTGTGGCGCTTCGCCAGCGTCGCGATCGCCGTGGAGTCAATGCCGCCGGACAGGAAGGAACCGACCGTCACATCGGCGCGCATGTGCTTGGCCACGGAATCCTCCATGGCGCGGGCAATACGGTCGAAGAGGTCCTGCTCCTTGCCCTTGACCACCGGGGTGGTGGCGAATTTCGGGGAGAAGTAGCGGTGCTGCTCCAGCTCGCCACCGGGGGTGACGAAGGCGTAGGTGCCCGATTCCAGGCGGCGGATTGCCTGGTGGAGGCTCTCCGGCTCCGGGGTGTACTGCAAATCCACGTAATGCTCGATCGCGCGGAAATCCAGATCCAGCGGCAGCTCAAGCGCATCGGCCATCGCCAGGATGCACTTCTTCTCCGAGGCGAACACCGTGCCCGCAGGGGTGGTGGCGTAATACAGCGGCTTGATGCCGAAAGGATCGCGCGCGAGGAACAGCGTGCGCTCCTTGGAATCCCAAATCGCAATGCCGAACATGCCGCGCAGGTGCTTGACGACGTCCGCACCCCAATGGTGGAAGCCCACCACGATGGGCTCGCCGTCGCCGGAGGTGTTAAAGGAGTAGCCGAGATCCTGCAGCTCCTTGCGCAGCTCCACATAGTTGTAGATCTCGCCGTTAAAGGTCATCGCGTAGCGATTCGGCTCGTCCTCCGGGCCCCACTGCAGCGGCTGGTGGGAGTGGGCGATGTCGATGATCGACAGGCGGTTAAAGCCGAAGGCGACCGTGTCGTCGTGCCAGGTGCCGGCCTCGTCGGGGCCGCGGTGCCGCATGCACGGCAGCGCCGTTTCGATGGCGGCAGTGAAGTCGGCGGCGTTGTTGTTCGCGGTGAGAATTCCGAGGAGGCCACACATGGGCGTAAAGCTGTCCTTACAAGTTACGGTGCGTTGACAAGGGGATGCCCCACGACCCACCCCTGCGAGGGTGGAGCGGAGGCATGATTGCATCCACTCTACGCTGGTGCGCGCCTAAATCCGAGACCGGCAACGCCGGGTTGACGCACTCGACCAGGGAAAACAGCCTCCGGGGAGTGCATGTGGCGTTCGCCTTCAGCGATACCGGGCGTGTGGGTGCCATCCAGTGGGCGCGTTAGGGCCATAGATATAGAGGCCTCGCTCGCGACGCGGTGCCGTCGGGCGCGGGGACTTCGGGCGGTAGGGGAGGGGTGCCGGCCGCTGCCACGGCGGCGGTGCGTGCGCGGCTGGCGGTGACGTCGACGCGGCCGCCCGTCCGACTCAGCATTTAGAGTGCCCTCAAATGGGGGTGGCTGTGAGGGGCAGTGCCGGGCCTGAGTGGGCCGATAGATACGGGTCCTGGGCACAGGCGTGGAACGCCACGCGTGCTGCATGTGACGTTAAAGGCACAGGCCCTGGCGGTGGTGGGGAGGAAAACCCCAGTTCGTGGGCCGATCAACCATAAGTTGGATGCCTTGTGAGTTGCGCTACATGCAATCCCAAGGTGTTGGGTGGGGGCAAACCCCATGCAGTAAACTCACAGGTGTTTATCGGGCCACTGCTATGGCCTGATGCTGTCTCATCTCCGCTTCCCCCTCTCCCTGGCTCACCCCCGGGTGGACGGTGGAAGCGCCCATGGGCCAGCGAACGTGGAAAGTTCTCAAACAATATTTACTGTGTGGACAGGAAGGCAGACACACGTGAAACAGCGTTTTACGCGCGTTTTCTCGCGCAAGGCCATGCTTGCCGCCACCGTTGGCGCGAGCTCTGTGGCCCTCGCCGGCTGTGACGTTGCCCCTCCGGGCGGCAGCTTCGGCAAGGCCCTGCGAATGGGCTGGCCGGAGGGTATTACCCCCGAGGCGACCGCAATGGGCAATTTCTGGGTGTGGACCTGGGTCACTGCCTGGATCATCGGCATCATCATGTGGGCCCTCATGCTGTGGTGCATGGTGGCGTTCTCCGCGAAGAAGGCCGAGAAGGAAGGCAAGGGCGAGTTCCCGAAGCAGTTCGAGTACAACGTGCCGCTGGAGGCCGTGCTCACCGTCATCCCGATCATCATCGTGATGACCCTGTTCTTCTTCACCGTCCAGACTCAGGACAAGGTCACCGCACTCGACAAGGACCCGAAGGTCACCGTCGACGTCACCGCCTTCCAGTGGAACTGGAAGTTCGGCTACGGCCAGGTGGCAGCCGAGCTGTCCCCGACCGGCTCCGAGTACATCGGTGTTGACGAGTCTGCCCAGCAGCACCTCGACAAGGCCGGCGAGTTCGTTGACTCCACCCGCACCGCCCACGGTGAGGCAGAGGGTCACGAGAAGGCTGTCGGCCCGATCCACGGCAAGTCTGCCGCGGACATGAGCTACCTGCACTTCGACAAGATCGAGACCACCGGCTCCACCGCCGAGGTTCCGGTCCTGGTGCTCCCCTCCAACACCGCGATCCAGTTCGACCTCGCGTCCGCCGACGTGATCCACTCCTTCTGGGTTCCGGAGTTCCTCTTCAAGCGCGATGCATTCCCGCACCCGGAGCGCAACAAGTCCCAGCGTGTCTTCCAGGTTGAGAAGATCGAGAAGGAAGGCGCCTTCGTCGGCCGCTGCGCCGAGATGTGCGGTACCTACCACGCCATGATGAACTTCGAGATCCGTGTGGTCTCCCCGGAGAAGTTCACCGAGTACTTGAAGTACCGCATGGACAACCCGGAGGCCCCGAACTCCGAGGCTCTCAAGTCCATTGGTGAGGCAGTCTACGCCACCTCCACCAGCCCGTTCCTGTCCGGCCGCGAAGCTACCCGCTCCGTCGAGTCCGGCAGCAACACGGTCGACCTGAACAAGTAAGGAATGCGCTGACATGAAGTCTTCCGCCAAAATTTTCTACGGTGTGACGGTGTTCCTCGGCGTCATGACCGTGATTTACATCCTGGCCACCAAGAAGGTTTCTGACACCGGAAACATCGAAGGCCTCGAGTGGGCTGGCGCCACCGGCCTGGTGCTCGCCACCCTGCTGACCCTGATGCTCGGCGCATACTTCCACTTCACGGAGCGCCGCATCGACATCCTCCCCGAGGATTGGGAAGAGGCAGAGATCGAAGACGGCGCAGGTATGCTCGGCTTCTTCAGCCCCGGCTCCATCTGGCCCTTCGTCATGACCGTCGCAGTTGCCCTCATGGGCTACGGCATCGCCTTCATGGCCTACTGGCTCATCGTTCTCGGCGCAGTCGTCCTGATCTGGTCCGGCACCATGCTGAACCTGCAGTACGGTCTTCCCCGCGAGAAGCACTAGAACTTTCCCCATCCCGATGATGCCTTCGGGATGAGAAACCCCCGACAGCGGCGGGTCGCACACAACACAGTGCGGCCCGCCGCTGTCGTCTGTCTAGACACAATCAACCGGCCACGAAGGCTAGGAGGTGAGACGAATGAAACCTGGCGGCGGTGGGGTGCGTGCCCCTTGCTCGTCACGTGACGTTGAGCGGGCTGCCTGCGGCAGGCGGCGTCTCACTGGCGGTGCGCCCGGCAGCGCTGATGGAATCAAGGCCTGTGTACGGATTTACCGACTGGGGCGTGGACGGAGTGCCGCGTGCAGGGTCGGATGTCGGCCCTCGTGCCCTGACGACTGACGCGGCTCGGGATGGGGGTTGCGCTTGAACGGGTATGGCGTGCGCTCAACGCGGGTGGGCGTCGATTCCCTGCCGCGCGTGATCACGGTCGGGGCGCCCGACATGACGGTGACACTGCCGCGTGCAGCTGCGGGGTGGGGGTGCGCCCGAGATGATGTCAGTCAGCGGTGTCCGAGGGCCGGTGGTGGCATGGTTGAGATGGCTAGCTGAGCGTGGGCCATTGGGATAGCCCCATATTTGGCCGAGCGGTTGAGCCGTTTATCAATCGAAAGTTGTAGCTTCGGATCTTAGTTCCCAGGCGTGGGTGAGATATACATCACTGCCAATTCGTGCCCGGATGGCCCGATTTTCTCTCCACTGTGGGGGTGGTGGTGGGGGAGGAGTCGTCCCCTGCGGCCCCCGGCCTGAAGGGTGGTCCCGCAACCTGCGCAAATAGGGCGTCGGATGGGCGGGGTGAAAAGTTCCCAACGGTTCCAAAAAATTCTTGGCAAGTTCCTGTCAGGCATCAACCAGCATTTTTGGGCGTTCGCTGTGGGTGTAGTGGGGTCGAAATGAAGTGACATCGTGTGGCCCAGCGGCCATACTAGAAGGCGTGACGAGCGCAGTTGGAAACAAAGATATGGCAGCACCGCAACGTGTTGCGGCACTGAACCGGCCCAATATGGTCAGTGTCGGCACCGTTGTGTTCCTGTCTCAGGAATTGATGTTCTTCGCTGGCCTCTTCGCGATGTACTTCGTGTCTCGCGCAAATGGCCAGGGAAACCAGTGGGAGGTCGACGCCGGCCACCTCAACGTCCCCTACGCCCTGGTGGCAACGATCATTCTGATCAGCTCCTCCTTCACGGCGCAGGCGGGCGTGTTCGCGGCTGAACGCGGTGACGTGTTCGGCTTGAGGCGCTGGTACGCACTCTCTGCTCTGATGGGCACCATCTTCTTGTGTGCACAGGGCTACGAGTACTACCACCTCGTTCACGAGGGCCTCACCATCCAGAACAGCGTGTACGGTTCGGTCTTCTTCATCACGACCGGCTTCCACGCGGCCCACGTTCTGGCGGGTGTCCTTGCCTTCGTGGTCGTGCTTCTTCGCGTCTCCAAGTCGAAGTTCACTCCGGCCCAGGCCACCGCAGCGATGGTTGTGTCCTACTACTGGCACTTCGTTGACGCGGTCTGGATCGGCCTGTTCATCACCATTTACTTCATTAAGTAGGCCGTACTGGCTCAAGGCTTCTCCCCATCACCCAGGGGAGTAGATACGCCTTCGGCCTACAGCCCTTCACTTTCCGACCAGAGACATAAGGGAAATGATGGAAACCACCCCCGAGACCACCGGGAAGGCTCCGGCCTCCTCGGCGAAAAAGGTCAAGGCCCGCCGGAAGGCACGCCGCACCATCGCTGGTGCCGCCGCGCTGACCCTCGGCCTGACCGGCGCTGGCCTTCTGGCCAACGCACTGACCCCCGATGCACAGGTCGCCACCGCAGCCCAGGACAAGCAGGCTCTCATCGCTGAGGGCAAGGACCTCTACGACGTCGCCTGCATCACCTGCCACGGTGCGAACCTGCAGGGCGTTGAGGGCCGCGGCCCCTCGCTCATCGGTGTCGGCGAAGGCGCAGTGTACTTCCAGGTGCACTCCGGCCGTATGCCGATGCTGAGCAACTCCGCCCAGGCGATGCGCAAGACCCCGCGCTACAACCTGGAGCAGACCCTGGCGCTGGCAGCCTACGTGGATGCCAACGGCGGCGGCCCCGGCATCGTCCGTAACGCGGACGGCGAGATCGCCATGGAGGACCTCCGTGGCCAGCACTACGCCGACGGCAAGATTGATCCGGCCGACGTGGCCCGCGGCTCCGAGCTGTTCCGCCTGAACTGTGCCTCCTGCCACAACTTCACCGGTCGTGGCGGCGCACTGTCCTCCGGTAAGTTCGCCCCGGTCCTGGATCCTGCCAACGAGCAGGAGATCTACCAGGCCATGCTCACCGGCCCCCAGAACATGCCGAAGTTCTCTGATCGCCAGCTCACCGCTGATGAGAAGAAGGACATCATCGCGTTCATCAAGTCCCAGAAGGACACCCCCACCCAGGGTGGCTGGGGCCTCGGCGGCATCGGCCCCGTGGCTGAAGGCCTGATGATGTGGCTGTTCGGCATCGCTGTCTGTGTCATCGCCGCTCTGTGGATTGGATCCCGCTCATGAGTAAAGAACAAAAGAAGTACACCACTCAGGAGCTGAACTCCATGAGTAACGACGAGCTCGCCCGCCTCGGCACCGAGCTCGACGAGGTCACCGTCGCGTACCGCAAGGAACGCTTCCCGATCCCGAACGACCCGGCTGAGAAGCGCGCCGAGCGCACCATCACCATCTGGTTCGTGCTGGGCATTGTCCTCGCCCTGGCTTTCATGGCCATCTACCTGTTCTGGCCGTGGCAGTACAAGGCCCTCGGCGAGGACGGCGTGTGGATGTACACCCTGTTCACCCCGCTGCTGGGCGTGACTATGGGTCTGTCCATCATGTGCATGGGCGTCGGCGCCGTGCAGTACGTCAAGAAGTTCATCCCGGAAGAAATTTCCGTGCAGCGCCGCCACGACGGCCCCTCCGAAGAGGTTGACCGTCGTACCCTCGTCGCTCTGCTGAACGACTCCTGGGAGACCTCCACCCTCGGCCGCCGTAAGGTGCTCAAGGGTGCGATGGCCGGCGGTGCCGTGCTCGCTGGTCTGTCGATCCTGGCTCCGCTGGGCGGCATGATCAAGAACCCGTGGAAGCCCGGTGCACTGGGCGTCCAGGGTGACGGCACCCTGTGGACCTCCGGCTGGACGCTGGCCAACGAGGGCGTCAAGCTCTACCTCGGCCGCGACACCGGCGCCATTGCCGAGGAGCACCACGGCCACTACAGCACCCAGGGCATTTCCCGCCTGGTGCGCATGCGCCCGGAGGACCTGTCCGCCGGCGCCATGGAGACCGTGTTCCCGCTTCCTGCCGACTACGTCAACGACGGCGACAACTACGACCCGACCCGCGACGTCTACGAGATGCAGATGCACTCGGTCCACGGTCCCCGTAACCCCGTCATGCTGATCCGTCTGCGCACCGAGGATGCCCTCAAGGCCATCCAGCGTGAAGGTCAGGAAGACTTCCACTACGGCGACTACTACGCCTACTCCAAGATCTGCACGCACATCGGTTGCCCCACCTCGCTCTACGAGCAGCAGACCAACCGCATCCTGTGCCCCTGCCACCAATCGCAGTTCAACGCACTGCAGTACGGCAAGCCGGTCTTCGGCCCCGCCGCACGTGCACTGCCGCAGCTGCCCATCACCGTTGATGACGAGGGCTACCTCGTCGCCGCCGGCAACTTCATCGAGCCCGTCGGTCCGGCATTCTGGGAGCGTCGTTCATGAGCAACAACAAAATGGCCCACATCGGCAACAACGTAGACTCCCGCTACACGCTGTCCGCGGGCATCCGAACCCAAATCAACAAGGTCTTCCCGACCCACTGGTCCTTCCTGCTGGGTGAGATCGCGCTCTACTCCTTCGTGGTGCTGCTTCTCTCGGGTATCTACCTGACCCTCTTCTTCGACCCGTCGATCACCAAGGTGATCTACGACGGTGCCTACCTGCCGCTGCGTGGCGTCGAGATGTCTCGCGCCTACGAGACCGCACTGAACCTCTCCTTCGAGGTCCGTGGTGGTCTGTTCATCCGCCAGCTGCACCACTGGGCAGCCCTGATGTTCGCCGTGTCCATCATGGTGCACATGTTCCGCATCTTCTTCACCGGTGCGTTCCGTCGCCCGCGTGAGGCCAACTGGATCATCGGCTGCATCCTGCTGCTGCTGTCCGTGGCCGAGGGCTTCATGGGTTACTCCCTCCCGGACGACCTGCTCTCCGGCGTGGGTCTGCGCATTATGTCCGCGATCGTCATCTCCCTGCCGGTCATCGGTACCTGGATGCACTGGATGATCTTCGGCGGCGACTTCCCGTCCGAGATCATGCTGGACCGCTTCTACATCGCCCACGTGCTGCTCATCCCGGGCATCCTGCTCGGCCTGATCGCCGCCCACCTGGCGCTGGTCTGGTACCAGAAGCACACTCAGTTCCCGGGCGCTGGCCGCACCGAGAACAACGTCGTCGGCGTCCGCATCCTGCCGGTCTTCGCCGTCAAGTCCGTCGCCTTCGGTGCCATCACCTTCGGCCTGCTGGCCTTCATGGCGGGTGCCTTCCAGATCAACGCCATCTGGAACCTGGGCCCCTACAACCCCAGCCAGGTGTCCGCTGGTTCCCAGCCGGATATCTACATGCTGTGGACCGACGGTGCCGCCCGTGTCATGCCGGCATGGGAGCTCTACCTCGGTAACTACACCATCCCGGCCGTCTTCTGGGTGGCTCTCCTCCTCGGCGTCCTCGTGGTCCTGCTCTTCGCATACCCCTGGATCGAGAAGAAGATCACCGGCGACGACGCCCACCACAACCTGCTGCAGCGCCCGCGCGACGTTCCGGTCCGTACCTCGCTCGGCATGATGGCCCTGTCCTTCTACGCTCTGCTGACGCTGTCCGGTGGTAACGACCTGTTCGCCTTCCACTTCAACGTCTCGCTGAACGCAATGACTTGGGTTGGCCGTATCGGCCTCATCGTGGTCCCGCCGCTGGTGTACATCGCGACCTACCGCATCTGCATCGGCCTGCAGCGCTCCGACCGCGAGGTCCTGGAGCACGGCATCGAGACCGGTGTCATCAACCAGCTGCCCAACGGCGCCTTCATCGAGGTCCACCAGCCGCTCGGCCCGGTGGACGAGCACGGCCACCCGATCCCGCTGGCTTACGCCGGCGCCCCGGTGCCGAAGCAGATGAACCAGCTGGGCTTCGCCGGCCACCCCGGCCGCGGTTCCTTCTTCTCCCCCGATCCTGTCGACATCGCCGCCAAGGCTGCGGAGATCGAGCACCAGAACCACGAAGAAGAAGTGGCCATGCTGGAGAACCTGCAGGAAGCCAACCGCGCCGCTGACAACGAGAAGAAGTAACTTCTTCGCTGTCGCCAGCGCCCAAGGCAACCAACTGCCTCACAGGACGACCCCCTCCCACAACGGGACGGGGGTCGTCCCCTTTTTTTATGTCTGCCGCCCAAACCCCGCGTCCTGGGCGGCCGGTTCGACTGATCGGGTCGTTGGGTCGCGCTCACGGCTGCCGCGCAGTATTCCCACCGGGGTGAGCGGTGCCGGGGCCAGATGGCTCCCGGAGGGGAGGAGTGGTGTGCGCGCAGTGCATTCACGGGTGCCGCGGCGGCGGACCTGACCAGATCCGGGTGCAGTGCGCGCGTGGAGCGCCAGACCGCCCAGCGGGCAGCGGGTGCCCATCGTCGAAGTCTCGATCCTCAGACGGCGGGTGCTTCGGCCCCTTCTTTACAGACCACACCAAGGTGTACGGCGCGTCGGGAGGACAACGCCGGTGGATGTCGCGTCCTGCCGTGAGTTCGTATTCGGCCGTCACGGGATTCCGCACACCTATATATATGTATGGCTCATGTTCTCGCGCGGTGTCGGGCGGGATGACACGCGCAGATTCATCGCTGCGGGGGTGACATCCGCCGGCGTCGTCAGGCGGCCTAGGGAGCTTGCGCGCAGGGTGGTGTGCGGGCGCGCAACTGCCGCCGGTTTCGGCTCTGTCGCTCTCAAGGCGCAGGGCACGCCGTAGTCCGAGTAGTGGCGGCTTCTGCGCGTCGTGTCGGGCTGCGTCGGGGCCGCAGCAGGTTGGTGGGTCACGCCAGCGCCCAGGGAGAGGAGCTGCACGGCACTCGCTGTTGTCCCCCCCCCCCTCATCGGGAAAGGTGGCGTCGGCGGGGTGTGCTCCGGTGCTGCGGATGGGGAGAAGCGCCTCGGCGCACGGCAGAAGGACGGCTTCCGGTGGCGTCGGGCGTCTGTGCCGGCTGTCTGCTCCCCGTTGCCGCGCAGAACATGGCATCTCCCTGGGAGGTGCATGGCATGCATCGTCACACCAGGAGTGCCGCTGATCCGGCGCGGGTGGTGCCGTCATCGCGCGAAGTCATCGGCTGAGGGAAGCTCCTACGCGTCGTCCTTTTCGGGGTGTCGGCCGTGCTTGCATTCCGCAGGCGGTCCCCGGGGCCGCGGCGCGGCAAGAAGCTTGGTGCGCGGATGCGAGACGCCGCTGGTCCGTAACCGTGGTGGCGCGGACGTCGGTCGAGGGGCGCGTGTATGGGCGTGTGAGCAACGACCTGGATTGCTCTGCCTCGGAGCTGCGCACAGAGCCCGCCGCGTGTCGACACGGGGGAAGCGGCTGCGCCACTGCGCTGTGGTCGCGGAGGGCGCAGTGTGGCGCCGGGGTGACCTGATTCGTGGGGCGGTTGTGGTGTGCGCCTGTGGATTCGCCGTGTTGGGGCCCTTCGTTGGGGCTAGAGGTGGTGCGCTTGTGGCAGAGGTGGGCGACGGTGGCGCAGTGCGCTGCATGCTGCGCGTGAGGCAGTCGCGGGCGCGTGTGGCAGGATGTGTTTCCTGTGGCGGTGCGGGATGGCGTGTTGATGGATGCTTGACGCACCGTGGGGAGGGGCATCTGGGGGCTTCCGGGACCCCACCTAGGGGGTATGTGCTCAAGGTCACAGTGGTCGATTTTGTGACAATCGTGCCGCCGCATCCGGGGCTCTGCTCGGGCGGCCGTGCCACCTTTGAGGAGTCTGAGAATCGCCCTGTGCGCTGGGGGGACGTGACGCGCTCGCGGCGCCGCGCCCGTGTGTAGCCGCGGCTCGGCGGCCGATTGTGGCGCTTTGGGCACGGGTTGATAACAACTTGATAACGGTCCGAAGTTGCGTGCATCAGTGGACACGGTGCGTGACCAATTTGTAACCTAATCGAGACATTGCGGCGCCCCCCAAGGGCGGTTCGCTTCAAGACCGAAAAATTTGATACCTTTCCGCGCCGCCCACCGATGGGCCGCGGGCCGGGGAACCAACAATTCCTCTGGGGTGAATCCTCTTCAACGATTCAAGAGCCAGCCGCACAGCCTGGTGGAGAGAAGAGGTAGGGAGCTTTCTGTTTCCGAACCCGACAGCTAACCCGGTAGGAAAAAGGAAGATTTGGAGAATTATTCGTGGGTAAGCACAGCCGCCGGACGTCGAGCACTGCTCGCAACACCGCCGTTGCCTCCGCTCTGACCATTGGCGCAGCCGCCACCCTGGCTCAGCCGGCTCAGGCCGCTGAGATCGTCGTTCCCAACAGCGACATCCGCTTCGAGGTTGCAGGCCTCGAGAACGTGCCGAACCTGGCCAACGTCCCCGGCGTTGCCGCATGGGTTCCCTCCCTCGCCGGCCAGGCAGCCCCGGCGAACTACAACGCCGTCGCGAACTTCGTTCCCCCGGCACCGGCTCCGGCCCCGAACCAGGGCCAGGCCATCGTCAACGCCGCAGCCTCCAAGATCGGCGCTCCCTACGTGTGGGGCGCGACCGGCCCGAACGCCTTCGACTGCTCTGGCTTGACCTCCTGGGCATACGCTCAGGTGGGCAAGCACATCCCGCGCACCTCCTACGCGCAGGCTGCTCAGGGCACCCCGGTGCCGTTCAACGCCATGCAGCCGGGCGACATCGTCGCCTTCTACTCCGGTGCATCCCACGTCGGCATCTACACTGGCCACGGCACCGTCATCCACGCCATCAACTCCGGCACCCCGCTGGGCGAGACCAGCGTGAACTACATGCCGTTCCACTCCGCAGTCCGCTACTAAGCCACTGCGCGCGGCAGTTCTCGCCGCACACACTTGTCTGCGACCGCATCACAGGATCCCTGTGGTGCGGTCATTGTCTGCGTTTGGGGGTTGGTGTCCGAGGCAGTGGTGCCGGGGTAGGCGTCAAGAAGTGTGTGCGTCGGCGTGCCGCCTCAGGTGCCCTGCGGGTCTTTCTCAGGCTTTGTTCAGGTAGTTGGCGGTGGGGAACCGGCGGTGGGGGCCGGGTGTGTGGCGCGATTGGGGGCGGGTTTTTTCTGGTGTGCGCTGGGGCTTCAGGTTCGTGGTCTGACGTCTTCGCGCTGGTGGGTGGCGGCTGCACAGGTGAGTTACACCCTTGTCGTTTCCCCTGGTTGCTCCCGCGCCGATACTCAGGCTATTCTTAGGAAAGATTTTTTGTGCCCCAGCGCCCCGGCATTTCCGCCGGTGGAGGGGCACATCCCCGCGCCCGGGCGCGGGGTGCACTGGGGCGCCCCTGCTGCCCAGTGATGTTGTGTGTGCTTCGACTCCGAGGATGTTCCATCGTGCGTAACCGCCAAAGCTTGCGGCTGGCCCTGGCCGCCTGTGCGTCCGTCGTCCTCTTGGGCGCGCTGCCAGTGCCGGGCGCCCTGGGTGATCCGCAGGACCTGGACGCGCTCATCGCCACCATGGCTGAGGTGAGCCGCGAGGCGGAAGCCCAGGCGGAGCAGGTCAAGCACCTCGAGGAGGACCTGGGCAAGAAGGAACAAGAGCTGGCTGACTACCAGCGCCAGGTCGACGAGGCCACCCGTGCCGCCGATGAGGCGCGCGCCAACGTGGAGCGCACCCAGGCGGAGATCGACCGCATCGCGTTGGCGAAGTATCGCGGCGCGAACGTCGACCCGATTACCTCCGTCGCGGCGGCGTCGAGCCCCCAGTCGGCCATCGACCGCAGCGCCTACCTGCAGGCCTTGGCGCGGCGCACCGAGAATGCCTCGAAGGAGCTGGAGGTTGCTGCCGCCGAGGCTGCGGCCGCCCACAATCGTGTGACTCGCGCGAAAGCAGAGGCCGAGTTCCAGGTCGCGAACCTGAAGAAGGAACGCGAAACCCTCGATGAGAAGCGCGCCGAGCTGGAGCAGCGCACCAACGAGATTCGCTCCCGGGTTGATGCCCTCGAGGAGGAGCAGCGTCGCCGCTGGGAGAACAAGAACGGCCCGACCTTCGACTTCGACCCGGCACTCATCGACGGCGAGAATCCCGGCGGCGTGGAGGCCGCCCGCACCGCACTGACGAAGGTGGGTTCCCCCTACTCCTGGGGCGCGACCGGCCCCGACTCTTTCGATTGCTCCGGGTTGATGGTGTGGGCCTACCGCCAGCAGGGCAAGAACATTCCCCGCACCTCCCAGGCACAGATGGGCGGCGGCATCCCGATCCCAAAGGATAAGCTGCAGCCCGGCGATCTGGTGGGCTACTACCCGGGGGCCACGCACGTCGGCATGTACATCGGCGACGGCAAGGTGGTCCACGCCGCCGACTACGGCATTCCCGTGCAGGTGGTGGGCCTCGACGCGATGCCCTTTGTGGGCGCCCGCCGCTACTAACACGATCTTTTTTCTCCGCGCGCCGCAGCCGTGTGAAGGACGTCCTCGTCCTTGCACCGCTGCGGCGTCGCGCATACCGGTGGGGTGGGAGCCGATAGCATGAGAGCCGTGAAGCACACCCCAGTACCCCCGCCCGGTCGCACCCCCGCTCATCCGCGGGTGCTGCTGGTCACCAACGATTTCCCGCCCACCGTGGGCGGCATCCAGTCCTACCTGGCGGATTTCCTGCGGGGCCTGGACCCCGCACGGGTGGTGGTGTTCGCCTCCACGCAGGACGCGGTTGCTGCCTCCGCCTTCGATGCAGAAGCCCCGTACACGGTGGTGCGCAGCCCCCACCGGGTGCTGCTGCCAACGCCGTCGGTGCGGCGCGCCATGCAGCAGCTCATCCGGGAGCACGCCATCGACGTCGTGTGGTTTGGGGCGGCGGCCCCCCTGGGCCTTTTGGGGCGCGCAGCCCGCGAGGCGGGCGCCCGCCGGGTGGTGGCGTCCACGCACGGGCACGAGGTGGGCTGGTCGATGATTCCCGGCGCCCGGCAGCTGCTGCGCCGCATTGGCGACCACGCCGACGTGGTCACGTTTATCTCCGACTACACCCTGGGCCGCCTGCGCGCGGCCTTCGGCCCGGCGCCGCAGTGGCAGCGCATGCCGAGCGGGGTGGATGCCGACTACTTCCACCCCCTCGATGAGCAGTCCCGGGCGCGGGTGCGCGAGGAGCTGGCGCAGGCCCACGGCATTCCGGCCACAGCACCCCTGGTGGTCTGCTGTTCCCGACTCGTGCCCCGCAAGGGGCAGGACACGCTGCTGCAGGCGTGGCCGGAGGTGCACGCCGCCGCCCCGGATGCGCACCTGTTGTTCGTCGGCGAGGGCAGCTACCGCCGGGTGCTGACCCGCCGCGCTGCCAGCCTGCCGAAGGAGGCGGCGTCAAGGGTGCACTTCGCCGGCCGCATCCCCCGGGATGCGCTGCGCGACGTCGTCGCCGCGAGTACGCTCAGTGCGATTCCCTGCCGCACCCGCGGGGGCGGGCTCGACGTCGAGGGCCTGGGGATTGTGTTCCTGGAGGCGCAGGCCTGTGGGGTGCCGGTCATTGCCGGCGATTCCGGCGGCGCCCCGGAGACCATTGGCCCCGGCTGCGGGGTGGTCGTCCCCGGCGGTGACGCCGGGGTGCTCAGCGCGGTCCTGCAGCGCCTGCTGCTTGCCTCCGCTGCGGAGCGCGCCGCGATGGGGCAGCGCGGCCGGGAGCATGTGCTGCAGCAGTGGAACTGGGAGCTGCAGTTCGCCCGCCTGCACGCAGCCCTCGGCGGGCCACCGGCCTAGCAAACCCCGCCACCCTGTGCTTTCTCCACCCTGTCGTTATTTGTTTACCCCCTTGGGAGCCTTGTTATGTCTACACCGTCGACGCCCGCATCCACCCCCGCCGCCGCAGGCGACGTCGTGCCGCCCGCGGCCGCGCCGCTGACGATCGGCTTCGACATTGGTGGCACGAACTTGCGCGGCGGTGTCGTGGACGCCGAGGGCCGCATCATCGCCGCGGAACGGCGCCCCACCCCGGCGACGGGGGAGGAGCTCAACGACGCCATCGTGGACGTGGTGGAGTCGCTGCGCGCCTCCTACCCGGTGGCGGCCGTCGGCTTGGCGGTGGCGGGCTTCCTCAACGCCACCTGCGACACGGTGCGTTTCGCGCCGCACCTGCCGTGGCGGCAGGCCCCCGTCAAGGACATTCTGCAGGCGCGCCTGGGGATGCCGGTGGTGCTGGAGCACGATGCGAACGCGGCGGCGTGGGGCGAGTACACCTATGGTGCGGCCCGCGGGCAGCGCCAGTGGTCGCTGTTTGCTGTCGGCACCGGCATCGGCGGGGCGATTGTCATCGACGGCACGATTCTGCGGGGTGCTTTCGGCACGGCGGGCGAGTTTGGGCACATCACGGCGGTGCCGTCCGGGCGGCCGTGCAGCTGCGGCAAGTCCGGCTGTTTGGAGCGCTACTGCTCCGGGACGGCGCTGGCGACGACGGCCGCCCAGTTGCTTGCGGAGGGCACCGCACCGTCGACCCTGCGGGCGTTGCCTCGTGAACAGGTCACCGGTGCGGCCGTCATGGCCGCCTGCCGGGAGGGCGACGAGGTCGCCGTGCGCGCGGTCGACGATTTCGCCCACTGGATGGGCCGCGGCTTCGCGCTCGTGGCGGACATCCTCGATCCCGGAATGATTGTGCTGGGCGGGGGTGTCGTCGGCGACGCCGACCTGTTCCTGCCGACCGC
Source organism: Corynebacterium sp. 13CS0277 (assembly GCF_002994655.1). Taxonomy (GTDB): domain Bacteria; phylum Actinomycetota; class Actinomycetes; order Mycobacteriales; family Mycobacteriaceae; genus Corynebacterium. Next base: position 30,929 of record NZ_PPDL01000015.1, read on the forward strand.
GACGCGGGTCATGGGGGAGACCATGGTGGGGGCCGCGTACCGGCCCAAGCCGGAGATCGCCGTCGCCCAGCTGGGCTCCCGGGCGGGGCTGGTGGGCGTGGCGGATCTCGCGCACCGGGCGCTGGCGCAGCCCTAGCCGGGCCCTGCCTACCCCCGCTACCCCCGTCCTCACCCGGTGGGGGTGGGGCGGGCCGTGCAACGCGGTAGGGTGAGCACATCACCGTCCCACCGCCGCAGGTGTGCCGCGCCACACGCCGAGGCCCTGTGCGGTAGCGCCCTGTGGCAGGTGGGCGGATCCTTCACACCTCACGCGACTGACGGAGATCACCATGCACAACAAGTGGTACTGGGCGTTTAAGAACATCCTGCTGGGCCCTGTGCTGCGGGTCTACAACCGCCCGGAGATCACCGGCGCGGCGAACATTCCCGCCACGGGGCCGGCGATCCTGGCGTCGAATCACCAGTCCGTCATGGACTCCTTCTTCCTGCCGCTGTTGTGCCCCCGGCAGATCACCTTCCTGGCGAAGAAGGAGTACTTCACCGGCACCGGTGTGGTCGGCGGCCTGCAGCGCTGGTTTTTTACCTCCGTCGGGCAGGTGCCGGTGGACCGCAGTGACGCGGGCGCGGCCCAGGATGCGATGAATGCGGGCGTGAAGGTCATCGAGGCCGGCGACCTGTTGGGTATCTACCCGGAGGGCACCCGCAGCCCCGATGGGCGAATCTACAAGGCGAAGACCGGCATGGCGCGGATCGCGCTGCGCACCGGGGCACCCGTGGTGCCGGTCGCGATGTTCGGCACCCGCCAGGCCAACCCGATTGGCTCCTGGGTGCTGCGGCCGGCGAAGGTGCGCGTCGCCGTCGGCGCGCCGATCGACCCGGTGGCCTACGTGGAAGCCCAGGGCTTGGCGCGCGATTCCCACGAGGCGGCCCGCGCACTGGCCGATCACGTGCAGCACATCCTGGCCGACCTCAGCGGCAACCCGTATGTGGATGCCTATGCGGCGGATGTGAAAAAGCACCTCGCCGAGGGGCTGGGCTACCCGCCCGGCACGGAGCCGGAGGCACTCGCCTAGCAGGTGGGGCGCACACCACTTTTTCGACATTTTCCCAGGATCTTCTAAGATTGACCGGAAGACCGGCGCGGCGGGGCGTGCAACCCCGCCGCGTTTTTTGTCAGCGCCGGCCGTCTTTGGCCGCGCATCTTTTTTTCAGAGAACAAGCCCGCCCCACCGCACGCCCCGCCGGGCGTGCCTCGCGCCGCAGTAGGTGGGGTGCGGGCGATGATTGGGAATCTGCCATGACTGTCACCCCTGCGTCGGCCCCCGCCGCGCCGCGCGCCCGCCTCGCCTGGCCGGACGTCGGCCGCGGCCTGTCGATCCTGGGGGTGGTGCTGCTGCACGCGTCGACGTCGATCCCGGGCGGGACGGAGACGTTCATCCAGCCGCTCAACGACGTGCTGACCCCGCTGCGGCTGCCGCTGTTTTTCCTCATCTCCGGCTACTTCAGCGCCAAGGTGCTGCGCCAGTCGTTGAGCTCCTTGGCGGCCCGCCGGTTGTGGTTTTTCCTCGTGCCGTATGTGGTGTGGGCGAGCGTGGATATCGTGCAGTCGGCCGCGGCGAGCACCATCGCCCACGGGGCGGATCCCTTGACCTGGGAGGCCTATGGCGACCGGCTCACCCAGGGGGTGACGATCTACTGGTTTTTCCAGATGCTCATCGTGTGCAACCTGTGGCTGTGGGCCACCCGGCGCTTGGGCACCGTGGCGGCGTTCGCGGTGACCTTTGCGCCGCTGCTATTGCTCGCGCAGCAGCAGATGGTGCCGGACTGGCAGTTCCGCATCATGGTCTACGTGCCGATCTTCATGATTGGTGCCCGCGCCCGGCAGCTGGTGGCCCAGGTGGCGCGCGCCGCCGCCAACCCGGTGGTGGGCGGCGGGCTGCTGGTCGCCGGGGTGCTCATTGAGTTGCGCTACCGGGTGTTCCGCGCGGAGCTCGCCGAAGGAGCGTTCGCGGAGCCCAGGGTGTTCTCGGCGGCGGGCTGGCAGTTCGTCTTTGACCGCAACGATCTCGTCATCGGTGTGGAGTTGGTCTATCGGCTGGCACTCATCCCGGTGGCGGTGGCGCTGGCGGTGGTGCTCAGCCGCGTGCCGGGGGTATCCCAGGCGGTGCAGCTGTTGGGGCGCAACACGCTGGTGCTCTACATCGGGCACCCGCTGGGGATGTTTGTGTTCCTGCACCTGTTCACGCTGCGGGGCGTGGACTTCGCCGCGCACCTCAATGGGTGGTTCCTCCTGCAGTTTCTGTTCTGCGCCGTCGGCTGTGCGGTGGCGTGGGCTGCAAGCCGCACCCCCTATGTGCAGTGGCTGCTCACTCCGCCGCAGCTGGTGCGCCGGCAGGCGCGCGCCACATCAGCCACGCTGCGTGACACCACCCCGGCGGCGACGGGCCGCGGGTAGGAGCCGGGTGCGGTGGGGAAGTAGAGTGTGGTGTCATGCGCTACTTCTACGACACGGAGTTCATCGAGGACGGGTCGACGATTGAGCTTGTCTCCATCGGCATCGTCGCTGAGGATGGGCGCGAGTATTACGCCGTGTCGACCGAGTTCGATCGCTCCAAGGCCAACAGCTGGGTGCGGGCCAATGTGCTCAACAAGCTGCCGAGTCCGGCGAGCCCGGTGTGGAAGGATCGGGCCACGATCCGCGACGAGGTGTATGCCTTCCTTAAGAAGAAGGGCTATGTGGAGTTGTGGGCGTGGGTGGGGGCCTACGATCACGTGGTGTTGGCGCAGCTGTGGGGCGATATGCAGGCCCTGCCGCGGGATATGCCGCGGTATACCGCGGAGCTCAAGCATCTGTGGCACATGGCGGGCAAGCCCGCCCTGCCGGAGGTCCCGGAGGGCCACCATGATGCGTTGGTGGATGCCCGCCACAACAAGGCGAAGTTCGACATCATCTCCCGCGCGTTGGGGATGAACCACCACAGCGTCATTGGCGCGAAGAAGAGCTAAACTTTCAGCGCGTCCGCAGGGTGAGACACCTCCGTCACCAGCGGAAATGCTGGACGCGTCACCTAAGTGGGCTCATGGGGGTGCTGAACAGTGCAAAACTCGGCCCGCGCGGGTCATGGCGGCATCCCGGTGTGCATCCTGCAGTAATGTGTGCGGGTGAGGTCTGTGACCTCGCGGTTCCCGGCACGTGGGACGTCGTGGCGTGGGGTGGGGGTGGGGGTCGCTGCCCGCGGGAATCGTGGGTGAGGCCACCCTCGTGGTACAACTAGTGCCGTGAGTTGGACCGTTGATTTACCTGTAGAAGAACTTCCCGATCTGCCGCCGTTGCCCGGCGCAATCCAGGAACGTTTTAACGATGTGGTGGGCCGCGACGCCAAGCAGCAGCCGACCTGGGATCAGAAGCAGGCCAATGTGGTCCGCAAGATTCTCGAGTCGGTGCCGCCGATCGTCGTCGCCCCCGAAATTTTGAACCTGAAGAAGCAGTTGGCGGACGTGGCCCTGGGCCGCGCCTTCCTCCTGCAGGGCGGTGACTGCGCGGAGACCTTCGAGTCGAATACCGAGCCGCACATCCGCGCCAACATCCGCACCCTGCTGCAGATGGCTGTGGTGCTGACCTACGGTGCCTCCACCCCGGTGGTGAAGATGGCCCGCATCGCCGGCCAGTACGCCAAGCCGCGGTCCTCCGACCTGGATGAGAACGGCCTGCCGAACTACCGCGGCGACATCGTCAACGGTGTGGAAGCCACCCCGGAAGGCCGCCGCCACGACCCGGGCCGCATGATCCGCGCCTACGCGAACGCCTCGGCGGCGATGAACCTGGTGCGCGCACTGACCCACTCGGGGACTGCGGACCTGCACCGCCTGAACGAGTGGAACCGCGAGTTCGTCGCGAACTCCCCGGCGGGTGCTCGCTACGAGGCACTGGCCAGCGAGATCGAAGCCGGCCTCGACTTCATGGCGGCCTGTGGTGTCGCCGATCAGAACCTGCGCACCGCGGACATTTTCTGCTCCCACGAAGCCCTTCTCGTCGACTACGAGCGCGCCATGCTGCGCCTGGGGGAGAACGAGTTTGGCGACGTGGAGCTCTACGACCTGTCCGCCCACCAGGTGTGGGTCGGTGAGCGCACCCGCGGCATGGAGGACTTCCACGTCAACTTCGCCGCGCTCATCGGCAACCCTGTCGGCATCAAGATTGGCCCCACCTGCACCCCGGAGGAAGCCGTCGCCTACGCCGATCGTCTCGACCCGAACTTCGAGCCCGGCCGCCTCACCATCGTCGCCCGCATGGGCCACGACAAGGTGCGCAGCGTCCTGCCCGGCATCGTGCAGGCCGTGGAGGCCTCCGGCCACAAGGTGGTGTGGCAGTGCGACCCCATGCACGGCAACACCACGACGAGCTCGAACGGCTACAAGACCCGCCACTTCGACAAGGTCATTGACGAAGTGCAGGGCTTCTTCGAGGTGCACCGCGCGCTGGGCTCCCACCCGGGCGGCATCCACATCGAGCTCACCGGTGAAAACGTCACCGAGTGCTTGGGCGGCGCCGAAGACATCACCGATGTTGACCTGCCGGGCCGCTACGAGTCCGCCTGCGACCCCCGTCTGAACACCCAGCAGTCGCTGGAGTTGGCGTTCCTCGTCGCAGAGATGCTGCGCAACACCCGCAAGGGCAAGTAACGCGCACCCGCCCCCACCAGGTGGACAAGGGGGCACACACCACAGGCACCCACGCAGACTGCGTGGGTGCCTGTGGCATGTCCAGCCGTGAAGGGTACGCCCGCCCCGAGGAAGGGCCCTTAGGGCACGTCGCCTGTGGGGGCGCTCGCGAGAGGCGCCCGGACTGTGGGGCGGGTGAGGAACACCAGCCAGGTCGCCACCGCAATCGCTAAGTACTGGGCGGCACCCAACTGTGCGAGCAGCCCCCAGGTGTACTCGACGCCCTCGCCGCGGGGCAGCTTCGCATGGATGGGGGCCACGATGGTGGCGACAGCCACCCACAGGCTCAACCAGGGGGCACGGCGGGCGCAGGTCACCGCCACGGCGAGCAGCCACACCCAGTGGTGCGCCCAGGACACGGGGCTCGCCACGAGCCCCAGCAGCGCCACGGCCGTCACGCACGCCAGCGCGTCCTCGCGCACCCGCCAGCCGGCGAGGAGACACAGCACCCCGGTCGCACCGACCAGTGCTGCCCAGGCGGCGAACTCCGCCGATCCGCCCAGCTGGGGGCGGACGACGAGGGCGCGGGCGGAGACGTTGAGCGCGTAGCCCGCATCCCCAATCCGGTTCGGGTCGGTCAAGATGTGGCGGAAATACTCCCACGACGTCGCCGGTCGCAGCACCGCCGCCAGCAGCGTGGCGCCCGCCCCGCCGGCCAGCATGCCGAGGATCCCGCGGGTATCGCGGCGCAGGAGGAAAAACAGCACAAAGATCGCAGGGGTGAGTTTGATGGCGGCCGCCACCCCGATGAGCACGCCCCGCGGCAGCCGAGACACCGCGCCCGCCAGCCAGCCGGGCAGGCCCACGCCCCGGGTGACATCCGCGAGCACCAAAGCCATGAGCACGAGGTTGATTTGCCCGTAGCCGAAGGTGTTGAGCACCGGGTCCGCCAGGAGGGCCGCGCACCACAGCCACGCCGTCGTGGCCGTCGATGCGGTGGGGGTCAGCATCCGGGCGATGAGCCACAGCCACCCCAGGTTCGCCACCGTGAACGCCACCCCGGCGAAGAACTGGCTCAACAGCAGCAGCGGGGCGAAGCACAACGCCGCAAACGGGGGGTAGGTAAACGGCAGTGTCGTGCCGACGGTCGCGATGGAGGTGCCGTAGAGATCCCCGCCCGTGACGAACTCCCGCGCCCCACCCCAGTACACGCCCGTGTCGATGACTTGGCGCACCGCCAGGTGCAGCCCACCGTGGGGGGAGAGGAGGAAGAAGCCCGCCATGAACGCCACCCCGAGGGCCAGCGGCCACACAGGGCGGGAAAACGCGGCTGCGAGGTGTGCGGGCACGCCGTGCCGCGCGCCAGCTGCGGTGGGGTCCTGCGGGGCGGGCGGCGGGGACTGCGGTGTGGTCGTGGGCACGGCTAGGAGTGTAGCCCGTGGCAGGTCGCGCCGGCGGGCGCGGCGGGCCGCTTAGCCGAGGGTTTTCAGGCTCACGCGCGCCCCAGGTTTCTGGGCGCTGCCGGCCTTCGGGTGGGTGCTCACCACCCGGGCGCCGCGGGAGGCGGTGGTGTCCACCTGGAAGCCCGCGGCCTTGAGGATCTTTGTGGCCTCCTCGACCTTCTTGCCGGTGACCTTCGGGACGGTGACCTTCGCCGGCAGCACCAGGTCGACCTCCGTGTAGGCGGGGTTGACGAGCTGGCCGGCCTCCGGGTAGCTGCGGAGGACCGTATTGGCCTTGGCGGGCTGGTCCTCGGTGACGATCTGGCCGACGGTGAGCCCTGCCTCCGCCAGGGCGGCCCGCGCCTCCTTTTCGCTCATCCCCGCAAGCTGAGGGACTTCCAGTGCGGTGGAGACCACGAGGTCCACCGTGGAGCCGCGCAGCAGCTCGTGCCCGGCCTCCGGGCGGGTGCCGGCCACCATGCCGCCGCGGGTGTGCTCATCGAACTCCTCGATGCGGGAGCCGACGCGCAGCCCGTTTTTCTCCAACAGCTCGGTGGCTTTCTCCACCGACAGATCATGGACCTGCGGGACCGCAACCGGGGCGGGCCCCTTCGACAGGTGCACCGTCACCGTCGAGCCGACGCCCACCTGGGTGCCCGCGGCAGGTTCCGCGGACACCACCTGCCCGTGGGGCACGGTGTCGCTGTACTCCTCGGTGCCGGTGAGCACGTTCAAGGTGCGCCCGCTGGCGTCGCGGTCGAAATCCTCCAAGGTGCGGGAGGCGGGAATCTCAGGGACGACTGGCTGCCCGAGGGACAACTCCAGCGTCACCGTTCGGCCTTTTGGGAGGCGCTCACCCGCCTTCGGGGTGCTGCCGATGACCTGGCCGGCGGGCACCTCGTCGCTGTAGGTGTGTTCTTCGGCGAGGGTGAAGCCGGCGCCGGTCACGGTGCTGCGCGCCTGTTCCGGCGGCATGCCGATGACGACGGGGATGTCGCCGTAGCGGCCGGAGCCGAACCACCACCCGCCGAGCGCGATGGCGGCAAGCATGGCGACGACGACGGCCGCCCATAGGGCGGTTTTCCACCCGGAGCGGTTGCGCACCACGGGCGCGTCGACGAGTTCCTCGAGTTCCTCCTCATCCCCGGTGGCGACCTCGCCGCCGGGGAACAGCGGCTGCTGTACGCCCGCATACTGCACGCCCGGGTGTGGGGCGGGGGGATAGTCGGTGGCCTGCGGGTACTGGGCGGTGGCCTGCGGGGTCGGCAGGGCTGCGGTCGCGCCCGCCATGCCCGGCAGCATCGGCTCGGCGTCGCCGCTGCCCGCGTCGTCGACCTGCGGCAGCACTGAGGTCTCCAGGGCGGCGGTCTGGCCGCCGCTGGGCAGCACTGTCGTGGCCTCCTCGTCGGCCGCGTCCCCACCGCGGCGCGGCGGGCGGCTGGGGGGAGTCGGCAGTGCGGTCGTGAGTACTTCCGTGGGGGCGGCCGCGCTGGCCCCGGGGCCGGCAATGACCCCGGTGATGAGGTCGGTCTGCTCCGTCGGCACCGCGGACGCGCGGTGCGCGGCCGCATTGCGGGGCACGGGCACGACGAACGCCGGCAGCCCCAACTGATCTGCCGCGGCGTCGAGGGCGGCGAGGAACTCGTCCGCAGTAGGGTAGCGGTCCGCCGGGTCGGCGGCCGTCGCGGTGCGCACCAACTCGTCGAAGGCGGGCGGCACCCCCTCGATCATCGTCGACGGGGCCGGCACGTCCTGCCGGAGGCGGGCGTAGGCCACCTCCTTCGGGTCTGCGCCGGTAAAAGGGGTCACCCCGGTGAGGAGTTCGAAGAGGACGACACCGGCGGCGTACACGTCGGCCGCCTGGGTGAGTTTTTCCCCGCGGACTTGCTCCGGTGCGAGATACGCCGCGGTGCCCATGATGGTGTCCTCGGGCGCATCCGCCCGGTTGATGCCGCGCACCAACCCGAAATCGGCGAGTTTGACCTGGTGGTCGCTGTTGATGAGCACATTGTCCGGCTTGATATCGCGGTGGATCATGCCGGCCCGGTGCGCCACCGATAAGCCGGTGAGCGCCTGCCGGAGTACCGCGGTGGCCGCGTGGGGCGGCATGGGGCCGCGCTCCGCGAGGAGTTCGCGGAGGGTGCCGCCGGTGATGAGCTCCATGACGAGGAACACGTCCGGCCCCGTCGAGGAGGTGTCGTAGACGTTGACGAGGCAGGGGTGGGACAGCTGCGCCATGCTGCGCGCCTCCCGGCGGAAGCGGGTGCGGAACAATTGGTCGTGGGCGTAGGCGTCGTCCAGCACCTTCGCCGCCACTGCCCGCCCCAACCGCAAGTCAATGCAGCGGTACACAGTCGACATGCCGCCGCGTGCGATCGGGTAATCGATGCGGTAGCGGCTGTCGAGAACATCGCCGGGTTTGAGGTGCGCCATGGGCACTAGTGTGGCATGGCCTGCAGCGGCTGGCCACCCACCACACCGCGACAGCGCACCAGCGGGCTCAAGCGGGTGGGCGTAATCGCGGCGGCAGGCGGTTTCCGGCTACGCTGTCAGGCGTGGCTGGAAAGAAAAACTCCCGTAAACCCTCCCCGCGCGGCCCCCGCCGCCGCCCGCAGCTGACCTTCGTGCCCCGTGGTGAGGGGCGCGACCTGCGTGGCAGCACCACCGAGGAGCAGGCGCCCGCGCCGGCACCCCGCCCCAGCGTGGCACTGCTGGGCGCGGATGAGCCGGTGCTCACGGTGCCGGACGCCGCCGAGAAGATGGGCGTGGTCGTCACCAAGGTGCAGAACCTGCTCAAGCAGCACGAGATCATCGCCCTCGACCGTGAGGGTGTGGCCGTGTTGCCGGAGAAGTACTTCACCGCCGAGGGGCACATCAACAAGTTCGTCCCGGGCGTGACGAAGCTCCTCGCCGACGGCTCCTACAGCGACGAGGAGATCATCGAGTTCCTCTTCACCGAGGACGATTCCCTCCCCGGGCGCCCCATTGATGCCCTGCATGGGCACCTCGCCCGCGAGGTCATGCGCCGCGCCCAGGGCATGGCGATCTAACACCCCGCACCCGCCCACCTGACGACGACACCCCGGTGGGGTGCAGAGACGTGTAAGCGTTGCTTGGACTCCCTGCACCCCCACCGGGGTGTTTTGTGCGTGTCGGCTAGCGGTCCTGCCGCGCCCACAGGGGACGACCCACAAGCCAGCGGGCCGTCGCCCAGGCGATGAGCAGCAGCGGCCAAATCCAGATCGTGTCGTAGAGCTTGTGGTTGCCGGAGGCGGTAAAGGACATGCCGACGGTGATGCTGCCGACGATGACGACGCTTGTCACCCAGCGCGGCGGGCGGATGGTGCCGACGAGTGCCAGGGGGCTGATGTAGTACCAGGGCAGGGTCACCGCGTTGAACACACACGCCACGCAGAAGGCGGCGACCATGCCGCCGATGGCCTGGCGGCGGCTGCGGTGGAACCACAGCCAGCTGGCGACGAGCCCGGCGAGCATGGCGACGGTGGCGACCGCGCGGGTGACGGCCAGGGTGTCGTTGTAGGAGAAGTCCTCGGAGAACTGCCGACCGACGCTGACGATGAGCCCGGCGAGGAAGGAGGGGAAGGCCAGGGGGTTGATGACTTTGCCGTTGCCGCTGATTTCGCTCACCCAGCCCCAGGTGGACCCCACCGCGGCGGTAAGCACGGCGAGCACCGCCACCAGCCAAGCGCCGAGGCCCGCGCCGCAGAGCACGGCCGCCAGGAGACGGCTGGTGAAGGTGGGGTCCGGGGGCGTGGTGGGGGAGCCCACCACGGTGCGGCTGCGGCGGCGCCCCCACCAGCCGAGCAGCTGGCCGGCGGCCATCCACGCCACAAACGGCAGGATGAGGATGGCGGTGGCTTTCACCGCGATCGCGGCCGCGAGCACGGCCGTCGCGCTGAGCATCCGGCCCCGCACCGCGAGTGCGACCGCGACCCCGGACAGGCCCACCATGAGCGCCTCGTTGTGCATGCCACCAATGAGGTGGGTGAGGGTGACGGGGTTGGCGACACCCAGCCACAGTGCGAGCGCCGGGTTCCCACCCAGCCGGGTCGCGATGCGGCTGGTGGTCAGCGCGATGAGCACGAAGCCCAGCACCGACAGGGCCTTGTAGCACACCACCCCGAGGGTGACGTTGTCGCCGGTGATGCTGGTGATGACCTGCCCGATCCACAGGTGCAGCGGCCCGTAGGGCGTGGTGGTGGTGCGCCAGTCGTGGGAGACCTCCGCCAAGTACACGCCCGGGTCGACGATCGCGCCCTGGGTGTAGGCGTCGAAGCCGTCGCGGGTGAGCGCGCCCTGCATGAGGTAGGAGTACACGTCCCGGGAGAGCACCGGGGCGGCGAAGACCAGGGGGACCGTCCACCACACGAGGCAGCGGCGCACGACCGCCGCCGCGGGCGCGAAGGGGCGCTGCTGTTCCCCGGAGGCGGTGAACACGGCCGCCCGCCCGAGGCACACCCAGGCCACCACCAGTGCTGTCAGCCCCGTCCAGAAGCAGGCGTTGAGCAGCACGGCGGCGTGCCCAAAGGTGAGATTGCCCAGGCCCAGGTGGCGGAGCATCCCACCGGAGTAGCGCACAGCACCCGCGCCGAAAGAACCGGCTGCGATCAGTGCGGTGCCTGCCGTGCCCAGCAGGCGGGCGGTGTCGGCGAGAGGGTGGCGGCGCAGGGCGCGCAGCAGCCACACCACAGGGCCATCCTGGCGCAGGGAGGTGGGAGATGTGGGCGTGGTCGGGGAGTGGGAAGCAGGGGCAGTCATGGCAGCAGCACGCACCTGCGTGTGTTAGGCGCGGCGGGCCGTGGCCCGCACCGCGAGGTCGTGCAAGAGATCGCCGACACTGTGGTGCAGTTCGACGGCGTCGACGGCGGCGAGCCCTTCGGCGGTGAGCTGCTGGATCTGCTGCTCGACGGCGTCGACCGCGCCCAAGGAGGAGATGAGCTCGGCCAGGCGGGCGATGTCCTCCTCGGAGGTGACCTGCCCGATACCGGCCCGCAGGGCGGCCGCCTGCTCCGGGGCGCGCTCCTGCGCGGCGTGAAGCGCCGTGGCGTAGAGGACGGTGCGCTTGCCCTCCCGCAGATCATCGCCGGCGGGCTTGCCGGTGACCGCCGGGTCGCCGTACACGCCCAGCACGTCGTCGCGCAGCTGGAACGCCACCCCCACCTTCTGCCCATAGCTGCGGTAGGCGTCGACGATGCCCTGCGGGGCGTCGGCGATCGCCGCGCCCAAGTGCAGGGGGCGTTCGATGGTGTAGGCGGCGGTCTTCAGCCGGTTAATCTTCCACGCGTCCTCCACCGACTCGGAGCCCGCGGCGTGGGCGGAGATGTCGAGAATCTGCCCGCCGATGACCTCGGTGCGCATCCGCTGCCACGGCAGCCGCGCCCGCTGCAGGGCGGCAGCATCCAGGCCTGAGGTCATGAGCATGTCATCCGCCCACGCCAACGCCAGGTCGCCCAGCAGGATGGCGACGGCCGCCCCGAAAGGCTCCGCCGCGCCGGAGTGCCCAAGGCTGCGGTGCCGGGCCTCCACGGCGCGGTGCACGGTGGGGCGCCCGCGGCGGGTATCGGAGGCATCAATGATGTCGTCGTGGATGAGCGCGCACGCCTGGATGAGCTCCAGGGAGGACACTGCCGTGAGGACCGCCTCCGGGTCGATATCCGCGTCCAGGCCACCGGCGCCGACGAAGCCCGCCCAGGCGTACACCGGGCGGATGCGCTTGCCGCCGCTGAGGCAGAACTCCTTGAGCAGCTGCCCCGCGTAGGAAATCGACGGGTCGATGTCGTCGACGATGGCGCACTGCTCGTCGAGGAACGCCCCCAGGCGGGCGGTGACGGTGGCGGCGATGTCAGGAGGCGTGAGATCGTAGGCGGTGCTCATAGTGTCTTATTCTCGCACGCCCGCGCACGCGGCTTCCTCCCCAGCGTCCCAGGCACGCCTGCGGATGCTTCTTACCCCCGGACAGGGGGAGTGGGCGCGCCGGGTGTCAAGGCGCGCGTAGCCGGTGCGGGGGTGGGGTGTGGGGTGCGTTGTGCCAGCGTGCGGGCACTGCGTTCCACGGCACGGAACGGGGTGTGAACAAAGCTGTCCACTTTGTGCGCGCGTTTGCTGTACAAACATGCGGGCTGGCTTCTACCATGTCCAAGCATGGCGACCGCGCACCCCACCCCAGAGCACTCCCACGATCCCGCCGCGAACCCGGCCCCGGCCGCGCCCGTGGAGAACTTTCAGCTCAGCATCACTGACACGCTCCGCCGCACCCCGGCGGGCCGGGTGCCGTTTTCTGTGGAATTCATGCCGCCCCGCGACGATGCGGCCGAACAACGGCTCACCCGCGCGGCGTCGACCTTCCACGACCTCGGCGCCAGCTTCGTCTCCGTGACGTACGGGGCCGGCGGCTCCACCCGCGCCCGCACCCAACGCGTTGCCGAACAGCTCGCCAAGCGGCCACTGACCACCCTGGTGCACCTCACCCTCGTGGAACACACGACCGCCGACCTCAAAGAGATCCTGCGCGGCTACGCCCGGGCCGGGCTGTCCAATTTGCTCGCGCTGCGCGGCGACCCGCCCGGGGATCCCCTCGGCGACTGGACGCCCGTGCCCGGCGGACTGCGCTACGCCAGCGAACTCATCGACATGGTGCGCAGCATGGAGGAATGCGCCCACTTCGACATCGGCATAGCCTCCTTCCCCGAAGGGCACTACCGGGCCGCCAGCCTCGACGAGGATACGAAGTACACCGTCGCCAAGCTGCGCGCCGGCGCGAACTACTCCATCACCCAGATGTTCTTCGACGTCGACTACTACCTCCGGCTGCGCGACCGCATCGCCGCCGCCGACCCCGAACAGGGCGAAAAACCCATCATCCCCGGGCTCATGCCGATCACCTCCCTGCGCAGCGTGCGCCGGCAGGTGGAACTCTCCGGCGCCTACCTGCCGCCCGCGCTGGAAGACGCGCTCGTGCGCGCCGCCGCCGGCGACGAGGAAGCCCACCGGGACGACATCCGAAAAATCGGCATCGAATACTCCACCCACATGGCCGAACGCCTCATCAGCGAAGGGGTTCCGGACCTGCACTTCATGACGCTCAACTTCGCCCGCGCCACCCAGGAAGTCCTCCACAACCTCGGCATGGCCCCCGCCTGGGACGCCTCCCAGGGCCACGACGTCCTTCGCTAAGCGCCCCCCGCGCGGGCTTAGGCGGTCCGCCGCGCGCCGGGCAGCGGTAGCGGTGCCCCGAGGATGGCGAACAGGCGGGCATCGCCGGGGAAGGTGATATCGCGGAGGATGTCACCGAAGCCTAAGCGCCGGTAGAGGCCAAAGGCGTTGTTCGCCTCTTGGGCGACCTCCGGGGTGCTTAACAACATCCGCTGCGCGCCCGCCTCCGCGGCGGCGATCGCGAGCTCCTCCACCAGCAGGCGGCCCAAGCCCGCGCCCTGGTGCGTCGGGTCGACGTGGACTTCCGTGAGCTCAAAGTAATTTCGCAAGACATCCGTCGGGGTGCCCGCCGCCAACAGTCCGTAGCGGACGTTGGCGTACCACCAATCCAGGTGGGTGCCCAGCGAACCGTAGGCCACGCCCACCGGGCGCTGCCCGTCCTCCGTCTCGGTCAGCGCCACCACGGCGGCGAAGCCGGGCTCCATGATCGCCCGCCGCCACGCGGTCACCCGCCCGGCAAACATCTCCCGGGGGTAGTCCATCGCACGCAGGTAAATGCCCACCAGGTGGGGTGCGAGCAGAGAAAACTCGGTGGGGCTGAGGCGGGCAACGGAATAACTCACGCGTCTATCGTGTCATCCCCGCGCCCCAGCGCAAGTGCTCCGGGGGAGGGGAGAGTAGGGGTCCGGGTGTCCGTGCCGTGCTCGCAGCACTGGTGCCGCGCGGCGCGCACACGCGAGGTGCCGCGGGAATGCCTCGGGCGAAAAGTGCTCGCTAGCTGCGGTGATGTGGGGTGCTGCCCGGCGTGTCTCAGGGGTGGGAATCTGCGGGTGGGTGACGCTGTTGCACTCGACACAGAGTCGCCGCACATTCCAGGGCAGAGGTGTTCGAAGAAAAATCTTGGCCCAACCCCTAGCGAACTGGCGCGTGTGGTGCTACAAAGGAAGTAGAGATAGAAAGTCCGTTCGAGATTTTTTCTTCCCGGTTCCCGGGGTGCTGCCTACAGTGAGCATCACCGCGCCCGCCGGGGAGTCGCATCGATACTCACCGCAAGAGGCGTCCACCGCCACCGAAGACCCCACGTAAGGAGGAGATGACCATGACCACCTCGACCCTGCACCCCACGCCCGTCCCGTCGCAGCCTGCCGCCCAGGCAGGGGAGGGGGCCATTCACTCCGCCACCCTCACCCGCCTGCACCCCCGCACCGGTGGCAGCACCCGCTTCCGCAACTGGGACTCCTTCATCTCCAGCGCCCAGGTGCTGCTCGGTCAGGCGGAAGACGCCCTCGCCGCGGGCGACCTGGTCTTCGCGCTCGAGTACGCCTACCAGGCGGGCCTGCGCACCGCAGGTGCGCGCACCGCGACCTCCCCGGTCATCGCGCGCCGTAAGCGGCTGCCCTCCGGGGCCTGGGAACAGCTCGCGCTCGTCGGGCAGGACTCCGCCGAGTGGGCCCGCCGCCTCGGCGCCTACTCCCGTACCCGCTCCCGGGTGAACTCCGGCATCGAGCGCGACGTCGATCCCGCCGTCGTCGAAGAACTTCTCGCCGCCGTGCGCGAGTTCTTCGAGGCGACCGTCGTCGGCGAAGGTGCCGCCGCAGCCTGAGCCGTACAGGTGTGGGCGCGTCCTGCTCCCGGGTGACTGCCGGGAGCAGGGCCCGTGACTCTGCGGCCGTGAGCGCCGGTGCAGGGTTGGCGTCGGAGGGCCTGTCGCCTGGGGTTCCTCTCCGCAGGTGTGGGCGGGCACTGTCGAGGCCGGTGGAAGCGCCGGAACGGGCATCGGCGGTGGGGTGAAGGGCCGTTGATCCTGGCGACGGCCCATGAGGGGAACTTTCGCGGTAGGGTTGGCGTTATATTGACTGACCGCCCGCCACCGCTGCGGGCCCAGCAGCTGCCGCCCGCCCACGTCATGTGCGGGCCGTTGCTTGTCGTCATCCGACTCACTCCGCACCACCCCACCAGGAGGAACAGTGGCACTCTCTGAGCAGGAGCAGAAGGTTCTCCGCGAGATTGAAGCTCAGCTCTACGCCGATGATCCGGTGTTTGCTGGCACCATTCGACGCCCTGCGGGCGTCGGCGCCAAGGTCGTTGCCCTGGTGCTTCTCGGCCTGGTGTTCCTCATCGGCGGCATGGCCCTGCTGCCGACCTCGAAGTACTTCATGCTGCTGTCCGTCCTCGGCTTCATCGTCATGTTCGGCACTGGCATTTGGGCGCTGCGTGGGACGGCCAAGGAGGCTCCCGCCCAGTCGCTCAGTGCGATGGCTGGCCGTCCGGCCGCCAACCCGGCACCGCGACCGGGGCGTGGTCGCGCGAATGGTGGACTGGGTCGTCGCATGGAAGACAACTTCCGCAAGCGCTTCGATAACTAACTCCCTGTCACTGTGAGCCCGGGCGTGCATCGCCCGGGCTCTGTGCGTTCTTCGCCTTCTCCTCTTGTCGAAGGAGGCGTCACCTCCCCGTGGGATCCGATAGGTGGATCCGGCGGGGAGGTTTTTGTGTGATGCCCGCGCGGGGCGATGTTGCGGGTGAGTCTCTGTCGGGGCCGGTCGCCCCCGCGAGGGGGCTGTGGGGGTGTGCGTGGGTGAGATCTGTGGGGTCTCGGGGTGGCGGCCCCACTGGGCTGGGGTGAACGCCAGGTGGGGGAAGAAAAACTGGGCACAATCCCCCGATCCCCCACTTTCACCCACCCTGATCCACGCGGAGGCGTTCATTGCCTCCGGGAGTAGAGCTGGCGTGGCGTGTGGCCGTTGGCGTGTGTGCTGTATTTGCGCAGGTCTACTCGGGTGTGGGGCGTGGTGGGTTGTGGGGTGGGGGAGTGCGGGGGACTCTTCTTTCACCTTGTGTTGCAGCTGTGGCTCATGTGGCTATTGATGCTGGTGGGGTGATGGGTCTGTGCTGTGCCTGGGTGGCCGCCCCACAATTTTTCACGGCTGTGACCTGTGCGTTTTGCGTCCGGGTGGGGCGGAGTGGGCCTTTGCTCTTCCCTGGGTGGGGGAAAGTGGGGTATTGTGGGGCGTGCAGAACCGGCATGGTGGTTCGCGGACCCCGCGACACACCACGCGAGAATTCCCCTTCACTGTTGTGACACCCTCCCTCCTTCCGGGGAGTGCGCCACCAACGAACCAAGGGGGCGCATCGCGCGAGCGGTTGATGCGGAGCACGCGAACAAGGCAAACACCAGGGAAGGGCGGTGTCGTATGTTCCTCGGCACCTACACCCCGAAACTGGACGACAAAGGTCGACTGACCTTGCCCGCAAAGTTCCGCGACGAGCTCGCCGGTGGCTTGGCCATCGTCAAGGGGCAGGACCGTTCTTTGGCAGTGCACCCTCGAGAAGCTTTCGAGAAGCGCTTGCGCAAAGTGGCGGAGACCTCCCGCTCCAACCCGGAGGCACGTGCGTTTATCCGCACCTTGGCGGCGAGTGCCGACGAGCAGCGTCCCGACGGCAACGGCCGCATCAAGCTGTCTGCAGAGCACCGCAACTATGCGGGGCTGACAAAAGACTGTGTGGTCATTGGCTCCGTCGACTTCCTGGAAATCTGGGACGCCGAAGCCTGGGCCGCCTACCAGAAGGAGAACGAAGCCTCGTTCTCCGCGGGTCAGGAAGCGGTCTTCATGGACCTCATCTAGAGGTTGTTTTCGCTGGGGCTCGCGTGGCCCCGCCAACGAACTGCATATCCACAACGGGTGAGCAGGGTGCATGCATGAACTCTGCTTGGTTGTTAAGCGTCCGCTCTCTGGTGCACTTCCCCAACATCAGAGGGACGCTACGTCCAAGCAGGGCTCTGTGGGCACCCTTTTGCCACATCTCCTCCAGGCGGCCGCGCCGTCAACGAAAAGGGCAGGGGGCGTGGCGTGGTGTTTTCACTGTCTTCCGCCCGCGGCGTCCGCTGTGCACAGTCGTCGACTCTTCCCGACGGCTGGTGGGTGTCGTGGTCGGCCTTTTTCTTCCTCCTCCCGCATCCATCCCACCATCCACGGGGTGCCTCGTCCCTGGTGGGCGTGCGGGTGTGTCCTTCGGCGAGATGACCCCCTTCGGTGGGGTGCTCGCACTGTTTTTCACCACCGGCGCGTGTGGGGTGTGTGCCCCTCGTCTCGCCTCTGGTGGTTCGCCCCGTGTGGGCGTTGTTCCCTTGGCAACGCAGACCCAAGACGAAAAGGGGGGTGCTTCCGGCGCGATGGCTGTTGATCACGAGCAGGTGCAGGCCGATTTGGTGGCCAATCACGGGCATGTGCCGGTGATGCGGGATCGGGTGACGGATCTACTGGCCCCCGGGGTGGAGGCCCTGGGCCGCGACGCCGTCATCATCGACGGCACGCTGGGGGCGGGCGGCCACACCGAACACTTCCTCACCGTCTTCCCCGAAGCGTCCGTCATCGGGCTGGACCGCGACCCCTACGCCCTGGCGCAGGCGCGTGAGCGTCTGGCGCGCTTCGGTGAGCGTTTCGTGGGCGTGCACACCCGCTTCGATGGGGTGGGCGAGGCCCTGGCCCGCGGCGAGGGGCCGGCCTTTGAGGCTGCCCGCGCGGGCGGCGTCGCCGGCGCCCTGTTCGACCTCGGCGTGTCCTCGATGCAGCTGGACCAGGAGGAGCGCGGTTTCGCCTACCGGGTGGATGCGCCGCTGGACATGCGCATGGACCCCACCCTGGAGACCACGGCCGCCGACATTCTCAACACCTACAGCCATGGTGATTTGGCGCGGGTGCTCAAGGACTACGGCGACGAGCGTTTCGCCGGCAAGATTGCCGCCGCCGTGCTCAAGGAACGACAAAAGGCCCCCTTTGAGACCTCCGCCCGCCTGGTGGAGTTGCTGTACGCCACCATCCCGGCGGCGACCCGCCGCACCGGCGGCCACCCCGCGAAACGGACCTTCCAGGCGCTGCGCGTGGAGGTCAACAGCGAACTGGATTCGCTCACCCAGCTCATCCCCACGATGGCGCAGATCCTGGCCGTCGGCGGCCGGATGGTGTTCATGAGCTACCAGTCGCTGGAGGACACCATCGTGAAGAAGGCCTTCAAGCAGTTGGTGACGTCGACGACGCCCCCGGGGCTGCCGATGGACCTGCCGGGCACCGCCCCGGACTACCGGCTGGTGACCCGCGGCGCGGAGAAAGCCACCCCGGCCGAGCAGGAGCAGAATCCCCGCTCCGCGCCGGTGCGGGTGCGCGCCGCCGAACGCATCGCCACCGACCAGGCCCCGCCCGCGGCGGACACGCTGGCCGCCTGGCGCGCGGAGCTCGACCCCACCACACCCCCCACGACCGACCACGACGACGCGAAGGACGCGAACCGATGACCATGGCTCTGCAGTTCCCCGAGGACAACCCCGGCGGGCGTGTGCGCCGCGTCCACATGGGCAGTGACGCCGGCAGCCGCACCACCGGCCGCAGTCAGGCGGAGCGCCTGGCGAATCTCGGGCTCACCGTGCCCGCCGGTGGTGGGAGCGTGCGCACCCTCCCGCGCCCCCAGCGTGGCGACGCCCTCGACGTGGTGGCCGCACCGCCGCAGCGCCGCAGCACGCCGACCATCCCGGTGCGCCCCCGCCCGGAGGCAGCCCCCCGGGGCCCTGTGGTGCAGCCGCAGCGGCGTGGCCGCCGGGTGCCGATGCCGAAGTCCGATCCGGCGTTCATCCGCTTCACCCTGCTCATCTCCCTGCTGCTGGTCGGCGGGGTGGCGGTGACGATGCTGTTCTCCGGGGAAGCTACCCGCCAGTCCTTCGAGCTGGCGCAGCTCAAAGCCAACGAGGAACTGCTCGACAATCAGATTGACACCCTCAACCGCAACGTCCGCAACGCGGACTCGGCGGCGGAGATCGCGCGCCGCGCGATGGAGATGGGCATGGTCGTGCCGGACCAGCCGGGTGTGTTGGCCGTCCAGCCGGACGGCACTGTCGCCCAGCTGCGAGAGGCCGACCCGTCGAAGACCCGCCCGCTGGTCGACGTCAACGGCGAACAGATTCGCCCCCTGCAGCCCACCACCAATCCGGCGGACGTCGCGGCTGTGGCCGGCCAGGTCGTCCAGGCCCCGCAGGCCGTGCCGGGCGTGGCGGCCAACCTGGCGCCGCTGCCCGCGGCCGCACCCTACGAGGCGACGCGAAGGGACTAGACGACGGTGAGCACTCGCACGCCACGCGACGACGCACACAACAGGGGCCGTTCCGGTGACACCCACCGGAGCGGCTTCCGCCGTGCCCAGGACCGAACGACCAGCGCGTCTACGCACACCGACCGGTCTGGCAGGCCGCGCCCCGCCGGGCGCAGCACTCCTGCGGGCGGCGGCCTGGGGGAGATGTTCCGCAACACCCTCCGCCGGGATCCCGCGCTGGAAGCGCACCGCACGGATACGGCGATGTTTTCCTCCCGTTCGCGGGTGCTGCAGCTTGTCGTCATGCTGCTGCTCGTCGGCATTGTGCTGCGGCTGAGCTGGCTGCAGGTCGCCCGGGGTGCGGAACTCTCCGAGAAAGCCGAGGTGCAGCGCACCCGCATCTACGTCGACCCGCCGCGCCGCGGCTCCATCCTCGACCGCAACGGCGCGAACCTTGCGTTCACGCTGCCGGCGAAATCGTTGACGATTAGCCCCAACCGGGTGCGTCTCGACGCGGAAGAGCCGGCCCGGTGGAACCCGAAGAACACTGTGGACAAGCAGCTCGCTGCCCTCGCGCAGGACATCCACGACGCGGTCGCCACCTACGGTGGGGCGGAGATGGCGGAAAAGGTCAAGACTGAGGACATTATTCGCACCCTCAACGAGGACAGCGACTACGAGGTCCTTATTCGCAACGTCGACCCCGATATCGCGACCCTGGTGGCCCGCGACGTGCCCGAGGTGGCCGCCGACCGCCAGGACATTCGCCAGTACCCCAACGGCGCGATCGGTGAGAACATCATCGGCCGCACCGAGATGAGCGGCGCCGGCCAGTTCGGCCTCGAGGCCTCCGCCGACGCCAAGCTCGCCGGCAACGCCGGCAAACGCAAGCAGGAAGTCTCCGTCCGCGGCCAGGTCATTCCCGGCTCCCTGGAGGAAATCCTGCCGGTGACCAACGGCTCCTCCCTCGAGCTGACCATCGACATTGACCTGCAGACCTACGTGCAGCAGCAATTGGAGCAGGCCACCGCGAACTCCGGTGCGAAGTCGGCGTCCGCTGTCGTCCTTGACGCCCGCGACGGCACGGTGCTGGCGATGGCGAACTCCGGCACGGTCAACCCCAACGGGGATGTGGCCAAGCAGCTGGAGGAGGGCAAGTCCTTCACCAACGAGTCCCTCTACGCCGCTTTCGAACCGGGATCGGTGGCGAAGATCGTCACCGCCGCCGCCGCAATTGAGGACAAGCTCACCACCCCGGATGAGGTGCTGCAGGTGCCGGGCCAGATCACCCTAGGGTCGGCGACGGTGAGCGACGCCTGGGAACACGGGGTGGTGCCGTACACCACCACCGGCGTGTTCGGGAAGTCCTCCAACGTCGGCACCCTCATGCTGGCGCAGCGCGTCGGCGAGGACCGATTCGCGGACATCCTGCGCGACTTCGGCGTTGGCCAGCCCACCGGGCTGGAATTGCCCGGCGAGAACTCCGGCTTCCTGCCGCCCCGCGACCAGTGGTCCGGCGGCACCTTCGCCAACCTGCCCATCGGCCAGGGTTTCTCCCTCAACCTCGTGCAGATGGCCTCGATGTACCAGACTGTCGCCAACGATGGCGTGCGCGTGGAGCCCCGCATCATTAAGAAGGTGATCTCCCCGGATGGGACGGAAACCATCCCGGAGCCGGCCCCGAAGCACAAGGTGATTTCCCCGGAGACGGCGTCCACCCTGCGGAGCATGTTCCAGGCCGTGACCCAAAAGGACCCCACCGGTGTGCAGCAGGGCACCGGCCCCGGTGCCGCCGTGGAGGGCTACCAGATCGCCGGGAAGACGGGCACCGCCCAGCAGATCGACCCGAACTGTAAGTGCTATTCGAACTCGGACTACTGGATCACCTTCGCCGGGATCGCACCCGCGGACGATCCCCGCTACGTCATCGCGCTCATGCTCGACGACCCGGAGCGCGGCGTCCACGGCGAGGGCGGCCAGACGGCGGCCCCACTGTTCCACGACATTGCCTCCTGGCTGCTCGATCGCGACAATGTGCCGCTGTCGCCGCCGCCGAGCGGCAAGCTCATCCTGCAGGCACAGTAGCCACAGCCCCTCGCGTCACGCATCCCAGGCCCCGTGTCACCCCACCCGTCGTTTGCTGCGGGGGGTGACCCGGGGCCTGCGGCGTGCCTGGGGGAGGGGTGCGGTCGGGGCAGGTGGGTGGAGGGACACGCGTACGGCTGCGCACTTCGCCGGTGCTGGCCCCGGCGGGTAGCCTTAAGTACCACGACAACGCCTCCGCGCAGACCCCTGCAGCGCAGGCGAGAAACCAACCCCCACATGTGATCAAGGAGTGGCTACCACACCGTGTCGACCGCGAAGAAGTCCGTGGCCCAACTCGCCGACCTCGCCGGAGGAACCCTCCTCGGCGCCGGGGCCGGTGAGCAACCTGTCAGCGGCATCAGTATCAATGCCCAGGCGTGTGGGCCGGGCGACATGTTCGCCGCCGTGCCCGGCACCCGGGCCCACGGGGCGTCGTTCGCTGTCGACAGTGCCGCCGGCGCGGTGCTCACCGACGCCGCTGGTGCGGAGATCCTGAGCAACGCGGGCTTCGACCGGCCGGTCGTGGTGGTCGCTGACGTGCGCGCGGTCTTAGGCGCGGTCGCCTCCGCGATCTATGGGCACCCGAGTGACAAGCTCACCATCATCGGCATGACGGGTACCTCCGGTAAAACGACGACCTCTTACCTCGTGGAGGCGGCACTGTTGGCTGTCGGCCGTTCCGTCGGCCTTATTGGCACGACTGGCACCCGCATCAATGGGGAACCGATTCCGACGCAGCTGACCACCCCTGAGGCGCCCACCCTGCAGCAGCTGTTCGCCACCATGGTGGACAAGGGCGTCACCCACGTCGTCATGGAAGTCTCCTCCCACGCGATCAGCCTCGGGCGGGTCGCCGGCACCCGTTTCGCGGTGCAGGGCTTTGCGAACTTGAGCCAGGACCACCTCGATTTCCACCACTCCATGGAGGAGTACTTCGAGGCCAAGGCCCAGTGGTTCACCCCGCTCGTCGACGGCGACCCGGCAGTGGCCGACACGAAGGCTGTGGTGGTCCTCGCCGACGAGTGGGCAGGCCGTCTTGCTGAGCGTCTCGGCGAGCGCGCGGACACCGTGGCCCTGGGCGACG
Source organism: Corynebacterium sp. 13CS0277 (assembly GCF_002994655.1). GTDB lineage: Bacteria > Actinomycetota > Actinomycetes > Mycobacteriales > Mycobacteriaceae > Corynebacterium. The sequence goes on from NZ_PPDL01000015.1 coordinate 53,456, forward strand.
CTGCGGCTGACGTCGCCCCCGGTGAGGCTGCGGGACCGCGCTTCGCGGTCGGCGCGGTGACTTCTCGCCCCGGCGGCGGCCATGGTTTTTCCTTCATCGACCACGCCACCGGCGCTGCGGCCGAGGTGGAGCTGCCCCTGCCGGGCCGTTTCAACGTCGCCAACGCGGCGCTGGCACTGGCCTGCCTCGTCGAGGTCGGCGAGGACCTGGAGCAGTCCGCCCACGCCCTGTCGCGGGTGGCTGTTCCCGGCCGCATGGAGCGCGTCGACGTCGGCCAGCCCTTCCTCGCCGTCGTCGACTACGCCCACAAGCCGGCCGCCGTCGCCGCCATCCTGCGCACCCTTTCTGAGCAGGTCACCGGCCGCGTCGGCATCGTCATTGGTGCGGGCGGCAACCGCGACACTGCCAAACGCCCGCTCATGGGTGCCGAAGCCGCCCGGGGCGCCGACCTGGTCGTCGTCACCGATGACAACCCCCGCGATGAGGACCCGGCCGCCATCCGCGCCGCCGTCCTCGAGGGCGCCCGCGCCGCCGGTGGGCGCGCCGTTGAGATCCGCGAGGAGCCCAACCGCTCCCGGGCGATTGATGCGCTCGTGCAGTGGGCCCAGCCCGGCGACGCCATCGTCGTCGCCGGCAAGGGGCACGAGACCGGCCAACTCGTCGCCGGCGTCACCCACCCCTTCGACGATCGGGAAGAACTACGCCGGGCACTCCACGCCCACGCGGCCGACACCCGCTAGCGGGAGCGCGCACCCGGGGGCACCCCGGTGAAGCACCGAGGTGCTTCGACACCCGTGGTGGCCGCACGTTGTGTTCGTTTCTTCGTGCAGCGCCGCGAGGGCCGCAAGGTCTGTACCGGCGTGGTTGTTTTCTGCCGTTGATGTTTGTCCTCTTTCTTTTTCTCGCTTCTCTTCTTCCCTTGAGCTTGTTTCTTACCCCTGTTGTTTTAGGCGGCCTGCTGTGATCCCTTTGAGCCTTGAAGACATCGCCACCCTCACCGGCGGCACCCTCGACCTGGTGGACGACCCCAGCGTGGAGGTCACCGGGTCGGTCGAGTTCGACTCCCGCAAACTCACCCCCGGTGGGCTGTTCGTCGCGCTGCCGGGCCTGCGGGTCGACGGCCACGACTTTGCCGCGCAGGCCATCGCCGACGGGGCGGTGGCGGCACTCGCGGCCCGCCCGGTGGACGCGCCGGCGATCATCGCCGCGCCCGTGGAGCAGCCCGACAGCAACGCCGAGGCCTTCGACAACGACCCCACGGGCGCGACCGCCAGCGTGCTGGCGGCGATGAGTGCCCTGGCGCGCCACGTGGCAACCACACTCACGGCGCGCGGCATGACCATCATTGGGGTGACGGGGTCCGCGGGGAAGACCTCGACGAAAGACATGATGGCGAGCCTGTTCCGGGCCGCGGGCCCGACGGTGGCTCCCCCTGGCAGCTTCAACAACGAAATTGGGCACCCCTACACGGTGCTCACCTGCGAGGAAGACACCCGCTACCTGGTGGCGGAATTGTCGGCCCGCGGGGTGGGGCACGTGGCCCACCTGGCGCGGATCGCGCCGCCCCGGATTGGGGTGGTGCTCAACGTCGGCACCGCGCACCTGGGGGAGTTCGGTGGCCGGGAGGTCATCGCGCAGGCCAAGGGCGAACTCGTTGAGGCGCTGCCGTCTGCCGCCGACGGCGGTGTGGCGGTGCTCAACGCCGACGATGAGTACGTGGCCGGCATGGCCGGCCGCACCACCGCGAAGGTGGTGCTGTTCTCCACGGCAGTCGATGCGGACACTGCGGCCGAGCGCGGGATCGACTACTTCGCAACCGAGCTGCGCACCGACGAGTTCGCCCGCGCCAGCTTCACCCTCCACACCCCGGCCGGGGTGGCGCCCGTGACGCTGAAAGTGGCCGGCGAACACCAGGTCGCCAACGCCCTGGCGGCCGCAGCGGCCGCCCTCGAAGCGGGGCTGCCCTTCGACCTCGTGGTCAAGGCACTGGGCTCCCACGAGGCGTCCTCGGCGCACCGCATGGACGTCCAACACCGCGCCGACGGGGTCACCGTCATCAACGACTCCTACAACGCCAACCCGGATTCCATGCGGGCGGGCCTGCGCGCCCTGGCCCGCATGGCGGACGCCCGCGGCGGAGCCCCCACCATTGCGGTGCTGGGGCAGATGGGGGAGTTGGGCGACGCCGCCACCGAGGAACACCAAGCCCTGGCCGAGGAACTCGCCGCGCTGGGGGTGCGCTCCCTGGTCGCCGTCGGCACCGGGGTGCACATCGGTGCGCTCGCGGCACGGGCCGCGGAGCTCGGGATCGCGACCGTGAGCGCGGACAGCGCTGACGCCGCCGTCAACCTCGTCGACAATCAGCTCACCGCCTTCCTCGACCACGACGCCGCCCACCCGCCTGTCGTCCTCGTCAAGGCGTCCTATGCGGAAAGCCTGTGGCGGGTCGCCCAGGGGCTTCTCGCCACCGGCTAGCCCGGCGCTGCTGCCGCCGGCAGCGCGCAGCGTGAAGCGACCTGCGCGCTTAGTAACTCTCACGGCGCAACCGATACGCTGTGAAATCGAACCGAACACGCCCGTGCATGCCGTGCGCGTGGCACGTGGACGTCGACTACGCACAAAGGACCGGAAAACAACCGTGCAACAGATCATTATCAGTGGGGCGCTCAGTTTCCTGGTGTCGATCTTCTTCACACCAGTACTGATTCGCTTCTTCAGCGCGGAGGGCCTCGGCCAGGAAATCCGCGAAGAGGGGCCGAAGTCTCACCTGCGGAAGCGTGGCACCCCCACCATGGGTGGTATCGCGATCCTCACCGGCATCGTGGTCGCCTACGTGGGTACGAACCTGATTTCCTTGGCCCGCGGCACCGGCGGGTTTACCGCCTCCGGTCTGCTGGTGCTCGCGCTGACGATCTGCCTCGGCCTGCTCGGCTTCGCCGACGATTACATCAAGCTCGCCAAGGGCCGGAACTTGGGCCTCAATAAGAAGGCCAAGCTCATTGGCCAGCTGGTGGTGTCGTTGCTGTTCGGCTGGGGAATTCTGAGCTTCGCCAACGACAAGGGGCTCACCCCGGGCAGCGGCAAGCTGTCGTTCATCCGCGACATCGACACCTTCCCCGTCAAGGTCGGCGCCGGGATCCTCGGCATGATCGTGTTCCTCATCTTCGTGGTGTTCGTCATCAGTGCCTGGTCGAACGCCGTGAACCTCACCGATGGTCTTGATGGCCTGGCGGCGGGGTCGACGGCGATGGTCATGGGCGCGTACTCCATCATCACCTTCTGGCAGTTCCGCAACTCCTGCGCCATTGCCGCCGCCCCCGGCTGCTACCAGGTGCGCGACCCGCTGGACCTGGCGGTGCTCACCGCCGCCGGCATGGGCGCATGTTTGGGCTTTTTGTGGTGGAACGCCGCCCCGGCGAAGATCTTCATGGGCGACACCGGTTCGCTTGCACTCGGTGGCCTGGTCGCCGGTATCTCCTTCGCCTCCCGCACGGAACTGCTGATGATCATCATTGGCTCCCTGTTCGTCATCGAGGCCGCCTCCGTGGCGATTCAGATCATCGTGTTCCGCACCCGCGGCACCCGTTTCTTCCGCATGGCTCCCTTCCACCACCACTTTGAAAATGGTGGCTGGGCGGAAACCACCGTCGTCATTCGTTTCTGGCTGATTACCGCCATGGCCTGCCTGGTCGGTGTGGCCTTGTTCTACTCGGATTGGCTCTACGCCGCCGGCGTCTAAGCACCTCGGTCGAGCCACCCTCATCGACGCACCGCCGCCCCTGGAATCTCCCCGGGGTTGGCGGTGCGTCGGCGTATGTCGGGGTGTGCGGGGGAGCGCCCGGGTGCGGGGTGTGCGAGTGTCTTCGCCCTCGGTGTCACAGGCGCACCAGTAGTATCAACTGATGACGACTGTCCACCGCCGTCGACGCAGGTTGCCCCCAGCCTGCGGGCCCAGAACCCAGCAGCACACGCGCCTCCTGTCAGGTGAGTGTGCTGTGGCGTGGCGGTGCGCGCCCCCGCTGCTGAAAGGTAACTCGAAGAAACCATGACTTCTGTTGCATCCCCCCGCCTCCCGGAGAACCTGCGCGGCCAGGTGCTGGTGTGCGGCGCGGGCGTGTCCGGCGCGGGCTGCGCCCACATGCTCAGCGCTTTGGGCGTCCACGTCACCATCGCCGACGATAACGAAACCGCCCGCCTCCGCGTCGTGGAGGCCACCGGCTGCGACTCGGTGTCGACCGAGGACGCCGCCCGGCGGCTGGGGGAGTTCAGCGCGGTGGTGACCTCCCCGGGCTGGCGCCCGGAGACACCCCTGCTGCAGGCGGCGCAGGCCGCCGGCCACCGCGTCATCGGCGACGTGGAGTTGGCGTGGCAGCTCGACCAGGCGGGCTGCTTCGGCGCGCCGCGTACCTGGCTGGTGGTCACCGGCACGAACGGGAAGACGACGACGACGGCGATGCTGGCGGCCATGATGCAGCAGGGGCCGCGCACCGCGCAGGCGGTGGGCAACATTGGTGTCGCCATCGGCGACGCGCTGACCGCTACCCCGCGGGTGGATGTGCTCGTGGCGGAAATGTCCTCCTTCCAGTTGCACTGGTCGGATACGCTGCACCCGGCGGCGGGCGCGCTGCTCAACGTGGCGGAAGATCACCTCGACTGGCACGGCGGTTACCCCGGCTATGCGGCGGCCAAGGCGCGCGCACTCGTCGGCGACGTGGCCGTGGTGGGCGTGGACTGTGCGGCAGCCGCCGCACAGCTGGAGCGCCTCAACGACCCCGCGACCCGCGTCATCGAGTTCACCGCCGGCGATCCGAAGCCGGGCCAGCTGGGCGTGCGCGACGGCATGCTCTACGACAATGCCTGTGGGGCGGGTGCGTTGTGCCCGGCCGACAACATCAGCCCGCAGGGGCCGGCGGGGATCTTGGACGCGTTGGCGGCCGCCGCGATCGCCCTGTCGCAGGGGATTACAGCTGAGCAGATCGCCGCCGCGCTCGCAGGCTTTGAGGTGGCCCCCCACCGGGGGCAGGTGGTGCACCGGCTGACCCCGGCACCGGGTGCTGACCCGATCGTGTTCGTGGATAACTCTAAGGCCACCAACCCCCACGCCGCAGAGCAGGCACTCGCCGGCTTCGCGCACGTGGTGTGGGTGGCCGGCGGGCAGCTCAAGGGTGCGGATGTCCGCCCCCTCGTTGCGTCCTGCGCGCCGCGCCTGCGGGCGGCGGTGCTGCTCGGCGTCGACGCCCCGCTCATCGCGGAGGCGCTGACAGACGCGGCCCCGGAGGTGCCGGTCACCCTCATCGACGACACCGACCCCGCCCGCGCCATGGATGCCGCTGTCGCCGCCGCCATCGCCGCCGCGCAGCCCGGTGACGCAGTGGTGCTGGCCCCGGCGGCTGCCAGCCTCGACATGTTCCAGGGCATGGGGCAGCGTGGCGACCTGTTTGCCGCCGCAGCCCGCGCCGCACACTAACGACGGGGAGACCACCATGGATGCACGCAACTCCCGCCGCCGGCGGGTGCCGCAGGACAGCCCCGCCGCGAAGAAAGCCACGGCCGGTCGCGCCACCGCGCCGAACACCAAGGCCACGGGCCGACCGCCCCGGGCCACACAGCCCGCCCGCACCAGCAGCCGGGGCCTGGCGCGCCGCATCGGCGACAACGTCGCCGATTTCCTGTCTCGCCCCAGCGTCGACTACACGATGCTGCTTATCATCACCGGTGCGCTCACCTTCGTCGGCCTCATCATGGCGGCGAGCATCACCGGCCCGTCGTCGTTCTACGACGACTCCGGCCAGTACATCTCCGGTGCGAGCGTGTACGGGCAGTTCCTGCGCCAGTTCATCATGGTGTGCCTCGGAGCCGTGGCGTTCTACTTCGCGCTGCGGATCTCCCCGGCGCAGCTGCGGCGCTTCACCCCGGCACTCATGGTGCTGGCGGTGGTGTTGCTGCTGCTGGTGTTCACCCCGCTCGGTATCGGCGAGGCGGAGAAGGGCTCCCAGTCGTGGCTGAAGTTCGGCCCGCTGCGCCTCCAGCCCAGTGAGGTCGCCAAGGTGGCCCTGGTGATGTGGGGTGCCGACTGGCTGGCCGGCCGCCGCGCCCGTCTCATCCCGCTGCTCGACCGGGTCGACAGGCTCATCGTCTACACCGGCATGATGGTGCTGGTCTGTGGCCTCATCTTCGCCGAAAACGACCTCGGTATGACCCTGACGGTGCTTGTGGTGGGCTCCATCGTGGTGTTCCTCGGCGGCGCCTCCTACAAGTCCATCGGCAGCGCCCTGGCGCTGTTCGTGCCGCTGGCGCTAGCGTTCATCTGGTTCGGCCACGGCTCCTCCGGCAACAACTTCCGCGCCTCCCGCCTGCAGACCTTCCTCGACGGTTTCACCGGCGACTTCGCGAATACCCAAAACGAGGCCTTCCAGTCCTACCAGGGGTTCCTCTCCCTGGCTGAGGGCGGGCTGTTCGGTGTCGGTGTGGGCCAGTCGCGCGCGAAGTGGTTCTACCTGCCGGAGGCGAAGAACGACTTCGTCTTCGCCATCGTCGGCGAGGAGCTCGGCAGCGTCGGCGCCATCATGGTGCTGCTGTTGTTCGTGTTCCTCGGGTTCTTCGGCCTGCGGGCCGCCCGCCGCAACGCCGACCCCTACCTGCGGTTCTTGGCCGGTGGCCTGGTGCTGGGCATCGTCTTCCAGGCGTTGTACAACATCGGCTACGTCGTCGGCCTGCTGCCGGTGACGGGTATTCAGCTGCCGCTGATCTCGGTGGGAGGTACCTCCACGATCATCACCTTGGCCTCCCTGGGATTGGTGGCGAACTGTGCCCGCCACGAGCCGGAGCACGTCTCCGCGATCGCGGATCGGGGCCGCAGCAACTTCGACAAGTGGTTGGGTTTGCCCGCACCCCGCCCGTACCGGGCAGATGCCCCGGAGGAGCCCACCCGGCGCCGCCCCCGCGGTGGCGAGGATGCGTCCGCGCGCAGGACTGCTGGGGAGGACACCGGTCGGGGGTCGCGTACCGCAGGCTCTGCTGCGCGCACCTCCCGGCAGCCGCGCAGCAGCCGGCAGGTGCCGGTGACCGCCCGTGGCCGCGCGGCGCGCAGCAGTGGCGGGGCCGCCGGCACCCCGCCCCGCGGCCGGGGGCGTTTGGGCGCCGACAGTGCGCACGAGGACACGCCCCGCCGGGCCCGGGGCGCGGTGCGCCGCGAACGGACCGAGTACGAGCCGCGTGACCAGCGCCGCTCTCCCCGGGAGCAGCGCCGCACCCCGCGCGGCGGCCAGCGCCGCGGGCGCGGCACGGACCGCCGCTAGCGCACGCGGGTGCGTGGGCCTTGAGTCGGTGCGTGTGCCGCGCACGGTTGTCGCAGGTGGGGCGCGCCGACGTTTCGCAGCGGGGTTGAACCACCGAGCGGGCCTAGACTGGACAGCTAGAGCTCGGCTGCGCGCCGGCGCTTGCTTTGTCTTTTTGCTCCCCGACGTTTGTCCCCAAGGTGGTGGAAGTTCCAGTTGAGCACCCCAACGAGCCCGCATCCCACAACGCCCCGGCCGCTGCGCGTCGTCGTCGCTGGCGGCGGTACCGCCGGCCACATTGAGCCCGCGCTGGCGGTCGCGGACGCGCTGCGCACCCACTTCGACGCCGACGTGGTGGCCCTGGGCACGCCTAAAGGTTTGGAAGTTGACCTCGTCCCCGCCCGCGGCGTGGAACTTAAACTCATCGACCCGGTGCCGGTGCCCCGCAAGCCGAGCCTGGCGCTGCTGAAGCTGCCGGGCCGGGTGGCGGCCGCCGTGCGGCAGACCCGCGAGGTGCTGCGGGCGCATTCCGCTGACGCCGTCATCGGTTTCGGTGGCTATGTGTCCGCCCCGGCGTACCTGGCGGCCCGCAGCCTCAAGCTGCCGTTCTTCGTGCACGAGTCCAATGCCCGCGCGGGCCTGGCCAATAAGCTCGGCGTGGCGTTGGGCGGCGTGGGGCTGAACGCGGTGCCGAACTCGGGCCTGGCCGGCGACGTGGTGGGCGTGCCCATCCGCGCCGAGCTGGCGGCCACCGATCCGGGTGTGCTGGCCGAGCGCGCGCAGCGCGGCTACGCGCACTTCGGCCTCGATCCGGCCAAGCGCACCCTGCTCGTCACCGGCGGGTCCCAGGGCGCGCAGTCCATCAACGGCGCGGTGCAGGCCGCCGCCCGGGAGATCACCGACCAGGGTTTCCAGATCCTCCACGCGGTGGGGAAGAAGAACCCCCTGCCGGAGGCACACCCCGGCTACGTGCCGGTGCCGTACATCGCCGAGATGGATTTGGCGCTCGCCGTCGCCGACATGGTGGTGTGCCGCTCCGGGGCGATGACGGTGGCGGAGACCACCGCCGCCCGGGTGCCGGCGGTGTATGTGCCGCTGCCGCACGGCAACGGCGAGCAGGCGCTCAACGCCGAAGCCGTGGTGGCCGCCGGCGCGGCCCGGTTGGTCGCCGACGCGGAGCTGTCGCCCGAGGTGGTGGTCCGCCACGTCACCGAGATCCTGGGTGACGCCGATCAGGCGGCCGCGATGCGGCACGCGGCAAGTGCATCGGAGGCGGGCAACGCCGCCGAAGTCATCGCCCGCCGTATCGCCGACGCGGTGGCCGCCCGCCGCAGCTAGCCCCGCGGGCATCTCGCCCTGGTCGCGGTGACTGTTCTTTCTCTTCTTCTCCTGCGCGTCGTGGGTGGCCGCCTCTGGCTGCCGCGAGGTGCACCAAGCTTTTCGTGTTGTTTTTATGTTTGTCTCCCCGCTTCCCTCCCGCGCTGCGCGCGCGGGTGTGGCCGCGGGGAGCCAGTGAAGGTGTGTCATGACTGACTCTGCTGCCCCCACCCCCTCCACCACCCCGGAGGACACCACCCCCGTGGATCTGTCCCGCGTGCACCTCATCGGTATCGGTGGCGCCGGGATGTCGGGCGTGGCCCGGATTCTGCTCGCCAAGGGGGCCACGGTCACCGGCTCCGATATGCGGGATTCCCGCATCGTGTTGGCGCTGCGCGCCATGGGCGCGGATGTTGCTATCGGGCATGAGGCCTCGAACCTCACCCTGGGTGGGCAGTTGCCGACGGCGGTGGTGACGAGTTTCGCGGCGATCCCGCAGGATAACCCCGAGCTGGTGGCCGCCAAGGAGCACGGCATTCGGATCCTGCGCCGCTCCGACCTCTTGGCCGAGCTCATGAGCGAGTACACGGAGCTGCTGCTGGCCGGCACGCACGGCAAGACGTCGATGACGTCGCTGTCGGTGGTCGCCCTGCAGGCCGCGGGCCTGGATCCGAGCTTCGCGATCGGCGGACAGTTGAACAAGGCGGGCACGAACGCCCACCACGGCACCGGCGATATTTTCGTCGCGGAGGCCGACGAGTCGGATGCCTCGCTGCTGCGCTACCGGCCGACGATCGCGGTGGTCAACAATGTCGAGCCGGATCACCTCGACTACTTCCACACCGCGGAGGCCTACTACGAGGTCTTTGATAAGTTCGCCGACCGCATCACTCCGGAGGGCACGCTCGTGGTGTGCCTCAACGACGAGGGCGCGGCGGCCCTGGGTGAGCGGGCGCAGGCCCGCGGCATCCGGGTGGCGGGCTACGGCCTGCAGGCGGATGCGGACGCCCACCCGGACATCCCCGCCCGAGCCATCATCACCTCGTTTGAGGTCACGGACTTCGGCACGAGCTTTGACTGCCGGGTGGACCTCGAGGGGCAGGACTCGCAGGAGGTGCACGTCGACTGCCACGTCCCCGGCGAGCACATGATGCTCAACGCGGCGGGTTCCCTCCTGGCCACCGCCCTGGCGGGTGGCGACGTGCAGCGCCTCGCCGAGGGCCTGAGTGGGTTTACCGGTGTGCGCCGCCGCTTTGAGCACCGTGGCACCATCGCCGAGGGCCCGTTCCTGGGTGCCCGGGTCTTCGACGATTACGCCCACCACCCGACTGAGGTGGCGGCGGTGCTCAAGGCCTCCCACGCGAAGCTGCAGGCCCAGGGGGAGGGCGGCCAGGTTGTCGTCGTGTTCCAGCCGCACATGTACTCCCGCACCGTGGAGTTCGCGCAGGAATTCGCCGACGCCTTGTCGCTGGCGGATAAGGTCATCGTCCTGGACGTCTACGGTGCCCGGGAGCAGCCGGTGCCGGGTGTGGACGGGCGCACCATCTCCGACAAGGTCAGCGCCGAGGTGATCTACGAGCCCGACATGTCGAAGGTGGCCGAGCGCGTGGCCTCCGTCGCGCAGCCCGGGGACCTGATCCTCACCATGGGTGCGGGGTCCGTGACGATGCTCGCCGACGATATTCTCGAACGCCTCGCCTACGGGGAGTAACCCCCGTCCGCCTCGGCACGCCCGCCACCCGCGGCGGGCTGTGTGCCGCTGTTCGCCCGCCCCAATTTCTTTTGCGCCCCAAGGACACCCCGCATGCCTCACATTCCGGACCCCGCCCGCGAGAACGACCCCGCCGACATCCGCGTGGATGACGCTGCAGCGCAGCGCGCGGTCGAGGAGGCGACGGGTGGGTCGGGGTGGCGGCAGTTGGCGCTGCGCACCAAGATCGCTTTCGGCGCCGGTGCGCTCATCGTCGCTGGTGTGATCATCGGGGTGCTGCTCATGGCGGTGCCGGTGCTGCAAGTCCGCACCATCACCGTCGAGGGCAACACCAATACCCCCTACCAGCAGGTCGTCGACGCGACCGGCATCCAGGAGGGGGATAACCTGCTGCGCATCGACATGGGGCAGGCGGTCCGCAACGTGGTTGCCTTGCCGTGGGTCGTCAAGGCGGAGATCCACCAGCACGCCCCCGACACGGTGGACGTCACCGTGCAGGAGCACGAGCCGTTGTTGTTCCTCCGCGCCCCGGAAGGGGAGATCCTCGTCGATACCAAGGGGGCGAAGTTCGTCATCGCCGCGCCCCCGGCCGGCACCGTCGAGGTCATCGGCACCGACGGGGAGGATCAGCAGGTGTTGCAGGCGGCGGCCCACGTGGTGGCGAGCCTCGCGCCGGAGGTGCGCGCCCAGGTGGAGGCCATCGACATCACCTCCCCGGAGCGGATCACCCTGCGGTGTACGCAGGAGCGCTCCGTGTACTGGGGCAGCAGTGAGGACGCGGAGCACAAAGCCCGCGTCACGGCGACGGTGTTGACCCAGCCGGGGCAGGAGTGGAACGTCTCCGACCCGTATTTGGTGACCCGCAAGGATTAACGTCCACGACGGCCGCGCTCCTGAAAAAAGGGCGCGGCCTTTGTCGTGCGCGGCGCACCACCCCACCACTCATGCGATTTTCCGCATGATGCAGATGGCGACACGCGCGGGGCCTGAATCGACTGTGATGTTGCCCACTCCTTGCCGGGGTGTGGGATGGGGGCCCGGATGTGGCGGGGGAGGGGTGATGCTGCGCGGCGGCGCGTCGCCCACGTGACGCCGATGCGGCACGTGGTGCGTACGGGGCGTGTGGTGCGATCGCCTGTGGGGTGCGTGGCGCGTACCGGCGGGGAATCTGTCGGGGTATATGTGCCCTGTGCGGGCAATGGACGGGCGCTGGTGCGTGGAGTCTGCGGCGTCGTCTTGTGGTGTGGGGGTGGCGTGGGCGCTAGATGTTGGGGTTCGCGCCTGTCGTGGCGGTCGGGTGTGGGGTGCGGGGGTGGCGGCGGTTCTTGCCGGGCGGGGCGGGTGCGCTGCGTTATGGGGTGTCGCTCACTGACTGTGTGGCGGTGGCGCGGGCCATAGTGGGCGGCTGGTAGAAAGCGTCGAGCAAGTGGTGGGTGGGTGCCCTAAAACCGCAGGTGAAAAACCCTAAAGTAAAGCTTGAGGGTAAGACACGCGGGTCAAAATGTGCGCCGAAAACGCTCGCCCGTGCTTCAAGATGTAAACCAACCAAGAAGCCCCTCCAACCGGAAAAGCGAGACTTCCCCCTATGACTTCGCCGAACACCCCGAGCCCGAACTACCTGGCCATCATCAAGGTCGTTGGTGTCGGTGGCGGCGGCTGCAACGCCGTCAACCGCATGATCGAGCAGGACCTGAAGGGTGTTGAGTTCATTGCGATCAACACCGATTCGCAGGCCCTGATGTTCTCCGACGCTGATGTGAAGCTGGACATCGGCCGTGAGGCCACCCGTGGCCTGGGTGCCGGCGCCGACCCGAAGGTCGGTGAGACCTCGGCGCAGGATCACAAGGAGGAGATCGAAGAGACCCTCCGCGGCGCGGACATGGTGTTCGTGACCGCTGGCGAGGGTGGCGGCACCGGCACCGGCGCCGCCCCGGTCGTGGCGTCGATCGCGAAGAAGCTCGGCGCGCTGACCGTCGGCGTGGTCACCCGCCCCTTCGGCTTCGAGGGCAAGCGCCGCACCCGCCAGGCGCAGGAGGGCATCGCTGAGCTCGCCGCCGTGTGTGACACCCTCATCGTCATCCCGAACGACCGCCTGCTGGCGCTTGACGTCGACGACCTGTCCATGATGGACGCCTTCCGCAAGGCGGACGACGTGCTGCACAACGGCGTGCAGGGCATCACCGACCTCATCACCACCCCGGGCATGATCAACGTCGACTTCGCCGACGTGCGCTCCGTCATCAGTGATGCGGGCTCCGCGCTCATGGGTATCGGCTCCGCATCGGGCCCGGACCGCGCTACTGAGGCCGTGCACCACGCCATCAACTCCCCGCTGCTGGAGACCTCCATGAACGGCGCCCGCGGCGTGCTCATGTCGATCGCCGGCGGCTCCAACATCGGCCTCAAGGAAGTCAACGCCGCAGCCTCTGTCGTGCGAGACCTCTGCGACGAGGACGCCAACATCATCTTCGGCACCGTCCTCGACGACAACCTCGGCGACGAAATCCGCATCACCGTCATCGCCGCTGGCTTCAACGAGGACATCAAGGGCGAGAAGGCGGCGGGCGCGCTGGCCGCCGAGGCGGAGCAGAAGAAGCAGGCCGCCCAGGTCAACCAGCCGCTGCAGCAGCCGACCCCGGACGCCTTCGTCGCCGACACCAACCCCACCCCGGCTCCCGCCGCGCAGCCGGTCGTCGCCCCCCAGCCCTCTGTGGAGCCCGCCCCCTCGCTGTCCTTCACCAACCCGCGCGCCGGCGAGTACGCCGCCCCGCAGCAGCAGGACATCCACCGCGAGCCCGCTCAGCCGGCCCAGCCGGTGGCCCAGCCGCAGCCGACCCACCAGCAGCTGCCCCCGCAGCAGCCGGTGCAGCCGACCCCGCCTGCGCAGCCGCAGCGCCCGGGCCTCTACACCGACCGCACCTCCTACGAGGCGCCCCGCCAGCACCCCCGCGAGGAGCGCCACGGCCGCGATACCAACCGCGACCTTGAGGTGCCGGACTTCCTCTAAGGGCGCGTGAACGGCCCTGGGGGCGCGCTGCGCGCCCCGAAGGTCGGCACCCACTGCCCCCTGGGACTTCTTGGTGTGACACACCCCGGTGTGTCGTCCCAGTGCACAGACTCCACCTGCACGCCCCGCGCATGCCGGTGGAGCCCGCGCATGGGCCGATACCTCAGCCTTACCCCCTTTTTTCTTCTTCCCGCCCGTGGAGTGGCTTTGTCCCCGCCGATGGGCCGAACTTGTCTCCCATCCACCCCTGCCCGCTGAGACACCCGCCATGCGCGGTTGGTTCTGGGGCAGCGATTGTTCAAGGACGCAGAAACACATGGCCTCACCTGCTCCCACCGGGCCCGAAGCACACGACGCGGACGTCGAGTACGCCGGCGGCCTCCCCCCGGAGCAGCGGCCCGTGCGCACCCTGTACACCAACCGCCACGGCGGGGTGAGTACCGGTGCCTACGACTCCTTCAACCTGGGCGACCACGTCGGTGATGACCCTCAGCATGTCGCCGCCAACCGCGCCCGCCTGGCCCGCATCGCCGACCTACCCCCGGAGCGGATGGTGTACATGGAGCAGCTCCACACCAATACCGTCACCCAGGTCGACGAGCCTGTGGGCGGGCCCGTGCCCGCCACGGATGCCCTGGTGACGACCACAGCAAAGCTCGCGCTCGTGGTGCTCACCGCCGACTGTGTGCCGGTGGTGTTCTCCGACCCGGTGCACGGCGTCGTCGGCGCCGCGCACGCCGGACGCCTGGGCGCGCGCAATGGCATCGTGCCCCGCACGGTGGCCGCCATGCAGGATCTCGGGGCCCGCCCGGAGACCATCCACGTCCTCATTGGGGCGGCGGCCTCCGGCGCGCTCTACGAGGTGCCGGAGGCGATGGCCCGCGATGTCGAGCAGCACCTGCCCGGCAGTCGGGTCACGACACGGGCTGGCACCGCGGGGCTCGACCTGCGACGAGGGATCGTCCACCAGTTGGCGCAGCTCGGGATCGACAACGTCACCGTCAACCCGGAGTGCACCATCACCGACGACAACTACTTCTCCTACCGCCGGCAGGGCACCTGCGGGCGGCAGGCGACCCTGGGGTTCCTCACCGGAGCCCCACTGCAGGCGCTGTAACGGCGCCCACCGGTGCCCGTGTGTGGCGTGCGAGTGAATGCGCGCGGCACCCACGGGCCCACCCCGTCCCGGCCGCGGCCGGGGCACTCATATCCGAACTTGTGGTGGTTGAAGTGAGCCTTCGCCACCGAGGGATTGGAACATAAAAAATCCCTAAAAACGGTGCGTGTCAGCAGCAGAAATCCTGCCCGCTGAGCTACCGTGGACACCGCCCGCACGGCGCTTGTGTTTCTCCCCCGCACTATGGGGGAACACGCAGGATCCGGGGCGTCGCCCGTTTGTTTTGTCTTCCCCCGCACGAACGCGAAAAAACCTCGAGGAACCACGATGACCATGATGAACTACCTGAAGGACTACTTCGGCCTCCGTCCCGGTGCCTACACCGGCCCGGAGAGCTACGCCGAGTATGAGGACTTGGTCGCCCGCCCGGAGATGGCGCCCGCGGACATGATCCGCCCCGCCACCGATGTCGTCGTCACCGTCGTGGTGGATTCCTTCCGCGATTGCCCGCTCATCGGCGACCCCTTCAAGCAGGGCGACGCGGTTATCTTCGACCTGAGCAACATGGCCTACGACGAAGCCAAGCGCGTCTTCGACTTCGCCACCGGCCTGGCCTTCGGCCTGCGGGGCACGCTGCGTCGCCTCGACGACAACGTGTGGGCGCTCATGGATAAAAACCGCCTGTTCACCGACAACGAACTCCTCAAGGCCTACCGGGGCGACTAAACGCTCCCGTTCACGCGGGTACTGCGCCTGCCCCCACCAGCGTTCCCACACCCCGCAATCTGCGGGGGAGTGGAAGGCGGGTGGATCCTCGTGCAGGCGCGTGCAGAGCAACGCCTCTTCCAGTCAGGTGACCACCCCCCGGTGACGCCGCGTGCCTCCCGGGGCTTTCGCATGTCAGGGGCGTGGCACGTGCGGGCGTGGTGCCCTCCGGCCAGGCGCAGGACCCTTTCTGCGCGGCGGTCAAGTATGGTGGGCGCTTGTGGAAAACGTCGCACTCATCGCTCTCGTCGCCCTTCAGCTGTACTCCTACATCGTGCTGGGCCGCATCATCATCGAAATGATCGCGTCCTTCTCCCGCGACTTCCGGCCCCCGGCTTGGTTCGCCACCATCAGCGAGGTGCTCTTCGTGCTCACCGACCCGCCGCTGCGGGCGCTGCGCCGCCTCATCCCGCCGGTGCGTCTCGGCAACGTGGGCCTCGACATGGGTGTGCTGGCACTGTTCCTGCTCATCATGGTCGCGCAGTTCATCATTCAGCGCGTCTTCCTTTAAGCCACACCCCCGAGTCTTGCGCGCTCAGACCCGCCGCCACGATGGTGGTGTGCCAGGTGCTCTCGCAGGCACCTGACACCACTGCATAGGACTCCCACGGCCCGCAGCCGCTTTTGAGGCTGCGGGCCTTTGTCGTGCAGAGACGTGCAGAGACGTGCAGCAGCCCCGTGTCCTCGGGGCGGAGGGTGTGGGCGGGGGAGGTGTGTGCGACTGGCTGCGCCCGAGTGCGGCTGACGGGTGTCGCTTCAGCAGTCACGGGGTGTGGGCCCCATGGTGCGCCACGCCCATGCGAAACCTTTTATGGATTCTTCGGGTGGGGCGGGCGGAAAAATCCATCTTTCGTGTGACCCCCGCGAAAATTACACATATTCGCATTCGAATTGGGTGGGTGCAGTGCGTCATCTTCGGTGGCGCGCACCGCGCGGTGGGGTGAGCGCGCGTGGTCGGCACGTCTGCCCGGGCACCCGCGGGGCGTGCCCCGCCGGCCTGCGCCGAGTGTGGCGGCAGATACGCAGGTAGTGCGGCGTGTGTGCTGGTCGCAGTCCCGGGCGGGCGCAGCACACGCTGTTGGCACGTGATCCTCGGCCGTGGGAGAGGAGTGGGATGAGGCTCGTGGCCTGGGGGTGGGCGCGCGGCGGATGGCACCGCGTGGAAAACTTCGCAGGTCCCAGCGTGTTGCGCAGCCGCGTGCGGGGGCAATTCGTGCAGGATGGGCAGGTGGATGGTGGCGCGCACCCGATGTGCGTCACCACAGCGGTGGAGTGCTGTTGCATCTCCTGCCGCAGGCCGCACCCCGCGATCGTCGGGGTGTGTGTGGTCTGCGGCAAGCCCTGTCCCGTGGTGGGTGACCAGGCCATGATCGCCTGCCACGACAGTTCTCCACCAGCCCGCAGCACCACGACACGGTGCGTGTCTGCGGGGCGTGCGAGCCGTGAAGCATTCCGAATATCGGGGTGTGTGACGTTTCGCGCATCACCTGCGCGCTACCCCCGATGCAGGGGGTAGATAGCCGGTGTGAAGTTGTGTATTTTTCGGACACAGCCCACAATTGGCCTAGGTTTACACGCACTGACGGGTGTGCCTGGGTACACTTGTCGGGTAACAACTTCTTCATGAATCTTCGTCAACGGCACATGTGCGGCGCTTGCCGCGTTTGGGCCATGTAGGAAAGGTACGTTCATGCCGCTGACTCCAGCCGACGTGCACAATGTCGCATTCAGCAAGCCGCCGATCGGAAAGCGTGGCTACAACGAGGACGAGGTCGACCAGTTCCTCGACCTCGTTGAGGACACTCTGGGCCAGCTGCAGGAAGAAAACGCTGACCTGCGCCAGCACGTGGAAGAGCTTGAGGCCGAACTGAAGGGCAAGGGTGGCGCGACCGCCGCTGCTGCTGCCTCGAAGGGTGACGCGAAGGTCGACACGGCTGCTCTCCGCAAGGAGATCGAGGCTGAGCTGCGTGCCGAGTACGACAAGAAGCTCGCCGACGCGACCAAGGCCACCGAGAAGGCTCAGGCTGAGGCGAAGGCTGCCCGCGAGGAAGCTGCCGCAGCGAAGAAGAACGCCGCTGCCGCACCGGCACAGGCTGCCGCCGTGGCCGCACCCGCCGCCGAGCAGGGCGAGATGGCGACCGCCGAGACCCACATGCAGGCCGCTCGCGTCCTGGGCCTGGCCCAGGAGATGGCCGATCGTCTCACCAACGACGCTCGCGCCGAATCCAAGTCCATGCTGGACGATGCGCGCACCGCCGCCGAGAAGACCATCTCCGACGCTAACGCCTCCTCCAAGGCCACCCTCGAGTCCGCGAAGACCGAGGCTGCCAACACCCTGGCTGACGCTCGCGCCCGCGCCGACAAGGCTGTCGCTGAGGCGACCGAGAAGTCCGAGACCATGGTGGCTCAGGCCAAGGAGAAGTCTGAGACCATGATCGCCGAGGCGACCGCCCAGTCCGAGGCTCAGATCAAGCAGGCCACCGACAAGGCCAACGCCCTGCAGGCCGACGCGGAGAAGAAGCACACCGACATCATGGCGACCGTGAAGAAGCAGCAGACTGCTCTCGAAGCACGCATCGCCGAGCTGTCCACCTTCGAGCGCGAGTACCGCACCCGCCTCAAGAGCTACCTGGAGAGCCAGCTCGCCGAGCTGGAGACCCGCGGCACCGCCGCCCCCGCCGGCTCCCCGGACAACTCCTAACTCACGCTTACTCCCCGCCTCAGGGGAGAACCCCCGCACCCCCGCTTCCCGTGGCGCGCACGCGCCAAGGGCAGCGGGGGTGTCGTCATGCCCGGGGGTGTGCGGGTCGGTGCGCTAGAATCACCCCCTGGTGCCCGGCGCAGAGCTGCGCCCGGACACCACCTGTTCAATGACTTTTTCTCCCCGCGCGCGCCGCGTCCGGGGTTCGCACTGGAGGCGAGGAAAGCAATGCTGGTTGCGGCGATTGTGTGCGCACTCATCGGCTTCGGCCTCCTCGTGGTCGCCGTGCAGTCCACCAGCGACATCTACCTCTACCTCCTCCTGGCAGATGTGCTTATTGGCCTGGTGCTCTTCACGCTTGACCACATGGCCAAGCGCAGGTAGCTTAAATCCCAACAACGTGCGCATTGATCCAGCGATCACTGGGAAGCGCCCCGGAAGAACGCAGCCGCCTTGATTCATGTGCGGTGGCTAGTAGAACCGGGCGAGGCGGGGGTCGATATTCCCCGAGGAGTAGCTCTCGTGGTGGCTGTTGCACCCGGGGGAGTGCTCGCACTGTGACCTTTTGAACACACCAACGAAGTGGGGTGTCCTGCTCCTCCTTCGCGCCGCTGACGCGCGCGCCAAGGGAGGAAAGGGGCACCCAAGCAGGGTGGTACCGCGCGGCACGCGTCCCTGCATCGTGCACCGCCCGCACCCGTCGCATCCGCGGCAGGTGGGGGCGTTTGGATGACAACGCACACCTGACACACCCCGCACTTGTGCGGCGGTCGTCAGACTAAGGTTTTTCGTCCTCCAGGTCACTGCGCGCACGCACGCCACACACCCGAGCGCTGCCCGAAGACCCACCCTGTCGCGCCCCCTGTTTTTTCAGGGGTGCTGTGCAGCAGGTGGGCCGCGGCACCGTGGAGCGGTGGGCGGGGGTGCTTCGCAGGGGGCTTGCGGGGGCGTGGAGTAAGAAGGACGCACACGTTATGGCTGACACTGGCTCGGTGTACCCCAAGGTCGATCTGACCGGCGGGTCCAGCAAGTTCCCCGACATGGAGGCGCAGGTGCTGCAGTTCTGGCAGCAGGACGGCACCTTCCAGGCCTCCATCGACCAGCGTGAGGGGGCCGAAGAGTACACCTTCTTCGACGGCCCGCCCTTCGCTAATGGGTTGCCGCACTACGGTCACCTGCTGACCGGCTACGTCAAGGACATCATCCCCCGCTACCAGACGATGCGGGGCAAGAAGGTCGGCCGTGTCTTCGGCTGGGACTGCCACGGCCTGCCCGCAGAGCTGGAGGCGGAAAAGCAGCTGGGCATCAAGGACAAGGGCGAAATCGAGTCCATGGGCCTGGAGAAGTTCAACGAGTACTGCGCCACCTCGGTGCTGCGGTACACGGAGGAATGGAAGGACTACGTCACCCGCCAGGCCCGCTGGGTGGACTTCGACAACGGCTACAAGACCATGGACATGGACTTCATGGAGTCCGTCATGTGGGCGTTCAAGACCCTCTACGACAAGGGCCTGATCTACCAGGGCTTCCGCGTGCTGCCCTACTCCTGGGCGGAGCACACCCCGCTGTCCAACCAGGAAACCCGCATGGATGACTCCTACCGCATGCGTCAGGATCCGACGCTCACGGTGACGCTGCCGCTGACGGGCGCCAAGCCCGGCACCGCCGCGGAGAACACCTGGGCGGAGCACCCGGCACTGCACGACGCGGCCGCCATCGCCTGGACCACCACCCCGTGGACCCTGCCGTCGAACCTGGCGCTCGCCGTCAACCCCGAGGTCACCTACGCCCTCGTCGAGGTCGGCGAGGACGGGCTGGAGGAGTTCCGGGGCAGCAAGCTGCTGCTCGCGGAGAACCTCATCGGCGCCTACGCCAAGGAGCTCGGCAAGGAGCACACCGTGGTGGAGACCTTCCCCGGTTCCGCGCTGGCGGGCCTGACCTACACCCCGGTGTTCGACTACTTCGCCGACCACCCGAACTCTTTCCAGATCCTGGAAGCAAGCTACGTCACCACCGAGGACGGCACCGGTATCGTCCACCAGGCGCCCGCCTTCGGTGAGGACGATATGAACACCTGTGACGCCTACGGCATCGAGGTCGTCATCCCCGTCGACATGGACGGCAAGTTCACCTCCCTGGTGCCCGACTACGAAGGCCAGCTCGTCTTCGACGCCAACAAGGACATCATCAAGGACCTCAAGGCGAAGGGCCGGGTGCTGCGCCACCAGACCATCGAACACTCCTACCCGCACTCCTGGCGTTCCGGGGAGCCGCTCATCTACATGGCGCTGCCGAGTTGGTTCGTCGCCGTGACGAAGTTCCGCGACCGCATGGTCGAACTCAACCGGGAGCAGATCGAGTGGATGCCCTCCCACATCCGCGACGGCCAGTTCGGCAAGTGGCTGGAGGGTGCCCGCGACTGGAACATCAGCCGTAACCGCTACTGGGGTTCCCCCATCCCGGTGTGGGTGTCCGACGACGACAACTACCCCCGTGTCGACGTCTACGGGTCCCTCGACGAGCTGGAGCGCGACTTCGGTGTGCGCCCGACCTCCCTGCACCGCCCCTACATCGATGAGCTGGTGCGCCCCAACCCCGACGATCCGACCGGCAAGTCGATGATGCGCCGCGTCCCGGAGGTGCTGGACTGCTGGTTCGAGTCCGGTTCCATGTTCTTCGCGCAGAAGCACTACCCCTTCGAGAACAAGGACTGGTGCGAGACGCACTTCCCGGCCGACTTCATCGTCGAATACTCCGGGCAGACCCGCGGCTGGTTCTACACCATGCACGTGCTCGCCACCGCCCTGTTTGATCGGGCCGCCTACTCCAAGGTCGTCGCCCACGGCATCGTGCTCGGCGACGACGGGCTGAAGATGAGCAAGTCGAAGGGCAACTACCCCAACGTCAACGAGGTCTTCGACCGCGACGGCTCCGATGCGATGCGCTGGTTCCTCATGAGTTCGCCGATCCTGCGCGGCGGCAATCTCATCGTCACCGAGCAGGGCATCCGGGAGGGTGTGCGCCAGGCGCTGCTGCCGATGTGGAACGCCTACAGCTTCCTCACCCTGTACTCCTCGAAGGCCGCGTCCTTCGACACCAGCTCCGACAACGTCCTCGACCGCTACATCCTCGCCAAGACGCACAACCTGGTGGCCGCGGTGCAGGAAGCCCTCGATGATACGAACATTGCGCGCGCCTGCGATGAGGTGCGCTGGTTCTGCGACGCGCTGACCAACTGGTACGTGCGCCGCTCCCGGGAGCGTTTCTGGGCGGGCGACGACGCCCACCCGGAGGCCTTTAACACCCTCTACACGGTGCTGGTGACTCTGTGCCGGGTGGCGGCCCCGCTGCTGCCGTACGCGACGGAGGTCATGTACAAGGGGCTCACGGGCGAACGTTCCGTGCACCTGACGGACTACCCGCAGGCCGCCGACTACCCGGCCGACGATGCACTGGTGGCCGCCATGGACGAGACCCGTGCGGTGTGCTCCGCCGCGTCCTCGGTGCGCAAGTCCCACAAGCTGCGCAACCGCCTGCCGTTGCCGAAGCTCACCGTCGCCCTGCCGGACTCGGCAGCACTCGCCCCGTTCGCGGACATCATCCGCGACGAGGTCAACGTCAAGGACGTGCAGCTCACCGATGACGTGGACTCCGTCGGCCGCTTCGAGGTCGTCGTCAACGCCCGCGTCGCCGGCCCCCGCCTCGGGGGCGATGTGCAGCGCGCCATCAAGGCCGTCAAGGCCGGCAACTACACCCGCGAAGGCGACACCGTCGTCGCCGACGGCATCACCCTGGAGCCGGGCGAGTTCACCGAACGCCTCGTCGCCGTTGACCCCGACTCCACCGCCCAGGTGGAAGGCGTCGGCGGGCTCGTGGTGCTCGACATGACGCTGACCGAGGAACTGGAGGCCGAAGGCTGGGCGGCGGACGTGATCCGCGGCCTGCAGGACGCCCGCAAGGCCAGCGGCTTCGACGTGTCTGACCGCATCGCCGTGACCCTCGCGGTGCCCGAGGAGCGCCTCGAGTGGGCGCAGCGCCACCGCGACCTCATCAGTGGGGAGGTGCTCGCCGAGGACTTCGAGATCGTCGGCGGTGCCCTCGACGGTGAGACCCACCAGGTGGTCGACGGTGTGACCGCCGTCTGCCGCAAGGTCGACGCCTAACACCCCACGCGGGGCCGCACCCCGGCCCCCGCCGTGTACCCCCGCCGACGCCAGGTGCTCTTCTTCCTGGCGTCGGCGGGGTGTCGCGTACCTATGAGCCCCCGTTCCCGCCCCACGCCCACCGTGAATCCGTGAAGGAAGGTTGCCCCAGTCATGCCGACCGCCCATCGCCTCTCTGGGCACCCTGCAGCCCAGGCTGCCGCCGCCCCGGCGCTCATCGTGGCATCGGCCACGTCCCTCTATAGTGGTGCCGCCGTCGCCATCAGCCTGTTCACCCACCTGTCGCCCGTGACGGTGGCGTGGCTGCGCGTCGCCGTCGCCAGTGTGGTGCTCCTCGTGCTGTTTCGGCCCCGAAGGGAGCTTTTCGTCGGCACCCCGGGGCGTACGGCGGTGATTTTCGGGCTGGCGATGGTCGGCATGAACATGTGCTTCTATGAGGCAATTGGGCGGATTCCCATGGGGACCGCGGTGGCGATCGAATTCCTCGGCCCCGCCGTCGTCGCCGCCCTTGGCAGCCGCACCCTGCGGGACTGGCTCATCCTCGCCGCGACGGTCCTCGGCGTCGTCGCCGTCAGCGGCGCCCAGTGGCAGGGCAGCCCGCTGGGTGTGCTCTTCGCCCTCGGCGCGGCGACCGGCTGGGCGCTGTACATCATCGCCGGGGTGAAAATCGCCAATGCGGGCCTGTCGAACAAGTCCCTCGGCATTAGCTTCCTCTACGCGGCGGTGCTCACCAGCCCGGTGCTGCTGGTCACCTGGCCGGGGTGGACGGTGCCCGTGCCGACGCTTGCGGGCATGGCGCTTGCGCTGGCGGTGCTGTCGACGGTGTTGCCGGCGATGTGCGATCAGCAGGCCATGCGGATTGCCGGGCGGGACGTGTTCTCCGTGCTCTCGGCGCTCTACCCCGTCACCGCCGCCGTACTGGGCTGGCTGGTGCTCCACCAGTCGCTGACGCCCGTGGAGATCTGCGGGATTGGGCTTGTCGTGGTGGCGGTCGCGCTGCGGAAAACTCCCCAGCGCCCCGCCCCGGGTGGCCGCCGCCGCGAAGACGCAGCGATGCCTCGCGAGGATCCGGCCGAGGCCTCAGGTGCCGGTTCCTGCTCAGACGGGTAGACCCCGGGCCTGTACTGTGTGTGCCTGAGAACCCATGACAGTACCCAGCGAACCCACAGCCACGCCGCCTGACGCAGGCGAACTCGCCGCACAGGCTCACAGCAGTGGCGCGCCCACCCAGCCGCGCCGCTGGGTGCTGCACATCGACATGGATGCGTTCTTCGCCTCCGTGGAGCAGCTCACCCGCCCCACCCTGCGGGGCCGGCCGGTGCTCGTCGGCGGTGTCGACGGGCGCGGCGTGGTCGCTGGCGCCTCCTACGAGGCCCGGGCGTTCGGGGTGCACTCGGCGATGCCGATGTGGCAGGCGAAAAAACTCGCCGGTTTTTCTTCCGTCACGGTACGCCCCCGGCGGGCCGTCTACGTCGCCGCCAGCCGCAGAGTATTCGACATCATCTCCCGCGCCGCCGGCGTGGTCGAGCAGCTCTCCATCGACGAAGCCTTCCTTGAACCCGCCCACCTCCAGGGCGCAGACGCCTCCGAGGTCGTGGCCTGGGCGGAGGCACTGCGCGCGGAGATTGCGGCCACAACCGGCCTGCCGAGCTCCGTCGGGGCGGGCTCCGGGAAGCAATACGCCAAGATCGCCTCCGGGCTGGCGAAACCCGACGGGGTGCACGTCATCCACCACGCCACCCAGCAGGAACAGATCAGTGTGCTGCCCGTCCGCAGCCTGTGGGGGATTGGGCCCGTCGCGGAAGCCAAACTGCACTCCGCCGGGATCCGCACTATCGGCGACTTCGCCGCACTGCGGCGCGCGGACGCAGTCCGGCTGCTGGGGCAGGCTGCGGGCAGTAGTCTCCACGAACTGGCCCAGGGGCGCGACGATCGGCCCACCGCCCCGCGGAAGGAAGCAAAGTCCATCGGCGCGGAGCACACCTACCCGCAAGACCTCACCACCACCGCGCACACCGATGAGGCCTTGCGGCGGGCCTTCGACGCGGCACTCCGCCGCTTCCGCAAAGACCCGCGCGGCGCGAAAACCGTCACCGTGAAAATCAAGCTGTCGGACTTCTCCCAGCACACCCGCAGCGCCACCCTGCCGCACCCCACCAGCGACGAAGACGTGCTGTGGCTGCAGGCCACCACCCTGGTGCGCTACCCGGCGGACGTGGGCCCCATCCGGCTCGTCGGCGTGAGCTTTTCCAACCTGGAGCACGCCCACCAGCAGGTCATGTTCCCCGAACTCGACCGCCTGCTGGTCACCACCCGGCAGGAGCATCAGCTGGCCCGCGATGCGGAGCGCGCCGCCGAGTGGGAGGCCGGGATGACGATGCCGCAGCCAGCACCCACAGACGCCTCCGGCGCGGAGGGCGGGGAGGACGCGGGCCCGCAGCCCACCCACGAGTGGTGGCCCACCCGCGACGTGTGGCACCCCGACTACGGCCACGGGTGGGTGCAGGGCTCCGGGCACGGGGTCGTCAGCGTGCGCTTTGAAACCCGCACCACGACGACCCCGCGGGCGCGCAGCTTCGCCGTCGACGATCCCCTCCTGGAGCCGGCGGACCCGCTGGATAGCCTCGAGTGGGGCTTAGGCGAGCGGGAAATCGCAGCCGCACTTGCCGCCCGGGAGCCCGCGGAGGATGCGCGCGCCGGGCACAGCGACGAGGACCCCGGCGACGCCGTACCCGGGAGGGAAGACCGCACGGTAGGGGAGGAGCTACCAGAGGGCTGATATGCCGCCTCCCCCGGCAGTACCCGCCCTGCCGGGGGAGGCGGGCGGGCGCGGGGCCGCGTGAGAAGGGTGGGGCGTGGGCGACGGGCGAGTGTTTAGAACAGGGTGGCCGGGTGGTGGCCCGTGGCCACAGCGATGGCCAGCAGCACGCGGGCCTGCGGGGCGCGGAAGTAGGTGGAGCCCACCGCGCCCTTCGCGTTGAGGGTCGCGCCCCCGCCGGCCCCGCCGTAGGCGCCGAACACCTCGCCGCGGGGTACTCGGGTGGTGATGACGACGGGAATGTCGCGCTCCAGGGCGCGGCCCAGGGCCGCCCCCATCGCGGAGCCCACATTGCCGGAGCCCATGGCCTCCACGACGATGCCCTGGGTGCCGGCCGCGATCGCCGCATCCACGAGGTCGCCGCTCGCGCCGGCGTAGGCGTTGATGGTATCGACGCGGATCCCGTCGAGCTGGTGCGGGACAATCGGTAGCGGGCGGGTGGGCTCCTCGGGGCCGTTGGTGGCGAACGCCAACTCGTCACTGGTGTGCCACTTCGTCGCGCCGCGGGCGGGCAGCACCGCATGCCCGAAGACGATGAGAGCACCAATATCGCGGGCGGAGGGATCTGCGGCGATGACGACTGCCTCGAAGAGGTTGCCGGGGCCGTCGGACTCCGGGTGGTCGTAGGAGCGCTGCGCGCCGGTGAACACCACCGGGCGGGGATCGTTGTGGAAGGTGTCCACCGCGATGGCGGTCTCCTCCATGGAGTCGGTGCCGTGGGTGACGACCACGCCGGCGACGGTGTCGTCCTCCAGGATGGTGTGGACTGCCTCGACGATCTCGTCGATGTCGGCAAACGTCATCGACGCGGAATCCATGCGGGTGAGTTCCTGCACGCGGATCTCCGTGCCGGTGCCCTCGAAGCGGGCGCGCACCGGGGCGACGAGTTCCTCCCCGGACACCGTGGGAAGAAGCTCCCCCTGGGGGACGTGGGTGCAGGCAATGGTGCCGCCCGTGGTGAGCACCACGATGGCCTTCGCCGGCTGCTGGTCGGTGGGCGCGGAAACGTCTGCGGGGGAAGTCATGCACAACATGCTGCCATATGCATACGCCCCGCGGCAGGGCGGCCGCTGCCCCCGCAGGGGGCCGCACCCCGGGCGCGGTGCTGCGGCGGTCATGCTCCTGCGGTGGCGCACATCTGCAAACCACAGCCGTGCATTCGATTCACATCCGTCACAGGTGTACCATGAGTGCGTTGTGTGTGCAGGACGACTGCCACCACCCCACGCTGATCCCTGCCAGGCGCCCCGGCGCCGGGAGGGCACGTACCCCACCTTCTGTGGCACCCCGCGCCGCCTCGCGGCGCCGGGGTTGCCACGTGCAGACGCACCCTGTGTGCGGTGCACGAGGGTGTGGGACACCCTGCCGCCCACCGCGCCACCGGCGGTGGGGGAGCTTGTGAAAGTACCCCCAAGGAGAAACATGAAGACACCCAAGGCTGCTGCCGCCGCCGCACTCGTCGCCTGCGTCGTGACGCTGGGCGCGTGCTCGAGCGACAAAAACGACGAGGCTCCCGCCACCAGCACCACCGCCACCACCGCCGCGGAGGCCACCACCACGACCGCCGCCGCCATGGCCGACGCCCCCACCGCAGAGGAACTCAACGAGGTCCTCAACCGCGCCACCGACCCGGCGCTGCCGGTCGAAGAGAAGATCATGACCGTGCAGGACGGCGACACCGCGCCCGAACTGTTCGAGACCATGACCCGCTCCAAGGAAGAGTCCGGCGCCGTGTTCCAGGTCGTCAACCCGGTGCTGCCGGGCTACACCCCGAACTCCGCACTGGCGACCGTGTCCTTCACCCTCCCGGAGCGCCCCGCCCAGACCGCGGAGAACGTCGAGTTCGTCTACGAGGACGGCGCCTGGAAGCTGTCCCGTTCCTGGGCCTGCACCCTGATCACCAACACCGTGACCCCGGACCAGGTTCCGGCGATGTGCCAGTCTGAGGTCGCCCCCGCGCCCGCCGCCCCGGCACCCGCCGCCGATGCGGAAGCCCCCGGCGAGGTCGCCGCGGACACCCCCGCCGACGCCCCGGCCGAGAACTAAACCCGCCGCCTGCGGCCATCACGATCGCAGGCCCCATGCGGCACAACGCCCCGTGGCACCTCACCAGGTGCCCCGGGGCGTTCGTCATGCCACACCTACCCCTGGCGCGCGTGAGACCACCCCCGGGGGAGGCGGGGTGTGCCGTGACGAGAAAGAATCACGGGCTCTTCCATACCTCACCCATGAAGGTGGTCTCGGCGTGTGCGAAAGCGCCGCGCGGTCGCGGGCCCTGGTGCGCGAGCTCCTGAGGTCGGGCCAGCGGCGCGCGGTGCTTTCGTGCTTAGGAATGTATGCGACCGGGCGCGTGCGTGGGGGCGATTTGGGAAGAAAATTTTTCTCTCGCGCCCCTCTCGCGCCACCGCGCATCACAACGCGCAGCGGCCCCGCGGGGCAGCCGTGACGGCTCGGATGGCGTCGTGCCCGAGGGGCGCCGCGCTGGCCCGAAGGGGTTGTGCGCTGCGACTTTTTCGCTCGTGCTGGCCGGCAGTGCAGTGGCGTGGGGCCGGGTATGCCGCAGGGGATCGCGCCGCTGTGGGGGCGATGCGGCCGGTTGGGGGAGGGGCGAAAAAATTTCCCCACGCTACCCCCGGATAGGGGTGATGTGGGGAGTGGGACGGGAATCAGTGCCCGCAGTGGTGTGTGTCCGCGGCGGGCGTGGGGGCCTAGCCGGCGGTGGGCTGCGGGGCGTAGTCGACGAGGAAGCTCGTGTCCTGCACGACCCGCTGCGTGGCGTCGGGGGTGTCCTCCCCGTAGATCACCCGGGTAATCGCCTCGATCGAGCCGCTCGTCGGCAGCGGCTGCGACAGGTCCACCGTCAGGCTGCCGCGGGACAGCGTCTCCGAGCTCAACACCTTGAGCTCCCCCTCGCGGCCCACGCTGCCCAGGTCGAGGGCGGACTGGGTGGGGCGCTGCGTGAGAGTGACATCGACCTCGGCGCGGTCCCCCTCCAGTGCTGTGAGGGTCAGCGTGGTGTGCTGCAGCAGGGCGTTGCTGCCCGGCACCCGGGAATCCAACTCCCACACCGCGCCCACACCAATCGGCTCGGCGGGAAACACCACCGGCGTCGCCAGCTGCGCCATGAGCAGGGACTCCACCACCGCCCGGCCCGCATCGGTGGCGTCCTGCGGGGCGGACAGGGACACGGTGCGCACCTGCCCGGTGTCGGCCACCGCCATCGCCATGGAGAACCCATCGGCCGCGGCGACGACGTCGCCCGCCCGCGACAGATCATCGAAGCGCCCCTGCCCCAGGGTGAGCGTCACCATGCGGGTGTCCTCAGCGTGCACCGTGCGGGCCGTGTACGGCACCGACAGGCCCGTGACCTCCGATTCCTGCGCCGGCAGCGGCGAGGTCGAGGCGTCGCCGATGCCTTGGGTGAACCCCTGCGCCAGGCGCAGCTTGCCCTCCTGGGTCTGTGGGGCCTCCCCGGCGGGTGCGCGGTAGGCCAGGACGCGCTTATCGCCCTCGCCGGGGGTGACGAGCGTCAGCTTCGCCGCATCCACCTCCAGCGGGGCGCTGCCCTCACCTGCGACGGCGGCATCCTGGGCGCCCTCGTCCTGAGAACAGGCCGACAGTCCCGCGGCCAGGGTGCACGCCAGCACCATCGCCGCCACGCGGCGCGGAACAGACGCGAGCCTCGGGTGCGCGGCAGTGCGGCGGGGCGGGACAGACAGCGGGAAGAGAGCGGCGGCGGAGGATGTCATAAACCACAAATCTACCCGGCCCGTCTCCCCGGCACGCCCCAGGGTGTGACAAGATGGGCGGGTGCCGAAGACCCACCATGTTCCCCTCATGCTGCTCATCGCCGCCGGTGTGGTGGCGCTTGATCAGCTGAGCAAAGCGATGATCCTCGCCACCCAGACCCCCGGGGTGCCCACCCCCATCGTGGGCGAGATTGCCCGGCTCTACCTCACCTTCAACTCCGGTGCGGCGTTTTCTTTCGGGCGCGACCACACCTGGGTCTTCACCCTCATCCAGGCGGCCTTCGTCCTGGGCGCGGCCATCGCCGCACCCCGGATCACCACCCGCGGCACTGCGGTGGGCACCGCCCTGATTGCCGGCGGCGCCGCCGGCAACCTCATCGACCGACTCTTCCGCGCCCCCGGCTTCCCCGTGGGGCACGTGGTGGACTTCATCTCGATCGGTCATTTCGCCATCTTCAACCTGGCCGACGCGGCGATCACCTGCGGCGCCTCACTCATCGTGGTGCTGGTGTTCCTCCAGCCGGATGCTCCCGCCGACGCCCCGACGACAGGACAGACGCATGCGTGACGTACGACAGCTTCCCGTGCCCGACGGCCTGGCCGGCATGCGGGTGGATGCGGGGCTCGCGAAACTTCTCGGCATCTCCCGCACCGTCGCCGCAGAGCTCGCGCAGGCCGGCGACGTGCTCCTCGACGGGGTGGCCCTGGGCAAGTCCGACCGGCTGGTGGCCGACGCGTGGCTCGTGGTCACCCTGCCTGAGGCACCCGCGCCGCTCCTGCCGACCGCCGAACCCGTCGAGGGCATGACGATCCTGTACTCCGACGACGACGTCATCGCCGTCGACAAGCCTGTCGGTGTCGCCGCCCACCCCACCGTCGGGTGGGAAGGCCCCACCGTCGTCGGCGGGCTCGCGGCCGCCGGCTACCGCATTTCCACCTCCGGGCCCCCGGAGCGCCAGGGCATCGTGCAACGCCTCGACGTCGGCACCTCCGGGGTCATGGTCGTCGCCGCCAGCGAGCGGGGCTACACCCACTTGAAGCGAGCGTTCCGTGACCGCACCGTCGACAAGACCTACCACGCCCTCGTGCAGGGCCACCCGGACCCCCTGTCCGGCACCATCGAAGCCCCCATTGGCCGGCACCCCTCGGCGGGGTGGCGGTTTGCGGTGACGACCGACGGAAAGCACTCGGTTACCCACTACGACACCCTGGAGGCCTTCCGGGAGGCCACCCTCGTCGACGTCCACCTGGAGACCGGCCGCACCCACCAGATCCGCGTGCACTTCTCGGCCCTGCACCACCCGTGCTGCGGGGACCCGATGTACGGCTCCGACCCGCAGCTCAGCGCCAAGCTGGGGTTGGAACGCCAGTGGCTGCACGCGGTGTCCCTCGGGTTCACCCACCCCGCCGATGGCCGCCGCATGCTCATCGAAAGCCCCTACCCGGACGACCTGCAGCACGCCCTCGACGTGCTGCGCGCCGACTAGCGTGACGTCCTCGGAGACCACCGTGACCGACACGACCGGTAGACCCGGCGATCGTTCGTCCCGCGTGACGCGCCGCGTCGTGCCCCGCGCGGAAGACACCACACGCCCCGCGCCCACCGCGCGGCCAGGCGCTGGCCCGCGGCCCGTGCCCCCGGAGGTCATCTACCGGCGCCGGCGGGTCGCCGCACTCGTGCTCATCGGCGTGCTGCTGCTGGGGCTGTGGGTGGTGCTGGCGCGCAGCGACCGCACCGCGAAGCCGATGCTCATCAACGGCGACCACATCGGCCGGGAGACCGGGGAGACGATGGAGGACTACATCGCCCGCACCGACCACGCCCTCGGCGAGCTGGGGGAGACGGACACCGTCTACGCGCTGGTGTCGTTCTCCCAGCCGCTGAGCCCCGCCCAGGTTGCCGTCGTCATCGAGGGCGTCCCGCTCACCCGGGTCAGCGCCCTGGTGTTCGACGGGTCGAAAGAACTCGCCCTCCCGGAACCGGTGGCGGGCCAGAACCGTGAGGACGTGTTCACCCAATGGTTCAGCCGCGCCCAGCGGGCAGGGCTGCCCATCGACGGCATTGATGGCCTCATCGTGCGCGACACCGCCGCCGATATTCGGCAACTGCAGGGGCGCTCCGGGATCCTGGCGATCGACCCCGCCCCCGTCGGGGCCGTGTGGGGGCGCTTCGGGGTCAGCCCCGTGCAGCGCCGCGCGGAGGGCGCCGGCACGACGGCCGCTACCACCGCCGGGAGTACCACTGCGGGCGCCCGAGGCAGCGGCAGCTAGCCGCACGCAAGCGCCGCCTGCGGCGGGCCCACCCGCAGCCACATCTCTAAGTCCGGGGTGCGCGGCGCCGCTGGCGGAGCACATCCCACAGGTACAGGGCGACCGCCACCCAGATGAGCACAAACCCCACCCAGCGGGTCGTGTCCAGCTGCTCGTCGACGACGAACACCGCCCACAGCATCTGCAACGTCGGGGTGATGTACTGCAGCATCCCCACGGTCGACAGGGGAATCCGGCGGGCAGCAATCCCAAACAGCAGCAACGGCACCGCCGTCACCACGCCCGTCGAGATCAACAACCAGGCATGCCCCGCGCCCTCGGTGAGGAACGTGCTGCGGCCCGCGTGGCCCAACCACAGCAGGTACCCGCACGCGAGGGGTGCGAGGATCAGCGTCTCCGCCGCAAGCGACGTTGCCGCCGAGATCCCAATTTGCTTCTTGAGCAGCCCATAGAACCCAAACGACAACGCCAACCCCAACCCCAGCAGGGGCGGCTGCCCACCAATGATCGTGAGATAGGCGACCGCCACCACCGCGAGCACCACACTCGCCAACTGCAGGCCCCGCACCCGCTCCCCGAGGAGCAGCATGCCGAGAGCGACAGAGACCAGCGGGTTGATGAAGTAGCCCAAGGCGGCCTCCGCGACGTGGTCACTGTTGACGGTGATGACATAGAGCAGCCAGTTCGTGGCGATGAGCACCGCGAGCAGGCCCGTGGCCGCCCACGTGCGCGCTGACAGTCGCACGAGCTCCCGCCAGCGGCCGCTCGCCACGAGCACGAGGAGCATGACGACGGCGGTCCACACGATGCGGTGGGCGAGGATCTCCAGCGGGGTGGCTGGCTGTAGCAGCGGGAAGTAGGCGGGGAAGGCTCCCCACAACAGGTAGGCGGCGAGGGCGAAGAGCATGGCCAGTCACTGTATCCGACACCCTCGCTGCCGCCGAACCCGGACCCGACGGTGTGCGCCCCCGCGGGGTGGGGCGCGCGGGGAGGGCAGTGGGGCGTGCGCGCAGTGCCGTGGCGGGAGGGGACGGCGGGGGCCTTCCGGGGTGGGGGAGTGCCACTGCTGGAAACGGGTGAAAAATGGGGTGTGGCCTGCGGGATTGTGGCCGCGGGGTGGGGGCTTGACGGCCCCCGTACAATGGCCGCATGAGTAAATCCTTCGTGCATCTCCACAACCACACCGAGTACTCGATGCTCGATGGCATGGCGAAGGTGGATTTGCTGGCGGAGGAAGTGCTGCGGCAGGGCATGCCCGCCGTCGGCATGACCGACCACGGCAACATGTTCGGCTCCGACGCGTTCTACCGCAAGATGGTCGACGCGGGCATCAAGCCCATCATCGGCATCGAGGCGTACATGGCGCCCGGCTCCCGCTTCAACAAGCAACGCGTCCGCTGGGGTGAGGCCCACCAGAAAGCGGACGACGTGTCCGCCTCCGGCGCGTACCTGCACCAGACGATGTTGGCGGAAACCGCTGAAGGCCTCCACAACCTGTTCTACCTGTCCTCCATGGCGTCCTACGAAGGGCAGCTGGGCAAGTGGCCCCGCATGGACGCCGACATCATCGCCGAGAACGCCACCGGCATCATCGCCACCACCGGCTGCCCCTCAGGCGACGTGCAAACCCGCCTCCGCCTCGGGCAGTTCGACGAGGCCCTCGAGGCCGCCGCCATGTGGCAGGACATCTACGGCAAGGACAACTACTTCCTCGAGCTCATGGACCACGGCATCGAAATCGAGCGCCGCGTCCGCGACGAACTGCTGGAGATCGGCCGCAAGCTCGACCTGCCGCCGTTGGTCACCAACGACTGCCACTACGTGCTCAAATCCCAGGCCAAGCCGCACGAGGCGATGCTGTGCGTGCAGACCGGCAAGACGCTCGCCGACCCGGACCGCTTCAAATTCGACGGCGAGGGCTACTACATCAAATCCGCCGAGGAAATGCGCAACACCTGGGACGAGATGGTGCCCGGGGCGTGCGACAACACCCTGCTCATCGCGGAACGGGTGCAGGACTACAGCTCCATTTGGGAACCCCACACCCACGACCGCATGCCGATCGCGGACGTGCCCGACGGGCACACCCCCACTAGCTGGCTCACCCACGAGGTCATGGAAGGGCTCAAAGACCGCTTCGATGGCGGCCAGGTGCCCCAGGCGTACATCGACCGCGCGACGTACGAAATCGAAGTCATCGACATGAAGGGCTACCCGTCCTACTTCCTCATCGTCGCTGACCTCATCAAGCACGCCCGCTCCATCGGCATCCGCGTCGGCCCGGGCCGTGGCTCCGCGGCAGGCGCACTCGTCGCCTACGCGCTGACGATCACCAACATCGACCCCATCGAGCACGGGCTGCTGTTCGAGCGCTTCCTCAACCCGGAACGCCCCTCGGCACCCGATATCGATATCGACTTCGACGATCGTCGCCGCGGCGAAATGATCCGCTACGCCGCCGACAACTGGGGCGAAGACAAAGTCGCCCAGGTCATCACCTTCGGCACCGTGAAAACCAAGCAGGCGCTCAAAGACTCCGCCCGCGTGCAGCACGGCCAGATGGGCTACAAGATGGCAGAAACCATCACCAGCGCCCTCCCGCCGGCCATCATGGCGAAAGACATCCCCCTGTCGGGCATCTTCGACCCCAACCACCCCCGCTACGGGGAGGCCGGGGAGGTGCGCTCCGTCATCCAAAACGACCCGGAGCTGCAGAAGATCTACGACACCGCCCTCGGCCTCGAGGGCGTGGTCCGGCAGGCGGGCGTGCACGCCTGCGCCGTCATCATGGCGAGCGTGCCGCTGCTCGACTGCATCCCCATGTGGAAGCGCGCCCAAGATGGGGCGCTCATCACCGGCTGGCCCTACCCCGCCTGCGAGGCCATCGGCCTGCTAAAGATGGACTTCCTGGGCCTGCGCAACCTCACCGTCATCGGTGACTGCATCGAAAACATCAAAGCCAACCGCGGCTTCGACCTCGACCTTGAGGGCCTGACCACCGACGACACCGCCGCCTACGAACTCCTCGCCCGCGGCGACACCCTCGGCGTGTTCCAGCTCGACTCCGGCGGCATGCGCGAACTGCTCAAGCGCATGGAGCCCACCGGCTTCGACGACATCGTCGCCGCGCTCGCGCTCTACCGCCCCGGCCCCATGGGCATGGGCGCGCACTGGGCGTACGCCGACCGCAAAAACGGGCGCGAAGAAATCACCCCCATCCACCCGGAACTCGAAGAACCCCTCAAGGACATCCTGGAAGAGACCTACGGTCTCATCGTGTACCAGGAGCAGATCATGAGGATCTCCCAGAAGGTGGCGAACTACACCGCTGGCCAGGCGGACGGCTTCCGTAAAGCCATGGGTAAGAAGA
Source organism: Corynebacterium sp. 13CS0277 (assembly GCF_002994655.1). Lineage (GTDB taxonomy): Bacteria > Actinomycetota > Actinomycetes > Mycobacteriales > Mycobacteriaceae > Corynebacterium. The sequence continues at coordinate 87,722 of NZ_PPDL01000015.1, forward strand.
AGCCCGAAGTCCTCGCCAAGGAATTCGTCACCTTCGAAAAAGGCATGCTCGACAACGGCTTCTCCAAGGAAGCCATCAAAGCCCTGTGGGACACCATCGAGCCCTTCGCCTCCTACGCGTTCAACAAGTCCCATGCGGCCGGCTACGGCCTGGTGAGCTTCTGGACCGCCTACCTCAAGGCCAACTACACCGCCGAATACATGGCAGCCCTGCTGACCTCCGTGGCGGATAAAAAAGACAAGTCCGCCATCTACCTGGCGGACTGCCGCCACCTGGGTATTCGGGTGCTGTCCCCGGACGTCAACGAATCCTCCCTCAACTTCCAGGCCGTCGGCGACGACGTGCGGTTCGGCCTCGGCGCGATCCGCAACGTCGGCGAAGACGTCGTCGCCTCCATCGTGAAAACCCGCGAAGAAAAAGGCGCCTACACCTCGTTCTCCGACTACCTCGACAAGATCGAAACCGTCGCCTGCTCCAAGCGCGTCACCGGCTCCCTCATCAAAGCCGGCGCCTTCGACTCCCTCGGCCACCCCCGCGGCGGCCTGTGGGACATTCACGAAGCCGCCATCGACTCCGTCCTCAACACCAAAAAAGCCGCCGACAAAGGCCAATACGACCTCTTCGCCGGCTTCGGCGACGCCGACCCCGAACTCGCCGGCGCATTCCACATCGACATCCCGGAGACCACCCTCGACCGGAAAACGGAACTCCACGACGAACGTGAAATGCTCGGCCTGTACGTCTCCGGCCACCCCCTCGACGGCTTTGAGGGCGCACTCGCCGCCTACACCGACACCGAACTCACCACCGTCCTCGGCGGCGAGCTCACCCACGGCACCGAAGTCATCATCGGCGGCATCATCAGCTCCGTCGACCGCCGCTTCTCCAAAAAAGACGGCTCCCCCTGGGCCATCGTCACCATCGAAGACCACAACGGCGCGCAGGTCGAACTGCTCGTGTTCAACAAGGTCTACTCCATGGTGTCCACCCAGATCGTCGAAGACAACATCGTCCTCGCCAAAGCGCACATCAGCATCCGCGACGACCGCATGAGCCTGTTCTGCGACGACCTGAAAACCCCCGACCTGGGCGCGGGCAACGGCAACGGGCTGCCGCTGCGCATCACCCTGCGCACCGACCAATGCACCCCCGCCAACCTCGTCAAACTCAAAGAAGTCCTCGCCGCCCACCCCGGTGAATCCGACGTCTACGTCAACCTCACCTGTGCGGACCGCACCACCATGATGGTCCTCGGCGAAAACCTCCGCGTCACCCGCTCCGGCTCCCTCATGGGCGACCTCAAAGCCACCATGGGTGTCGGAATCCTCGGCGACGCACCCGTCAACGCCTAAGAAAACCCGCAGGCCCGGGGCATGATTTGTGTCCCGGGCGTGAAGGAGTAACCTCTAAGGAGTCCACACGGACACACGCCACCCCGGCAGTGCCCGTGACTCACAGGGGCTATGGCGCAGTTGGTAGCGCGTCTCGTTCGCAATGAGAAGGTCAGGGGTTCGATTCCCCTTAGCTCCACCACTGGCTCCCTACCTGTTTCTCCAGGTAGGGAGCTTTTGTGCGTCCTCTATACGGACCTCAAAACGCCATCCCGCGACAATCCCCCACATTTTTCAGACACTCCCAAGGACACTCGCACGCAAGTCGGATGGGTCGAAAACCGGGGCATCGCACGCTGGGGCTACAGTGCGATTGCAGTACGATGCTGATGCCGATGGTGATTGGGGGCGAAGCTCATAGCGTTCCCCTCAAGGAAGCTTCAAGGAGGTAGGGCGATGGCTGTTGAACTGGTTGACATGCGGACGCGAGATTACATGTCCATGAGTCACAGCGATGCTAACGACGTGATGTTTGAGGACTTTCTTGCGCTCGTCACCTACCTCATCGAGCTTGCAGGAATTACCCGAGACGACCTGAACGAAGACGCGTGGATATGCCTCGACTGCGGATACCCGGAGGACTCCTTGGGCTACGTCGTCGACGAGGTGATCGTGCGTGATGTGCCCGTGCCGTCGTGGTGGTTCGAACAGCTCGCATGTATCCCGCGGTTCCGGCCCCCGTACACGCCGAAAGAAATTCAGACGATCGCCGGGCACATCACCAACCGTGTGGACCACCCCGCACCGTGGCACATGTGAAGCGCCATGTAATTGTGCCACAGAGACTCGCGAAGGGCTGTGCCCGGGTACGTAAAGATATGTTCTATGCTGGTGTTTCTCTGAGATCGCAGTACTATATTGGTGCTGACGGTGGTGGGGAAAACTCACCGCGTTTCCGATTGATGTGGAAGGAAGGTCCTAGTGGTTCAGCTGGCTGACTTGCGTTCGCGCGATTACGAGTCGATGCCGTACTTCGCCCGGCTGGACGCGTCGATGCTCGACTTCGCTGGGCTCCTCGATTTCCTTGTCGAATACGCGGGGCTGAGCCGGGAGGACCTCGGGAAGGACTTTTGGATCTACTACAACGCAGGGATGCTCTGCGATTCCTTCATCGAGGTAGCGGAAGTCATCCTTGAGCGAGGCATCAGCATTCCTGACTGGTGGCCTGAGCAAGTGCAGCAAATCCCACTGTTTCAGGCTCAGTATGACGCCGAAGAGGTGCTTGGTATTGTCGAGCAGCTTCCTGCTGTGTCAGACCTGTCCCTGCCGTGGGACTCCCCTGAAGAAGCCGCGTGTTGAGCGACACGATAGATTGCACACTCAGCGACACGAGAAAGTGCGCACCACGTAGACGGAGCGAGCCCTACCCC